>JACKGI010000006.1 GCA_020632015.1 Candidatus Nomurabacteria bacterium | reverse complement strand
TTGTTTATTAATTATTTTTTGTTTTTTTTTGTGGTTGGTTTTTTGGGGGGGGGGCCCCCTTTGTTGGTGGGGGCCCCGCCCCCCCCCCCCCCGCGGCCGTAGCGTTCTCCTGCTTGAGAAAAACAATGAACTTGGCAAAAAGCTTTCTATTACTGGCGGTGGACGTTGTAATGTAACTAACAACAAGCTAGTCGTGCGGGAGATGTTGAGTATGTATAAAGACTCCGGAAAATATCTGTTTTCTACCTTCATGCAATTTGGAGTCAAAGAAACTATTGATTGGTTTAAGGAAAGGAATGTTGATTTTATCGAAGAGAATGAAGGTAGGTTATTTCCATCAACTCAAAAGGCTGAGACCATAAGACAGACTCTGATTAATGAACTAGAAAAAACAAAAGTCGAACTTAAGCTTTGTTCAATTGTTTCTGGAATTAACTACAACAAAAAAAAAGAAATATTTAATATAGAAACTTTAGCAGGTAGTATAAATGCAAGATCTTGTGTTGTTACTACCGGCGGAACTTCTAGGCCTGAAACAGGTTCTAGTGGGGAGGGGTTCGAGTGGTTGCAAAAACTTGGTCATACAGTGGTTACTAATAATATGGCACTTGTACCACTTATGATAAACGCAAAATGGATATCGTCATTGGCGGGCGTGTCTTTGCCTGAGGTAAAAATCACTTTGTTTTCTAATAGTAAAAAGGATAGTGCGCATAAAGGAAAACTTCTTTTTACTCATGTTGGCGTTACAGGCCCGACAGTATTAAACCTTAGTAAAAAAGTCGGGGAGTTGCTGGAAGATGGAAAAGTAGAATTAAAGGTTGATTTAGTGCCCGATTTAGACGCAGGTGAATTAAAGCAAAAACTAACAAAAGTTTTTTCTGAATCATCAAATAAGAAAATAAAAAATGTTTTATCTGAGTTTGTTCCAACCGCAGTCGGTAAAGTCATTCTTAGCTTGGTGGGTGTAGATGAAGAAACTCCATGTCATAGCGTAACCAAAGAGAGCCGTAAACAAATACTAACTAGCATGAAGTCCTTTGTTTTGCCGGTTAAGGGATTGCTAGGTCCAGATAAGGCGGTGGTTTCGTCAGGGGGAGTTAGTTTAGATGAGGTAAATTTCAAGACTATGGAATCTAAGGTTATAAAAGGACTTTATTTCGCAGGAGATGTACTAAACATAAATAGGCCGTCTGGAGGTTACAGCCTACAGTTGTGTTGGAGTACAGGATTTGTCGCAGGCTCAAGCGTTTAAATGATTGACATAGTTACAATATGTGATTTTATATTGCGACCCAACATTAGTTTGTACAAAGGAGGTCAGAAATGACTTTTCAACGTAACGGTGTTTTTGAACAGAAACTTCCAAAAACAAATGTGAAAGAGGAGGGAGTTCTTCATTATGTAAGTAATAGTAAAAATTTTGGTTATATCCGTACGGCCGATGGTTACGTCAAGGTTGGCCTTCGGGAGTTTTTGGAAATAAAAGAAGAACCCAAGATTGGTCTAAGGCTTTCGTTTAGGCGCTATACTAGTCAGTGTGGGGAAACAAGAGCGACCGATTTAACTGTAGATTGTCGTTGCGGCAGTAACGTAAGCTACATTTTCCAGGCGTGTGCTAACCCACTTGTTATATGATGGTAATCCATCAAATTTGCCATCCTTCTAGGGTGGCTTTTTGATACAATAGGTACATGATTAAAAAAGCTGTTATAGCGGGTGGATGTTTTTGGGGGTTAGAGGAATTGCTTAGGTCAGTGCATGGAGTTGTTTCAACCGAAGTTGGATATGCAGGTGGTGAAAATGATAATCCAACATACGAAAATCATCCTGGTCATGCTGAAGCCGTTGAGATTGAGTATAATGATACTTTGACTGATTATAAGCACATTCTTGATTTCTTTTTTCAGATTCATAACCCTACAACTCTCAATCAACAAGGTAATGACAGAGGTAGTTCTTACCGGTCGGCGATTTTTTTCGGGAACGAAGAGGAGAAAAAAATCGCCGAAGATATGATTAAGCTTGTTAATGAATCAAAACGATGGGAAGATCCGGTAGTTACTACACTTGAGCCTCTAACAAGATTTTGGATAGCCGAAGATTACCACCAAGATTATCTGCAGAAAAACCCGTCTGGATATACTTGTCACGCAATATATTTTGATTCATATCTAAATTAGTAAAAATGACAATACGCCTAAAAAAACCAAATATAATCATAGCTGTACTTTCAGTCATTGTTTTGTGCTTACTGGGATTTATAGTTCACGATTTTATTCAGCCCGGAGTTATGGTTGAGGTTGTTAAGGATTCGGAAAGTTATGTCGATCTAGAAAACATTACTGCTCCAGAGACTCCTTTTCTCGAGGAAGAAGAAGTGGTGCTTGTTGCGTCTTCCACGTCTGACACCCAGGTTGAGTTATTGCCTATTGAGAGGGTGTTGTTTGAATATGTTGAGGTGACAGATGGTTGTGGTCCACACTATGAAGGGGAGTGTCTTTTGGTTCGTTCTGGTCCCGGTTCGGAATATCCGGTGGTATCTCGTTTAAGAAATGGTGTTGTGTTGAAGGTTGGAGGCAAGGTAGAACACGACGGTGTTCGCTGGTATAAAATTATTTTTGATGAATGGTTGCGGTATCCTGAGCGTCTAAAGGGTGACTGGTACGTGGCGGCGGATTATGTTGATATTTTACTCGATGAAGGTGACAAGACAGTCTGGGAGAATGATTATTCTACTTCTTCCATAAAAACAATTACTGTCGATAGGTCGGATCAAATGTTGTACGCTTTTGAAGGAAATGAAATGTTTCTAGAGGCAAGTATTTCGACAGGGTTGGAGTTAACTCCAACTCCTCGAGGAACTTTTACAATTTTTAAAAAGACACCAAGTCGATATATGCAGGGCCCACTACCGAATTTGCTAGACAGACAAGTTTATGACTTACCTGGTGTTCCATGGAATCTATACTTCACACATGGGGGAGCGGTTATTCATGGGGCTTATTGGCATACAAGCTTTGGTTCACAGTACTCTCACGGCTGTGTGAACCTGCCTCCTGATACGGCACGTGAATTATATAATTGGGCAGATTTGGGAACGACGGTAATAGTTCAAGATTAATGCAATTATAATTTGATTGTGTCAATAGGTTGGGTCGAGGTAGAATGTTCCTGTTTTGTTATCTAAACTAATTTTTGTTCCTATAGCAGTTTTGTCTGTTTCCACCGGTTATTTTGTGACTGGTGCGGTGTCTGCCTCTGTAGGTACCAGCAGTGCTATTGATTTAAATATTGCTACTGATGAAGATAAAGAGCCTCGCGAAGTCCAGATTTTGGTCGTTTCAGAAAACAAAGAATTAGACCAAAAGGAGATTGTCGAACCCGATGAAGATACTTCCATCATTGAAGAGATCGACGAAAAATCGGAGGAAATTTTGCCGAAGCAGGAATTGAACCTTGTGTCTTCTTCGAAGGTTAAGAAAGTATCTAGCTCAAAAAAAGAAAAATATACTGTCCCTTTTTACTCCCAGTTTTCTGATATTTCTAAAGTTAGCTGGCAGAAAGTAGGTTGTGGAATTGCTAGTTTGGCGATGCTGATAGATTTCTATTCAGACGAAAATATTTCGGTAGACAGCTTGCTGGAGAAGGGTATTGCTTCTGGAGCATATTTAGATAATGCTGGTTGGATACATTCTGGGCTAATAAACTTATCAAAAGTATATGGGCTAGATGGTGAGAGTGTCAGTTTGTCAGGGCTCACTATGGCAGATGCTTTTGCTAGATTTAGTGATGTTGTTGCTGAAGGTCCGGTTATGGCGTCAGTCCATTATACTTTTGAACCTACTAACCCCATTCCGCACCTAGTGGTTATTACTGGAGTGAGTGGAGATAATGTTTTTTATAATGATCCGGCAGAGCCAGCTGGAGGCGGTACTTTGTCTATAGATAAATTTCAAAAAGCTTGGAAAAAAAGATACATAGAAATTAGACCAAGTTAAAAGCGAACCAAGATACGCTTATAAAAAATAACAGCGCACTTTAAGTGCGCTGTTATTTTGGTCCTTAACCTAGGTTATTTCTTAGAAACAAAAGTCAGAGCTTGGCCTTTGTGTACACCTCGACCTGTTCGGCCTATGCGGTGAACGTAATCTTCGAAGGTGTTTGGTAAGTCGTAATTGATTACGTGAGACACGCTATCAACGTGAATACCTCTAGCTGCAACATCTGTTGCTACTAATACTCGAGCGTTTCCACTTTTGAAGGCACCAAGAGAACGTTGTCTTTGTCCATGGCTCTTGTTGCCGTGGATAGACTCAGCCTTGATTCCGTTCTTGTTCAGTTCTTGAGATAGCTTCTCAACACTGTGTTTCATTGAACCAAATATGATAACTCTCTTCAGCTCGTCTTTTGAAAGAAGTGCAAGTAGTGTGTCGAACTTATGTGCGTGTTCGTAGGGTACGACGTCTTGCGCAATGCTGTTGGTGACATCCGTTTTCTTTACCGAGACAGACTCAGGTGAGCGCATGAAATCATTTACCAAGTTCTTTGCTTCAGTAGTCATTGTTGCAGAGAAGAATAGGGTCTGCCGATTCTTCGTGACTCCACTAAGAATTTTGCGCATATCATGGATGAATCCCATATCAAGCATCCGGTCAGCTTCGTCTAGAACGATGTTTGTGATTCGTTCTGTTCTTAGGTTTCCACGTTCGATAAGGTCCAAGATACGCCCTGGTGTTCCAATGACGAAGTGGTTATTCCGCTTCAAGGCTCTGATTTGTGGTTGGATACTTGTTCCACCTACACATGATGTAGCGTATAGCTTGAATCCAGCGCCAAACTTTCGGAATTCCGCTTCCGCTTGAAGAGCTAGTTCTCGAGTCGGAGTAAGAATCAATGTTTGTTGTTGTCCTTGGGTAAGAGTCTTTTGGATAAGAGGAAGTAAGAAAGCAGCTGTCTTTCCAGTTCCTGTCTCTGCTAGACCGATTACGTCTTTTCCTTCCATAATAAGAGGGATGGCTTGGTCTTGAATAGGTGAAGGGTTTTCGATTCCTAGTTTAGCAACTGTGTCTGCAATATCTTTGTGAAAACCAAAATCACTGAAAGTGTGCTTTGGTACATAAACAGCTTCTTCAACCTGAATAGGGTTCTTGTTGATGAATTGTGATGGGTCGAAAGTTGGTTGTTTGCGACCACCTCCAGCGCCACGACCGCCACGGTTTCCGCCTCCTGAACGTCCGCCACCGAAGCGACTTCCACCAGAACGACTACCTCCTGAAGAGCGTCGATTACGATTAAATGAAGATCCAGGTTTTCCTGAACCAGAGTAAGGTCGGCGTCCAGAAGATGGACGTCGAGATGTTTGTGTTGGCATCTAAATATTTTAATTAATGGAGGGTAGTTTTATGAAAAGAAAACTTCACTCCGGGGCGTGCAGGTAGGCTAGGCCGTCTGATAATTTCAGAAACCTGAAATTTGGGTAAAATCAGACGTCTGCAGCTAATGTGCCCCACACGAGTAACAAAAGCGTTGAGCTATAGTAATACATTTTAGTCTTTTGTCAATGTTTTATCTGGTCTATTTTTTGCTGGCAAGTAATCTAAGTCCTATTGGTGCAATTAGTGTTGTGACTATACTTAAGATAACCATGGCGGTAATAAGTGTCGCTGGTAGAAGACCGATCTCCACGGCGGTAAAGACGACCGCTAGAGTAGTAGACAGTTGTGGTACGGTAGCTAAGCCGATAATAGAAGAATCTCTGTTACTAAAACCAATTATTCTACCTCCGAGCCAACCACTAAGGAATTTTGTGGCGATTGAGGCACTAACGACAATCGCGACTAAGCCCACAACTGCGTAGCTCTCTCTAAACACTCCGATGTTTGTTTCCATTCCGATAACAACAAAGAAAACTGGTATGAAAATTCCGTAGCTAATTGTCCTTAGTTTGTCTATAAGAATTTCGCTTTTAATAGATTCCGATAAAACTAAACCAGCAAAAAAGCCAGCAATTATTGGATGTAGTCCTAGTAGTTCAAAAGTAACGACTACTCCAATCATTAAGGCGAAAATAATTCTTACCTCTGATTCGAATAAGTCCTTTTCGTCTCGTCTCTTGGGAATCAAAGCTCGTATTTTAGGTAGACCATAGGCGAAGCCAACCATTATTAGGGTTAGGATAAAGTAGAAAGAAGGTAGAGGTAAACTGGTGACAGGGTTAAGTGTTTGAAGAAGTATCGATAGAAAAACTAGACTTGCTATATCTTCTACGATTGTACTTGAGACAATAGTTCGGCCGAGTTTTGTATTATTTAAATTAAGTGCTTCTAGAGTCGGGATAATAACGGCAATGGATGAAGACATAAAGATAATGCCGATAAGTATTGATGATGTTAAAGAAAAACCTAGTAAGTACCCTAAACCGACACCAGCCACTAAAGGAATAGAGCTATTGATGGTCGACAACCAACCAATGTCTGACTTTAATTCTTTAAAACTATCGAACTTAGTTTCGAGGCCAGCCATGAACATCAGAAAGATGAGCCCTATTTGACTAATGAAACCAAGTGTAGGGGTTACTTCTGCAATTTTGAAACCATAAGGACCAATGACAATCCCTGCTGTAATTAGGGACAAAACCCATGGCAAATGGAATCTTCTAAATGCAAAGGCAAACAAAACGGAAGTTAGTAGTATTAGAAAAAAGGGAAGCAAATCCATAATTATAGTTAGTATAACAGTGCAAAAGTGTCGTCAAAGGCTTGTTATACTATTTTGTATGACTATGACATTACAGGCTGATTATCGGCGCGCCTTCAAAGATGCAGATATTCGAGGAATTTATCCAACAGAAATTGATGAAGAACTAGTTTATTTTGTTGCCAGAGCTTTTGTTGAAGAGTTTGGCTACAAGAAATTGGTCGTTGCAAGAGACATGCGACTGTCTTCGCCTCAATTACACGAAGCTTTTTTGAAGGGGGCTAATGATTCAGGTGCCTCGATTGTAGATGTCGGAATGGTTCATTCTCCAGCGTTGTATTTTGCTTCGGGAACAATGAATCTTCCAGGGGTAATGATAACTGCCTCACATAGCCCAAAGAATTATGCTGGTTTAAAACTAGTTCATGCTCAAGCGGTTCCACTGACCGAAAAGTCCGGACTCGGTAAATTACGTAGAAGGATTGAGAAGGGAAAGTTTGTCGACGCAAAGAAGCGTGGAAAGGTTTCAAATAAAACTATTCTAAAAGCCTATCAAAAATTTGTCTTGAAAGGTTATAAGGCAAAAAAACTAGAAGGAATTAAAATGGTCGCTGATGCTGGAAACGGAATGGCTGGAGTACTCCTGCCTTTGCTCCAGGAAAAGTTACCGATGAAATTTGAAGTGATGTTCCCAAAGCTTGATGGTTCCTTTCCAAATCGAGGCTCAGATCCAACTTTGTTGAAACATCAAAAACCTCTGCGAGATAAGTTAAAGAAGGGAAGCTATGATTTTGGAGTCGCTTTTGATGGTGACTCGGATCGAATTGCTTTTTTGGATGAAAAAGGTAAATACATAAATAGCGCAGTAATTGGAGCCCTTATTGCAGGTAAAATTCTTGAGAAGCATCCAAAATCAAAAATCGGCTACACTATGCTCACTAGTCGTTCTTACGAAGAAGCGATTCGAGAAGGGGGAGGAAAGCCGGTTATTATGCGGGTTGGTCATGCATTCATTAAAGAATCGATGAGAAAGAAAGATGTTTTGTTCGCCTGTGAACACTCAGGACATTTTTATTTTAAAGATTACTTTTTCACTGATTCTGTAACTCTTACATTATTGTATGTATTAGATGCTTACGCCGAAGCAAAAGCAGAGGGAAAAACTTTTGGTGAAATGATGCGTCCATATCTTGAGTATAATCAAACCGAAGACGTGATTGTGATGGTTAAGGATAAGAAAATTGCTCTAGCTAAGACTGAGAATTATATTAAGAAAATGAAACCGAAAGGCCTTAAAAAGTTTGATGGCCTAGTGGTGGACTTTGGTGAGGTTTGGGGTGGTGTAAAGCCAAGTGTAACTGAATACGCACTTAAGCTTATGTTTGAATCAAAAAATAAGAAGGAAGCTAAGTTGGTACAAGACAAATTAGTCAAATATATAGAGTCAGTTGCGGATGATGTAAAATAAGTAAAAAGAGCCGGCGTGTCCTTGCGGACACGCCGGCTCTTTTCTTTATATAAAACCGTGCTAGGATTCGCGTAATGAAAACAGAAGTTGAATATATATTTGGCAAGCATGCCGCATTTGAGGTTTTGCAAGAAAGACCTGATGTAGTAGCGGAAGCGCATGTAGCGTCAGATTTTTCCAATGAGAAAATCTTAGACCTCCTTCAAAAGAATAAAGTTTCTCTCAAGGTACTCAATATGAAAAATCCTCCACGTCGGGTTTCTTCAAAAGATGCGCATCAGGGGATTGTTCTTGGAATTATTGCAGAGAAGCTGACTGTACCTTACAAAGATTTTAAAGCTAAGCTAGACAAATCACCGGACACTGCTTTGTTGGTACTTGGGGAAGTGCAAGATCCTCATAATGTTGGAGCGGTAATACGTTCGGCAGCTGCTTTTGGTTTAAAGGGAGTTTTGATTCCGCCTCACAACCAAGCTCCAGTAACAGGTACTGTGGTAAAAGTTTCGGCTGGTATGGCGTTCCGTATACCTTTGGTAACAATTTCAAATGTTAATACCGTACTGCGTGACCTACAAGAAGAAGGTTATTGGGTTTATGGTTTAGAGGGTGACGGTACAACTACTACAGTTTCTGAAAAATTTACTCGACCTTCAGTTTTTGTTCTAGGTAACGAAGGTAGTGGTTTGAGGGAGAAAACTAAGGAGGTTTGTGATGAGCTTATCTCTATTCCAATCCATCCACAATGTGAATCATTAAATGCGGCCGCAGCTACTGCAATCGTACTATCAAGCTGGAGCGCTCAACACCCAGACGCTTTGTCATCATAGGCTAGCTAGTGTACTATTCTAGCTAACGTGTACCTAGCTTGCATTTCTGTGTTAGTGCGGATACGACTATTATAATAAATGAAATAATTTCATGAGTGAAAACGAAACACAAAATTCAACGAAGGAAGAAACTGCAGTAAAAACTGAAACTTCTTCAGAGCAGGAAACTTCAACAAAAAAATCACCAATTAAACTTTATGCAGTAGCCCTAGTCGTGGTCGCTGTGGTGATTGTGGGTGTTATTTATTTACTTGAAAAAGAAGGTCGTTCATCGACTAATTTCTTTGGTTCATATATTGCAGCTCAAGAGGAAAAAAGAGTAGTTGCTACTGTAAACGGACAAGACATTATAAATAAGGATTTGAATACAAGTGTCGAACAGTTCCGACAGATGGCTGATTCGCAGGGTGTAGACACAACAAATGCTGATGTACAATCTGAAATCAGGAGCCAAGCATTAGATGTGTTAATCAATACAGGACTCTTAAAGCAAGCAGCACAAGAACGAGGATTGTCTATTTCTGATGAAGAAGTAACAAATCGTCTAGAGGAAATAAAAGCAGAGATAGGAGGAGAAGAAGTTTTAAACGAAAGAATGGAGTCCTTAGGTATCGGGGCTGATAAACTACAGTCTGATATCAAAGATGAGCTATTAATTCAAGCTCTGCTAGACCAAGTTTTTGCTGAAGCAAACATTGAAGTAACCGAAGAGGAGATTGCTGCAATTTATGAACAAGCTGGTGGAGGAGATGCCGGGTTACCTTCATTAGAAGAAGTGTCAGCACAAATTGAAGCACAACTACTATCATCTAAGGAACAAGAAGTAATAGATGGTTATTTGTCTGAATTGAGAGATGGGGCTGAAATCAATATAGAAGTAGAGTAATCACTTATTGAAAAAGGAAAAGAAAAAGGCGCCCCGAAGGGGCGCCTTTTGCATAACCGAGAATTTTCCTAAACTCAGTTGGTATAATTTTGTATATGCCGAAGGCTACTAAGGGAGAAAATAATTTTGTAAAAAAGTTAACCTATAACACTCATGGTCGAATGGATATTTTGCGTGAGATGAGCATCCCTGAGAGGAGTGCTGTTTTTGAAAAACTTTCTCCATATGTTCAGCAATCAATTCTAAAGCAATTAACAACAAACGAAATTGTTGACATGCTAGATCATATGGATATGCAGCAGGTACAACATATTCTAGCCCGTATTACAAACGTAAAGCGCCGTGAAAAAATTGTCCAAAGACTAAAGGGTGATGTTAAGGACAAGATAGAATATTTTTTACGTTTTCATCCCAAGGCTACTTTATCGCTGATTAACTTCAACTATCTTTTCTTAGATAGTGAGATGGTTATTAAGAAAGCAGCAGAAATAATCGGAGAACATTATGACGAAACTGCTCACTATCCCGAGGTTCTGGTACATGAAAATGGAACCTTAATTGGTGAAGTACCTCTATCAGTTGTGGTTCGTGAAAGAAATACGACGATGCTTAAAAAATGCGTGAAGCCAGTCCAAACGGTCACCTATCAAGCTGAAGTAAATGAGATAATTGATACTATTACCAGTACCAATAGTAAAAAAATTGTTGTTCTAGATCATGATACTAGTGTGTTGGGTATCATCTATGCAGATGCTGTAAAAGTTTTGTTTGGCCATCTTCCAGCAGAATCACTTTATGATTATGCTGGAGTCGTAGACAGTGAAAGACCTTTTGATGGGGTTGGTAAAAAGGTACGAAATCGATACAAGTGGCTAATTCTTAACTTAGCTACTTGTTTTTTGGCCGGTTCAGTAGTGCTGGCTTTTCAAGATACTCTAGATAAACTCACAATTTTATCAGTGTATATTCCAATTATTGCTGGTATGGGAGGTAATGCAGCTACACAGTCATTCGCCATCATGGTCAGAGGTATTACCTTAGGTACGATTTCTCTACAAAATGCAATGCCAGCCATTTGGCGTGAACTAATGGCCGGCTTCATTAATGGAATAATTATTGGTTCTATTGTCGCGTTAATATCAGCTGTGTGGAATGGTCGACCAGAGCTGGGTCTGGTCGTTGGTGGAGCGTTGGTGGGAGCTCATATTATTGCTGCTATTGCTGGTTCCATTATTCCTTTGGTAATGAAACAAATAGGTAAGGACCCGGCTGCAACCTCAACCATTTTTATCACCACCGCAACAGATGTGCTGGGCTTAGTTTTGTTGCTTGGTTTCGCTACACTTTTTTTGCTCTAAAATGATATATTAAGAAGCAACTAGTCTATATGAAAATTGCCGAAAGAATCGTTATGGTCTTACTGGTCCTTGTTCTAATTGGGGCAGGTTCTTGGATTTATTTTGCAGTTCAATTTGAACAGCAAGAAGTTAGAGATGCGGTAGCAAGAGGGGAGTTCGAAGTGCCTTTAGAGGATTTGCCAGAGCCTACAATTGAGGAGTGGCAAAGAGTTTATCCAAATACGGTACCTCTACAGATCGGAAGCGCTACAGTCAAAGCTTCAGTTGCTGATAGTTTGCCAGAAAGAATTCGTGGTTTGTCAGATACACCGTTTTTACCTGAAGATGTGGTGAAGTTATTTGTTTTTAATGCGCTAGGCAATCACTCTATCTGGATGAAAGACATGAATTACTCCATAGATATTTTATGGGCTACAAAAGAAGGGGAAATTGTACACATAGAAGAAAATATTTCTCCTGAGACTTATCCTGCTTCCTTCGAATCCCCAACCCCAGCTTGGTATGTGGTTGAGGCAAATGCTGGCTTTGTTAAGGTTAACGGCATTGTTGTTGGTTCCACTATATCGCTAACAAATTAACTTGACACAAGGGGCTGTTAGGAGTACGTTGCTTAAGCGCAACCGACCTAACTGAGTCGCTCAGCTATGGCTTTATGTTGTTAATCTCACATATTGAGGATGCGTATAATAAATACGGCCGTATGGTACGTAATCTCCCGAGGGGAGAAACAAAAAATAGCCCCTAGTGTGGACCTAAGTCACTAACTATGCCTTGAGCATATCCCTGACTAAGGCCACCTAGAGGGCTTTTTATTTGCATTTTATAATTATTATTGCATAATGTATCAACACGATGATTGCCTCACATTCGTGTGGGGAGGAAAGTCCGGACACACCCATATTAATTTATGGAGCAGGGTAGCGGGTAACACCCGTCGTACAGTAATGTAAGAGGTGCGAGCAGAGACGTCCCGAGCGAAAGCGGAGGAATTCCTTTGGGAATAGCCTCTTAGGAAACTAAGAGGGTGAAACGGCTAAATCCTTACCTGTGTGCAAGACCGCGCCTCATGGCCTCAAAATCCCTTCGGGATTTTGAGGCCATGAGGAGAGTCGCATGAGATGTACAGTAATGTACATCCTAGGTAGATAATCATCCGGGCCTTGGCCCGACAGAATCCGGCTTATGTGTACAAAAAACACCCCTTGGGGTGTTTTTTGTTTATGTTAAGATTATGAGATATTTATTAAAGTGATTTTATTTTATGTCAGGCAACCAATTCATTCCTAACTTCAAACCATCTGCGGTACATCAGGAGGATGTCGAAAGTCCAGTAGAAGCTAAAAATGATTCAATATCCACCTTACTTTATAAGGTGGCCAAGTACTCCGTCTTGGTATTATTCGCACTTCTTCCAGTTTTCTTCACCGTTGGTTTGTGGGCATCTTTAGGTTTCGATAAAGTCATGCTCACAGTGATTGTGTCATCTGTTGTAGTTATATTGTCATGTTTTATGGCACTCAGAAAGGTTAGGGTGAAAACCGTATTACCTATTTCTCTTGGTTTTTTCTGGCTTACAGCCATTATCGCTTTTATTTCAGGTTACTCTTCTGGTGACACTCTTGATGCAATCCGCGGTAGTGGTCTTGAAGTGCAAACAGCTGGATTTATTGCTTTGCTTGCTCTAGTCATGACAGTGACTTTAGTATTTCAAAATTCAAAGATACTCACTTTGAAGTCAATTGCTGTGTTCACAATATCTTCTTCCTTAGTCTTGCTTTACGCATTATTGAGAATTGTATTTGGTGCTGATTTCCTTGCTTTAGGCAGTTTTCAGACAGTCACTATTTCACCAATTGGAGGTTTCAATGATTTGGGAATTCTGTCAGGAATGATGATTGTCTTTGGCCTAATCACTTTATCCTTATTGCCACTTAGAACTTGGTTTAAGGCACTTATATCAGCAATTATTTTTGTTGCTCTATTCTTACTCACTATTATCAACTTCTTCAATATTTGGGTTGTTGTTGGCTTCTTTACTTTATTGATGCTTGTTTACCTGCTAACGAGAGATACTCTTTTTGAAAGTACTCCGTCACCTGAGTCTGCAGAGAATTCAAGACTGCTTATAGTAATCGCCTCAATTGTCTGTGTCTTTTCTGCTGTATTTATTATCGCTGGTGATTACGCGGGTAATGCCGTTGGTAAAATCGCTAAAGTTGATTATGCAGAAGTTGTGCCATCTATAGAGGGAACAATTGGAATTGCCAAAGGAGTCTACGAAGACAGTGCCTTGCTTGGTATTGGTCCAAACAGATTTACTGATGCGTGGCGTTTATATAAAGACCCAGCGATAAATCAGACAATCTTTTGGGATACAGACTTTAGTTCAGGTAACGGTTTTGTCTCAACAATGTTTATTAACCTAGGACTACTTGGTGGATTGTCATTTATAGCCTTCCACTTATTATTCTTATATTTAGGTTATAAGATTCTACTACGAACTATCTCTAAGGATTCTTACTGGTATTACATAGGTGCAGTATCATTTGCGTCGTCAACATTTATTTGGGTGATGTCATATGTTTATGAACCTGGAACAGCAATCTTATTAATCGGAGCATTGTTCACTGGTTTAACTTTTGTTTCTGCGGGGACATTACTGCCGAACACTGTTCGAACTGTCCCGCTGGTAGTTAATCGTCAACGTGGATTCTTCATGATGGCGGTGGTGATTATTGTTATCACAAACATAATCATGATGAGTATTTCAGTAAGCAAACAGTATGTTGCTCAACACAGCTTCTCAAAAGTTCGAGCAACAGCTGAATCAGTAGAAGAATTTGAAAGGGTAGCAACTGAGGCTTTTATTTTGTATCCAGACGATAGATTTGTTAGTCTGCGAGCTCAGATTCAACTTAGCAATCTCAATGCTTTGTTGAGACTCAATCAGCCAACAGAAGAAGATCAACGGAAATTCTTGACCACAGTTGAACAAGCTCAGATATTTATTGATCAAGCATTATCACAGGATATGACCAATCCTGATAATCATGCTGTTTTGGCTGGTGTGTATAGTGGGCTAGCGGTGGCTGGTATAAACGGTGCTCGTGAGAGAGCGTTATCAGCTCTAGATGATGCTAAGAAACTGGACCCTCAAAACCCAGGGTATTACCTTATTTCTGCCCAAATGGCTGCTCGAACTGGAGACCTAGAGTTGGCTCGAGCTGAAATCAATGAGTCATTGAGACTGAAGCCAAATTATACTGAAGCTCTATTTTTGTCAGCCCAGATAGATATCAAAGAAGGTAATACAGAATCAGCCATTGCAACGACTCGTTCCATTATTACTCTTGAACCTCGAAATCCAACTCGATACTTCCAGTTAGGAATGCTACTTTCGTCAGCTAAACGGTACCAGGAATCAATTGTGGCTTTTGAAGCTGCGGTAAGACTTGACCCGCAGTACGCTAATGCAAAATACCTTCTAGCTTTAGCATACCTGGCAACAGACAGGGCAGACGATGCTCTAGTGCAGTTGCGCCAAGTACAGGTTACAAACCCGGATAACCCAGAGTTGTTGAAGTTAATCAGTCAAGTTGAATCAGGTGATATTGAAAGCGTTCCTGACTTAGGGTTGGACGCGCCAGTGAGTGAAGTGTCTCCAGCTGAGAATGACGTCGATAACGAGACTGGTAAAAGAAGTGAGGAGACAGACCTTGTTTCACCTGTAAATACAATTCCAAGTGATGATTCAGAAGAGCAAGATGAGGTCGCGGTAGAAGAGGTTGTTACAGATGAAGAGCCTGTATCGTCAGAGGAAGAAACTGAAGTTGAGCCAGTGCAGTAAAACTCTATGGTTAAACGCGTCTTAAACTTTGTGTATCGAGAGGTACGCGGTCTGCATCAGGCTGCGTACATTATCGCTCTGTTTTCAGTTGGTTCTCAGATACTCGCAATTGTTAGAGACCGTCTTTTAGCCCATACGTTTGGAGCTGGCTTTGAGTTGGACTTGTACTACGCAGCATTTAGAATCCCTGACCTTCTGTTTGTTTTGTTTGCATCGGTACTTTCGATCTACGTACTTTTGCCGTTTGTAAACAAATATAGCCAGACGGTAGATAAGAAAGCAGGTGCAGAAGTTCTAACGCAGATTTTCACTCTGTTCCTTTATGTGTATGTTCTAGTCGCTGGCGCGTTGGCTCTGACTGCCGAGTGGTACGTACCACACATGTTCCCAGGCTTTGCTGGTGAATATGAGAGTTTAGTTGCGTTACTACAAATCTTATTGCTTCAACCATTCTTGCTTGGACTATCCAGCTTGTGTGGAGTTGTTACTCAAATGAATCATCGATTTATTTTGTATGCACTTAGTCCACTTCTTTATAACGTAGGTATAATTCTCGGAATTGTATTGCTCTACCCTCTTTTTGGTATCGTCGGTCTGGCGATAGGGGTGGTGGTAGGGGCTGTTGGTCACCTACTTATACAGATACCTTTTGTCGTTAGGAGTGACTACGCATTTGGTTTGTCGTCACGTATAAAATGGGGATTGATTTCAAAAATATTGTCCGTTTCCATACCAAGAGCTTTTACTTTGTCAGTAAATCAAATTGTTTTACTAGTTCTGATTGGAATCGCTTCCTCAATGTCAGAGGGTTCTGTCTCTGTTTTTCAGTTTGCTTTTAATTTACAGTCTGTGCCATTAGCTATCATCGGTATGAGTTACTCTGTGGCAGCTTTCCCAACCCTGTCACATTTATATGCAAAGAGTGATCATGATGGTTTTAATCGACAGCTTCTCACTGCCTTAAGACATATTATTTTCTGGGCAGTTCCAGTGATAGGTTTAGTCGTGGTTTTGCGAGCACAAATTGTACGAGTCTTACTTGGAAGCGGACAGTTTGACTGGAGTGACACGAGACTAACGGCTGCAGTTTTGGCTATTTTTGTATTATCTCTATTTGCTCAGGCAATCTTACTTTTGCTAATTAGAGCTTTTTATGCCGGCGGCCGGACCAAGCTACCATTATTTGTAGCTATTTTTGGTGGAAGCATATCAATAGCCTCTGCATTTATTTTGCAGAAGATATATTTAAGTAATGTTGATTTCCAATTGTTCCTCAATGATTTATTCCGTTTGAGTGAAGTAGAAGGAGCTGAGATACTGGTTTTGGCATTAGCCTTTATTGTTGGTCAGCTAATCCAGCTTGTTCTACTACTAGCCTTTTCTAGGCGCGCGTTTATGGTTAGTTATCGTTCTTTAATTCGCTTAACTATACAAGCTTGTCTAGCTTCAGTTGCTGGAGGCATTTCTGCCTATGTGACATTGGTTTTTGTTGTCGATGGTGTAAATCAAGACACATTCATCGGTATCATGTTGCAGGGAGTCTCTGCCGGAGTTATGGGTGTGATTGCTGTTATTCTTACCTACCTAGCAATGAGATCTTCTGAGATAAATGAAATTTATCGCTCTTTCCACACAAAGATATTTAAAACTGACGTTATTGCTCCTCAAGATAACTAACACTAGCCTTTTTGCTGAAGTAAGGTAGAGTAGGGCGACTATAAAGTATGCAAATTCGAAATTTTAGTATTATTGCTCACATTGATCACGGTAAGTCAACTCTGGCCGATCGTATGTTGGAAGTAACCAAAACAGTGGAAACACGCAAGATGAAGGAGCAGGTTTTGGACTCAATGGACTTAGAGCGTGAGCGAGGGATTACTATAAAAATGCAACCAGTTCGAATGGAGTATTTTTATGAAGGTGAAAAGTTTGAATTCAACTTGATAGATACTCCGGGACATATTGATTTTTCCTATGAAGTTTCCCGAGCCTTAAAAGCGGTAGAGGGAGTTTTGCTTTTGATTGACAGTACCCAAGGAATTCAGGCGCAAACTTTGACTACTTTGCAGATGGCAAAAGACCTTGGCCTAACTATCATTCCAGTCCTTACTAAAACTGACGTAGACCACTCTCGGCCAGATGAGGTGGGAGAGGAAGTAATGCGTCTTTTGGATTGCACAAAAGAAGATATGTTGTTGGTATCGGGGAAGACGGGCGCGGGGGTTCCTGAACTCCTTGAGGCTATACGACTTCGGATACCACCCCCGCGCCCGTCTTCCCAAGAAGCCTATCGAGGGTTAATTTTTGATTTTCAATATTCAAATCACCGAGGGATAATCGTCTTCTTACGCGTATTTGATGGGGAGGTTAAGAAGGGTGACGTTCTCAAATTTGCAGCGAGTAAACGAACTTTTACGGCCCTTGAGGTCGGTATTGTAAAGCCGGAAGAAATGCCGGTTGAGTCACTATCAGCTGGAGAAATTGGTTATGTAGTAACTGGTATAAAAGAGCCTGGTGTAGCAGGAGTCGGTGACACTCTAATGAAGGATAAGGAATCGTCTGAGCCACTTTCTGGATATCAACAAGCGCGACCGGTTGTTTGGTCTTCTATCTTTCCTGAGAACCAAGATGACTTTACTCAACTTAGACAGGCTTTAGACCGACTACAACTTTCCGACTCGTCACTTTCTTACGAAGAAGAATCTTCTGGAGTGTTGGGAAGAGGTTTCCGTTGTGGTTTTCTAGGGATGCTTCATATGGAGATTATTACTGAGCGTTTGCGTCGCGAATTTAATCTTGAGATTATTATTACTTCACCATCAATCTCGTATGAAGTGACATGGCCAGACGGAAAAGTGGAAAGTATATATGCCGCAAACAGATTTCCTGAACATGGATCCAATGTAACTGTACGCGAACCATGGATACTCGGCCAGATAATTTTGCCTGGGGAATATATAGGGAACATTATGACACTTTTGTATGAGCATGAAGGAAGTGTGATTGATACAGAGGTTTTTAGTGATGGCCGTACCTTGCTTTCAATTGAAATGCCACTGCGTGAACTCATGAGAGGTTTTTTTGATAGATTAAAAAATGCTAGTAGTGGATATGCTTCGCTTTCGTATGAAATTGCTGAGCTTAGGGATGCAACGGTTACAAAGTTAGATGTCTTGGTGGCTGAAGATATTGTTCCAGCTTTTTCAAGAGTGGTGGGCGTTATGCGTGCTGAAACTGACGCGAAAGCAATTACTGAAAAACTTTATAATACTCTCCCGCGACAACAGTTCCCAGTTAAGGTTCAAGCAAAAATAATGGGTAAAATAATTGCAACTAAGAAGATCTCAGCAGTAAGAAAAGATGTTACTGCACATTTGTATGGGGGAGATGTTTCTCGTAAAAATAAGCTTCGTGATAAGCAAAAGAAGGGTAAAGCCAAAGCCCTCGAGTACGGTAAGGTGCATATTCCATCTGAGGTGTTTATGAAAATGATGAAAGGGGATTAAAAAACGGCGCGAGCTTTGCTCGCGCCGTTTTTTATATTATTACTAAAATAATCCAGACCCACCAGAGTAGGCAAAAATCATACTAATAACAATCAGGATGGCGATAACGCCCCAAACCCATTTAATTGCTTTCTTGGTTTTTTGGTGAAATAAGAAACTCATAACGACGATTATACCTGATTACTATTGATAGTAAAAGATAGAAGGTGATATATAATAAGTTCTAAAGGAATTTAGATTTTTTGTAGCTCGTTATAGCCTATTTCTCCCTAGGGTTCGAAATATACTAAGCTCTGCATAGATGCAAAATAGTCGCCTTATTGGCTCCTTTTCTCATTCATGTTTGATTTTTATCAAAAACGAAAGTTACGCGGAATAATTAACTCCCACTTTACACAAGGGATTATTTTGACATTAGCACTTTTGGTGGGGTGGAGTGCGTATGTTCGCTATGATATTGCCATGGAGATGCTCGAAAGGCGGGAGCTGGCTGAGCAACAAGCTACGGCCTTAGAGGCTCATAAAAATGAATTAGAAGAAAGAGTAGAGTATTTATCGAGCGACCGAGGTATAGAGGCTGAGATGCGTCGACAGTTTGACGTGGCTTTGCCAGGAGAAAAGGTGGTGGTTATAGTAGAAGAAGAGGATGAAACTTTAGATATTCAGCCCTTATCTGGTAGTACTACCGAAGAGAAGACTAAGTGGTACCAGTTTTGGCGTTAAGCTGGTATAATGTTTTGCATTAAGATTAAATTTTAATTATGGATACTCCAGAAACAAACAACGAGGGAAACAAGTCTGTAGTGATTTACAGCACGCCAGTATGCCACTTTTGTCATGCGGCCAAGGAATTCTTTGCTGAAAATGGTGTTGAGTACACTGAACACGATGTGGCAGCAGATACAGAAAAAAGAGCTGAAATGATTGACATGACAGGACAAATGGGAGTTCCGGTCATTAAGATAGGAGATGATGTGATTATCGGTTTCGACGAACCCAAGGTCACAGAATTGCTAGGATTGTAGCCATAAAAAAGCCGTGAGTGAAGCTCACGGCTTTTTTTGTTTAATTTATCAAATATAGCTGTCCCCATATCGGATCCAATCACTATTGCACACATTTTGCTATGGTCGATAATTAGAATAGAATTCGAAACTTTTGTGTTGTTTCGTTTAAGACTAACTAAGGCACCTTTTCCATTATCATCATTAATAATTCAATATGTTTTCTCGTACTACTAATATTTTTCTCTATTTAGCAATTCTTTTTCTAGGATTTACCATAAGTCTCTTTTATACCCAGCCAGCCTTGGCGCAAAGTTCGTCTGGGCAAAGAAATGAAGCAAACATAATTTATTTTAGTGGTGGAGAAACTGGGAAAATAAATTTTAACGGTCGCGGAGAAGATGCTTGGGGCAAGGAGTTATTTAAGGTTGCTACCAACGTGGAAGACCCTGCAAAAGCAGCCGAGTCAGTAAAGGTGGTGTCCAATGTCGCTCGTGCTGGAAGTAAATCGATAAGAATATTTTACGACAAGAACTGGGGGACTTGGCCAACTTCAGGTAAATGGCGTTCAGAATTAAAAGCGCCAAGTAAAATTTACTTAGAAAATGGGAAAGAATACTGGATCGGGTTCTCTATTTATTTGGAAGACAACGCCAACAACAGGGACTTGATTAAAGCTAATCGGCCCAATGCTCACACTATTCAGTGGCACTCAATGATTACGGATGGAACTTCAGGGATAAATATGTATGAAGGTTATTGGAATATTTCTTTTGGAAAATCTAGGGAATACAAACTAAAACCAATTGAACTCGGAAAATGGACGGATTTTGTTCTTCATGTAAAAGTTTCAGATGGCTCAGACGGGTTCTGGAAAGTATGGATTAATGGCCAGCCAGACAGTACTCCTGATCATCAAGAGACAGGAGCGACTGTGTTAAAAGGAGATCAGCTAAACCAGAAAATGGGTATATACCGTTCTACTGCAAATTGGTATGGAAACTCTAGTTACGCAGAACAGTATTATGATGAATTTAGGATTGGTAACGAGAAAGCGAGTTTTGTGGATGTGATGCCGGGCAATGGCTCGTCTGCTTCTGTTGGTAATGTCTCAAATACAAATAACACAACTAATACCTCACCATCGGGTCCTCCTAGCGTGGACTTAAAAGTATCTCCGACTAGGGTGGGTGTTGGTCAAACAGCAACTCTGACTTGGACTTCGAGAAATACAGAAGTGTGTGTGGGGGGTGGATTTTCAACTGGAGGCAAAACTTCTGGTAAGGTTACGGTCAGAGTTACTAACTCGACTACCTTTGTTGTGGCTTGTGCTGGTGGCGGGGTAAGTAAGTATGATACCGCTAGAGTATCTATAGATAGTACCAAAACAGTTTCTAACACTTCTACGAGATCTGGTACCCTTACTGTTAATTTAACAGCTTCTCCGTCTACAGTAGGAGTTGGTCAGGCAACAGAACTATCGTGGAATGCAAAAAATGCAAGTGTGTGTGTTGGGGGAGGTTTTTCGACCAGAGGAGGTACGTCTGGAAGTGTGACTATTCCTGTCTTCACTCCGACTACTTATGCAATAGCTTGTGCTGGAGGAGGTAAAAATGTAACTGATACAGTAAGAGTGAAGGTGGATGGCTCTTCTTCTAGCAAAACTACAAACACTACTACGAAATCGATATCTGATTCTGCAACAAAGACCACAGCCCCAATATCCTCTGGATCAGCAAAAATAATATTCACTGGAGACTTTGAAACAGGCGCTATTCAAAACGCAGCCAGTGATCATGATGGATGGGGTAAACAATTAAATAACAATCCAAGTAAGGTAACAACTGAACAGGTGAGAGCTGGTAAATATGCTTGGAAGACAGACTTCAGTCGGATAACGTCCTACTATGGAACTAATAAACCTCGTGCTGAATTGTTAAAAACCAAGCCAGAAATGATGAAGCTTGATACGGAATACTGGTTTGGTCTTAGTGTCTACATACCGTCTGATTGGGTGGCTGACTCAAATCCTGAGATATTATGGCAGATACATGGTTCAGGTAACTTCTCACAAACTAGCAGTCCTCCCCTTGCTTTTGGAGTATCAAACAACAATATGCACATGGTTCATCGCTACGATATAAACGGAAAGATGACCACAAAGAATTTCTGGATAGCACCCATCGAGAAAGGGAAGTGGATGGACTTTATTGTAAATGTAAACTGGACTGGAAAAGACAACGGATTTATTAAAGTTTGGAAAGACGGAAAAGTAATATACGACCGTAAAGGTACGACCGGATATAACTATGATGGTACTGGTGGAGCTTACCTAAAGATTGGAGACTATAAATGGTGGTGGTTTACGCAACCAACTTCAGTTTATCGAAGGGTTTTGTATCATGATGAAATTAGAATCGCTGAAGGTAGCGACGGCTACAATCTAGTTAATCCTGCTTCTTACTAATAGTACTGCCAGTAGTGATAAAGTAATAATAAAACACCAAGTAACATGCTTGGTGTTTTATTATTTGTGCCCTCTGTAGGAATCGAACCTACAATTGCTCGTTAGGAGTGAGCGGTTATATCCATTTAACTAAGAGGGCGATGAAGATTAGAGTAGCATAAACAAAAATTTCGTCATCTGGACTTGTTATAATATTTGTATGTTACCGGACAAAAATGAACATCAGCTCATACAAGAGTTGCTCTTAGAGAATCAACGTATTCTTAATGAGAACAATGAATTAATGAAGAAGTTGAATCGTCGTTCGCTGTGGTCATTTTGGTTCAGAGTAGTTTGGTTTTTGATAATTATCGGAGCACCTTTCTTGCTGTATTTCTACATTATTGAGCCATACTTTACTTCTCTTGGCTCCTCGTTTCAGACTTTTCAAGCAGGACTTCAAGAAGTACCAGGTTGGAAGCAGTTTTATGAGGCTATGAGTGGACAGTATGGTGGTGGAGAATAGATTGAAATTATCTTAAAAACGGGTACAATAGCCCCACCAACGTTAAAAACACACCTGCTTGGGTAGCTCAGTTGGTAGAGCATTCGCCTGAAGAGCGAAGGGTCAGCAGTTCGAGCCTGCTCCCAAGCACAAA
>JACKGI010000005.1 GCA_020632015.1 Candidatus Nomurabacteria bacterium | reverse complement strand
CAACATACAAAACCACCTACTTTGCATGATATAGAATTGTGATATAGTCGAAATAGATTTCTAACACCGCTACTTAAGGAGGCGGAAATGAAACAGTTATTTTTCATTTTAATAACAGTCTTGATAACCAGTCATTCTGACGCCTCAAACCTCAGAGGTTCGAGAGAATCTCTTAAACTAGCTCACAAGGAAGCTATAAAACATGACTTCACATTTTTGCGGTCACAAAAACAGTTAGCGAAGTTTATTTCACAAGGTTATCTAGTCAAACTTGAGAGCGACCGTTATCTGCAAGTGGATGCTCAAACATCTCGCCCATACGTTAGGCCAGAGGTGAGGATTTTCGTTCAGCTAAACTCTGAGAAAATGTTAAATGACTGTGGTGAAAGAATGGTAATAACAAGCGCGCTTCGTTTAACTACAGAGCAACCTAGAAATGCCTCTGATCTATCAGTACATCCAACCGGCATGGCAATCGACATTAGAGTTCCAGCTACTAAATTATGTCGGGAGTGGCTAGAAAATAATTTTCTTTTTTTGGAGGAAAAAGGTCTTATTGATATAACAAAGGAGCGCTGGCCAGCCCATTACCACGTAACGATTTTCCCTAAGCAGTACGCTACTTACGTAGCTACTGAAGCGAAAAGGGATTTAGCTACACACACGATAATCAAAGGAGAATCACTTGCTAGTATCGCGAGGAGGCGAGGAACGACTTACAAGGAATTAGCTGTAATCAACGGAATAAACCCTCCTTACATCGTTCATCCGGGACAAATTATCCGCATTAGATAACATCTAATCACTAACCGCCTTCTAGGCGGTTTTAAATTATAAAAAAAGGAGTACCAATATTGGCACTCCAGTGAAACTAGGTGGCGATATTTAGCGACCTGTCTCAGATTTTTTCAAGAAAGGTTTTGTACGAGAACACACCGATACACATGTCTATCAGTTGTTCTCGACTCACCTTTTCGACCATTCGCTTCGCGTCTGACCTTCTAAACTGGCCAACTCCGTTTTCAAACTTATACTGAGCTAGTACCTTTCTCCACAAATCAAACTTTTCTGATTCCGGCAATCTTGAAAGTCTAACTCCGTCTCCATGAAAATTCTGGGCCGACTTTATCACCTCTCCCACTACTCGCAAATAATGCTCAGTGTGGGAGACTACTTCTTTTTGTTTAACGAACTTATGTGCTACTGACACTAATACACTTCCTTATGTGTTTGAGTGGGAGCATTTTATAACACAGTTTTTGGTTTTATGTAAGTCATTATGCCCACTGGCTCATAGTGATAAAAACGTTGTTATTTAATGCCACTATTCTGTATAATGAAATATCGACCAAACCTATAAATATCACCTAACGAAACACGCATATATGAAAAATAACGGAGAGAAAATATCAGCAGTTCCAATGCGAGGGATGCGCGACTTACTTCCAGAGGAAGTAGCCTTACGACAGTCGATAATAAAAAAGATAAAAGAGGTCTATACGAGCTACGGTTTTTCTGAGATTGAAACTCCGATTGTAGAAAGAAGCGAGCTTCTAAGCACTGGAGAAGGTGGCGATAACGAAAAGCAAACATTCAGCATTATGAAGAGAGGCCAAAGCTTAGATGATATAAAAAATTCCAGCTCTATATCTGACATTGTTGATGGTGGCCTAAGGTTTGACCTAACCGTCCCCCTAGCTAGATACTACGCCAACAACCACGCTCAACTCCCTTCTCCATTTAAGGTTATGCAGATTGGCAATGTCTTTCGAGCTGAACGTCCACAAAAAGGTCGTTATCGACAGTTTACCCAGTGCGACATAGATATCATCGGAGACGAAAGTACTTTGGCCGAAAGAGAGTTAATACTCGCCACCTCTGAAGCACTTGCCAGAATCGGATTTTCTGACTTCTTAGTAAGAGTAAACGACCGAAGAATCCTCAAGGGTATAGTTGAATACTGCGGATACGATGAGAATGAACGCGAATTAGTCTTGGTAATTGTAGACAAGCTAGACAAAGTCGGATTAGACGGAGTTGAAACTGAGTTAACCGAAAAAATCCCCCGTCCAGAACAAAACTCTAAAATGACAGCTCTCCTTCGAGAGATAATGGACAAAGGAGAAAATTCAGATTTATTTGAGATTTTACCCCCAGACATTGACGCTGAAGTGATTAGTCAATTAAGAGATCTACTTACAACAGCCAATAATCAATCTGAAGGGAAATTTAGAGTTAACTTTGACCCGACTTTAGTTCGAGGTATGGGTTATTACACTGGACCAATCTTCGAAATAACCGACAAAGACTTCCCTTCTTCTATCGCTGGAGGCGGACGCTATGACAAAATGATTGGAAAATATTCTTCTCATGATGTACCAGCTTGTGGTTTTTCAATTGGTTTTGAGAGAATAATCTCTCTACTAGTAGAACGAGGTATAAAGCCAGAATCTGACATCGTCAAGAAAGCAGTGATTTTTAACGCTGATAATGTAAGCGAAGAGTTTGCCTTAAACCTATCAAAAATAGCAAGACAGGACGGCAGTATAGTGATAACTGAAAAGCAGAAGAAGAATACCAAAAAGCAACTGGACGATCTTTTAGTGTCTGGCTATGGCTCGTTCTGTCTTATAGACTCAGAAGATGACATCCCTGAATTTAAAGAAATGAAATAAAGCTCATTTTCGCTTGTTTTTTTGTGAAATAGTTGGCAAACTTAACTTATGAAGACAATTGTCTTGAAAGTATCAGAACCTTCAGCCAGCTCTGAAGACATTCTTTATGCTGCAAGTTTAATTAAAGAAGGCAAGCTTGTTGCCTTCCCAACCGAGACAGTATACGGACTTGGCGCTGACGCCATGAATAAAGAAGCTGTAAAAAAGATATTTCAAGCTAAAAATCGACCGTCTGACAATCCTCTCATAGTTCACATATCCGACCCAAAACAACTAAAGCCAATCGTCGGTAAGATTCCAAAAAGCGCGCACTTGTTTATGGATGCTTTTTGGCCAGGGCCTCTTAGTATTGTTTTGCCAAGGCACAAAGAATTACCTGGAGAAATCACAGCTGGTTTCAACACTGTAGTGGTTCGCTTCCCCAAACATCCAATTGCACAAGCACTCATTAAAGCTGCTGGAACACCAATAGCAGCGCCTTCAGCAAATCTCTCAGGTAAAGTTAGTCCAACCAGAGCTGAGCATGTTTTGCAGGATTTAAATGGCAGAATTC
This sequence comes from Candidatus Nomurabacteria bacterium, assembly GCA_020632015.1. Classification (GTDB taxonomy): domain Bacteria; phylum Patescibacteriota; class Minisyncoccia; order Phycocordibacterales; family UBA918; genus OLB19. Next base: position 36,824 of record JACKGI010000005.1, on the reverse strand, counting down.
CGCTAATACTCGACGGTGGTGAAATAGAGTATGGACTTGAGTCTACTGTAGTTGACTGTACTAGCAAAAACCCAATTGTGCTAAGGCCCGGTTCTATAACCATAGAGATGCTGAAGAAAATTGTCCCTAAAACTACAGACAACAAAACCCTTTCTGAACCAAAATCTCCCGGTATGAAGTACAAGCATTATGCTCCAGACGTGCCAATCACTTTGTTTAACGGAAACCCTTTAGACACCACTAAAGCAATGGAGGAATACATTACAAAGAGCAATCCCGAGAAATTGGTGGTGCTGTGGTACGCAGGAGATTTTAGTAATCTTCCTCATAATTACAGAATGCCAGCAAATACATACGAAGCTGCTCCAGAACTTTTTCACACCTTAAGGACTGCAGATTTACCCTCAGCTGAGAGAATTCTGATACAAGGATACGACACTGAAGGAGTTGGTATGGCTATAATGAACCGTTTAGAAAAAGCGGCTAGTGAAGTTATACAAGTCCCTACTTAGCTTGAATCAGATTTTCCAAATCCTTCAATAGAGTGAGCGCATGATCTGCCGGAGTAACCTTAGGATAGGCTTTCGCTATCTTACCTGAAGGATTAAGGATGTATGTAATCCTGACGATTCCCATATATTTTTTCCCGAACATGGACTTTTCTTTCCATGCTTCATAACTTTGCATCATTTCTGTAGACTCGTCTGACAATAATGTAAAAGGCAGATTATACTTCTCTTTGAATTTTGTATGTGTTGCTGGTGAGTCTTTACTTACACCAAGAACAGTCACTCCTAATTTAGCAAAATCATCGTAGACCTCCGCTATACCACAAGCCTCTTTAGTACAACCTGGAGTATCGTCCTTGGGATAAAAATAAAGCACAACCCACTTACCTTTAAACTCGGACAGTTTTCTTTTTACATTACTATCATCTACTAATGTGAAAGCTGGGGCTTTTGTATTTATCTCTAACATAATAGGCACATGATAACATGTGCCTATTATTTGCGTTTATTTTATTCTAGATTTAGTCTGAATCGTCTGTATAGAAAGTATAGACTTCTCCATACTGTACCAAACCATCTTTACCTTCAGCGGCGATTCTAAAGTAGTAACGACGATCATCATCTAGCCCTGTTACTTTCTTGCGAACAGCTCTATCGTAGGCATTTCTCACAGAGACTTTTCCGGTCTTTTGATCAAGGAATTTACTATCCTTACCGTACTCAAACCAGACTGTGGCAGATGTATTACCATAAATTACAGCCTCTCCTCGTAAAACCGCTTCATTTTCTTCAATATCAATAGCTTTATGTGTTTCGACAGATACAAAACCTAGTGCTGATTGACTCGGATTTAAACTTAATCCAGTGCGCTCTGCTTGCTGTATCATGTATACCAATTGTGCGATTCTACCTTGCAGATAAGCAATCATTTCCTGCTTTGTTTGTGGCTGATAGGTTGTAGCGGAGGTTGCGGCATCTGACTTAAATGGCACCACCACCATAGTGAATAACAAAATTGCTGTGACGATATTTTTAGTTTGAGATTGCATATTATAATTTAATATTTATTGTTGCTATTATACCACAATTTATATAAAATATCAAGTTATTTTTGTTTCCACTCGTCTTCTTGACGCACCAAAAGTTTGTTCGCGCTTAGCGGGTCGGCCATTACTTCTTCGACAATTTTTTCAGCTCGGACACCTTGTGATGCCTTTATTAGAACAACGTCCCCATTATTTAATATTGCTTGCAGTTCCCTACCTGCTCGCGCAACATCCTCATACTGGAAAACATTTTTGTCAGACATACCAGCAGACAATGCACCTTCTGCAATTTGCTGAGCTCGTACTCCAACCGCGAATAATATATCAGCTGTTTCAGCAACCTTCACGCCAATCTTTCTATGCTCTGTTGAAGAAAACTTGCCAAGCTCAAGCATATCTCCAAGCACTGCAATTTTACGCTTTGCGTAAGAAAGCTCCTTCAAAGCTTGAAGCGCTTGTTCACAAGCAATAGGTGATGAATTATAGGAATCATCAATCAACATAGAAGCTTTTATCCCAGGAATAAGACGCATTCGCCCCGGTGGAGTAGAAAGAGACAGCAAAGATTCTACTGTATTCGCAATCGGGACAGAAAGCTCATCTGCTACAGCAATAGCAGCGATGCTTGAATACATATGTTGAGTGCCGATTGTTTCACTTATCAGAACTTTATGAACAGCTCCCATGTGTTCGACTTCGAATTCTACACCAATTGGTTGATCATCAGCATATACCACCCTATCCTTTCTAGCTGTAAAATCTGTTTCTATATAGCGACCAAAACCAACCTTGCGCTGTAGAACTTCAGGTAACTTTGACTGAATGACGACGTCATCATTATTATAAATCAGCACACCATCAGGTTTAAGCGCTGAGACGAGCTTCATTTTTTCTTCAACTACTGCTTCTGGTGTCGAAAAATATTCAACATGAACCGGCACTTCTGGCAGTCGAGTCAAAACAACTACATCTGGCTTTAGCCAACGAGTCAGTCTATCCATATCACCCTTCCTATCGATACCAGCTTCAAGAATCAAAACTTCTGGATAAGTGCGGGAAAATAACGCCGTAAACAATCCGTCCATTACGTTCTTAATCCACTTATAGGGACTATTCCAAGCATTAGGCAAACCTAAGACAGTGAGCGGAACTCCAATTTCGGAATTGAAGCTCTTTTCACTTTTTCGTGCGTAGATATTATTTTTGATAGCTGCGTAAACCGCATCCTTAGTTGATGTCTTACCAACACTTCCGGTGATTGCAATCACTTTGGGCTTATGTCTTTTTAGTAAAATTGAGGCTTCTAAGGTAAGAATCCTGACGATAATCGATTTAAATATTTCTTTCATAGGCTAACGGTCGGGTGGAATCGAATAGTAATTAATTAAAAATTGAGCTATGTCCATAAAAGGTTCAGTGAGTGTTTCTGAAGCATACCCCACTCCCTTTGGCTCTACAGTATACATGAAAACAATGAATTCTGGCTCAAATGCAGGGAAATATCCAAAAAATGAGTGAAGGAATTTATCTTCGTAATATCCACCATTTACAGGGTCGGGAATCTGGGCGGTCCCTGTCTTGGCGGCGATTGTATGATGAGGCATCGCAACCGTTCCACCTCGAAGAGCATCATCAACTACTGTGGTGAGCATTCTAGAAATCTCTTCACTTGTCTCTTCACTTAGTACCTGATTCCCTTCCGGATATCTAATCTCTTTGGATTCACCGGAATCATATTCAATACTGGTAACTAAGTGTGGTGTAACCAAGCGACCACCATTAGCTAGTGTTGCCAAAGCTCTAGTGGCAGCAATTGGAGTCATTGCTATACCCTGACCAAAGGAAACTGTTGCATACTCTACGTCACGTGGAGAATTCAAGTTCTCAATTAGTCCATAGGACTCGTTTGGAAGATCAATTCCGCTTTCACTTCCTAACTTGTAATTCAAGAAATATTCACGGAATTTCTCTTTTCCCATCTGAGTTACTATCCACGATACACCTGTGTTAAGCGATTGATTTAGGATTTCTTGCATTGGAACAGTTCCTCTTCCCTTCCCATCATAATTGCGAATCGTAAACTTATCTAAAACAATTGATCCAGAGTCGTAATATGTTGAATATGGGGTAATCGCACCAGAATCCAAACCGGCAGCGACAGTAAGGGCCTTTATGGTAGAACCAAACTCGTACACATTTTCAACTAATGGATTCTGGAATTGGTCTATCGTAGCGTCTTTACGGTCATTCAAATCAAAACCAGGCACAGCGTTCATGGCAACTATCTCACCAGTATGTGGCCTCATTATTATGGCACCTGTTAAATTACTCTCATATTTATCGTTGGCCTCTTGAAGAACAGAATCGAGCATTCGAGAAACAGATGGCTCCAAAGTTGTCACAATGTCACCAGTAGAATTATCTTCTTTTTTATATACAATTTCACCCAAGTTACTGAATAGTTCTGCAAAAAAGTTTACTGACATCACCTGCCTTTTCTCAAAGAGCACATTGTCATACTGTCTTTCCAAACCATACTTTCCTCTAAGTTCCGAACCATCTCCGTCTGTGTAACCAATGAATCCAATCGAACGTGCTGCCAGAGACTCCCCTGGGTAATAGCGCCACTGATTTTTATACAAAAGCGCACCGTCAATATCTAGCTGTTGAATTTCCTCAGATTGTTCGTTTGTAATCCTTGTCGCCAATTCAATATAAGTACGGTTTGGAAGAGCGACTCTCTCTTGGCATTTTTCTACTGAATCATCTAAATACTTTTCAAAAATATCGCAAAATTCCTCCGGACTGGTTGTGAGGTGGGTTGGATTTACTGCCAAAATATAGCCAGATTGTATGGCTGCAGCAGATAAGGTTTGCCCATCTCTAGTGGTAAATAAAATTGAACCTCGAGAGTATAAATCAGTTTTAGTATGGACGTACTGACTTTCTGCCTTCTCCTGATAGTGCTCTGCGTTAATTATCTGTATTTGATAAAGTCTACCCAGTAAGAATAAAGCTCCGACAACAATTACAGCCGATAATAATCGGACTCGAAAAAGTAATTGTGGTCTTTTCATAGTTTAGATACTACCAAATACTAGACTTGCTTGCTCACGTGAGACAAAAACTTTTGGTGCAGTTGTATTATAGCCATCAAGTGAGGCAATCCTACTCGCAACTACGTGTTGCGACTTGATGTATCGAGCTTCTAAAAGCGCTATTTCATTATTCAAGGAGTTTTGTTTTTGAACATGTTCTGTCCGCATCACTACTTGTACCACTGACATATTTAAAAAGTATAGATAAAGGACTATCATACTTACTAACAAACCTACGCAAGCTAGCGTGAGTGTGGAGGGTTTAATTGTATCGCGACGATTTTTCATGTAAGGCTATACATTCTTAGTAATAATTCGAAGTTTTGCACTTCTCGCCCGAGGGTTTTCTTTCAGCTCCTCCTCGGAGGGAGCAATTGGCTTCTTGGTCATCAGAGTGGCTAACTCAGCGTCTTTGAGTTCCCTGAACGAGTGTTTTACCACTCTATCTTCAATGCTGTGAAAAGTTATGATGGCCAATCGTCCGCCTGGTTTTAGAACCATGAATGCGTCTTTAATGAACGACTCGAGTACAGTCAGTTCATCGTTGACAGCGATTCTAAGCGCTTGGAAGACTTTGGTGGCAGGATTTATTTTTCCTTTTTTTGCAGCTTTTGGTAGGGCGTATTCGACTATTTCTACCAACTGAAGTGTGCTAGTGATTCTTTTTGATTTTCTAGCTTCTACAATTGCTTTAGCGATTCGCCTTGCGTACCTTTCTTCTGCGTAGCCGTAAAACACATCTGCAAGAACGTGCTCTTCCCAATCATTGACGATGTCCTCAGCTGTAAAGGTGTAATCCTCGGGTTTACCGAAGGTCATATGCAATGGTCCGTCGTGCATAAATGAGAATCCTTTCTCACCATCTGCAAACTGTTCCATCCGCCACCCTAGGTCAGCTAATATGGCATCTACCTTTTCTATATGTAAAGAACGAAGTATGTTCGTAATTTGACTGAAGTTGTCATGAACTAAGTGAATCTGTGGAGAGATATCGCCTAGTTTCTTTTCGTCTAGTGCTGTTTCGTCGGCGTCGATGCCGATATAACAACCATCCTTATCTAGAATCTGAGTAATGAGTCTTGCATGACCACCACTTCCAAATGTTGCATCAACTACGGTGTCACTCGGTGACAGTTGTAGCCCATCAACTGCTTCGTACAGTAATACGGTTTTGTGTTGCATACGGAGGGAATTTATTTAAGGTAAGGTGATTACAGGACGCCAATTTCTCCAAGCTTTTCGGCCAACGCATCGGCCTGCTTTTCGATTCCGCGTTTATAGGTCTCCCATCGTTTCTCATCCCAAATTTCGACTCGATCGTGGATGCCGGCTAAAACTACTTTCGTGTCTAGTCCGCCAAAATCTTTCAAAAAGTCTGGCACGAGAATACGTCCAACTGAATCTACCTCCACCTCTACTGCTCCCGATAAGAAGAATCGATTGAAACTTCTTGTATCCGCCTGTCCGAGTGGCAGTTGACCGATTTTCTCGGTTATCTTCTGCCACTCTCGGAGCGGATATATAAAGAGACAGTTATCAAGACCTCGTGTGACGACAAGCTTTTTCCCAAGTTCCTTCCGCCACTTGGACGGCATGGACAGCCGTTTCTTGGGATCCAACGTGTGCTTGTATTCGCCAATTAACATATCTTGATAGCTTGTGAGCTAGTCTGGCAATCCTCCACAAATTACTGTGGAGATTTTGTGGCGGATTGCCAAACTAGCTCCGGTCTACTACTTTCGTAGTATACCACTATCTCCCACCACTCGTACATTGTATACCACCCCATCCCACCAGCAACCACTTTATACACACCCTCCCCACCAATAAAAAACCAGCGAATCCTTTTGGATTCGCTGGTTTAAATATTCTCTACTTTTCTAGTCTAAGTCTTGAGACGACAAACTCCTTACCTAAGGTACTCAAGAACCATCCGACTTTTGGACCACTCTCTTTCCCTAAGAATAATTTGTAGATAGCTCCGAAAAATTCTTTTGGTGAAAGTCCGCTTTCTTCTTTTACTTCATGGATAAGTTCGTGCAAAGAGGCGCCGTCCAAAACTTCAGCCTGTGAAATCTTTTCAGCCAATTGTGTAGTGGCTTTTTTCTCTTCTTCAGTAAGAGTGTTCGCAATTTCAGGAATTGTTTCTTGAAGAGTAAAAATAAATTTATCATCTGCATAGTCTGCTAGCCAATGCTTGGCGTAAGTAATGCGCATGTCGAGCTCTGCGATATCTACGTCAGTGAGTTCAGATTCTTTCATCTTCTCAACTTCTTTATATGTATCCATGTGTGGCATTTGTACCAAAAAAGCTACTTGTGAAAACCTCGGCAAAAATCTTTGAGGCAAATCCCCTCTTTCGTCTGGTAGGTGGATGAAATTAAATAATTGAGTATCGTCGTCTTTTACTCCAGACCAATACTTTTCTGCTAGTCTATCGTAGTTATCGAAAAGAATCGGGATTGCGTCTCCTTCAGGATCGAAGTCTAGCTGTCGGTTTATTGGAATCTTCAGGAGTAGCAATCTTAGAATATGTGGCGGAAGTATTGTAGACATTTCTACAGCTGTGGCTGCATTGCCTTTTGAGGAAGACATCTTCTTTCCTCCCACCAAAAAGAATTCATTGAACACTCCGTATGGGGGTTCGTGCTCAAATACTTCTCTAGCAATGGTTTCAGCTACTTGTCGTGAGCCACCTTTTGTATAGTGATCTTTTCCTCCACCTTCAAAATCCACACCTTTGGCGACAAACTTAGCTGGCCAGTCGATTTTCCATGGGAACTTAGCATTGCCGTTGTATGGAGAAATTTTTCCGCTGTGACCACAACCTTCAGCCCATTTGATAGTATCTGATGAACAGGTGTAGGTTACTAACTCTCCATCGAAATCAGTTACATTAGTCGCACTTAAATTTCCACACCTTTCACAGATAACATTAATTGGGTACCAGCCTTCAGGCTTTTCACTTTTTGAAATTCGGTAATATATTTCTCGTATCAAATCTTTCTTCTTGAGAGCCATCTTGATTAGGTCGTTCATCGCTCCGCTTCGGTAGAGCTCACTTGCTCGGTAGACTGTCGCTCCAAAGCCAATCTTATCCAAAACTCGCACATACTCTTGGCCATAGTATTCAGCAAAGTTGTCAAAGCCAACCTCTGGTGAAGGAATGTTGCAAAGCGGTACGCCCATGTACTTTTTGTAGATTTCTTCGTCTAAATAACTCGGAATTCCGTCCATCGGGTCAAAGTCATTGATTTCAAAGAAGAAGTTTACATTCACACCGCGTGAGCGTAGTACATCGGCCACAATGGCGTGAAGCGAAGCACTTCGAAGCGAACCAACATGAACCTGACCAGAAGCAGTTTTTTCGTCACGCACAACAATAGCTTCACCGGCTTTTATTTTATCCGCATACCTTTTCTCCACTTCATCTGTAATTGTATCTGCCCAAAACATTAGGTTGTTATATTAACGTGTGTCACGCAAAAAATAAAGGTTTTTAAAACAAAGTATGGCACTCTGCAGCTCGCTACCACCAGATTCTCCCCAAGGTCAGGGGTCGAATCTGATGAAGCGACTGACTAAGTTCACAATAGTCGACTTACAGTCTTCCTTGTTCACTCAAAAAAGAAAAGGCCGGAAGCTCTGCTTCCGGCCTTTTCTTCTAATCTACCTACCCTGACTATAGAGTTGAACAACTTCGTCAGCGGAGAGGGCTCGGTTGTATATACGAGCATCATCGATTTTTCCATTAAAATATCCACGAGCTGCGGTGTAGTTACTTCTTCCTATAGAAGTATCATTACTGAAAGTGTTATTTCCCGTTGCTGACTCAGCAGTTGCTCCCAATACCCCATCTACATATACTTTTGCTCCAACACTGTCTCTTACACCCACTATGTGATACCACCTATTTAACTCAACATTATCTTGAGTGAATATCCCATATTTCCAAGTAGCTGAACCGTCCCTGAAGTTGAATTGCCAAGAATCGTTTCCATAGTCATACTTTAGCTCGACACCATTACCACTAGAAGGGTTTTGGACAAGCACATGCTGATCTGCACCAGTGTCTTTTGTCATATATGCCCATGCTGAAAAGGTGTATTCTCCACCTTCTATATCAAGCGAAGAGTTTGATGATTTGTACACATAGTCATCCACCCCATCAAACTCTATTGCTTGACCAATTTTCCCGATAGTTGTGGTGGTGGCGTGGTTAAGCCAGTTTCCATGATTATCATTACCGCTTATATCCAGCACTTCAGCGGAGGAGTTAAATAAATCCATATCCGGACCATCAAAAGTCCAGTGACCAACAAGGCCGGAAGCTAGACTCCCGGAAGAAGTTGCTGTATCAGCGATTTTGACACCTCCACCCATTTGGTAGAGACGCTGGACTTCTTCTGGAGTAAATTCTCTTTCGTAAATACGTATATCATCCATTTGACCATCGAAGTCATTTGCTCCTGTTGAGCTACGACCAACAATGAATTGCGAGGACATGGTCTCGAGTGAGCCGGTACCAGAAGTTTCTACTGAATTTGGTTGCAGTATTCCGTTTTTATATATTTTCACCTTACTTGCATCAGATGTGCCGTCCCATGTTGCCATAATATGCTGCCATTCCCCCACATCAACAACCCCTGAGCTAGTGTAAGCAATCAAATCTTGACCACCATCATATCCAACTCTAAAGGTAATCCAGCCACTAGAATGAATATAAAATATAAAACCATTCGCAGGACTCACTGAACCCGTCCCCTTATCAACAACATGGAAAGTATTAGCAGAATCTGGCTTTATCCAAGCTGACACCGAAAGTGCCGATGGGCTATCGAATGAAGTTGAAATACTAGTTAGATAATCAGTTGAACCATCCATTTTTATGGCCTGACCAATTTTTCCAATATCAAAATCAGATGCGGTGATCACTCCTCCAGAAGCCAAGTGATTGAAGTTACCTGAGACATCTCGTACTTGTGCTGTTGTACTCGACAACTCAAGATCACTACCATCAAAGGTCCAGTGGGCTAGTAAATCTTGCTCTAGTGAGTCGTTAGTTATAGTAGTGGCGATTTTATTGCCGACCCCGAGTTGGTAGAGTTTTTGGATTTCATCTGCGGAGAGGGCTCGGTTATAAATACGAAGATCGTCAATACTTCCGTCTAGTTTTCCACTCGTTGCATCATCAGCAACAATAATTGAATTAGAAGTGTTCGTCATTCCAGTATATGAGCCAAAGGCTGAAGCTGTCCCATTCCGCACCTGACCATTAACATAGTGTGTAATTCCAGTGTATACTTCAGAACCATCGTAGACGACTGAGAGAAAAACCCACCCGTCATTTAGTTCTGAAACAAGTGAAGAATATTTAGTTGTGATGTTTGAAGCGTCAGTATAGAGTGTTAGTTGTATGTACCCTGAATTTACCGTATACCTCCACTCACCACCAGTCGCGCCCGGAACCTTTTCAGCAATTCCAAATGATGTGTCACTTGTATTTATCCACGTCGTTATAGAAAACGGCTGATCGTTTCCACCACCATCAGTGAACGAATATATATCATTATCGGCAATTTCCAAGTAATCATCCACCCCATCAAAATTTATCGCCTGTCCAGATACACCAACAACAGTAGTGGTGGAATGATTTTTCCAATCTCCGCTATTGCCATTACTGGAACGGTCGAGGATTTCTGCGGTACTCGAAGACAAATCCATATAATTTCCATCAAAAGTCCAGTGACCTACTAGGCCATCGTCGAGCGTGAGTCCGCCAGTATTCGTACGTAGAAGTCCGACGGTGGACTGGTAGACTCCAGCTGAAGCGGAGCCGATGAGACCACCGAGTGGGGTTTGAGTGACCACTATTCCCAATACGACCAAGCCTAAAACTACTTTAAAGAAAGCGCCAACAAAAGGCTCTGGTGTTTGGTTTTCATCCATAAGATAGGTACATGAATTATAAAACAAATCCTAGTATCTTCTAATAGTCTGTGGTGAGCTTCTTGCAGCTCGCTACCGACAGATTCTCCCCTTGGTCGGGGTCGAATCTAACGAAGCGCCTGACTAAGCAAAGCCATAGTCGAAGTATACTTCTCCTTGTTTTGCTTAATTTTAGCATAGAGTAGGTTGAGTGGTCGCACCCAAACCCACCTTCTGAAAGATAGTCGAAATCGTTTCATTACACCTTCGATTCGTACGCTCCTTGCGTGCCCCAGCCCCTTCTTACAGAAGCTGTACACCTTTTGGAAACAAGTTTCTCAAAAGGTCTTGCAAAAGTCTCCCAGACTTTCTCACCCACCCACGCATAGTCGCTACTCACTGAAAGTACAATAAAACACTTTCTCCCAGTTACTTATTTGAAAGTCGTCTAAAGTACTTAGATGCGAGGCGCACGAAAAAAAAAGACCCTCGCTGGACAGGTGTCCAGCGAGGGTCTTTTTTCAAAGTGCAACGAAGCAGATGAGTGCTTTAGGCGACTTTCAGGACTTTGTATTTTTGCTTGCCGACGGGAGTCTCAAACTCAAATTCATCCCCTTTCTTCTTACCCATCAAAGCTTCTCCTAGTGGTGAAAGATATGAAAGCTTTCTGTCGTGGATGTTGGCCTCATCAGAACCAACGATAGTGTATTCCTTCTTGTCTTTATCTCCATTCTTTTGGATAGTAACGATTGAACCAAGTCCAACTACATCGCCGTGCTTGTCATGAGAGACAATTTTGGCTTCCTTAATAGTTTTTTCAAGATAACCAATTCTCTCTTCGATTGCAGCTTGCATGTCGCGAGCTTCTTGGTATTCAGCATTTTCTGAAAGGTCACCTAGGCTACGAGCATACTCTAGGGACTCAGCAATTTCCTTTCGGCGTACTGTCTTAAGTTGGTCGAGTTCTTTCTTCAATTCATCGAACTTCTCTGAAGTCAAAAAGGCTTGTGTATCATTCATAATGTAAAAATTTCTCTCATTATACTTATGTAAGTGACGGGGTCAATGTGGACTACTCGCCGTCCTCATCTTCTAGTTCAATTCCTAAGTATTCTGGACGATTGACTGACATCCACTCCACTACATCTCCCATGATTCTACTAGCACCAAGCGCATTGGACCGAGGCGCTTTATCCATCATGAGGATAAAAGCATACTGAGGGTCTTCATAAGGCCAAAAACCGGCCGCCCATGAGTTTACATAAGCATTACCGACTCCAACCTCCGCAGTACCAGATTTGGCCGCTATGGCGACATCTTTGCGTTCTAACGCTCTAGCTGTCCCGCCATCCAATATCACAGTTTTTCGCATACCTTCATGAATAATTTTCATTTTACCTTGGTCGATATTTATGTCTGTTTTCTCTCCCACCTTTCCGGCCACCACATGTGGCTCTACTAAGAAACCGCCATTTGCTATAGCTGCGTATGCCCTTAGCATTTGAATTGGTGTAGTAAGAAAACCAAACTGACCGATGGCAGTGAAGTATGTATCGCCAAGTCGCCAGTCATCATCAAAAACTTCTTGCTTCCACTCGGGATCAGGAACCACACCCTTTTGTTCCTCCGCGATATTAATCCCAGTCAATGAACCCATTCCAAACCGGCGATAATTTTCTGCCATTCGAGTAATCCCTAGACCTTCCTGACCTTCAAATCCTCCACCGATGATATAAAAATATACGTTTGAAGAAAAAGCAATTGCTTCGCGCATGGTCATTTTGCCGTGTGCTCGCCAGTCATTAAACCGAGTTGGATTACTTGGATTATATTTATTTGGTAGCAAAATATACCCATTACTATAAAAAACCTTATCTGGCGAAACTATCTCGTGCTCTAGTGCTGAATAAGCTACAAATGGCTTAACAATCGAACCAGGGGTATACGCCCCACCAATTACCTTATTCAAAAAAGGTAGTCTTTCATCATTGTTGTACTCATTAATCAAATCCACATCATCTCCGTCCGCCATAACTTCTGGATCAAATGAAGGGAAACTAGTTAGTGCCAGAATCTCGCCAGTATGAATGTTCATAATAGCTCCTGCCCCGCTACGGAAACTAGCTTGCGCCGTCGAAGTGGCAATGATGTCATACATGACTTCAGAAAGCTCTGCGTCTATAGACAGTTCTATTGGACCACCTTCGCTCGAAGCATCGATTGCAAACTCACTAATAACATCACCTAGCGCGTCTACCTCAATAATCTCACTACCATTCTGACCTTTTAGGGTGTCGTCAAAAGCCAACTCAACTCCAGTTCTACCTAGATAATCAGTTCTAAAGAAATATCCTCTACTATCCTTCTTGGGATAACTCACATAGCCCAACACTTGTCCTAAACCGGACCTGTCTGTATAAGCACGAATCGGAAAATCGTACTCACCAGTGTCGTCCACTTCGTTCCAAGCCAGCATCTCTCCTCGCCGGTCATACACCACCCCTCTCTCAGCAATGATTATCGCTTTGTCGATACTGTTGTTCTCAGAAATAACTTTATACTCTTCCCCGTTAACCACCTGAAGCATGAAGACCTTTCCTAAAAAGGCGATGGCAATAACGAAGAAAAGTATTCCAACTGTGTATACGCTCATCTCTTTGATTGGCAATTCCCTTTTTCCTTCTAGCCTATCTCGATTGAAAGCAGGTATATTTGAAGCATCAAGAAGCACCTCCTCAACATCCACCTGATTCAAGTATCTATTTTTGAGCTTGGACATATATTAGGAATTAACAAACTTAAGATTAACAATCTTAGGCTTGATGTATTCGACCACTAGAAACCACCAAACTGACAGTAGACTTAGGTAGGGTATGTTATAAAAATTCCCAAAATATCCATCAATCAAAATTGCCAAAGGAATCAATGTTACGCCTCCGTTTTTTACACTAAATAGAAGTACTGCAATGACCGACAGATACAGATGATTCTGGAGGACAGAAAACAAAATTATAAAATATAAGATGATTGAAATTATTATTCCCATGAATCTAATTCAACTGTAGTTGAACTGCTGGTGGTGGAGATTGTTCCTACAGAAACATCACTTACCTTAAGTTCCTTACGCATTTGCTCCAAAATACGTTCGTCTATTTCTTCTGGTGAGCGTGAGATTTGCGACAACTTACCAACAGATACTCTATACAAGCTTGAGATGGCAATATCAGGAGAAATGTAACCATATTGTTCTGGTTGAGTTGGGCGATTCTCAACAAAAGATATTCGACCAAACACTCCCGGTTCTACACTGGGCAGATAGACCAAATCACCAACCGACAGTGGGACTCCTTGCGGTACTTTCACTCTCGCCATTCCCCCACCAACACCTTCCATAGTTACAACAACATTTGAACCGGCAATAAATGCCGTAGCTTCGAAACTAGGAGTAGTTACCAACTGAACAAAAGAATACTCTGGTGCAGTATGCACAATCAGACCGATTACGATATCTCGGCCAATAAAGACTGGAGCACCTACTTCTATTCCGTGGTTCTCTCCCCTGTCAATTTGTAGTAGGTCATACGGTAATTCATCAGGCCGAGCTACTACTGCGGCGGCTGTTCTGACCTCTTCGTTGATGCCAAGCAACTGTCTCAGGCTGTTATTTTCTTCAATCAAGCGTTGTTGACTTAGGTTGGTTCTTTCAGCAATAGCTAGTTCATTCTCTAAATATTCTATACGTCCCTGCAAAGATTGTCTGTCTCGTATAAAAGTAGGAATCAAACTAGATGATTCTTTAAGCCATACATTTGTCGCATGCACTGGATACATCACAGCCGAAGATATGGCAGAAATGGCTCTTGGGACCAAGAATCCAACACCGATTAACAAGAGCGACACAAAAACGACCTGAAAAAGTCTTTTTTGACTAGAATTGTGTCGCGATCGAACTCTCATGGTCAATCAAAATTTCCTTATAATCCTCTAGGTTTTCGATGACAATTCCTGCTCCTCTAATAACAGCTCGAAGTGGGTCAGGAACAACAATTACAGGTACTTGCAAAGCGTGTTCCAGTAACGGAGCCAAGCCAGGGATTAAAGCTCCGCCACCAGAGAGATGAACTCCTCGCTGCATGATGTCAGCCAATACTTCAGGTGGAGTGATTTCTAATACATTCCGAACTGTCTCTACAATAGTATCGACCTGACCGGACACTGCATCACGCACATCTGCATCAGTAATGACCACTTCTCGCGGGAGTCCAGTTACAACATCTCTACCTCTTGCCACCAACTCTTTTCCGGCTTCAGAATGCGCAATTGATGCTAGGGCGATTTTTGCATCTTCGGCGGTTTTTTCTCCAACGTAAACTTTAAATTGATCACGAATATACGAAACAATTGAAGCATTGAGATGATCACCGGCTACTCGAAGATTTTTGGACACCACAAGCCCATTAAGAGAGATAACAGCAATATCAGTGGTTCCGCCACCGATATCTATAATCATACTTCCAACAGCTTTGTTTATAGGTAGCTTCGCACCAATCGCGGCAGCTACTGGTTCTTCTATCAAGAATACATCTCTTGCACCAGCGTTTTTGGCAGCATCTTGAGCTGCCCGCATCTCCACGTTTGTAATACCTGACGGGACCCCAATAAGCATACGGGGCGCGATTATAGAGCGCATGTCACTACGAACTTTTCCTATTAGATAAGCAAGCATCTCTTCTGCAACTTCGAAGTCAGAAATCACACCGTCTACCAAAGGTCGGACCACATCTATGTGACTCGGAGTGCGTCCCTGCATAGTTTTTGCCTCATTTCCAACTGCCACCAGCTGGCCGGTTTTTTTGTTGATAGCAACGATTGTTGGCTCATTGAGAACTATCCCTTTGCCCTTTACATACACTAAAGTATTAGCGGTACCCAAATCAATTGCTATATCAGTAGATATAGCAGAAATTAGCGCGTTGAATTGTCGCGTAAATACGTTCATTTGTGGCTATTGTACTATGTATTTGATTACTTAACAAAATACGGCCGGAAGCAAAGCTTCCGGCCGTATTTAGCACCCCTAACCTAAGCAAAGTCAGCAAATAATTCTTCTTCAGTCAGACTTCGCACTTCACCTGTCGCTCGTGTAACCACCTCAAACTTTCCTTCTTCCCTCCCTCGTTTACTAGCGACAACTCTATAAGGTAGACCTAGCAAATCACTATCGGCGAACTTCTCTCCCGGCCTTGCGTCTCGGTCATCAAACAAAACCTCAACCCCTCTTTCAACTAGAGCGTTATAAACTCCTTCTGCCCAATCAGCGATTTCTTTATCCTCGAGATTGAGTCCAACTAAGTGAACTTTGTACGGAGCGATATTCTCCGGCCAAACCAGCCCTTTGTTATCAGCAAACTTCTCTACTACTACCCCCATTGCACGAGTAATTCCAATACCGTAGGAACCCATCCAAACTGGAATCTTGTCTCCATTTTCATCCTTGAAGAATAATCCAACTTCCTTGGCCTTCTCACGACCAAAATTAAAGATATTTCCCACCTCAGCAGTTTTTACTTTTTCTAACTGATCTTTTGTTATGCCGAGTTCAGCAAGATCAGTTTTTTCTAAAATCTCTTCATTGATGGCAATTCCCTTTTCTTTATTTATATATGTAATATCCTCGCCAGCTTCACAGACTGTCTGAAACTCATGACTGAACTCTGTAAATGCTCCCCCAGCAGCAAAGGTGACGTAAGTATCATCGCCAAGACCCAATCTTTCAAAGACCCTTGTGTAAGCTTGCTTGCTGGCTTCATACATTTCGTTATGCTGTTCCTCAGTCGCAGCAAATGAGTAACTGTCTTTCATAACAAACTCTCTTCCTCGCATAACCCCACTTTTGGCACGAAGTTCATTTCGTAATTTATTCTGAAATTGATAAATCATCGTAGGTAAATCCTTGTAACTAGAGATGTGATTAATCATCATGTCTGCCAAAGGCTCCTCGTGACTCCAACCAAAACCGACTTCCCCACCAGCTTTTAATTCACTCTTAAACCAAACATCGACAACCTCGTCGTCCCAGCGACTGGTTCTCTCCCACAAATCTTTTCGTTGCAAAGAAGTAGCAATCATTTCCTGACCATCAATTGAATTAATCTCTTCTCGAACTATTTGCTTAATTTTTTCTACCACTCTTAATCCCAATGGCAAAAACTGATACACACCAGCCATTTCCTTGTGAATGTAACCAGCGCGAATAAGCAACTGAGCATTTAAGGCCTGTTCATCACCTGGAACTTCTTTTTGGGTTTTTGTAAAAAGTTTTGATTGTCGCATAAGTAATGATTATAAGTTTGACTATAGTCTTTTCATAGACTTTTGGAAAATTGTGCGAGATACGCGGAAGACAAGAAAATAATTTGAATGAGACTTTTGCCCAGTAAAAATTATTTTTCGCTAGCTGACAAAGTAGATTGCATAATTTTACAAAAGTCGGACTATGTCGTTGTAGGTAACAGCTATCATAAGTAGCATCAGAATCGCAAACCCAACTAGGTTTACCCTTCCTGCCCATTCCGGAGGAATTCTTCGACCAGTCATCGCTTCTATCGCAACAAAGACTAGACGTCCGCCATCAAGTGCTGGAAACGGCAAGAGATTAATGACAGCGAGGTTAAGTGAAATAATAGCTGTAAATGTAAGTAAAGTTGTAAAACCAAACGAAGCGGCGTCACCAACCATTCCTACAATACCAACAGGACCAGCCACTTGGGAGAAGTCCGCATTTCCAACCACCGCTTGTTTTACTAAATTATATAGACCTGAAGAAATCGCCACTAAGCCGTCAACTGTTGCTGTAAAACCATCTGCAATAGCAGTAAAAAATGGCTTACTTACAACATCCACCATAGAGAGTGATGTTCCAACCAAGTATCTTTCACTGTCATTCTCCAGCAATCCTTTAACTGGTGTAATTTCTACTGTTTGTTCTATATTGTCATGTGTGTAAGTGACACTTAGAGGATTTGGACCAGCTGTATTTACCATCTCACTAAACTCACTAGGCGTCGGTGATACCAACTCCTGATCCTCATACTGAATAGAATTGATTAAAGAACCAGCCGGTACAGCCTCTGCTGGACCATCTGGTATCACACCAGTCACATACAGTTGAGCGGATGGCGAAGCTGAAGATTCATCAACTAGAGACTGTACACCAATCATGTAGGTCAGACTAAATAAGAACCAAGCAAAAAGAATGTTCATGGTCACGCCAGCAATCAATACGAGCGCTTGAGCCCACTTTGGTCTAGAACTAAAACCACGGGCGCTATCCTCACTTGAAGCTATTTCGTCATAATTTTCTCCAAAGATTTTTACAAAACCGCCAATCGGTAACGCATTGAAAGTGTATTCAGTTTCCCCTTTCTTGATTCCAAAGAGTTTAGGAGGAAAACCAATACCAAACTCATCTACGCGCATTCCGGTTTTTTTGGCAGTGATAAAATGCCCCCATTCGTGAACCAAAACTAATATAAACAGGACTAAGAGAAAAATTATTACAGACATTTTATTTATTTAGCTCTTGCTCTTTAGCGGAAAACAATGCCTCGAGCTCACGATTGTTTTTGTCCACTTCTTGCTGAACCTCTTCTTTTTGTGAAAACATTTCGTCTTCACTAAAGTCACCAGCTTTATTAGCTTTTTCTATTGCTTTCATAGCCTCATCCCGAGCGGAACGAACTGCAATCCTAGCTTCTTCTAGCTTAGTCTTTGCCAACTTCAGCAACTGAACACGACGTTCGGAGGTTAGTTCAGGAAAGATAACTCTTAAGCCAGATGAATCCGTCACTAACGAAACCCCTAAATCAGCATCTCTGATAGACTGCTCCACTCCTGCAAGTTGTGATGTATCCCAGATAGAAATCCGAAGTGTTCTAGCGTCTTCTACACCGACGGTTCCTACTTGGTTTAAGGGAACTTGAGAGCCATAACTATCAACCTTTACGTTATCCAATAGTCCCGGACTAGCTTGTCCGGTTCTGATGCCCGAGTATTCCTTGGCCAACCAAGCCTTAGTCTCTTGTAGTCTTTGTTGTAATTCAGTATCCATATTAATTATTCATTCAAATATTTGTCAGTGTAACATTTTATACTAAGGTAAACGACCTATAGTATTAACGCTATGTGTTCAAACAACATCTTATTAGAAGCTCCTCTGGTAAGCAAGGTTCTGACAGAATATTCTAAATCTGATAAAGTCTTATCTTTTTTACAAGTCATTAAGTGATACGCGAGACCTTGTTTCATACATCTTTGCCATTCAATATCCTTACCCTTAGTGGCAACTTCAATCATAGACAATCTATCAGCGTAACTTGCTCTAATGAACTTCTCAAAAGTTTCCTTGGATTCTAGTGTTTGAATCTCATTATTAGAGGCAGTATCACTAAATCTAGACTCTAAAGTTGGCAGTAAAGTTAGGTCCGGTGGTACAACAAAGATCAAACGACTAGATGCTGGGGGTTCTTCCAACACCTTAAGTAATGCATTTTGCGCTTCGTGAGTGATAAATTCCGTTCTTACAATAAGATAAATAAAGCTTGAATTAGACGGCCTATTGTATGCCTTGCGAACTAGTTCACGAGCATCGTCTATCCCAAAACGCTCTATATATATGTCGAAAACTTCACTATCGTCTGTAAGGGACTGCACTTCGTGAATTTTGACGGCATTACTACGTACCAGTTCTGCATGATGCACTGAGTTCATACCTCTATTATGAGGTCCGCTTCTTTTTTTGCAAATCTATGATGTGTTTGATAACTCGGCGTAAGTAGTGCTCAAAGTTCTCTCCATGTTCGTAGATAATACCTTGTTCATAGCGCCAACCATTCATATAGTCAGTGATACTTTGCTTAATTTCTTGGGTAGCACCTTCAAATCTACCAGCTAATAGAAGCGGGATTTGGAGACTTGCAATCTTCAAGAACAATGGATGCTGTCGTCCATTTGGTCCAGTACCAAAGAATCCACTCTTCTTAAATATTGACCACTCTGACAGAAGTTGTTGTAAACCTTCGTCTACTTCCTTTGTGAATAACGGATCTCCGGCTACAGAGGAAGTTTCGATGGCAGAAGATAGTGGTAAGTCATCAGGAGTTTTAAGTTTTGTTTTTGTCTCTGCAAGTGAATGGGCCTGCGAACTAGCTGGTACAGTTGAAACTTCTGATTCCCACGGCGAACTTTCTTCGTTACTTTGTGCTGATTCTTCGACTACCGGCGCAGTGACTGGATCTGGAGAAACAGTAGCTTCTTCAGCTTTTACGATTGGCACTGGTTCGGACACAGGTGCAACCTCTGGCTCAGTCTGCAAAGGTGCTGGTGTTGGTGTCGGCTCTAGAGGTTCTGGTTCGGTAGTCACTGGTTTCTCGACAGGTTCAGCAACAACTGGTGGTTCCAAGTCTTGAACAGGAGGCAGTGGTTTCTCAACTACTGGTTCAGGTGTTGTTTCGGCCACTGCTTTAATTTCTGGTTCAGCTTTTTGTTCTGCCAAGGTTTTTTCAACCATGATATACGCATCCTCCAGTCTTTTCATTGCCGATACTGCAGAGCTTCCGGTATTAAGCTTCTTCATTGCATCAAGCATCGCGCTCATGTACTCACGACCAACTTCATTATTAATATCGACAAGGTTTACAGGATTGCCAATCTTCTCGTTAACTAATGATTTAATTTCTTTAATTCTTTGTAATCCCTGTGACGCTTCTTGAGTTAATTCTGGTTCAGCTGAGGAAGCTGGTGTAACTGGTGGTGGAGTAACTGGTGTAGGAGCTGGCTGAGGAGTAACCGCTACAGGCTCTGGTGCAGATGCTGGCTGAGTTGCGGCTTGTTCAACAACCGGTGTAGCCGGAACAACCACTGGTTCAGGCATGGCGACAGGCACAGTTTGTGGAGTTGGAGTAACAGCTGGTTCTTGGGTCGGCACAGATGACACCGGCGTAGAAACTGATGATACTGGTGTGAAAGTCGGTGCTGGACGCGATGTCCCAAACTCGTAACTTGGTGGTGGAGTAGCCTCAGGCTTCTTCTCAGGGGTAGTAATCGGAGTAATACCGTAAGTGGAAATCTTGTTCTCTAGCGCAATTCGAACGGTCTGGTCTTTACCTCCGTTCATGTATTGGAATACCAAATCACGTAGTTCGTTTTTTTGCTCAGGAGAAAGACTGCTTGCTCGTAAAGAAGCAAGGAGATTTGTGACTCCCTTTTGTGTATCAAAATTAAACACGTTTGCGCCCACTGCGCCCCCCAAAGAACTATCGTTCGCCATATGTTTTAAATGATAACATTGTTTTAGTAAAAGATTGTCCCCACAACTAATAAAAACTGTGAATTAAATTATTAGTCACTACAATCAGATGTGCGACTCAACTATCCACCTAATAAACAGCTCGCCAAATTTCATGTTTTTTTCATAACCCACAACACTTTGCATCTCAGGAATTAAATCTATCCAAGTCACAAAAGTCTCATATTTAATCCCTTCTTCTTTAATAATTTTTCTAGTGTCTCGAGCCTGAACAAGTTCTTCAATTTCAAATAGCATTTTATTCTTTAAAAACAAAAATGCACTGGCGTGTGATTCTCCCAACCATCTCTCAAACGCATCTAAGGTACGAGCTTCAATTTGAGAAGCAATATTTTTCGCATGTTTTTCAAAAATCGCTAATGAATTGTAGTTTCTTTTTATTACCTCTAGATATCTATCGTCTTTTATGTATTTATTTACAAACGGACTTTCCTTACGAAATCTCTGCGGTGATTCCTCAACAGTAGTCTTGTTAGCAATGACCACATTGATTGGGTCAACTGATTCTGTTTTAGCCACTACTGACGCCTCGTCTCGGTTAATATTATTATTGACGAGGCTGTGATTGATTTCTTTTGGTTTTTTACTAGCAATAGCATCAACAGCGTCTTTGGCCACCTTTATTGAAATACTACCTTCGTTGTCATCAGGCTTTATTTCCATAGTCTTGCGTTTCTGTATCGGCACATACTCATCTAAAGAAATGTCACAGACTACTTCAAAATCATTTTGGTGTTCCTCGATAAACTCACTCATTTCTTCGTACAGTGCCCGCAAAGTATTCTTGTTACCAGAATATCCGAGCTCTACTTCTTTAATTTGCTCAAATAAATCTGTGATTTTTTGAAGAGTGTGACAAGAGATGTTTTCTGTATCAGAAACTTTTTCAAGCAGTGCATTTGCTTTTTGGACTATTAACTCCATCTCTTGTTTGTCGTCATCATGTCTTGAAACAATTTCTTTTGGTTCTGACAAATCTAATTTCTCATCTTTTAATTCGTACGTATCCCAAACAATATCTCGCAAAGCAATCATCTCATTGTATATTTTTTGCACTTCATCGATTCTTTCATCAGGGATGTTTTTACCATTCTGAATCAACACTTCTCTAAACTCAGTGACGATTTCCTTTAAACTATCCATCTTAAGCTTTAGGGTACGAAATATTTCACTACCTGAAATATCATCCATATCCAAACTTTTGAAATTCTCTTCTTTGGCAACAACGAAAAACTCTCCAGCGTTTTCATATACGTCAGTTGCGCTATCCAGGAATAGCTTCAAATCTTTTAATTTTGAGAGATCTAATTCCTTGTATTCCTTTACTTGATTTGCAGTAGTCATAATTACAGTCTCTAACTTCTCATCGGGGCTGGCGGTACTGGTGGCGCTGGTTTTTGGTAACGAACTCTAATTTCCTCCTCTATTTCTTCTCGTGGTTTTCCGTATTTTTGATAACTTTGTTCTATTAACGCAGACACTCGAGAATGGTCGGTTTCGGTTGGTGGCAAGGTTTCGATACTGAATGGAGGAGTTGGTGTACCGTCTGCCAGTACTCTCAAACAAGCATTGTAATTTGGGATGTTCATTAAGTCATTTGCCGTAAAGGTAGGAGAAAATTGTTGTTCTAAAAACTGACTGTCCTCGGGCCCAGTTCTAAAGGCAGCCAATGAGCCGACGTTACCGAACACAGCATCCTTAATGACCGGATCAAGCTGAGCAATAAATTGGTGAGCTACTGACAAACCTAATTTGTACTTTCTTGCCTCAGAGAGAATTGAAGCAATAGCTGGAGTTGAGACATTTTGAAACTCATCTATATGAAGGAAAAATGGCGGGAAACTCATCGTTGGATCATCAACTCGGGACAAAGCAGCCATGAGTATCTTTCCAACAAAAATCATTCCAATCAAGTTTGCGTTAATTTCACCAAGACGTCCTTTTGATAAGTTAACCAGCAAAATTTTCCGCTCATCCATTATCTGCCTAAAATTAAAAGCACTTTTTTGCTGACCAATAATTGGCCGAATGTAGTCATTTGAAGTTAGCGGGTCGATTTTTGAAACAATATAAGGAACGATATTTTCTAACGAAGCCTCTCCCCCAGCCTTGCCAGCGATTTCACGCCAAAATTGAACAACTACTGGATTAGTAGCTTTTTCTAATTTTCGACGGCGGAACTGCGCGTCAGCCATCACTCTACCAATATCCATCAGCGTGTTACCGCTTTCCGGGTCTTCCATTACCAACATAGTAGCGTTACGGAAGTACTGTTCGAACATTGGCCCCATCGATTCTGGGTTTGCTCCATAGAGTTTTTGGAAGATAGAGAGTAACTCATTCACCACGAAAGTCTTCTGCTCTGGTTGCGAAGGATTATACTCGAGCATATTCAAGCCCATTGCTCTATCTAGGCGTGAAGGGTCAAAGTAAATTACGTCTTGCTCACGCTCAGGTGGCACAGCCCCAAGAACATCTTCAATGTCCGTACCATGAGGATCAATCATACAGACACCGTGACCGGCTTGAATATCTTGAATGATTAGATTCTTCATAAAGACAGATTTACCAGTACCTGTCTGACCAATAATATAAAAGTGTCTCATTCTATCTTTTTCGCTCACAAAAATTGGTTTTTCTACGCCTCGATGTTTGTTGATGCCAAGGATAGTACCTTCGGACGGCATAGTTGTTGGAGCTGAAGCTGTTCGACTATTAGACTGCTTAAATTGTGGTGTAGCCAAAATTCCATCACCAGAGAGATGGATTAGAGTAGAAAGCTCTGTTAACGACAGTGGAAGGGCGGTTTTTTGAGAAAACTCTCTAAATGAAAAAGCCTTTTGTGCATGTCGTAAATGAATACCTTTCTGGTCTCTAAACACGATTTGATTAGCGTCTGTTGTGTCGAACTGATTAAAGGTTGACTTTAATTCGGCTAAGATTTGTTGTGCCCTATCAATGTCTTTGGCTGAAACAGCAATACGCACATTTACTTCAAGCATTTCAGTTGAAATCTTTTTCTGGAACAATTCAACGGCTTTGGTATCAATTTCTTTTTCTGGTTCAGCGTCAACTTTATTTTTATTAGCTGTACTGAAAAGTTCGCCGACAGTAGACATTATTCCTCCTGAGATTGTACTCTTGGAAATAGCTTCGCCCGGCTTCGTGCCTTTTTCTACTTCTTTAATTATGTCTTTATATTTAGAAATATAAGACTTCACAGGATGACGGACCACAAACTGAACAGCGGCTCCACCGCCTTCTCTCTCAATCTTTGAGAAAGCATTCAGGATTACCGACAGTGGGTCAGCAGAAAAAGCATCGTAGGTTTTGATTGGATAAATTGGGTGTTTTTTTAAGACAATATCTGCCACCAAGGTGTGGCCACCGTCTACGTATATGTTGTAGTCATGAGACTGCTCGATTAATACTGCGTGTGGAAAAAGTGACAAAGTCTGCTTTTCAAATAAAGTCTTAAACTCATTTGGTACAGCTGCGTAGAAAATAATGTCATCACTATTGTTGGCAACGGCAATTTCAAAAACAAAGTGGTTACCGACCTTAGCTGAACCAATAGTTCTAAGACCAGATAGTAGCTGTTCCATTGCGCCGGCCAAGTCTGCCAAAGATTGTTCACCTTCACCTGTGGTGGATTTGGCCGGCATAGTCACCTCGTATAAAGTCATATGCAAAATATGCCAAGGAGGAACACCTTCCTTAAGATCTGAGAGAATCACTCCGCTCTTTATCTGCTCGACCAACCTACGATGCACCTCATCTATCACGTAGGCGTTATTGGTTTTGTCGAGAACAGTTAGGGTATTTCTTATCCCTTTCTCTAGAGCCAACTGAACAAGCTCTTCAACTGGGTCGTAGGCTGTTGAGATTGATTCGACAGACTGCGCTAATTCTTCACCCTTTAGCTCGTAATCTGGATCAAGAACCATCTTAGGCGTAAAACTGACATATTCCTTTATCTCTTCTTTTGCGACAGATTCAACATCAGCTTCATCAACTTCTGGAGTACGACTTAATAACTCTCGCTCACGAGAGGCAATCTGTTGACGGAGAAAAGCAATTTCCTCCTCTGGCGTAGAGAACTTATTAGGAACACCTTCATTCATTACTTATATAGTATCGCACCTGTTGTCTTAATAAAGACCTAATCCCCTTATTTCTTAGCTAAGACTGCTCGCTTGTATACATCTATATGCTCTAGAGCGATACCGGTGCCTTTAGCAACACAGAAAAGTGCTTGGTCAGCTACTTGAGCTTTTACGCCGGTACGGCGACGGATGAGTTCTGGGAAGTTGCGGAGTTGTGAAGTACCACCAGTCATAATCACACCACCATCTATAATATCTGCCGCCAGCTCTGGAGGCGTATTTTGAAACACGTCCTTAATAGCTTTTATCATTTCACGGAGCTCTTTATTTATAGCTCTGACCACTTCATTACTTTTTATTTCTGTTGTCCTTGGCAAACCAGAAAGCATGTCACGTCCTTTGATTTCCATTGAGAGCTCTTCTTCTAGAGGTAACGCTGACCCAACAGTTATCTTTATTTCTTCAGCTGTTTTTTCACCAATTGAGAGGTTTCGGCTCTTTTTCACATAATCAATAATTGCTTGATCGATTCTGTTACCAGCACACTTAACTGAGTTGGCGGCCACTATTCCACCGAGCGAGATAACTGCTGCGTCGATAGTCCCACCACCAATATCCACAATCATGTGACCTTGAGGCTCATAAATCGGCACGCCAGCTCCAATCGCCGCCAGAATCGGCTCCTTCACCACAAAAGCATTGCGGGCTCCAGCTTTCATAGCGGCTTCAACTACAGCTCTACGTTCTGTGGAAGTAACCCCAGCAGGCACAGATATCATCACATCGGGTCGAAGTAGGTGATATTTACTCATCGACTTCTTCAAGAAATAGCGAAGCATAGCTTCTGTGACACGGTAATCTGCAATAACACCATCCTTCATCGGCCGATAGGCTCTAATATTCTCTGGTGTACGACCAATCATGAGCTTGGCTTCGGTACCAACGGCCAATACTTTGTTGTCATCTGACACAGCCACCACTGAAGGCTCATTGAGTACGATTCCTTGTCCTGGTACGAATACCAAAATACTCGTCGTACCTAAATCGATTCCTACCTTAGGAGTAAAGTTTCCAAACATGTAGGACAATAGTACTAGCTTTCAGCAATTGCACAACTTGTTAAGAATTGTGTAAATTGTCCTATTTTCCACATTTCTATTCTGTCATTTTCTATAGCATATATGCTATAGTCAAAAGACATGAACCACATAGGAACCAATATCGCTGACATTCGAGAAACTATCGGAATGACACAATCAGACTTAGCCAAGAAAATTAAAACTACCCAAAGCGCCATTGCCCGCATAGAGTCTGGCCGACAAAACGTAAGCGCGGACATGTTGAAAAGAATTGGCAAAGCGCTAGGTAAGAATCTAATCACTCTTTCACCCGGCACAGTAAACGTGGTTATAAACGGAGGGAAAAAGTTGTCAGGAACAATTGAAACAAACACTTCAAAGAATGGCGCAGTGGCACTACTCTGTGCTTCCCTTTTGAACAAAGGAACTACCACACTTCATAAAATGCCTCGCATTGAAGAAGTCCACCGCATCATCGAAGTACTTGAAAGTATTGGTATGAGAGTGGACTGGAACGGGACAACCGTGACTCTGACTCCGCCAAAAAAATACAACTTAAACAATATCGATAGAGTAGCCGCGGAAAAGACTCGCAGTATCGTTATGTTCATTGGTTCCCTAATGAACACTCTGGATACATTTTCACTACCTCAATCAGGTGGTTGTAAATTAGGCAGCAGGACTGTCCGACCTCATTTTTATGCTCTTGAGAACTTCGGCGTAAACATTAAAACTACCGAGAAAGCTTTTGAGGTTCAAGTTAAGACAAAAAAGCCTAAGGAAATAATTCTTTATGAATCAGGAGATACCGTGACTGAAAATGCATTATTTGCGGCAGCGGGTCGTTCTGATACCACAACAATAAAGTACGCTTCAGCCAATTATATGGTGCAGGAAGTATGTGCCTTTTTGCAGTTGTTTGGAGTAAGGATTGAGGGTGTAGGGACAACAACCTTAACTATTACAGGACTATCAGACATTGACCAAGATATCGAATACACCTTAGCTGAAGACCCGACCGACAGCATGTTCTTCTTAGCAACAGCGATTGTCACTAATTCAAATATCACAATTACTCGATGTCCGATTGAGTTTCTTGAGCTGGAGCTTTTGAAGTTAGAGAAAATGGGCTTTAAGTACACGAAATCAAAACCCTACTTTAGCCACAACGGTGTGACTAAATTAGTAGATATCACCACTAAACCATCTAAGTTAGTTGCTCTGCATGAAAAAATTCATCCATCAGTCTATCCTGGACTAAATATTGATAACTTGCCTTTCTTTGCTGTTATAGCTACACAAGCTGAAGGTCAAACTTTGATACACGACTGGGTATACGAAAAAAGAGCTATTTACTTCACCGAACTAGATAAACTCGGAGCAGACACCGTTCTCGCGGACCCGCACCGAATTTATATTAACGGTCCAACCAAATTACGAGCAACTGAGCTTATCTGTCCGCCAGCCCTTAGACCGGCGACTATTCTACTAATTGGTATGCTCGGAGCTTCTGGTCAATCTGTACTACGCAACATATACAGTATCAATCGAGGCTACGAAAAACTGGTTGAACGTCTTGGTGGTCTAGGCGCAGAAATTTCATATTTGGATGAATTTTAATAGCCACAACAAAGGCGTCCGGTTGGCAAGCCTGCCAACCGGACGCCTTTGTTATAATGCTGATTACTTATGTTTGTTATTCAAGTCACTCCTCTAATACGCGGTACAAAACTTGAATCCTTATCATATTTTTCAAGCTCAGAATATCCAATCGGCAGTTTTCTTGAAGTTCCTATAAGGGGAAAAACGCAAAACGCGATTGTCACTGAAAGCCGACCTGTCAGCACCACTAAAACAGCCTTAAAAGCAGCAACTTTTTCTTTACGTAAACTCCCTCACCAGCCTGATCCTGTTATCTTGCCAGAAAGTGTAAGGAATACAGCTAACGAATTAACTAAACTTTACCCTGCTTCGGCTGGCTCATTACTTTTTCAACTCTTAGCTCCAGACATCAGAAACGGTACGCGTTTGTATCCACGGACTGACGCAATAAAGCACGATGAAGAAACAACTCCGCAAATACTAACTGCAAGAATCGACGAACGATATGTTGCCTACCAGAGTTTTATTAGAACCACCTTCGCACATCGTGGATCTATAATGATAGTAGTACCGACTGCCGTAGAAGTAGACTATGCAGTCAAAGAGCTTCAGCAAGGTATAGGGGACAGAATTGTCGTCTTTTCTCCAAACCAAACCAAGAAAAAACGTGAAGAAGCCTACCAAAAACTAGCCGACTCCACAGTAGCAAAATTAATTATCACGACCCCGTCTCATGCCTTTCTTGAAAGGTCGGATTTAATAGCAATAATTATTGAACAATCATCAAGTAGTCATTATGTGATGCGTCAGCGCCCTTACTTAAATCACTGCACCGCCCTTATCGCGTACGCAAGGGTTTCTGGACGCTCAATACTTCTGGGCGATATCGTACCTAGGACAGAAGATGAAGTTCGGCGAAGAAACGAACAATACCTAACCTACGGTGAGGATGCTAAAAGAATAGCCTTTACTGCTCCACTAAGCATAATCACTCAAAGAGACAAACCCAAACCAGAGATACCATTTCAATTGTTTTCAAAAGAACTGATTACTAGCGTAGAAAGGACTCTTGAGGCGCGGGGCCACGTCTTTTTCTATGCCGCTCGTCGTGGCCTCGCGCCAGTCGTAGCTTGTATAGACTGTGGTTTCATTTTCCGATGTCCAGACTCAAGTACACCCTATTCATTGGCTAGAACAACAAAAAATGGCGAGGAACAGCGATGGTTTGTATCCAGCACTTCGGGCAAAAGAGTAAAAGCCGCCGATGTATGTACTCAATGTGGCTCTTGGCGACTTAGAGAGCGAGGTATTGGTATCCAAGCTGTCTATGACGAATGGATTAGTAAGATGCCAAACTCAGACGTAACCGTCATGGACAGCACAACTGTAACCACCCCAAAGCAAGCCATTAAGATGGCAGACGAATTTTTTGCTAAACGTTCAGGAGTTTTAATCGGTACACAAATGGCACTTCCATTCTTAAGTCGAGGGGTTAATGTCAGCGCAATAATCTCCTTAGACGCAGCCAGAACTATTCCCACTTGGAGAGCAGACGAATCACTCTTTAGACTTCTTCTACGCCTGCGCGAATGCACCCATAAGGAGGTTTTAGTTCAATCTAGGGTTGAAGCAGACAACCTACTAATCCACGCTACTAGAGGTGCTATAGAAAGATTTTATGATGACGAAATCTCCTTAAGGGAAATGCTAAAGTACCCACCCTTCAGTACTTTCATCTTGCTTACTTGGGTGGGTACTAATAAAGTGATAATGGATGTTGAGAAGCTTCTGGAAAATAGCTTGGCAGAATTCGATGTGCAATTCTACAACAGTCCAAACGGTAGCATAGAAAAAATTGAAAGGCACGGACTAATTAGAATAGACAGTGTTTCAAGTGAAAAATATCAATCATTATTAGCCAGACTACGTAGTCTGCCACCTTACATTAAAATTGAGATTGACCCAGAAAGAATTGTCTAGCAACTACTACCCTTTTCTTTTTGCTAACATACGTTATAGTACAAAAAATATGGCTAAATTAGTCCCAGAGAATCACCCTGCATTACACACTATTTCGGAAGAAATTACTCCCGAAGAGTTTGCTGATGGAACGGTGGCAAAAATTCTAAAAGGTATGCGACAAGCTATCAAGACTTACGATGTAGATGGTTACGCTGCAGTTGCTATTGCTGCGCCCCAAATCGGAGTAGCAAAGCGGATGTTTTTGGTTGAAGACCAAAATTCAGAACGAGAAGATACAATTCCTACGATAGTAGCCATCAACCCAAAAATTACTAAATTCTCTAAAAAAACTCACGAAGTTGGTGAGGGTTGTCTCTCAGTAATAGAAAAGTACGGAGTTGTGGTCAGACATAAAAATGTGACTTTTGAAGCACTAGACGAAAATGGCCAACCATTCACGAGAGGAGCTGGTGGTTTACTAGCTCAAATCATTCAACATGAGTGTGACCACTTAGACGGCACCTTGTTTGTAGACAGAGCGAAAAAATTCTGGAAAAAAGGTGAAGAGCCACTTGCTTAATTATATGAAATTTATATTTTTTGGAGGAGAACCTCTAGCTGTACCAGTTTTAAATAAACTAAAGGAAAACAACCTGATACCTACTCTCATCGTTTGTAACCCAGACCGCAGAAGTGGGCGCGGCCAAAAACTAACACCTCCGCCAGTAAAACTGTGGGCTGAAAAAGAAAAAATTGAAGTATTTCAACCCGAGTCTTATAAAGACGAATCCGTAAAAACTAAACTCACTACTGAGGACTGGGACTTATTTGTGGTTGTTGCTTATAACTTTATTCTTCCCGAATGGTTACTTGAGTTACCGCAAAAAGGCGTTATAAACGTCCACCCTTCTCTTCTTCCGAAATTACGTGGAGCCAGCCCAATTAGAACAGCCATCAAGGATAATTTACCTGATGATGTTGGTGTGACAATTATGTTACTCGATAAAGAAATGGATCATGGACCAATTCTTGAGCAAGAACAACTACATCTAGACGAGACAAATTGGCCGATGTCAGGAGAAAAACTAGACATGATTTTGGCTAATCTTGGTGGAGAGCTTTTGGCAGAAGTACTACAGGCATGGGTGCACGATGAACTTCTTCCTCAAGAACAAGACCACGAGATGGCCACATACTGCTCTAAACTAGATAAATCTGAGAGCGAACTAACCATCAATCCATTTAAGCTTCCAGCCGGCCGAGAAGCTACAAAAATGCTCCATACTATTTATGCATTTTCTGGTATCGGAGACACATACTTCATATACGAAGGAAAAAGAATAAAAATAAAGGAAGCCAATATAACAGACGGAGGTACTCTTCAAATCAAACGTGTGATTCCTGAAGGCAAGAAGGAAGTAAATTTTAGTGACTTTCTGAAATCACTAGAAAAATAATAATTATAAAAACCGGTGGAAGCAAAGCTTCCACCGGTTTTTATGATAAAGCTCACTTATTCTGCTTCAGCAGCTAGCATTTGTTCCTTAGCTTCTCTACCAGCCTGTTTGTCTAAAGTTTCTTGCTTTTCTTTTGCTCGACGAAGTTCTTTATCTAATTCTGACCTTACTTCATCAATCGCCTTTTCAAAGCTTTCTTCAGTTGCTTCTGCTCGATAGAGCGTACCGTCAACCAACAAATTTATTTCCACTCTGTGAATTTGACCGTTTTGTTGAGCTGACACTTTACTAAACTCTACGTCACAAGTTCCTGAACCACCTTTCCGTAAATATTTCTCGACAGAAGCTAGCTTTTGTTCAACAATGTCAGTCAACGCCTGAGCTTCATTCAAATCGTTGAATTTGTAATTTATTGATGGGAATGTCATATAGATAGAATAGTTAGATTGTTAACCCTCACAAGATTCACACACTGAACCGCCAACGTGAATGCGTGGTTTCGCAGCCGAGACTCCTGATGATGCGGTTTGTGCGTAGTTTTCCCTCATGTACTCGATAATATCACTCGACTCGTCGATAGCTACCTCCTTTTCAGTGTCAAACATATATGGAACTTCACCATGACCTTGCTTTTCAATAAGCTCTGCCAATTGTGACTCGTCAGAAGCTACGTCTCTTAGATCTAATTCAACCTTAAGGTTTTCAGCAATTTGGAGAACTCGTTGGCAAAATGGGCAAGATTCTTTGTAGTAAAGCGTTAGCATGATTGGTTAATTTATTATCGATTTGGTAACTTCCTCTACATTATACTACGCATACAAGCAGTGGGCCATTCACAGTTAATGGCCATGGTAAATTTCGCTACTATTGTCAAACTTTTAAATAATTATTAAATATAATGAGACCCTACACGAAATACGTGCAGGGTCTAAGTGAGGACTGCGGTCATGCCGCAAGTGCCATTTCATACTCTTCAAGCACTTCTTCATGATGCGCAAAATCATAAAGAATATGCTGAACTATCACGCGGATGGTGCGAGCTGAGAAGCCAAGCGCAAGATGTCCACAATACGGAATCAGAACGTTTTGTAGATTTCTGTGCAGATACTTATCCGGCATTTTTGCGTCCTTTATAGACACAACCATATCTGCTCCTCCGTAGCAGATTGTAGTTGGAATACCGGAATGAGGATGTGGCGCAGGTGTCTTCAGTTCCTCAATAATACCCTCGACCATTCCCATGTACCTAAGATACGTAGCTCGAAACTTCTTCGGAATCAATCGAATCGGGATACGAGGAAT
Source organism: Candidatus Nomurabacteria bacterium (assembly GCA_020632015.1). Lineage (GTDB taxonomy): Bacteria > Patescibacteriota > Minisyncoccia > Phycocordibacterales > UBA918 > OLB19. Next base: position 4,369 of record JACKGI010000005.1, on the reverse strand, counting down.
TTCTTCTATATCACGAACAGTATGCGGACGATCCGGAGTCCCCATAGTTAGTACACCAGCTACAAACTCTGGACCAAGCATGTTTGCTAGTTTACGAGCCATCCGCCCGCCCTTACTCCAACCGATCAACATAATGGGCTGTTTACCGTGGCGCTCATACATCTCGAAAAATTTCTCAAGCAAACCAGGGAGGAGTCTGTTGAAATCCCCATGATTTTGACCTTGCCCCCAAGTCTCAGCTTTGAAGTTAAGAGAAATGAGAGTTTTTTCGAGGACATACAGCGAGCCGTCTGTTGCTGTAAATCCAGGAAGAATCATTATTGGTTGTCCATTACCAAATTTAATTCTTCCGGTTCCCAAATCAAAAACAATAGTCTGTAAATAAGTGGAGGCTTCGAAACCAAAAGACCCGAGCTCCACTGCCAATTTAGGTGCAAAAGTTGCCACCATCTTAAGCATCTTGAAATTACTCATGTCACACCTCCCGGTGTTAGTTGTCGAAGAACTACATTTAAACTATAGCTCCATAAAGTAGATGTGACAATCAGCTTTTGCGTATATCTATATAGCTCCGTTAAAAAACTGTTCGATGATTGAAGAAATACTGATAGTACTTGATAGCTTAATTGTCAGCGAAGTAATAATAGCCACAAGCACTGTTGCTCCCAGTGCAGTACCCAGCCCTCTTACTATCCCCTGCAAAAATACATTACGCAAAGAATTCTGCTTCATGAGTGAATTCTCAATTTGAATAAGGATTGGTTTTAAGTTGTCTCCTTTTTTTGACATACACTATCTATAAAATATATTAAGCGGCATCAAATCTAGCTTTGTTTTCAAGCATCCATTTTTCCATATCCTCTTTTGTCTTCGAAGGATCTTTTATGACATCAGCGTGAGCTTCCATATAGTGAGGATGCAAAGCTAGCATCCAGGCTTCAAAGGTTTCTCCTTCTGCGGTCACTTCACACAAATCACATTTTAGAGTTTTCATAAGAATAAATAATATTAATAATTTGAATATACCATATCCAAACTACAGCTTCCTTGAATCATACGCCCAGTGCAAAATCGCCTGTCTTTGCCGTGGTCGACAAAACTCATCCCCTTTCCGACAATTATGCACTACTTGTGCAATATGTCTCGAAATCGCTTTCCAGCGTTTGATTTGTCTTTCATCATCATCGTGTCGACGACCCATATAGTACCGGCAATACCACTGAAACCAGCCTCTAGGATCATCCTTATGAATCCATCCTTTTGTTTTCCATACAGACAAAGACTGACTGGCATTTACTCCAAAATAATTTAATTCCTTATGTTGCTTTCCATCTGGAGAAAGTTTCGCGTTTTTATACCAACTTTTAGGAAATTCACTCGGCCTGTCGCCAAAATACAAACCACCGAAAACACCTAATTCCAGCATCTCTTGAGGAGTAAGTTGAGGCTTAAAATCAGGATGGAAATTTTGACCCATTTTTTCACTCAGGAAATATGAGTAGCCTGACTGCATTGAATCATTGACTGTGATTTTTTTCATATATTGCTTTTGGTGGCATTGGGAAAAAAGCACTTGTGCGCTTTTTGTATTCTTGAAAATCAGGATTATCTTGAAAAGCCTTTTCGAGCATAGGAATTCCAGATACTTTAAGGATTAAGTACGTAATGGCAATCGGACTAATTAGCGCTACGTAACTCAGAGGTAGTACAGAAATCATTAGCCAAATCCCCCACCACATAGTGACTTCTCCAAAATAATTTGGGTGTCTAGAATACCTCCATAAACCAATAGTCATAATTTTTCCCTTGTTGTTGGAATTATGAATAAACTTATCAAGCTGATAGTCCCCTACCACCTCGAAAAAGTATCCTACACACCACATTATCAAGCCTAAAATAACTATGCCTTCTATCTGTAAACTGTCTCCAAAGATGTTTGCGTGTATAAATGAGTAACCGACCACAACCATCAACAAACCCTGCAGTAAGTAGACCTGAAAGTAGCTCCTCAGATAAAACCACTTTCCCCACTCATCTCGCCACTTTTTATATCTAAAATCTTCAGATTTTTTTCTATTTCGCAAAAATATTCTTGTGGTAAGTCTTAGACCCCACAAACCTGCCATAATAGTAAGAATTAGTGACAAAGCATTTTGCTCTCCTGAAAAGTAATTGATCAAGGCCACGACAAAAATACCCGTACCCCAAGCCACGTCAGCGATGTCATTTCTCTTAATCACTACAGAAATAGCAAAAAGTATCGTCACCAAGGTGACAATGATTGATGTTGTCAGGATTAGTTGGTGAATAATCATGATTAAAGAATGAAGGTCTTACCGAGATAGTAACTAACACCAGCTACACTACTTGTTAGTATAGTCCCCCAGATTATATCTACTACCGTTACAAGAACCGGCCAGTCTTTTATTGTTGCGAGATTAGTGAAGTCATAGGTTGCGTAAGCAAAGAATCCAAACAATGCCCCTAGCATGATGGCTTTACCAAGAGAGCCAGCTTCAAGAGCGGGATTTACGGCAAAAATAATTATTCCCACAATATAAATCAGGTAGAAGACAATTGCCGCTACCCAATTAACTGGACCTAACAAAAAACCAATTTGTGATTGGTAAAACTTTGTTGCCAAAGTGCCCAGCCAAATCATGTCAATTATGAAGAAGGCCGGTATGGTCATTAGGTATAAGTAGAACGCCTGAAGAAAGGTCATATTATAAATTTAAATAAGTAATTGTTAACTGAAGTACTGAAGCAAAAGAGACCCAAAGTAAGTAGGGTATGTTCACGTACACTACCCAAGGAAAATATGGGTAGACCACAATACCCGCCCAAACCATAGTGCCAAGCACTAATAAGATATCTATGGAAGCAAGTAAGTTGTTTTGAAGTCCAAATTGTAATGGAGTGAACGCAAAATTGAAAATTAAATTCAATATGAATGGTAGTAACACCAAAAATGGTATTGCCCCTCTAAAATACTTATACGCAACAAACCCAAAAGATATTGCAATTATCAGATATAGTACGCTCCAGACAGGACCAAAAAGCCAAGCTGGCGGGGCCCATTCAGGCTAAATAAGGGTTGAATACCAATTATATGTTTCCATTGATACAGTATAGCAATTTAATATAGAAAAACCGTCCAGAGAGTAACCTATGGACGGCATATGAATGGATAGATCAAAATCTGTTGACCAACTCGCGATGTGCGTAATAAGTCAAAACTTTACGCCTTCGTCCTTCGTGGTCCAGCAAATCATGTATCCCATGTTTTTGTGGTGACTTGGAAACCGGACAATTACTAACTGCCATTTTTCGATTCAGGCAGATACCTATGTGTCGATGAGATGTGCCATCATCGCCGATTTTCTCATCCCAGACAACAACACAGCTACTTACCGGCTTTGGGACTCTAACCCAACCAGACTCAACCATATCCTTCTCGGTTAATGAAACTGTGGTATGAATACCACCATTAATCAAATTGAATGAATGTAACATCGATGACACATACAAGGCACAAGCCAAATCACCGTCATCTATTACATCGTGCCGAGTTCTATACATATCCTTTCGGACATATACATTTCGGTACTGGTTTGAGCCAACACTCCCTTCAACCCACGCGATAAAAGTTTCTTTGAGCACCAAGGGTGCACCCTCTTCTTCTATTATAGTGAACATAGCTATGCCTCCTCAGCAAAATTTCTTTTTAGATACTATCACAATAATTAAACTTCTCTAGTTTTAGATTAATCTAGACAAAGAAAAACCGCCCACAGAAAATTCTGTGGGCGGGTCACTGGCTATTGTGTCCAGTCTCCTTTATCAAGAGTAAAAATCTTAACCGGTCGGCTTTTGCCATTCCTTACTCGCTCGACCTCTTTTCTTTCACTCAGAGTAAAGCCTAGTCTTATGGGAATTGCTGCGCTTTTATTGTTTCCTTCAGCACATTTTATTATCACCCTATCCAGCCCAAGCTCATTAAAGCCGTAATTTATACATGCTTTAACATAAGTAGTCATGAAGCCTCTACCCGAATACTCTGAAAGTAGCCAGTAGCCAATCTCCCCCTCACCATCAATGATGACGACAAATCCAACAGAGGCAATAAACTCGCCCTTGAAGGTTCCGTAAAAAGGTGCCTGTTCCTTCTTTTTAAAACTTTTTATTCTTTCAACAAGATTTGCTCTGGTATCGTCAACAGTGTGAGTATTGTCGACCCAAGGAAGCCAAGTGCGTAGATGTCCTCTATCCTTGTCGATAAGGTCAAAGATCTCTGAGGCGCAACTTAAATCTGGTATCACAAGTGAAAGATTTTCATCGATTTTACTTTCAAACTGGAATGATTTCA
>JACKGI010000004.1 GCA_020632015.1 Candidatus Nomurabacteria bacterium | reverse complement strand
AGCCATAATGTCTCTTGCCCCTCCTCTATCTCTGCTTCTTCTAGAGCTGACTGTCCGATTTCACCAACCACATTTGCAACATAGCAGTATGAGATATGAAGTAGTTGGTATTTGTTTCGGTACTCGATAGTTATACCAACCGGTCGGACAATCTCACAATCGCATCCGACTTCTTCTCGCACTTCACGCTTTAGTGCTTCCTCTATTGATTCTCCAGCATCAACTCCACCTCCCGGTAATTTGTGATATGTATATGTATTCAAATACTGTGTTGCCATGTTACCTTCTTTGTTCAACAAAACAACTCGTGCACTCTTACGAAGTTGGTACTGAGACCCCAACTGTTCATATTCTTGAGTTAACCCAAGAGAACCTTCACTAATTTCTGCTAGTAATTTCATATGTGTAAGTATAACAAATTATTGAATCATGTAATTTGACCGAACAAGAACACGAACCGATAATATGGCTTGAAATAAACTTATCCTATTTTCACTGAAAATCACGAATGTTCGTGCTCATGAAGGGTTCTAAATGTACGTTGCTATATAATGCTATTTTGGAGACCTCGGTCTGTCTCACATGCTTGCTGCCGGACAGGGAATCGGTCACTCTCGTGGATATTTTTTTCGTTCTTTGAACTCAAAATATCTCACTCCCTCGACCCCCACTCGACGGCTCCGACTCCATTTCATTTCGTCGGGCTTCGCGCCGTCTCGGTTCGAGTCCCTGTAGTCAGGTAATTTAGTAAGACCCCAATGCATGCGCATTGGGGTCAAACTAAATTATGCTGCCGGACAGGGACTCGAACCCCGATAGACGGTACCAGAAACCGCAGTCCTACCATTAGACGATCCGGCAAAGAATCTTTTTTGGGGCGGAAGCTTTGCTTCCGCCCCAATCGTCACTTCCCTGGTCGCACTATACTGCCAGAATCTAGCAAAGATTCAAGCTCCCTATTCAGCTTTCTCCCAAGCACATGTTTTTTTACTAGCCTCTGGATTAAAAGAAATTTTTGTTATGTGACCATTTGGCATTTTGAGCATTCCAGAAAATATCTTCATGGCTCGCCAAGGTGTCAGGTGTCTACCGCTACAAAGATGGGCAACAAACATATTTATGAAGACTGAGTGTGAAACTATAACCAACCTAGCATCAGATGGATAAGACTCTATCTCTTTCTGGGCCAACCGGATTCTTCGTCTCAAGGAAAGATACGACTCTCCCCCGTCACTTTCTCCAGTATCTCTCCCGAAGTACCACAAGGCGTAGTACCAAAGGGATTGAATACTGTGATGATGTCGTCCATAGATGTGATTAGGTCTTGCTAGCTCGATGAAGTTTCCAGTTGTTTCCGGCACCATACCGCAAACCTCACCAATAATACCCGCTGTCTCTACCGCCCTAACAAGATTGCTGGTTAATAAGTGAGTCGGGTTGATTTCTTTAATCTTCAGCGCTGCCTGTTTAGCCTGCTCTCTTCCAAGTTTGGTAATAGAAGTATGTTCAGCCTGATGCCTTTTCGCAACATTACCACCAGTTTCACCATGTCTGACCAAATAAATTTCCATGGACTATTCTTCAGTTATTTCAATAATGGCAATTTCTAACGGTGCCTGTGGTATAGGAGAACGTGACACTAACTCAGTTGCTTTTATCAAGTTGAGTAAGAGATGCGAATTCAAGGGTGAAACCTCTCCAGCGTAAGATTCAATTTTGGCTTGCGTCTCAGTACCAAAGGCTCCTAAGATAACTTCTTTTTTAGATGGCAGATTACGCAACAACATGACAGCACGAACATGTTCAAGAAGAACCCTCGCAAACAACTTCATATTTACTCCAGCTTCTACGGCTTCAGCTACAGCTTCGAGCGCCTTCTCGCGGTTCTTTGTATGGAGACCTTCAAGTAGCTTATGGATAATTGCCACCTTAGGAGCACCGATAATTGCAGCAACCTCATCGGCATCGCCTATCTTATCGCCAGAGGCCATTATGACCTTTTGAGTTACGCCAAGAGCATCACGAAACGAACCGTCAGCAGCAATCGCAATCAAATCTGCTGCGTCTGGACTCAACTTGAAACCTTCTTTCTTTGCTACTTCAGTTACAGTTTCAGCCAAAACAGCTCGTGACGGAGAATGCATTCTGAATACCTGACAACGAGATAAAATTGTATCTAAAAGCTTTTCTTCTTCAGTTGTAGCAAGAATAAAAACTACGTGCTCTGGCGGTTCTTCTAAGGTCTTTAAAAGCGCGTTGAATGCTTCCTTAGTGAGCATGTGAACCTCATCAATAATATAAACCTTTTGTTTTGATTCATACGGAAGCGTATGAACAGCTTCCTTGAGCTCGCGCACATCATCAATACCACGATTAGACGCAGCATCGATTTCATACATATCTAAATCAGATGTACCAATTGCTTTGGCGAAAATCCGAGCCAAAGTAGTCTTACCTGTTCCTCTCGTTCCTGAAAAAAGCAATGCGTGAGGAATCTCTCCTTTTTTAATAGCACCCTCTAGAACAGTAACAATATGTGCTTGGTCTTTAACATCAGAAAAATCTTTTGGTCGATATTTGCGATACAGAGCTCCAGTAATAGACATGGTCAGTAGTATAGCAAATTATTCTAAGCGGACCGAATCTTCCACCAAAGAGCGTAATTTTATAACATCAGAACGTAAGTCGTCGCTTCCAAGAAGTACGTATCCCAACTCTCTATTATCCAGCTTTTTCTCTGAAAAGACCGCTACTAGAGTTCGATTAGCTTCATAGGTAAAGCCATGTTTACCACCCTTGTAACCTTCCAAGTCTCGGACTGGAGAATTATTGACCCAACCATTTTTGTCTGAAACATATTGCTTAAGTGTAGTAACATCGAAAATATATGGGAGATTTTTATAAATATCTCTAACCTCACTAGAAAGTTCTTTGGCGGTAGATTTATTTCTTGATGATAATCCAGATCCATCAAATAAAGTCTTATCCGCTAGAGTAATTTTCCCGATATTTCTTTCTATTGCTGTCGCTGCGTCATTCGATGATTCTAAAAGTAGAGGGAATATTAACTCTTTAGCTTCGTACTCCTCTCCAGCAGACAACTTTCCTGCTCGACCCTCTGTCTCCACATCTTCTCTGGTGATGGTTATCTTTTGGTTAAAATCTGTCTCAAGAAGTTTTTTGGCTGTAAAGAGTTTGGTTATGGAAGCGATTGGTAATTCTTTATCAGGATTCTGACTTAAAATAATTTCTCCAGTTTCAATATCAAACACCACGTAAGAATCAACATCGATTTGAATTGATGGTTGAGTCAAAACTCTAAGTTCCAAACTATTAGTCTCAGACTCTGCAGACACAGTTGAATTAGAAAAATTCACTAACGAAAAAATTGACACTAATATAAAAGCAGACAGAAAAAGAGTCTTCATACTTATATGATACAGAATAAAGCGCGCCTCATTGGCGCGCTTTATTGATTTCCGTGTATAACGAAATTACTTCTTTGTTGTCTTTTTTGCAGCTTTTTTTACTGTCTTCTTTGCTACTGTTGCCTTTTTTACTGCTTTCTTTACTGTCTTTTTAGCTGTTTTTTTCATCGGTGCGGCAGATTTTTCAATAGCCTTCCAATGATCCTTCATTTCATCCTTGAAAGCCTTAATGTCTACTTTTGAAGCAGTTTTTAGTCCTGCATATGCTCCAGCTACAGCATTGATTACTTCTTCATACTCTTCTTGAGTCATCTCCTTTGCATCCTCAAGCTTCTCAAGTACTTCTGCTTTTGCCTTTAGAGCCCAGCTCTTCACCGCCTTTCGATTCTTAGCTGCGCTTTTGCTTCCATACAAAAAATATGTTCCAGCGGCGGCAACTGCTGCTGCAGTCAGACCAACTCCTATCCCAATCTTTTGTGTTGATGACATTTCTGCCTTTTTCTTTTTTTGTGCCATAAAATATAAATTAAACTTTTGAAGAAGCTCGCTTGCTTGAACGTTTCTTAGTGCGAGTTGCTCCCATTATAAACTGAAAAAATCTAGAAAGCATCCCACCGTTTGCTATCAACTCTCTTACGTTTGCCACATCGTTTGCAATAACCTCACTACCAGCTTCAATTCTTTCAATTATTGTCCGTAGACTTTTTACAATCTTCAGGACGTGAAATAGGATTATGCAGGTTAAAATGCAAAATACTATTGTTGCGATACTTGCAATTACAAAAAATATATTGGCGTGTAAAATCTCACTCATTACTTCTAGTGTATCAGCGACTGATTAATTTGGTACCGCTTCTATACACAGTAGTATCCCTAACCTTGCTTAGACAAAAACATCTCCACTTCCTTTTCTATTTCTTCTGGAGAATTCTTTTCCATCAACAAAGCTCTTAATTCGCTAGCGCCAGCAAAGGAGTTTACATAAGCCTTGTAGTGCTTTTTCATGACTGCAAAATTCTTAAAAGGTAAAAGCTCAACAAAAAGTTTTGTGTGTTCTACCATCACTCGAAGCCTTTCTTCTAAAGGAATGTTTGAGATATCTTTAGTCGGATGAAAGAGCCAAGGATTTCCGAAAATTGCTCGACCAAGCATTACCCCGTCTGCTCCTGTTGCTTCTACCTTAGCCTTAGCGTCATCTAGTGACAAAGCGTCTCCGTTACCCAAAATTAATGTTTCTGAACCAAGTTTATTTCTTATCTCGACAGCCCTTTTTACTCGACTCCAATCTGCTGGAACTTTACTCATTTCTTTTCTGGTGCGAGCGTGGACTGTGACCACGGCTGGCGATTCTGAAAGAATCGCCGGCAACCACTCATCTAATTGATCGTGATTGTAGCCTATTCTAGTCTTAACAGAAACCGGAATACCTCCCTCTTCATTCATCTTCGTTCCACGTTTGGCAGCTCGTATAATTTCCCTTGCATTCTCCGGGTTTTTTATCATGGCCGAACCACAACCTTGTTTTTCGATTGAGCGATCTGGACAACCCATATTTATATCCACCCCATCAAAACCAAGTTCAAGACACAGACGCGCTGCCTTTTCCATGTGTTCAGGATTACTAGTAAAAAGCTGAGCCACAACTGGACGCTCTTCCTCGGAATACATCAAATCAGCCATTAGGAGTTTCTTTCCTTCTGGAGTAGCTCGCACTAGCCCATCTCCTGCCACAAACTCAGTCCACATTACGTCTGGTCCGCCGATAGTGCCGTCTTTGCGTTCGTGCGCACTATACTTTGCTATCATCCGACGAAAAGGCGCGTCAGTAACATCCGCCATTGGAGCAAGGGTAAATATTGGTTTGGGTAAGTCTTTCCAAAAATTCATATTCGTTGTACTTTACAAGAGGTGTTCACAATTGCAAGGAGAAGTACCGTGCAAAATGATGAAGTTCATTGGTTGGTTAAGTGTCTTTCCGTGGCTGGAGCCAGTCTTTTTCTTAGCGTTATACCGATAGCAATTATTTCAACCACTATACTCCACCGTGAGTCTATACCAACCTTCCTCGCAAACATTTCTATGTTTGTTGGAATCAGCTTGGCAATAGTTTTCGGCTTAATGTTCCTTGTCTCGTGTATGAATTTTCTTGCCAAAAACACATTTTCGATTCTTAGACATAGCGTTGACAAACTGTATGATATTGTCTGCCATTACTGCGAAAGGTTCTTTTAATTATCGGAGGTGATATCTTCAATAGTTGAACTAGCGCTTTCGATCGCCGTTTCCTCTTCGGGAACGGCGATTTCTTCATTTACAAAGACCTTATTTCCAAAACGTAAGTCAATATACTGAAAGTTACCGGGTTTAATATGAGAAAAATCCTCAGAGGCTAAAACAGTCAGTAGGTTTTCTAGAATTTTCTCTGGCGATTCTGAAGCCACCACCTTCAACTCTCCTCCACCTACTATTTTTATAAACACATCTCCAACCTGATCAAGTTCAATGTGAGATACGTACCAGTCATGCCCAGCCAACAAATCTGCCAGCATCAACAAAGAATCAAACTCGGCCTGACTAGCCAGCTGATTACCTACCTCGGCTTCTTCTCCGTTTTTTACAAAACGCAAAAAACTACCGCCAGAAAGTTTTGGAGCACTTCCAAAAGCATAGCCGGTCGTATCAACAAATAAGCACTCTTCTCCTTCGACACTCTTACACCAAAGGGCCCGAGGTCTATATTCATCAAAAGTGACAAATATCTCAGTCCTCCTTTTCCTAACCACCTTTACGTTGTGAAGCCTCTCTATGCTGTTTACTGTCTCAGTAATTTCTTCTTTGGGATACAACCAAGCAAACCGTTTGGGGATTAAACCCAAATATGTACCCTCCAACCTTCCTTCCACCTTTTCTCTTACTATGTCATGTCTAACTGTTTCGCCTCCTTCAATATGCACTGAAGAAATCGTAAGAACAGACAAACGAGTACCATACCAAATAGCACTAAAAACAAGAGCCACAACTCCAATCACTAACAAACCAATACCGATTTGCTTAAGCAAAACCAATGTATCTGCATCAATCAGTCTACGTCTATTTTTCATGCTTGTATCGTAGCATAAATGAGCGCCGGCCTTCGGCCGGCGCTCATTATCCTCCTACCCAATTTGTTCCTTGCCGAAGTACTTTTGGAGCACTTCCGGAATCTTAATAGTGCCATCTGCCTGCTGGAAGTTTTCCATTAGGGAGACGAGAATACGCGGAGTTGGAATAGCGGTACAGTTTAATGAGTGCGCATACCTTATTTTTCCATCTTCTTCTCGATAGCGAATATTAAATCGCCTAGTTTGAAAGTCATGGAAATACGATGCCGAGCTAATCTCTCGATAAGTCTTTTCTCCTGGAACCCAGAGTTCAATATCATATTTCTTCACTTGCCCCTGACCTAAGTCTCCGCCACAATTCAAAACTGTTCGATATGGAATTCCGAGTGATTCAATAAATTCTTCTGTGTTTCTATTGAGCCATTCATGAAACTCTACGCTTACCTGATGAGAAGCTTCACAAAGCATTACTTGCTCTAACTTGTAGAACTCATGCACTCTAATAAGTCCACGTGTATCCTTCCCGTGACTACCAGCTTCACGTCTGTAGCATGGAGAAAATCCCAAAAACTTTACCGGAAATAAACTCTTGTCGATAATTTCATCTGAGTAATAACCCATCACTGAAACTTCACTAGTTCCAATCAAATAATCTTCGTCTTGAGTCTTGTACACATCATCGGCCTCATTCGGCAAGTGTCCTGTTCCGTATAGATTTGCTTTTCTAACTATCGAAGGAGGAAGAACCGGAACAAAACCTTTATCTTGGAAGAAGTCATTAGCATAATTCCAAATCGCCCAAGACAGTCTGGCGCCATCACCTAAAAGATAATAACCTCGAAAACCATGCACCTTTGAACCACGTTCAAAATCAACCATTCCATGCTTATTCATCAACTCAACGTGGTCTTTTGGTTCAAAATTAAAATGATTTTTTTCTCCCCAAGTTTTAATCTCTTCATTGTCTGCATCGCTATTTCCATCCGGAACTGACATGTCGGGGATGTTTGGCACCTGCAACATTAGAGCTTGCCACTCTTCCATTATAGAACGCAAGGCTTCTTCATCCTTCTGAATTTCAGCTTTTAAAGTCTGCATTTCAGCAATCAAATTCTCTCGTGTCATTTGGTCTGTCGCCGATGGGATACCATCAGAGACTTTGTTTTGCTCCGCTCTTTTAGTCTCCAGTCGCGACATTACTTCTCGACGAGAATCGTCAACTTTTATTAATTTATCCAAATCGACTGTCATCTTTTTCTTGGCGACAGCCATTTTTACAACGTCTAAATTTTCCCGAATGAATTTAATATCCAACATAATGGGTTTGATTATACACGAAACTACCCAAGCTTACAGTTAGAATTAGGCAATTAACTTCCAAATATTTCAGAAGCCTCAAAGTGCAAGGCGGCTATTTCTTTTTCTACAATTGGTTGAAAGTCTGGATAAGTACGTAAAAGATAAGCAAAAACATCATCTTCTGGAGAGACATTCTCAAGATACATTTCAAGCTTATTCACCTGACCATCATCGAGTGAAACGAGTAGTCTTGCAACTGAAGAATCAATAAGAAGATTCCCGACCCTTGCCAAAAAAGCGTCTCTTTGATCTTCTGGTATTTTTTCAACACCAAGTAAATCTCCCAAAGTTATTTCACTAGTATCTTCAGACATAATACTTACTCGTTATTTAACAAAACTTCGTTATTACCACCTAGCATAAACTCTAAAAATTTTCCTACCTCGAACTCATCACCAGCGTTTGGCTTCATTGGGTTATCGCTGGTAATACCAAAAACCTCCCAGTCTTCAGGATTCAAAACCGTTCCTTCTGGGAAAAACACATAATCGCTACTCGCTACACCTCCTGATAGTTCGAGCAATCCTTGATACAGATATCCATCTATATCTCCGAGGAAGTCATTGTCACCACTAACCAATCTCATCGGGGGTGCCAGATCTCCTCTCTGATACAGACCCTCCTTAATCGTATCACTAAGTAAAGTCAGTAAACCTGTCTCTCCGTCAAAGGTATGAGTCATGCCTTGATAGTATTCTCCGACAAAATATCCAGCATTATCAAAATCCTCAAAAGCAGATTCTACAGATGCGTTATCTACATCATTGGTTTCGTACGGACCATACTCAGAGCTTTCATTAATAGATTCCTGCGAAGTAGGCAAGTCATGAATCACTTCGTTAGAGACTGGAGACTCAACAGAAGGAACAGCTTCTGGCTCAGGAGATGCTTCTAGAGGAATTACAGGCTCTGGCTCCGAACTAACCTCAAAACTCTTTGGAGCATCAATTATTTGATCAGAAGCATATTTAGGAGCAAATTCTTCCGCTTCTTCTAAAGTCAAATTATTTTCATTGCCAGAGAACATACTAGTAGACTCACTTATCTGACTTGCGTTTTCTAATTCAGGCAAACTATCAAGCACTTCTTTGACCGGCTGTCCCTCCATGATTTTTATTATTGCATCAACATTTACCACATCATTGTCATAAAAAATCATGTGCGGATTACCGCTACTAACACCCAGTCTTTGCCATTGTTCTGGACTTAAGGTTGGAGAAATATCGGTCCCATTACTAAATTCGGGAAACTTTTCCAACATGAAACTCATTAGCCCACCGTTTCCCATTGCCCGATCTGGCAAGCTTGCAGAACCCGCGGTAAGTCTTTTTTCGACTTCATCAAAAACAACTTTTGACAAAGTATCGCCCTCTTTTACGTCATGGAGTATTTCCATCTCAACTGATGACGGAGTTTGCATTGATTCACTTTCAACCCAACCTTTTGCTACTTCTGAAAGTGGAGCTTTTTCCTGTACTGGCAACTCTGTACTTTGCCCTTCTGGGACAACTGGTGATTCCGGAATCACGTCGGTCGGATTAACGGGCGCTTCAGGAGGGACCAAACCTAATCCGGCCCCACCGTCTCCTGTTGGTAGATTGTCTGGAGCGTCTGTAAGGAAATCATTAATTTCTGGAGAAAATGCCGCACCAGCAACACCGATACCAGCCATTCGAGAAGCTATTTTAATACCGGTTTTAGTTTTTTGAACAGTATTACTTGCACGTAAAATTTCCTCTTCATATCTCTCTAAAGTTTCTTCGTCCATCTGACCTAAAACACCTATAGCTTGGTCAGTTATTTCTTTCAGTTTACTTTCTTTATTTTGCAACAAAGTTTTGTTGGCTATCATGCTACCACCATATCTAGTAGCAAAACCTAGTCCGACCTTACCTGCATACAGGCCAACAGCTCCTGCTCCTGCTACGGCACCGCCTACTCCCAGTGCCACGACTCCTGCAGTAATCGCAATTCTTGGATGATTTTTTATAAGTCCAGAAACACGACCTAGTGTCTGAGACAATCTTTCTGGCATCAGCCTTGAGGTCTGTAGTTTAAGACGCTTCTCTGCCGTATTAAGTATATGTCGGCCAACCAAAGAAGGTTCAATTGAAAAGCTCTCAGCATCATGATGGTTTACTCTATTCATGCGCTCAGCCCTTTCAGCTATTACTCTAAAACTTTCACTGTCACGTGAATATTCATAGAAAGCACGATTAGCAGACAAATACCTATCGTGAGCCTCTTTTGTCGAGTCACTCATATTATGACGACCGATACCAAGAAGCTTACTCACATGATCACGAGTAGTGTAATCTTCAGCGACGGCATCCAAGTATTTTTTTTGAGTTTGTTTAAACTCCTGTTTCAAACGCAAGTATTCTTCTCGCTCAGGACTTTGAGGACTTTGTTCAGACAGTGATTCAATATCAGCAGATACAAGCTCTCCTTCCAAGGTCCCCTCTACTGGCACAACCTCGGTCTCGTCATTTGTAGCCCCACCAAGAACTTCGTTCACGTTCTCGTTCTCGTTCTCGTTCTCGTCAGTATTGTCTTCTGGAGTTTCTTTCTCCTTTGGTTCATTCTCGACTTTTTCTTTCTCCAGAGCATTTTTAAGCGCATCTTGAAAGTGTCCGTTTGGCATTTCGCTAGAGGAATCATTTTCCGATAATTGTTTCTCAAGCTCACGCTCCAAAGAAAACTTAAACTCCTCATCGGTCAAACCGTCATCGAAATCATTTAATTCAAGAGGTGACTCATCTTCCAATTCCTCAAGCGCATCATTCACACTGACTTTTTCTCGCTTGTAGCCAGATGGCTTTTTGTCACTAAAATCCTTTTCTTTAAAAAATTCATCCTTGGGTTTGTATTCTGGTACACCAATAGAATTCTTTGTTAAGTAGTTCTCTGTATTTGAGTTTAAGTTTCCCTGCATAGAAAAGTATCTTTATTCAATAATATTAGCACGCGACAAGGAAACTTGGAGTCTGTCTGTTGATGTAAATAAAAAAGGCCGGGAGAATAATTCTCACCGGACCTTGGTGCAACCCTCAACTCGATGGGAGGGTCGTCTTGTTTGGATGTAACCCGCCAAACCAACGGGAGATAAAAAGTATCTAACTTGGAAATAACGGCCACCGAGTGCGCAGAGGATGGCGACTTTTGTAAGTCATTCCGCTTCAGTCCTTTTTAAATAATAATTTACTTAATCAGGAAGGCTACGCTCGTTTTGGAATCGAAGATAATCACGGATGCGTCATTTAGGGTTAACGGTCTCCTAGTCATATCTCTCGACATTTGGCTGGCAAATAGTCACAGCCTATTTCCTCATGGAGAGGACTGTATCGCTACGTTATTGTGTAGCGAAGAAGTAACCCAGCGCTTCTCTTCAGTCTCTAGGTTTATTTAATATTATACATGTATTAAGTATTTTGTCAAGCTATTTTCGTAGCGTGTTAGAATTTTGCTTATATGCACTTTCCGATTGAAGTTCTGCCGGCTGGGGGATTTCCCGTAGGCTTACGGGAAATCCCCCAGTCTCCAAAATCTCTGAATTACAGAGGGCACCTTCCTTCTCCTGAACTTAAACTTTTATCTATTGTTGGTTCACGAAAATACACTTCATACGGTAAGCAAGTCATTGAAGAATTAGTTGGTGGGCTCAAAAACTACCCGATTGGAATCGTATCTGGTATGGCACTTGGTGTAGATTCACTAGCTCATGAATCAGCTTTAAAAAACAATCTATACACGTTGGCCATACCTGGAGGTGGACTCAGCGATCAGCGATTATACCCTGCCACTCACAAAAAACTTGCTTATCGGATTCTAGAAGCTGGGGGTGGACTTCTCTCAGAATTCGACCCAGATTTTCAAGCAACCAACTGGTCATTTCCACAAAGAAACAGACTGGTTGCTGGAATTAGCCAAGCCACCTTACTCATAGAAGCAGCCGAGAAATCTGGAACCCTTATCACAGCCAGAATGGCAACTGACTACAATCGAGACCTCCTGGTTGTACCAGGGAGTATTTTTTCCTCAAACAGCAAAGGAGTCCATCAATTTTTAAAACTTGGAGCAACGCCAGTTACTTCAAGTAAAGACATTCTGGATGCACTTGGAATTGAAGAAAACGACACTGCCCCAACTCAACAAAAACTAACCTTATCCCCAGCTGAGCAACTGGTAATTAATTTGTTACATGAGCCGACACATCGAGATGAATTAATTCGCAAAATAGACTTACCTGTTCACGAAAGTACTCAACTTCTTATGCTAATGGAAATCAACGGACTTATCTCATCGAACCAAAATGTATACCGAAATTCTCTATAAGTTATAAAAATTAGTATTTGACAGATTTACTGAACCCTAGTATTTGTTACTCACATAATATTATGTCAAAACAAACCCTCGTCATCGTGGAGTCGCCAGCCAAGGCAAAAACCATCGAAAAATATTTAGGTAAAGGTTATAAGGTTATGTCTTCAATTGGACATATTCGTGACTTACCTAAGACAAACAAAGACGCTGTCGATATCGAAGGTGGCTTTATTCCTCGTTACATAATCTCCCCTGGAAAAGAAAAAGTCATAGAAGGATTACAATCAGCTGCAAAAAAATCTGACGAGGTAATCCTTGCAGCTGACCCCGACCGTGAAGGAGAAGCTATTGCTTGGCACGTCGCCGAGATGATTAAAAAGCAAAATAAAAACCTTAAGCGAGTAGCCTTCAACGAAATTACTAAGGATGCGATTCTTGAAGCAATTGAACATCCAAGAGATATTGATATTAACCTCAAGGAAGCTCAAGAGGCTCGCCGAGTGCTTGACCGTTTAGTTGGTTACGAACTCTCAGGATTAATTTGGAAAAAAGTTCGCTACGGTCTTTCGGCTGGTCGAGTTCAGTCTCCGGCATTAAGGATTGTTATGGAAAGAGAAAGAGAAATTCGAGCCTTCGTTCCTGATGATTATTTTGTCTTAACTGCTCAACTCAAGGAAAGTAAGGATGTTTTGCCTTTTGTCTGCACGACTGAACCTGACAATGAAAAAGAGGCTAATCGAATTAAAGAAATCGGAGAAAGCCATGATTGGGAAATCAAATCAATTAAAGAAAGCGAAGCGAAGCGAGCGCCGCGCCCTCCCTTCACAACCTCTACTCTCCAACAGACTGCTTCAACTCGACTAGGCTTTACACCCTCTCGCACCATGGGCGCGGCGCAAAAACTGTACGAAGCAGGACACATTACCTACATGCGTACAGATAGTCCGACCCTAAGTTCCCAAGCTCAAAAACAAATCCTTGCCTACATTACAAAGGAGCACGGAAAAAATTACGTTTCACCAAGAACCTTTAAATCAAAAAGTAAGTCAGCTCAGGAAGCTCACGAAGCAGTTAGACCAACTACATTCACAAAACTTAGTGCTGGTACAACAGCCGACCAAAAAGCATTATATGAATTAATTTGGGAGCGCGCGGTCGCCTCACAAATGGCAGACGCGACTTTGAAACGTACGAAGTTATTGACCAACGTAACAAACGCAAAAGAAGAGATTCCCGACTTTAGTGTTAATGGTTCTAGAGTTATTTTTGATGGCTGGTTAAAGGTTGACTTCAGAGCCCGTGGAGAGGATACCGAGGTACCAAAACTATCTGAAGGAAACATTCTCAAGTGCAAGGAAGTTGAGGTAGAAGCAAAACAAACTCAACCACCAAACCGATATACGGAAGCGGGACTAATCAAGGAACTCGAAAAAAGAGGGATCGGCCGACCTTCTACCTACGCGTCGATTATGAATACTATTGTTCAGCGTGGTTATGTAGCAAAAGAAGGAAGAACCCTAATTCCGACTGACACTGGGGATGTGGTTTCTTCATTCCTTGAGAAACACTTCGCTGAATATATTGGTGACGACTTCACTAGTGAGATGGAAAATGAACTTGACGAAATAGCAACCGGTGAGCGAACCTACAAGAAGACCTTGACTGACCTATACACACCATTCAAGAAGGCGGTCGACGCAAAAGAAGATATAGAAAAATTAACCACTTTGGGAGACGGTCCGAAAGAATTCCCCTGCCCTGTATGCGGAGCTGGCATGGTAAAAAAACTAGGAAGAAACGGAACGTTTCTCTCTTGCTCAAAATTCCCAGATTGTGATGGAGCTCGACTTATCGATGGTGCTGAAGTAAAACCTGACGAACCAATTGGAAACCATCCAGAAACTGGCGAACCTATTTTTGTAATGAACGGTCGTTTTGGACCATATGTTCAACTCGGAGAAACTCCGGAAAAAGTTAAAGGTAAGAAAGCTGAAAAACCAAGAAGAGCCACTCTGCCAGCTGATGTTAAACCTGAGGATGTGACCTTAGAGGATGCAGTTAAATACCTACTACTTCCCCGTGAACTTGGCTCACACCCTAAAACCGGTGAACCGGTCATGGCTAATTCAGGACAATTCGGTCCATACATCGCGCATGCCGGTGACTTCCGTTCCCTTAAGGACCCAAAAGATAATCCATACGAAATAACTTTTGCTAGGGCAATGGAAATTCTAGCTGAACCAAAAACTCTGCGGAAAGGTGAGAAACTCATCAAGGAACTAGGCGTTAACCCGAAGACCAGAAAACTCATTAATGTATTTGAGTCAAAATCAGGACGTTATCTAAAAAAAGGTTTTAAGAGGATTGGCATCCCTGACAGCATCACTACAGAAAAACTAACCCTAGAAGACGCTATCGATCTCTTAAAACAAAAATAAATCCAGAATTAAAGCTGTTACTTGTCAATATTCAATTCTGTCTCTAGAATACAAGAATGCATACAGCTGATGAAATTATTGCTCTACTAAATAACCCAACCGATGAAGATCGGAAGTTGGTTAAAAAAGCTTATGATTACGCTGCCGAAGCACACAAAGATCATAAGCGTTATTCTGGTGACCCGTACATGATTCACACAGCGGCAGTTGGTTACAAACTGGCCGCCATGAGTATGGGACCAAGGACCATTAGCGCCGGACTCCTACATGACACGATAGAAGATACGCCCGTGACATCTGAGGATATTAAAAGAGAATTTGGTGAGGAAATCTTATTCCTAGTTGAAGGTGTAACCAAACTAAGTTCGGTACGTTATTACGGGACCGACAGACACAACGAGAGTCTTCGTAAGCTTTTTGTTGCCACGAGCCAAGACATCAGGGTTCTAATCATCAAGCTAGTCGACAGGCTACACAACCTAGAAACCCTAAACCACGTACCAGCAGAAAAACAACTCCGAATTGCTCGTGAGACTCTAGAGATATATGTACCGGTCGCTCACAGACTCGGGATGGGTAAGCTTCGCAAAGAACTTGAAGACCTAGCCTTCCCATATGTCTATCCAGAAGAAGCACTACGCGTTTCTGAATCACTTTCTCGTCGCTTTGGTAACGCCAAGGAGATGCTGGAAAGAGAACGTAAAGTTCTTCAAAAAAGACTTGCTGATGTTGGGTTAATTAATTTTCAAACTTCTTATCGGGTCAAAGGGATGTATAGTTTATACAACAAACTTACTCGCAAGGAATGGGATATCGACGTCATCTATGACCTACTAGCGATGCGAATCGTAGTCAATAGTGTTGACGATTGCTATAGAACTCTCGGTATTATTCACGAACTCTGGAGACCACTACCTAAACGAGTAAAAGACTATATCGCTTTTCCTAAACCCAATGGTTATCAGTCCCTTCACACCACAGTTACCACGCACAACGGAGTGATTCTTGAAATACAAATCCGTACCCAACAAATGCACAGAGAAGCTGAGTTTGGTGTAGCTTCACACGTTTTCTATAAACAACCAGTAGTTAGCGATAAACAAAAAGAGCCTTCTCGTTTTTCTAGTCTGGTTCCCGGTCTTTTTAAACCTTTCTCTAGGAGGAAGACTGAATTGGAAGAGAACCTAGAAGAAACAGCTAAGACTCCTCACTATAAAAAAATTCCCCGCTGGATTTCCCAAATTGGCCAAACTTATAATACTGAATCAGAACACCCTACCAGCGAGTTTTTGGAAGACGCAGAGTCTGATTTCTTTTCAAACCGAATTTTTGTCTTTACTCCAATTGGTGACGTGGTTGACTTGCCGGTTGGAGCCACCCCAATAGACTTTGCTTACGCAATCCACTCTGAAGTCGGAGATCATACTTCAGGAGCAAAGGTAAACCGAAAACTTGTCCAGCTAGATACTGAGCTAAGGAATGGTGACATAGTAGAAATAGAGACTCGAAAATCAGCAAAGCCAAGCCCAAAATGGCTTCACTTCACTAAAACTTCCCTTGCCAGAAAGCGTATCAAGATAGCTCTCGACAACGAACCTAAACTGTAAAACTGTTGATTGAATAAAGACTACTGTCGTCTTCGTCTTTTTGTTTTTCCTCCTCCCTATTTTTGTCTATTACTTGAGTAGGAGAGTAACTTGACTGTTCTGTTTGTGGAATATTACTTTGAGGCTCGACATATTCGTTGGAGTGAGTTTCAGGATTAGCTGGTGATTCGTTATCGAGTACAGAATAAATCTCGTCATAATCATCGAAGCCATGGTTGATTTCGTGCCCATCCTCTTCAGGTACCGAATGTGTTGGAGTTGGTGGAGTTGGAATAATATTATCCTCTGAAGCAACTGAAGCTGGAGCGATATTAACTGCGAGTGGAGTATGTTCAGAAAGCTTCTCGACTGTCTCTTGTTGGTCTTGATTTGGTGCTTCGGCCTCTTCCTTGATGCGACGTAATATAACCTCAAGATCATCATCTGAGAAATAGTCGATTGTTAGCTTGCCACCGAAATCTGTTTTTTGAATCTGCACACGGGTTCCAAGACTTTCTGTGAACTGCTTCTCTAACTCAATCAAATGAGCATCAAATTCTCCTGGGTTCTTTTTGCGAACCTTATCTGTCGCAATCTTCCTAACAATCCTTTCCACCTCTCTAACTGAAAGTTTCTTCAGGAGGATTTCTTTGTAGACCACTTCTTGCTCTTCTGGTCTATCAGTAAGCATTAAAAGAGTTCTGGCATGCCCTTCCATCATGTCACTATGTTTCAGTGATTCGAGCATGTGGTCAGGTAGTCCAAGTAAACGAATTGAGTTAGATACATATTCTCTACTTCGTCCAACTTTCTGAGCAACTTGAGTATGAGACAAACCAAAAGATTCAGCCAATTGTTTGAAAGCAATTGCTCTATCTACAGCATTCAAATCTTCTCTTTGGAGATTCTCAATAATCGCTAATTCTAACTTTTCTTGTTCACTCTGATGTCCTTCGCGAATAATCACCGGGACCTGAGCAATACCAGCTAGCTTACTAGCTCGTAGACGCCTCTCTCCAGCGATTAATTCATACTCTGTATAAAAAGTACCATCTTCACGTTGTACTTCTGCCCGAGTAACTGTTAGAGGCTGCATCACCCCGTACATACGAATAGAATCTGCTAGTTCTTGCAGTTTATTTTGATCAAACTCTCGTCGAGGTTGAAAGGGGTTTGGAACCACTTTCTCTACCTCCACCCAATATATTGAATCCCCCTGAAATGCCATAGTTAAAAACCGTAATATTACCTCCGAGCTCTACGTCAGCTCTATCCCTGAATTCTAACACACTAGAGTTATACACAGATAAACAAACCTGACTATTATCGTTTTCTTATTCGCTTTTTTCTGATACACTCTTTTTCACCACTTAAATGCCTCGATGGTGGAATTGGTATACACGTACGACTCAAAATCGTATGCCGCAAGGCTTGAGGGTTCGACTCCCTCTCGAGGCACCGAAATAAGAAATCAGACCTTGCGTCTGGTTTTTGTTTTGGTTGAGGGAGTCGAAGCTGTTTTGAGATGGATTATAAGGAACGAAGTAATCCATCCAAAACGGGTACTGAAACTGTAAGTTTCGACTCCCTCTCGAGGCACCAAAAAGCCGGCCCCTTCAGGGCCGGCTTCTTACATCACCTATATCTTCCCAACCAAATCAGCACCCGGAGTAAGCACATCTCCACCCTCATCCCAACTCGCAGGACAAACGTTTGCTGGATTTTCTCCAACAAATTTTGCTGCTTTAAACTTTCGCAGAGTTTCTTTTCCGCTTCGTCCAACAGCATCACAACTTATCTCCAGTGTCTTGATGACCCCTTCTGGAGAAATAATAAACGTACCTCTATTAGCAACCCCTTCATCTTCAACCAATACCCCGAAGAGTTCAGATAAATAATGAGTCGGGTCTGCGGCCATTGGGTACTTAATCGTTTTGATAGTCGGAGAAGTGTCGTGCCAAGCTTTGTGCACCTCGACTGTGTCAGTCGAAACCGATATTACTTCAGCCCCTTCATTTGTGAACTGCTCATACAAAGTAGCCATTTCACCCAATTCAGTCGGGCAAACAAATGTGAAATCCTTGGGATAGAAAAGTAGTACCACCCATTTACCTCTTAGTGTTTTAAAATCTAACTCTGAAAATTCACCCTCTTGATAAATTGGGAAACTAACTTCTTCCGGTACCGTATCCCCAATTGTTAGCGGTGCTAATATAGCTCCTTCACAACATTCGTGCCCCATATCTGCTTTTATATTTATACTCATAATTTTGGCGACATAGTAACATATTAGAATTTTACTGCAGACTCTTCTGACTTCTGGTAGACTTAAAACAATGACCAAACCAAAGGCAATAGCAGTGGTTGGTCCCACCTCGTCAGGCAAGACCTCCCTGTCCATAGAAATCGCCAAAAAATTTGATGGTGAAGTTATTTCTGCTGACTCTAGACAAGTCTACAAGGGTTTGGACTTAGGGACAGGAAAAGTAACCAGCGATGAAATGGATGGAGTTCCACACCACTTACTAGACATTGCCGATCCGACCACAAGTTACAATGCTGCTGAATTCGAACTAGACGCATCAGCAGCCTTACTTGATATTCAGTGTCGTGGAAGACTACCAATCATTGCTGGCGGAACCTTTTTCTACTTGGACATGCTAAGAGGTAGGCAACAGGTCGCTTCTGTTCCGCCAGATCAAGACTTTCGATTAAGTCTAATGGGATTTTCTACTCCTGAACTATTTGAAAAACTTAAGGAAGCCGACCCTAAGAGAGCAGAAACAATTGACCCTAATAATCGTCCACGCTTAGTAAGAGCCCTAGAAATAATCGACTCACTAGGTCATGTACCTTTACTTACCAGTCGCGAATCTGCATATGACTGGTTGATAATCGGAGTAAACATAACCAAACTAAGACTTCATCAAAACATCCACAAGCGACTACTGGAGAGATTTAAAGCCGGCATGGTAGATGAGGTATGCGAACTACACAAAAATGGCCTAAGCTATGAACGCATGCATGATCTCGGACTTGAGTACCGATATATAGCGATGTATCTTCAACAAGAACTCACTTACGATGAGATGCTGAAGAAACTTGAGATTAAAATCCGTCAGTATGCAAAGCGTCAGATGACATGGCTAAAAAGAGACGAGGAGATAGAATGGTTTGAACCCACAAACACCGAAGCTATCTTCAAAAGAATTGAAGAATTTCTACACAATGAAAACAGTTGACCTAGCTCGGTCTTTCCCATACTATAACTGCCACAGCAAACATACGGGTCTATAGTTTAGTGGTAGAACAACGGTCTCCAAAACCGTCGGCCGAGGTTCGAGTCCTCGTGGACCCGCATAAATAAACAAAGACTGGCATACCGCCAGTCTTTGTTTATTTAACCATTATCATAAATAGAAAAATGTGGAGCCGTTATATGGCTACCTAAAGGCTTTTCGATATATTGAGCTGGAATACCAGCTTCTAACAAAACATCAACTTCAGCTTGTGTACCGACTTCGTACTTAGGAGACAGACCAGCGTTTACGGCAGCTTGAATAACATCTTTTATCTCCTGATTAGTCATACCACCAGCCTTACCATAATCGATACAAGTTCCATTTGTATGACAAGGGTTACTGTGTGTTCGAGTTGGAGGCATAGCTTCGGTCACTCTGGCTCCAGATACACCAGCAGCTGCATGGAAAGCGGCGACCTTCTCCTGAGTTGAAGGTGCCAATGCACAACTGTTTGGATCTTTACATGGCACGCCTACTGTAGCCAAAGGAACACACGGTCCACCGCCACAAGCATTTTCTAAACCAGCAGCCGCTATTGGCTCAGGAGGAGCTGGAGGAACTTCTCCTTCTGCACAATTGTACCAACCCTCAGTCTCCCTATATCGGCAAGAAGTATTTGGACAATACCACCCCTCTCTGCCATTCTTAAACTGACATCCCATCGCTTTCAGATCCTCAACTTGTTGTAGTGTGGGACTTAATTCATTTTTGTTTGGCATAGTTGTCTCAGTAGCATTAATACACTCTAAAGTAGACCAAGGACGACCATTAATCTGCCCTTCTCCGCCAAGCAGAAGCGAACGCATCAGAGTATCCACAATCAACCAAGCAGCCAAGACAATAACAATCGCAACGAATGAATTGGTTAGCTTCTTCTTTGCTTCTGTTTTTGCTTGTGGATTACCTCCAGAAGTAACTAAGTTAAAGCCAGAGATTGCAACCATTATTGCAAAAATAACCAGCATGACACCAATAAGCCACTGCAAAATATTTTCTCCCAACACCACTAACTGGCATGAATTACATGGATTTTCTGTTGTGCCGTCACAAGGCACCAAGCCTGTTGGGTCTTGAGCAAAAACCTCTACCGGAGAAATGTAAACTAAAAGGCCTAAAAATAAAAAAACAAAAAGATGGAGATATTTCATAAAGTAATAGTTTTTATAATAGTCTAATTTTAGCAGAAGTATTTAGAATAAAAACACTATTTTTGCGTAATTCTGGATACTTATGCTCAATGGAGCTTTGAAAAATGATACGAATGTGTTATTTTGTTCCCACTCATTGAATCTCTTTGAGTAGACACAAGAACATATGCGTCGGTGGCAGAGTGGAGAAAATATAAACTGCTTTATATTTTCTCTGGTCTGTCGCTTGCGACAGAATCGCCTTTGTTTACGAGGCGATAGGAGGACAATGTAATTGACCACGTATATTCCCTACGAGGTAAATATTACAACACTCCAAAATACAATTAAATATACACGCGTCGGTGGCAGAGTGGTCAATTGCATCAGACTGTAAATCTGACGGATTTATCCTACGCAGGTTCAAATCCTGCCCGGCGCACTTCGAAACAAATTCCAGACCTTGTGTCTGGTTTTTTGTTTTGACAGTGGTCACTGGATTTGAAGAGGTTGCCTAGTATTTTGTGACAGAGGAACAAAAATACTGACAACCTGTACCGGTCATGTAATGACCAAAATTCCTGCCCGGCGCACAAACCTTGACAACATTCATTTATAGAGTATAGTTGTACTCAGTTTATTTTCGCCCTTTCACTTACGTTACCTGAGGAGGTACACATGAAAACCATTTGGAAGTTCCCACTTGAAGTAACTAACGAGCAGACCGTGCAAATACCTGATGGTGCTCAACTGCTGTCGGTTCAGGCACAAGGGGAAACACCGTATCTATGGGCACTCGTTGACCCAAGTGCCGAGACGAAGCCGTGTGTCATACAAACATACGGCACAGGACACCCTATCAGAGAAGCCGGTGTCTATCTAAATACATACCAAATGCATGGCGGGACTCTGATCTTCCATGTTTTTGTAAAGCAGTAATACCTAATCAGTCCTAGTAAAGGAAACGCTCTAGTTTCCATGCTGGGGCTGTTTTCTTTTTGTGCAAAAACTTCCTCCATCTTTATAAAACTTGGCAAGAAACAGTATTCTGACACTATGATACTGGTTCTAAACTCAGTCATTCCAGCGCACTAAAAAATACCCGCAGAATGCGGGTATTGTTTTGGTTAAGAACTTCCAGAACAAGGCTCAGTGTAAATTTTAAACAACTGCTCTAGATTATCGCCGTCTAAATCATCAGGAATATTTAATGGACCAACTTTTATTTGTATATCCTGCATGGGTAAGTCCAATTTACGCATAATCGAGACGGCCATGTCATAGTTTTCTGACATTTCCCTATGGGCACTGCTGAAAAAATTATTTTCTCCTTCGTGGTTTTCCACTAACTGGTCATATAAAGACTGCCCCAGTTCTGTACTGTATTTCAAAGAACGAAACTCTCTACGACTCAGGCTACGCCTAGGCACAAAGGAAACATACTGGAAACAAATATCAGCAATTTCCTGCATCATGTCATAGCCAATTTTTTTGCCAAGTACAAAATATTGAATGTAATTGAAGGCCACTAATTTTTCATATAAGTCGACCTGCAATGAGTAACGACTTAAAATGAATGAAATGTAGTTCCTGATCATTTCATTCATCGGCCATTTTGTGCGGCGCCAAGCATCATCCACCAGCAGAAGCCAGGGTCCTTGCGGCACATCAATGTCTTCGGATTCCTTCTGGGTAACAATGAAGCCTGTTTCATCGAGTACTGGAAACTTATTATCCTCGTTTACTTCTGAAAAAATATTTTCTGGAATAATAGTTGAATATGTTTGGATTTTGTCGCTCATCACTTCATCCTCATAGAACAAACACCAAAAAACATCGTAGCCCTAATCATTAATGAAAAACACTTGCAAACCAAAGTTAATTATTGCATTCTATTTTAGGTTAACCAAAATTTCACTTTAAGGAGATTGCAATGTTAGTTGTAGTTCTAACGACTCAAGTTCTTTCAGACACAAACAAAGAAAAAATACGCAAGCGTATACATGAGTTGGTAGAAACAACGCAACAAAGCGTAGCCAACAATCGTTACTCCACCGCAGGTCTCAACGCCGTAAATACCAAACCACCCTGGTTAGAATTTAAAATTGTATATGGCGATGTCGAAGATAAACGAGTCTGCATGAAAATATTTTCACACCGAGTTAATAAGTGGGACTATGGTTTGAAATCACAGTTTCAAAAAGATTTGTTAACATTTCTTAACAACCTAATCGGTGATGACGATCATCTGGTTTATCCAGTTGTCCTCGAAGAACCCGCTCATGGAATTTAGTTCTCTGTACCCCAACTTAGGCCAACGATACTTTCGTGGCCTTTTTATTTATAAAAGTCGCGCCCGAAGGGCGCGACTTTTAAATCTTAATTACACTTTAAGCAGTTACCGCTTCTCTTTTTTTCTTCTTTGGTGACTCTGCTGTTGTTTTCTTCATTGAGGTTTTTCGTCTTGCAACTTTTTTCGCTTCGAAGTCTAACTCTCCTTTCTTCATAGTCACATTGACTGTTCCCCCTTGTAGCATTCCTTCGCCAACCATCATATTTGCTACCGGTGTAAGGATTTTACTTTGAATTAGTCTCTTGAGCGGTCGAGCACCAAACTTAGGATCGTATCCTTCTTTGGCCAAATAAGCGCGCACCTCCTTGCTTAGTTTTAGGGTTATTTCCTTCTTTGCCAAACGCTTAATAACATCCTCAACTTGAATGTCGACTATCTCAGCAATTGCTTCTGGTGAAAGCAGGTCAAAGACAATTATTTCATCTAGTCGGTTTAGGAATTCCGGTCGGAAGTAATTCTTCAGCGTGTCGATTACTTTATCTTTAGCTTGTACAAACTGAGCTTCTTCTCCGTGGTCTAAAGCAAAGCCAAAGTTAGACATTTGACTGATGTGTTCAGCACCAATGTTTGAAGTCATGATTATGACGGTATTTTTGAAATTTACCTTTCGACCCTTAGCATCAGTGAGGTGTCCAGAATCAAGAACTTGAAGAAGTATATTGAATACTTCTGGATGAGCTTTTTCAACCTCATCGAGCAGGATAACTGAATATGGTCGATGTCGAATTTTTTCTGTTACTGAGCCACCCTCATCGTGACCAACATACCCTGGAGGAGAACCGATGATTTTTGAAACTGAATGCTTCTCCATGAATTCTGACATGTCGATTCGAAGTAGTGCGTCTGGGTCGCTGAACATGAATTCGGAAAGCGCGCGCGAGAGCTCAGTCTTACCGACTCCTGTAGGACCAAGGAATAAGAATGAACCAATCGGTCTGTTAGGATCTGCGATACCTGCTCTCGCGCGCTTAATAGCGTCTGAGACCAATTTAACAGCATGATCTTGACCAACCACCTTCTCGTGAAGAACTTCTTCCATACGAGCCAATTTGGCCACTTCTGCTTCAAGCATTCGTGACACCGGAATACCTGTCCAGCGAGAAACCACCATAGCAATATCTTCTTCAGTCACTTCTTCCTTGAGTAACCTGCGACTTCTTTGCAGTTTCTTTAATCTCTTCAGCTTCACATCTAAGTCTTTTTGAATTGAAGGAATTATGTCATAACGAATCTCAGCCGCTCGTGTAAGATCTGCCATTGCTTCTGAGTTATCAGCCTCAACTCTCACCTCCTCTAACTCTTTCTTAAGCTTACTGATTTCTCCAAGTGCTTCTTTCTCATTACTCCATTTAGTTTCAAGATTTGAAGTAGTTTCTTTATACTCACCAATCTCTTTTTCAATTTCTTTAATTCTTGCTTTCACCTTTTTCTTATTCTCAGAAATCTCTACTTCCTTACGCAAGGCTTCTCGCTCGATTTCTAGACGGCGGATTTTTCGGTCCGTTGCCACTAGTTCATCAGGTTTATTTTCTAGTGAAATCTTTAGTGCAGATGCGGCTTCATCAACCAAATCAACTGCCTTGTCTGGCAAAAACCTATCAGTAATGTATCGGGAAGAAAGATTAACGGCTGCCAAAATCGCATCATCTGTAATTCTTACACCATGGAATAATTCATATTTCTCAGCCAATCCACGGAGAATAGCGACCGCATCTTCTTGATTTGGTTCGTTTACATACACTGGCTGGAAGCGTCGAGTCAGAGCAGGGTCACGCTCGATATGCTTTTGGTATTCCTTAAGAGTCGTTGCGCCAATCACTCTTATTTCTCCCCTAGCCAACGCCGGCTTAAGCATGTTTGAAGCATCCATAGAACCATCAGCCTGACCAGCACCAACAATAGTGTGAAGCTCATCAATAAAAAGAATCACTCTACCAGCTGCCTGCTCAACCTCCTTCATCACAGCCTTTAGTCTTTCCTCAAACTCCCCACGGAATTTTGTTCCTGCCACCAAAAGACCTAGGTCTAGTGAGAGAATTTCTTTTTCCTTGACTGACTCTGGCACTTGACCCAAAACAATCTGTTGAGCTAGACCTTCTGCAATAGCGGTCTTTCCTACTCCAGCTTCACCAATCAATACTGGATTATTTTTTGTTCTACGCGAGAGAATCTGGATTACTCGTTGAATCTCGACATCACGACCAATCACTGGGTCGACTTTGTTTTCTTGTGCCAGCTTGGTTAAGTTTCGAGTGTACTTGGCCAGAGTTCTAAATTTCTTTGGAGCTTGAGCATCAGAGACATTGCTTTCTCTCATCTCCTTAATTGCTTCCATAACTCTTGTCTTGTCGACACTTGTCCGTTGCATGATTTCGATAGCTGGACCTGGATTTTCAAGAGCTGCTACAAAAAGATGCTCAACACCAACATAAGAATCACCTAGCTGTTCGGCGTAAGTACCAGAAAACTCAAGAGCCTTAGCTAGCTCAGGTGTAAGGTATAGCTGATAAGATTGTGAGATAGTATTTTGCACCTCAGGCATCTCAAGAGCTTCTAAAAGTAAGTCCGTAAAAGCGATGATGTCGATATCTAGTCTGTCTAAAATCGCAATTACAGCACTTTCATCTTGCATTGAAAGAGCCGTCAAAAGATGAACCGGACTAACGTGGTTTTGTCCCCTTTCTATTGCTAGTTCATGTGCCTTTCTGATTGCTTCTTTTGCTTTGGTCGTAAAGTTGTGAAAATTAGGCATAGTTCAAAGTATTCAATATCCATTATACGTTATCGGCAGAATTCGGTCAGGTCAGATATGCAGTCGTCCCGATATAGAGTATTACGTACCCTTACTTGATATATTGCAATGAAATTACTATCGAGTCAATAAAAAGCCGCTCGTTGCTTGCGCAACGGCGGCTTGGTAACGCCTACCAGTGATTAGGTATAGGCGGGTTTGAACGCGGGAGAGACGTTGTCGTAAAGATGTGGCAACGAGAGGTCTTCGGTACTGGTACCGGAGTTCTTCACTCTTTCCCTCAGCCCCAGCCTGACCAAAAGGTCTGTTTTGGCCATTCTGGCTTCTTGCGGGAAATAGATTCTGCACCGCTCCGGCACTTCACTTCCCGTTCCGAGAACCCACTCTTCTGCAACAGGGTCCAGATGGACTGTTTGAGGTTGACCCTCAGACAGAAAGGACGCAAAGACTGACCAGTGCTCAGAACCCGACTCTCTGTTTAGATAGTGAAAGATACCAAGCGTCTTAACACCCTCGATACCGACCCCGTAACAGTCCTTGCAGGTGTTTCCGTTTCCTTCACAGCTTGAACAAGCTGTCCCCAGTGCTAAAACAACACTTTTATTACTCATCAAGTACTCCTTGTTTTTTCCTTGTTTTTCATGCCCTTGCATGAACCGAGGAAGACTATACCACTAATTAAAAATTTGTAAACTACTTAACTGGGTATTTTTGTATTTTGTCGCAATGCTCTTTAAGAACATCTGTCATCTTTTTGATTTGTTCAAAAGTCGTGTCGGGACCTAGAGTAAAGCGGAGGGTGGATAGGGCGCGGGCGGGATCACCAGAAATCGCTTTCACTACCGTACTCTCTCCCCCGCCCGCGCCCGCACACGCTGACTTGGTACTAACCGCAAATCCATTTTTATCGAGTACTACAGTAGCAAACTCTGTATCAATACCTGCTATTGAAATATTTATATTGTTTGCAATCCTATCGTCACCTTCTTCTCCATTTAAAACAGCGGTGGGAATGGTTTTTAAAATATACTCAATTCCTTCATCTCGTATTTTTGAGACATTTTCTGACCGATCTTTCCAATCTTCTTGGGCCCACAAAATAGCTTTACCCGCACCGACAATCCCTGAGACATTTTCTGTTCCGGGTCTTAACCCACTTTCTTGACCACCTCCAAATTCAACTGATTTTAACTCTGCACGATTACTTCGCACCAAAAGCCCGACCCCCTTTGGACCACAGCACTTGGCAGAATCTAGTGAAACATAATCGGCTCCGATTGATGAAAACTGACAGTTAAGCCACAGCGGTGCTTGAGCTGCATCAACATGAAAATAAATTTTTGTCGAAAATTTTTCCTCTGCTTGCTTTAATACTTTTCTAATAGCGTGGAGTGGCTGTATTATTCCAATTTCACTGTTAGCATAAGAACAAGTCACGAGAATGGTCTTTGACGAAACTAATTCTCTAAGGTCTGAGATGATTATTCTTCCTTTTTCATCTACTGGCACATACTTAACAGTGACGCCTCGTCTCACTAATTCATCCATAGTTCTTAGTACAGACGGGTGCTCTATATGAGTCGTAATTACCTCCATATCATGAAACTCGTGCTTTTTTGCCCGTAAATTCATAACCGTACCTATAATCGCAAGATTATTTGCTTCTGTACCACCACTAGTGAACGTGACGAATTCAGGACGTACCTGAAGGGAGCGCGCGACTTCGTCGCGCGCTCCCTCAACCGCCCGCTTCGCAATCACACCCTCTTGATGAATAGCCCCCGGATTACCAAAATCATTTTCCAAAAATGGCAACATTGCCACTTTTGCCTCTGGCAAAAGTGGCGTCGCGGCTGCCCAATCCAAGTACACTCTCTTATTTTCCCTATCCCAAAATTTCATTCATCAAATAATGACACAAGGATGCAAAAGTGCAACAAAAAAACCGCCCTATTAGAGTAGAGCGGTCAAGTACTTTGGACTAGTTTAGAGTAGTTTTACCTATTATATCTAAACAAAAAAATATTTCTTCTTACTTCAGGATCAGGGTTAATGACTGTCACCTCAAATAATTGACGAGACCTAAATACTAACGCGTCATTACACTCAACTATATAGTCCTTGTATCTTAAACCACCTATCAAGTCTGTTGTAAATAATGCATTATATGTCTTCTCACCACACACTTCATGAATAAGCCCAACTTGAAAGATACTATCCTCACAGTCAACAACGATTTCCCTTGTTGCTACCAAAAAACCGTACTTTTGAAATTTACTATCCCATTTCCCCAAAGAGAAACCTCTGGGTAAGTCGTCCGATAAAATTAAGCTAATTTCAAAATCACTTAGAGTATCTCCTAATAAGCGCGAGTCTTCCTTAATCTCCATAAGATTTCCCCCTTTTAGCTTATGTACTTAACCAATATAATTTCTACTTCTTAATTCGATTCTTGTCAATTAATAAACGATTTTCGGGGTTGATTTTTCTGGATAAAATGGCCGAACTCTGCTATACTCGCAGTCATCTATATTATCAGTACGCCTATTTAGGCGTTTTATGGCTTGGCAAAAATATATGGCAAAGAAACAAAAAACAACAACTCCAAATGTAATCAAAAGACCACCAGTCGTGGTGGTTATGGGTCATATTGACCACGGAAAATCTACTCTCCTAGACACTATTCGAAAGAGCAATATTGTTGATGGTGAAGCGGGCGGAATCACTCAACACCTATCTGCTTATGTAGTGCCCCACAAAACAAAAGATGGTGCCGAAGAGAAAATCACTTTCCTAGACACTCCCGGCCATGCCGCTTTCCAAAAGATGCGTCTACGAGGAGCCGACGTTGCTGACGTTGCCATTCTTATGGTCTCAGCTGAAGATGGTGTAAAGCCACAAACTCTGGAAGCACTAGAGTCTATCAAAACAGCAAATATCCCCTATGTTGTTGCCATCAACAAAATCGACAAGCCCGGAGCTGACATACAACGAACAAAAAATTCGCTTATTGAAAATGAAATCTATATCGAAGGAATGGGTGGAGATATTCCTTTTGCACCAATCTCAGCTAAGAGCGGTGAAGGTATCGATGACCTCCTAGACTTAGTAATCCTTGCCGCAGACCTTGCAGAGTTAACCGGAGACGCAAACGCCATGGCTACAGGAAAAGTAATTGAGGGTAAAATGGATCCAAAGCGTGGAAACACTGCCACCCTGCTTATAACAAACGGAACACTCAAGAGTGGACAATGTGTTATTGCAGGACACACCTACTCTCCAGTTAGAATCATGGAGGATTTTCAAGGTAAGCCAGTCAAGGAAGCTGGGCTATCGACTCCGGTTAGAATCGTCGGCTTCACAGACATTCCTGAAGTAGGAATTGAGTTCACGACGGTAGCCAACAAAAAAGAAGCCGAGGCAGAAATACTAAAAGCTAAATCAGATGAGACTCCAGTAGTAACCAAAAAACAAAATACGAGTTTGCCGGTTATTCCAATTCTTATTAAGGCTGACGTGCTTGGTACTATCGATGCTATTCAGCATGAATTAGATAAATTTGAATCAGACAGAATTACTGTGCGTGTAATAGATACTGGCGTAGGAGATATTTCGGTTAGCGATGTACAAAACGTTAGCGCCACAAAGGAAGCGATCATTGTTGGTTTTAATGTAAAGGTTGAGAGACCGGCTCAAGACTTGGCCGACAGACTAGATGTTGAGATTGATACTTTCAGCATCATCTACGAACTATCTGAGTGGCTAAACACTGCTCTAAAGAATCGTACTCCTAAACTAGAAGAAGAAGTTGTCACTGGTACTGTAAAAATCCTTAAGCACTTCAGTGCCCAGAAGAACATTCACGTACTCGGAGGTCGTGTAGATGAGGGAGTAATGAAGATGAACCAAAAGGTAAAAATCCTTCGAAGGGATATTGAAATTGGTAAAGGCGTAATCAAGAACCTGCAACAAATGAAATCAGATGTTCAGCAAGTAGACGAAGGAGAATTCGGAATGCAACTTGAAACAAGGGCCGAAATCGCTCCGGGAGACTACTTGAAGCCTTTTGATACAGTCGTATCATAGAATTTTATGGCCAACCCAGACAGAAACATTCGTCTATCCGGAATCCTAAAGGAGCTAATTGCTACCTTTATTCGACATGAAGCAAATAGTAATCCAATGATTACTCTGACCAACATTGACCTTTCTCCGGACGGCAAACGCGCTTTACTTTTTGTTACGACTATTCCGGACGGCAGAGAACAAGATGCTCTCATCTTCCTGAAGCGTAATGCTACAAACTTACGAAATTACCTAAAGAAAAATGCTCGGATAAAAAATATTCCTCATTTAGAATTCATGGTTGATGCAGGCGAACGACATAGACAACACATGGATGAGCTGGTGAGAGAGATTGAAGGAAGTAAATAGTGGGCAAAATGCCCACCTTTATTTATGAAGGTATCCTGTAAAAACCTTTGAACAGAGCCTAGAATAATGCTACAGTACTGCGTACAAATGAAATGTCCTGGTGGCGAAGTGGTTAACGCTGCGGTTTGCAAAACCGCCATACGTGGGTTCGACTCCCACCCAGGACTCACGAATTAAAAACTACATCCGTAGCTTTTAATTCGTGAGTGCTACCAAATACTATTTTAGTATTTACACTTCCGCCCGGGTGGTGGAATCGGTAGACACGAGGGACTTAAAATCCCTTGCCTTTTAAACGGCGTGCGGGTTCAATTCCCGCCCCGGGCACAAAAAGTAAAAGCCGGAAATAAATTCCGGCTTTTACTTTTGATCGATAGAACTGCACCACAGATGTATTTATATTTTATATTCAAGAGTTCATTAACTGAATCAAGAGGTTTGTCAGGTTTTTTTATATAACCACTTGACTCAAGATTAACCTTGTATTATGTAACAAATTATTGTAAACTCATCCCACAAAACATGCGCCTTTAGCTCAGTCGGTAGAGCAGCTGCCTCTTAAGCAGACGGTCCTAGGTTCGAGCCCTAGAAGGCGCACAATGGAATCATACTGAAATACTACGTCTCTTAGTATGATTCCTAGCCTTGAGTAATAGTTCCTGCTATACTCACGGTCACAATTAAATATGCGCAGGTGGCGAAATTGGTATACGCGCTAGTTTTAGGCACTAGTGGAGCAATCCGTGGAGGTTCAAGTCCTCTCCTGCGCACTAAGAAAACCCACTTTGGTGGGTTTTTGTGTGCTCAGGAAGCAAAGTCTGGAAGACTTTGTGTGAGGGTTTGAAAAGGTTGCCAGTTATTTTGGAGCTTGTGAACAAAATAACGACAACCTGTACTGAACTCGTAGAGTTCAAGTCCTCTCCTGCGCACAAATAACAAAAAACCGGCATAGCCGGTTTTTGTTATGCAACTAATCTCGTCTTCTCAAACGGCTTTCTCTTCCTAATATATAAATTATAGTACTTAGCTAGAGTCTTCTTTGTGTGAGTCGGAAGCTTGTCTACTTGCCTACACACCAATGAACAATAACCCTGCTTTTTCTTTATACAATCGTCACAGCCAATAAACAATGTGTGACAAATCTGATTTTTACAATGGTGATGAGTATCACATTTTACTTTCTTACAAAGATGGCAATTAGAAATAATCTCATCGCCAATCCTTTCGCCCAATCTTTCATCAAAAACAAAGTTCTTGCCTTTGAATTTATTCTCCAAGCCTTTTTGTTGTACCTGATGAGCGTAATCAATGATTCCGCCCTTAAGATGTCTAACGTCCTTAAACCCATTATGTTTTAGCCACGCACTTGCTTTCTCGCAACGAATCCCGCCAGTACAATACAGAGCAACTTTCTTATCTTTGTACTCTCCGAGCATTTCTGGAGTTTTCTTGAGCTCATCTCGAAATGTTACTACGTTTGGAGTAATGGCCTTTTCAAAGTGACCGACTTCAGATTCGTAGTTATTTCTCATATCGACAATAACCGCATCAGGGTCTTCTACGTACTGATTCATCTCCTCTGCTGTCAAATAAGCTCCTGTGTTGGTTACATCAAAAGACTTATCGTCTAGACCATCCGCAACTATCTTTGGACGAATCTTAATCGTTAATTTGTAGAAAGAGGAAAAATCAGCTTCCTCTACTGCCTTTTTGTATGGCACACCAGCTAGTTCTGGCTGGTTTTGTACCCAAGCATCAAACTGATCCCAGTACATGTCAGGTACATTCATTTGTGCATTAATACCCTCATGAGCCACGTAAATCCTACCTAAACAGTCCAACTCAGACCATTTGTCTAGTAGCCTGCGCCGAAAGGCTTCTGGGTCTGCAATCTGCACATATCGATAAAAAGACACAGTCGTACGAGGCCTTTTATCCATTGCTACTTGCCGGCGTCTTTCCGCGCGACTAGTCGGGTCTGTTCTCTCAGCTAGAGTCATAGGTCAAAATCATACACAAGAGATGGTTTACAAGCAACCTTTAAACTCTTAATTGCTTAATAAGACT
This sequence comes from Candidatus Nomurabacteria bacterium, assembly GCA_020632015.1. Lineage (GTDB taxonomy): Bacteria > Patescibacteriota > Minisyncoccia > Phycocordibacterales > UBA918 > OLB19. The sequence continues at coordinate 27,582 of JACKGI010000004.1, read as the reverse complement.
ATTAAATAAGGCTTATTTTAATAAGTTTAGCTTGACTTTTAGTAGAATCCATGCTATTATTAAAGATAGGTATGAGGGATTCCCCTCTATAAGTTTCGCGACATTTAGTCGCTTTGACAATTGGAGACATAAAATGAACCTCGAATCATTCATGAGATTCCTCAGTAAACACTGGGGAGAAATCTACACCTTCCTTGACGTAGCAAAAAACGTCAAAGGTGTAGTTTCAAAGAAAAACCCAGATGAGGATTTACCCCCTGAAGAAAAGCCGAAAGGTGGAATCTTCAGAAGTGGTGATGAGATCAACTGGATTAATGCGACTATAGATTTACCCAAAGAAAAAAGGGAAATTTTGTACGGTCTGCTGGAGTATCATTTTGGCGATTTAAATAATCCCAAAAATTTTCTGGTGGCAGCAATCTCATTCGTCCAGTACAACAAGTGGCGCACAATGGTCACAGAACTCGATACCCCTAGCCGTAAGGTTGGGACTCGGGATATTGTTACCGTTAAAGCCACTCCAAACAAAACTGGTTCGGATAAAGGAGGAAATGAAACAAAAGTTCCGAATCAGAATACTAAAACTGTAACTGAAAAAAAAGAGATCTATGCTGGAGGTGTAAAAAACACCAAAAAGCTGATCAATCAGTTGGTCGAAATCATTGAGTCTGAACAAGAGAGAGAAGATGGCTACAAAAAAGCCGTCGACTACTTACGTTCACTCAACATTCCGATGATGCCAAAAAGGGAGACTTTAGATTGGATTGATGCTAATCTGAGCCCCGAAAAGGTTCAAGGATGGATTAATAATATAGACCTTGAAGCTACAGCTGATTGGACTACGACCAAAACCCGACCGGTTAGGGCACGTATACGTGCAGTAGCCATACAGAAACGCAAGGAAAAAGCTGAGAGGAAGAGGAAAAATATTTTTGTTCGCTTCTTTCATTGGCTTGCCGTCTAGAACAAAAGGAGAGTAAGAATGTCGATACCAACACGCACAGCGAAGGATGTCTGGGCTATTGTTAGCTCAGACTACGAAAATCTTCGCATCCAATTATGGTCAGTATTACTGTGGTCTTCCACAGTGTACCTGGCCTCCGCTGGTGTTATGTGGTGGCTCAACATCACAGGACACCGTAACTTAAACCTCCTTCCGGCACTCGTCGGAATCGTCCTTATCGCAATGATTGGGACAAAGACCAAGCTCTTGGCTGGGTTCTCTGTTCTGGGACTAGTGTTTAGTTTCTTCGGAGACCAAAAGGCCTTTGAGGGGATTAAAGATGGTGTGAAGTTGCTTTTCAGGCTACTAATAACTGTCTTGATGGTGTATGGATTCACAGCCTTTCTACTGACGACCTTCACCTTCGAAAACCACCCCGAATTGTTTTGGTGGCTCCCCTTTGCAGCGCTTATCGGAGTGATTGCATATCATTTCGACAAGAGCATGAAGACCAAAACCTGGAAGATTGTTGCCTACCCAGTAATCCTAATCGCTGGTCTGGTTGCAGTACTGATTACTTGGGACACAATCCTTATGTATCTCAATGCAGACTACCTAGACGATGACAAAGTTGTCGTCGAGGAAGTATCCAGCCCGCCTCAAAAAAGTCGGACCGCCGAGATCTCGAAGCCGGAAGCAATTGAATCAGCGTGCGGACCTGCATTCGCATCAGTCAATAACTGTGTGAAGGTGACTTTCCGCAACGGAGGCACCTATGATTACCGTGCACTTAGTGGGCACTGTCCGGGCTACGATCGTAAGGGTGCATTAAACATAAAACCCATTGAGGACGGGTTTACGCATCGCTACAGCAGTAAGTATCCTGGGAGAGATACTGTGGTTCATTTTTACAGCCTAAGCAGAGGACAAACTATGCTTGGGTACACCTGCGGTTCTTAACAGGTGTTATCTCCTTCGCTCTTTAACTCAAAGCCCTTGCGTTCGCAAGGGCTTTTTTATAAATAGATATTACGGAACAACTGGGCCACCTCCGCCGCCTCCGCCTGGCACAACAGGGCCTCCTCCGCCGCCGCTATTTGGAACAACTGGGCCACCTCCGCCATCAGGTATCTTAAACACATTTGTACACTGAGCAGCAGTTGGGTTGTTGGCGCATTCTAGTTCGTCATCTAGCGCAAAGGTTGCTGTAGCGATGGCGAGAATAGCGTAGGCTGAAACCATTACCACCAAGCCGATAATCCCATAGGTGATATGCTTAACACCCTCTTGTCTCTTAGATTCATTAGCAGCACCAATAAAGTACTCAACACAACCCCAAACAAAAACTAAAAAAGCTACTGCACTAAGTAGTGTGATGGTGGGAAAAAGAATTATGTCATTAAACTTGGTGACGAAATCTGCTGCTTCTTTAGCTGCTTGCTGTTGTGGATCCATACTGAAATCTTATCACAAATAAAACTTCACTTAATTATTTATCCAAACAAAAACCACCCGAAGGTGGTTTTTGTTTCAATGAGTATCTGAAAATACTATGGGAGCAGGTTGTCTACCTTTGGTACTAGGTTTTGATCTAGAGTGTCGCTGTCTGAAAATAGACTGCCGCTGATAAGGTTGATGATTCCCCAGAACACAATAATCAATACGAACCCTAGAGTTGCGTAGATCATTAAACTCTTTCCGCTTGCCTTTGCTTCGTCATTTGCTCCACCAGCGATGAAGTATCGGAACATTCCCCATACAAAAACAAGGAAACCGATACCGATAATAAATGGAATCAAAACTCCATTTGTAAACTCAAGGATGTTTCTCAAAAGTTGCTCAAAACCACCTGCGTTTGCTTGATCTGCAATCTGTGCAAAAGCCAACAATGGTGCTGCAAGAGCGATTGAACTTGAGCCTCCAATCATGTACCCAATTCTTTTCATACGTATTTTCTATTTAAATTTATAACGTTATAACGTTTACCTATAATTATAGGCCATAGATTACTGTAGACAAATTAGTTATTCACTGTTTACTACGGAATCTCTACTGCCGGAATATTCCTGAGCGCCTCTCCTTCTAGCCCTGTACTAGAAGTAAGTAAGTTTACAACTCCGAAGAAAATGATGATTACTACAAAACCAATTGTAGCGTGAATCATTAAACTCCTTCCTTTTAGCTTCTTTTCATCATCCGCTCCACCTAAAATAAAGTAAAGGAACATCCCCCAAACAAAGAATAGGAATCCGATTGCGATAATAAACGGAATTAAAATATCATTAATAAAAGTAACGATATTGACTAGCAATGCTTGAAACGGGCCAGCATCAGAAGAATTTGCAATTTGGGCTGATGAGACAAGTGGTAGAAATACTGCTGGAATCAGAAGTAGAGATGATAAAATCTTTTTCATATTATTAATATATATTACGTTGTTGATATAAACTGTACCTAAATAATTCTAAATGTAAAGGGTGCGAGCTTATAATTAGCCAAAGATTGACTGCTTAATCATGGCCACAATTCCCCATGCGCTTACCATAACCACAAACACAATCACTGCTGTCACGGCGTACCTCTTCCCTTCTTCTCGACTCTTCTCGTCTCCTGCATGAAGGACCCATGCGTCAATCATCTTCCAAACAAAATAAACAAACAAACAACCAAAAATAGTCGGGATGATTACATTTATTAAATCAACAAAGAAGAGAACTAGTTCTTCGTAGGTGGTTGGTGTTGATGGCATAATTTAAAACTTAAAAGGAATTTACTACGTTCTGAACAATCTGAGTAATCGCGATTGAACCAATAATGATAACTCCACCGATAACTCCATATGTAAGAGCGCGTGAAGCTTGTTGAATCTGCTCTGCCTTACCTTTGGCTGTGACATACATAAACCCAGCATAAATAATGAAGAAAACCACAATCGGTGTAGCAATGACAATCATTACATTTAGGACCGCAACTAAGAGGTCCGAAATGCTTGGAAAAGTTAGTGGGTTATCAAAATTTTCCATAGAGATTTAGGCTCTAAAAGCCTCAACTACGTTTTTAACAATTTCGGCAATCGCCACTGAACCAAGCAAAATGACTCCGCCGATGATAGCGTAAGTCAGGGCTTTTGTAGCCTGCTTGGTTTGTTCTGCATTGCCTCGAGCTGTTACATATAGGAAACCAGCGTAGATTATAAACAACACAATTATTGGTGTCGCAATAACCAAGAAAATGTTTAGGAGAGATGACAGTAAGCCTTCGAAAGTAGTGACGTTAATCGGACTAGTAAGCTTAAAAGTTATCCCCGGATTTTCCTTTAGTCCCGCTCCTTCTCCAGCCTCAAATGGACTTTGGGAGTTAGAAGGATTACCATTACAAGTGCAGTTGTTACCTAAAGCGTCACACGCTTTAGTGTACCCTGCACCACACGAACAACTATTTATTGATTGTGATCCTGTACAATTATTAGTCTCTGCTATACCAGGAAGTTGGCAAGTATAAATCCCTGTCACAGTGGATTGCATGGGTACCCTTGGAGAAGTGCACTCACACTGGGGATCAGTTGAACCAGTACCACATGGTTCAGCTAGCGCCGTCGATGGATATGCTTGTGCCAGAGCGATAGTTAGGAAACCAAAAGTATAAAGTAGTATTTTTTTCATAACATTAATATTCATTACCCAATCTCTTTGAAGCATCTAAGACAGCGCTGTCTAAGTCTCGTCTGTTTTCATTAATGTCTTGTGTCATTGTTGAGAATATTTGGTTAGAAGCGGACAAATCAGGATTAAGCCACCCTAGCGCCACTGCCGCTGATTTATAATTTAGTCGACCAAAAGTATCGTTACTACCTTGTAAAACAGCGTTACGATAAGCTGGAACTAGGTTATTTCGTATGGCGATTTCGGTAGCCACTGTGGCGCCAGCCAACTTGGTCATAGCTGCGCTGGCGCCGACCTTGTTATCTGATGTCTTAAGGAGCGACAGGGCGTAGAACTTACCGTAGGTTCTTCTCACTGTTGCTTCTGCCCCCTGCGGAACTTCTGCTATATCGAAATTGAAGTTTGGATTTATTTTTTCTAACTGTCTACCTTCACTTCCGTAACCAAAGTAAATAGCCAAATTCTCTGATACGAATTCTAGTCTGTCGTCCTTAAATGAACGATTCCATGAATATAGGGCGTTGCTAGGTTTACTGAAGCGAGTGTAGAAATCTGCTGCGGCACGCAAGGGGTCACCCTTTCCTGTTTCTGACATCTGTAGCTTTACTTGGTATCGCCCGACCTTATCGATCGTCACCCTCTCTGAACCCCCCTGAATTAAAAGAGTCGATAGTATTCCAAAAGCATTACGGACGTTGTCATACTCACCCATCGCCACCACACTTTGTCTAATCGTTCTGTCAGAATCCCGCTCAATTAACTTTGGAAATACTGAGTTTACTAAATCTTCCCAAGTAGCAGGAGCAGACAACAAATCCTTGTTCGCAAAGATATCTCTGTTCCAGTACATCATTATTGGATCCACAGCGATAGGATAACCATACAGGCCGTCATCAAGAGCAAAGATTTGTGCTCCGTCTAAATATGAATCTCGGATATTTCTAATCGGGAAAGATTCATAAGAAACGGGTTGTATTCGTTTACGGGTTTCTACTAATTTCTCATGGGAAATCAGCACCAAATCGGGACCAGTTCCGTCTGCTAGCGCATTAACTAGTACGTTGTCGAAGTCGTCTGGATTGTAGTATTTGTAGATGACATCTTTGTAGGCTTCGTTTTCCTTAGATATTTCAGACAGAATGCTGTTTATAGATTCAGCTGGTAACGTACCCCAGATAGTTACATAGCCGACAACTGTCTGTCCGTCATCAGATTTGGATTTTTTTGGATCAGCGGTTGCCAGCATCACTAATGCCAAAAGAGCTAGACCGATAAAAACTATAACTAAGGCTAATTCAAAGGGTCGGAGTTTCATACTTTACGAAATGCTAAACCATAATGATGTCCACCTGCTGGATACTCTCGCTCGAACACAAAACCATTCTTTTCGAAGAGTATCGTAGCTTCTTCTGCACTAACCACATGATCTGGAGCAGGTCCCATACCTGCGAATGACTCGGTCCAGTCAATCACAAAAAACTTTCCACCTGTGCGAACAGTTCGTCCCATCTCTGCGACTGCGGTATCTTTGTCCTCAATCATGAAAAGAGTGTTTACCATAATGGCGACATCAAGTTCATTTGTTCCAATCTTTATGCCGTTAGACTCTTCAAGATCACACCATAATGGATGTACGTTAGATAAACCTTGTAACCTTGCTTGGTCACCTAGTTTTTCAACCAAGACTTTTTGGATTTCACACGCAAAGACCCTGCCGGTCTCACCGACAGCTTGCGACAGAGGTTTTAAAAAGAAACCACTACCCGCTCCAAAATCTGCAACCAAATCTCCTTCACGTAGATGGAAGTGTGAAACTACTATATCGGGCATAACAAACTGCCCGCCAATTGGTGTATTCATTATTTATATTATACACGTGAAGTAAGTATGATTCGTACATTGGTGTGAAAAGAAAAGGCCGGCCCCTTCGGGGCCGGCCTTTTCTTTTCTAAACAAACACCACACTGGCAATTGAATCTCCGGCTCGCATCTTCATTACTCGGACACCTTGAGTTTGTCTGCCTAGAGTTGGCACTTGTTTGAGAGGGAGTTTAATCACCTGCCCCTTCTTACTCATAATCACTAACTCTCCATCTTCTCGCTCTTCTCCTGTTAACACTATTCCTCTTACGATAGAGCCAGTCTTGTCAGTTACCTTTGCTGTCTTGATACCTGAACCTCCTCGCTTTTGCACCTTATATTCTTTGGCTGGAGTTGTCTTTCCGTAACCATGCTCTGTCACAATCAGTATCTCTCTGTCTTTATCTTTCTCACTCAATACATCTGCAGACATAACCTTATCCCCCTTTCCAAGTTTCATAGCCGTCACCCCTGCTGCAGTTCTTCCCATTTGTCTAACATCGCTTTCTTTGAAACGGATTGCTTGCCCCTTTTCAGTAATAAGAGAAACTTCATCTTTCTTACCTACAAACAATGCGTCTATCAGCGAATCATCATCTTTCAGAGTGATAGCAATCAAGCCACTGCGTCTAACATCTTTAAAGGCAGCCGCATCACTCTTCTTGGCAATACCATTCTTGGTAACCATCATTAGCGACCAGTCACCATCCCAATCTTCTTTTCTGACAGCTAGTACAGAAGTGACTCTCTCTTCCGCGTTCATAGACAAGAAGTTCATAATCGACTTTCCTTTAGTTGCTCTTCTTCCTTCAGGAATTTCGTACATCTTGCACTGATACACTTTTCCAGCATCCGTGAAGAACAACAAGTCACTGTGAGCAGAAGTTGTAATTAGATTTGTTACCACATCTTCTTCTTTGGTATTTAAATCAACAACTCCAACCCCACCTCTTCTTTGGACTTTGTATTCAGCTGGATTTGTACGCTTAACATAACCACCTTTAGTAAGTACCAAAACACTTTCATCGTCTGGCACCAAGTCCTCAGGATTGAGTTGTTTTACTCCCCCTTTCACGATCTTGGTTCGACGATCATCACCAAATTTTTCTGCTACTTCAAGAAGATCATCTTTGATAATCTTAAGCATCTTAGCTTTACTCTTCAAAATAGCTTCTAGCTCCTTGATTAGCTTTTGAACCGCTGCTAGTTCATCTTCTATCTTCTTTCGTTCAAGTCCAGCTAGTTTCTGGAGTCGCATGTCAAGAATCGCCTGCGCTTGAATAGGTGAAAACTTAAACTCTTTCATCAAGGCGGCGTGGGCTGTTGGCACATCCTTAGAAGCTCGAATAAGCTTTATGATTTTATCTATATGGTCGAGCGCCTTTTTAAGACCAAGTAATATATGTTCTCGGTCTTTTGCTTTATTTAAATCATACTCTGTTCGACGACGAACCACTTCCACTCGGTGCTTGATGTATTCCTGAAGAATTACCTTTAAGGAAAGTGTTTGTGGCACTCCGTCCACCAAAGCCACCATATTGTAATGGAAAGTATCCTCAAGCTGAGTGTGTTTGTAGAGCTTGTTTAGAACAGTCTGAGGTTGAGCTCCGGTCTTCAGTTCAATCACTACTCGAATATCACTAGTAGACTCATCACGCATTTCTCGAATACCTTCAATCTTCTTCTCTCTTACAAGGTTGGCAATTTTTTCTTGTAAGTCAGCCTTGTTAACCCTAAACGGAATTGAAGTGATGATAATTGAAAAAGCTCCGCGCTTATCTTCTATAATTTCAGCTTCTCCACGCACAACTACTCCACCGCGACCAGTCGCGTAAGCTTGGGCAATCGCTTTCTTATCAAAAGCAATTGCGCCCATTGGGAAGTCTGGACCCTGAACAAACTTCAAAAGGTCATCCGTAGAAGCGTCTGGATTATCAATCAAGTGAGAAACCGCATCGGCTACCTCACGTAGATTGTGCGGAGGAATATTTGTCGCCATTCCAACTGCAATACCGAGAGAACCAAGCAATAGAAGGTTTGGGGCGGCAGCCGGAAGAACGATAGGTTCTTTCTTAGTTCCGTCGAAGTTTGGACGCCAATCAACCGTGTCTTTCTCTAAATCCCTAAGAAGTTCTTCGGCGACTTTAGACATTTTTGCTTCAGTGTATCGATAAGCAGCGGCCGAATCACCGTCGATTGATCCAAAGTTACCTTGTCCAATAACCAGTGGATATCGTGTGGAAAAGTCCTGCGCAAGCTTAACCATAGCCTCGTACACAGAAGCATCGCCATGGGGATGGAAGCTACCAAGTACATCTCCAACTACTGTCGCTGACTTGCGGAACTTAGCAGTAGAAGTAAGTCCGTTTAGACGCATCGAATACAGAATTCTGCGGTGCACCGGCTTTAGACCATCTCGTACATCTGGTAGAGCACGCTGTGTAATAACCGACATTGCATAGTCGAGATACGCAGTTTCCATCTCACCAGTAATACTCTGAGTGATGATTTTGTTGTGTTGTGGAATGATTGGCTCTTCAGCTGGTGTTTTTTTCGGCATACAAACGTTTCAGAAATCAATAATTTAGACTGCAGTATAGCATATTACTGACTAGTTGCAGATGGTTCGCTGGCTGTTGAACTTGAGGATTCGGTAGTTGTTATCAAAACTTCTCTACCTGTAGTTGTATTACTTTCGGTTTCCCCCTCAGACTCTTTCGTCACCCCAGCATTATCAGGAGTACTCCACGAATACTTACTAGATGAAGCAAATGAACCACTAGTTGTACTGTTGGTGTCTGGTACAACAACCTCAAAATCAATAGCGTCTAGCTCACTTACAACCGTCTCATCCTCTTCTTTAGTGACGATAGATTCTTTTATGTTAGCAACCTGATTACTGATTCCGCTAAATAATCTTGAGAAACCGGGAGACGTATCTCTTTCTTCCGGTTGCTTATGCCTCTCTTCAATAGCAGCTAATCGTGTTGGCGTATTGTACAGCCAGCCTGCAAAAATAACTGCTGTGATTACACCAGAAGCGACAAAGGCAATATTATCTCGATAGGACTTGGGTTTTTGACGAACACTTTTGAGGAAGCGTTTAATCATATCTATTACACTTTAAGAACGGCGACCTCTCCAGACATCTCTCGAACATCCTTCTTTTTTAGAGTTAGCTTATCAACTGGTTTAACATCTTCTGCGCCCTCTTCTTTTAAGAATACTTTCAGTGCGGTTGCGTCGTACTGCATTGGGATAATCAAACGAGCTTCTAACTTAACCGCTAATTTTGAAGCTTGAGGTACCTCCAAAACATCACCCCCACCAATTGGTACAAAAAGAATATCGATATCTCCAAATTCTCCTAAAATTTTCGGATCAATTTCTGGATTACTTAAAGAACCCAAGAAAACCATATTAATATCCTCAAGCTTTACTTGGTAAATAGTGTTATATGTTTCAAGTTTGTCGTAAGTTGTCTTTACTCCAAAACCATGAGCAACCACTTGCCCAATTTCGTATTCGCCTGGACCATCAACCACAAAAGGTTGTTTTGCTCCATGAGTGACTTGTTCAACTCCATTGAAATCTGGATGCCATAAGGTAACAAAAGCTGCATCGGCACCAAATTTAGGTGAATCTAGTTTGGATTTTTTAGAAATTGGATTGAAAGCAATTGTAGTGTCACCAAACGAAACTTTAAAACACTGACCGCCGTGATATGAAATAACCATAGTGAGGATAGTATACGGCATGAAGGCCGGAAGCGCACCCCCCAGAGTATTTCCATTTTTATAGTCGCTTCATTTTATTACACTCATTAAAAATTAGGGCAAAGCTTCCGGCCTTCACGCCTACAATTTCACCATACGTTTCAGGGGTTGACAAATATTTTAACTGTGCTAGTATACAAAAACGCTCGTGTCGCCGGACGAATATTCGCGACACCGCCGAGCGTGTTCAAGTACCTTAATCAACCTGCCTTGTGACTCCTAAGGAGACCGCCAATGAAAGATCCGCCTGTGCAACTCGCACCCATAGATTTTTATTTCGCGAACCTGGACTGAATCGGCGCCGGCCAGGCTGACACCATCGGGGTGTTACGCTAACCGCGACTCAACAATAAGGAGAATCGCCCAATGACTTGGCCCTAAGTTAAGACATCCAACACATTAGGTTGCGGCCCTCACGACATTGTCGTCGAGGGCTTTTTATTTTACATAGACAAAAGTACACATATATATTATATTGTCGCCACCTAAAAGGTAATTAATAGTTTCTAGCGACACACGTTTAACCCTCTGTATATGGGTATGGCCGGTGGAAAATTTTCTTAAGAAAATTTTCCACCTCGAGAAATGGTTACAGAGACGCGTGTCGTCGGAATAATAAAATAATAAAATGTTTGGATTTGGAAAATCTAACGACAGCGAGTCAAACACCGCTGTTGCAACTGGCGTGATGGACAAGTATTTGGCCGAAACACCAGCCGCTCCCCAAGAAGGAGATATTGTAGAAGGAATCGTATCAGCTATTGGACGAGCTCGAGTTTATATCGATATCGCACCATTTGGTACAGGTCTTATCTACGGACGTGAATACATGAATGCTCGAGACATTCTACGAAAAGTTCACGTTGGAGACACTATTGCCTCAAAGGTAGTAATGTCAGAAAACGAAGATGGTTACATCGAACTTTCTCTTAAGGAAGCTCGTCAGGCTCTTATTTGGGCTGATGCCGAAGAAGCAGTTAAGAAAGGAACAATTCTTAGCCTTGAAGTTAAGGAAGCCAACAAGGGTGGACTTATCATCGACTGGCAAGGAGTTCAGGGATTCCTTCCAGCTTCTCAACTTTCATCTGAGAACTACCCACGAGTATCAGATGGAGATAAGGACAAAATCCTTACTGCTCTAAACGAACTAGTTGGTAAACATCTATCAGTAGTAATGATTACAGCTGATCCTAAGGAACACAAGCTAATCTTCTCTGAAAAGGGACTACAAGAAAAGGAAGAGAAAGAAGAAAAGGTTAACAAGTATGAAGTTGGTAACGTCATCAAGGGTGAGGTTACTGGCGCCGTAGACTTCGGTGTATTCGTAAAACTTGAACCAGGACTTGAAGGTCTTGTTCATATCTCTGAACTAGATTGGGGTCTAGTTGAAGACACAAAGGCACTTTACAAAGTAGGTGACCCAGTTGATGTTAAGGTGATTGAAGTTAAGGATGACAAGATTTCACTTTCTATCAAGCAACTTAAAGAAAACCCATGGGTTTCTGCTTCAAAGAAGTACAAGAAAGACCAAATCGTTGACGGTGTTGTTATCAAGTACAACAAGCACGGAGCTCTAGCTTCTATCGAAGAAGGTGTAGCTGGTCTAGTTCACGTTTCAGAATTTGAAACTGAAGAAAAACTAAAAGCTGCTTTGTCTCTTGGAAATGTTTACAAGTTCAAAATCACTCTTTTTGAACCAAATGAACAAAAGATGACTTTGTCTATTAAAGACGTAGCCTAAATAAGACACTAATAAGTGAAAGAAAGAGTCGGCCAGAAGGCCGACTCTTTTCTTGTATTATCCCCAACTTACTTGCCAAAACACCTTTTTTGTGCTATTATATTAAGTGACAAAAACCAAATTGGAGGATTTGTCATGGACTACAATAAGTTTTGGAGACTTTCGGTAGCATTGATTATCGGCTTCTACGCAGGCCTGATAATAGACGCAGTGCCACTTTGGGGATCATTCTTGTTTCTGGCCGGAGTGCTGCTCTTATTGTCACCGATGTTCTTGGCCGCCCTCAAAGGCAGGCAAGAACGCCTTTCAAAAAACTAAGAGGGGTTCACCTTGGGACGTATAGAAAACTAGCTCCGTGGCGCAATGCTACGGAGCTTATATTTTTAATATATAAAGCTATTTAATTAACCTTATTCATGGCCTTCTCCACCCCTTCGGAAATAATTAGCTCAATGGCTAACTGAACCTTTTTATAGAGCTCAGGCAAATCTTTTTTCTCCAGCAAACCAAACGGTTTCAGAACAAATCGCTCTAACGGCCCGCCTCCGGCGGGCCGTTTAATCTCTCCACTCCACAAACTCTTCGGAGCAATACCTATCCTTACCCGCACAAAATCTCGAGAATCGAGCTTTTCGATAATTGATTGCACGCCATTATTGCCTCCTGCTCCCCTACCTTTACCAATCTTTACTTCACCAAACGGTAGATCAATATCATCATGGACTACAATAAGTTTTGAGATGTCATCCTTTGGGACAAACTTTACCACTGCACTCCCTGAGTTATTCATATATGTATCTGGATAAAGAACCTTTACCTCACTCTCCGCAACAACCCCTTCCGTAACCTTTCCGGAAAATTGCTTTGAGCTTACAAAAGCTGGTAATTGGTTTTCCACTAGGAAATAGTCAAGTGCCAGCCAGCCGACATTATGTCTAGTGTTGCTATACTTTTCTCCAGGGTTTCCAAGGCCTACGATGTAATACATATTCAACTAATTAAACCATAATACACGTTAAACATCTCTACCGTAGTCTCCTGCCTCGTGTTTCTTTATTATGTACCAGTACATTGAAAATGAAACTATAATAAAAAATATGCCCAGAATTAAGAAGCTTTTTTGATATGAAAAATGTAAAATCAAAGTACCTAAGACAAAACTGATAGCACCAGAAATAAGAGACTTAAGTTGAGAATAGACTGATAATAAAGTTGCTTTGAACTTGCTACCACTAATAATCTGTAGTTGGTATCCTTCATCTATTTTAGAAAATCCCCACTGAATGGCATTTGCCAAAACAAACACTACTGCCACCACTAACCAACTATCTATTGACCACGCAATCAAATACAAAACCCCAAACAAGAATATCTGCCAAAGATAAAAAGAAGGTAAAGTTAGAACATTTTTAATTCTTCCACTATAAGCCAGCATCAGAGAGGCTAGCCCTCGACCTAAACCAAACAGTACCCCGAACCAAATAACTGATATTCCAACAAATTCTTGATACGGAGCCCTAAACATAGAAAAACTTGTAGCGGTAGCCCCAATAAAGGCCGACAACAAAACGACACTGAAAAAATTGAGACGGTAAGCTTCTTTCATAACTTGCTTAAAATTGGTAATCCCAACTTCTTTAACGTGCTCTGGAGTGACAGGTGGTACGACTAGACTAAAAACTACAAATAAACCGATTACGTCCATAATCAGAGCTATCAGAAAAGGTACTTTGTAACTAATACTAACCAAAAACGGCACCAACACCGTGAGTATAATCGGTACGGAAAACCCGATCGCTGACACTTTTCCCATTATCCGGCTGTATTCGTGTTCTATATTTAGAGCTCGTAGAGTTTCGTGCATAAAGGCACTTCCTGTACCACTCTTAAATGCCCAACTAGCACACATAATAGTAGAAGCCAACATTAAAAAAGTGACACTATTTGCAAACAAAAACAAAATCGTAGAGCAGACCATCAGAATACTAGACATAACAAGAGTCTGCTTATGACCAAGCTTGTCTGAAATATAACCACTCGGTATTTCTAGAAAAAAAGAGACTACATTCCCCACTAACAAAATAAGTCCGACCGTCTGGACGGTTACGTCAGGAATAGTCAGATAATATACACTGATGATAGCAGCGAAGATTCGTTTGTTTACGACTCCCATCACTGTGTACTTCCAAATATTTGACCTGAGTCTTTTTTCTAGTTCAGCAACCATAAATTGCTAGTATTTATTACACAGAAACCGCTCTTCTCCTAACCACTTGATAACACTCATATTCTTTCAAGAAACCCTAAACTGCAGTTACTAAACACAAACCTACACGTATTTTGGGAAATTTGTTTTTAGTTTAAAAATTTCGTATACTAGTGATTAATTAGTCCTATGTCACTATTCTCAAACAATAAAGTTCTTAAAGAATCGTCATCCACAGAGAATTTTGAGGACCAAAAAGTTGAACATCCATTAACGGAAATAGTTCGCTTCTCTATCATTGCAATTCTTATCGTTATTCCGATTAGAATGTTCATCGCTCAGCCATTTATTGTATCTGGAGCATCGATGGATGATACTTTTCATAGTGGCGAATACTTAATTGTAGACCAAGTAACCTACCACTTTGAGAATCCTAGCCGTGGTGATGTTATTGTGTTTCGTTACCCTAAAGACCCTTCTAAATTCTTCATTAAAAGGGTCATTGGCCTACCGGGAGACACCATCACTATAGAAAACAGCACTGTGACCATTACAAATGCCGAAAATCCAGACGGTTTTGCATTAGACGAACCATATATCAAGTCCATGCAACCGGCAGCACCTTTCAGTGAAATTCTCGGGGAACGAGAATACTTCGTCATGGGAGACAATCGCGATCAAAGCTCTGACTCAAGAAGTTGGGGGGTCCTCCAAGAAGAAAGAATTATCGGGCGAGCATTAATTAGATTATTTCCACCAGACGAGATTTCATATTTACCCGGAGCAATCGATATTACGAATGGAACAAATCTAAGCACCGTTACAAATTAGTCATTAAAAAATATTTATGTCACTTTCACCAACGGAATTTCTAAAGGTCGCAAACAACACAGCTGAACACTTCGGCTTTCAGACTGTCGACCAGCTACGGAAAAATCCTGAGTGTAAAAAGTGTGAAGTAGCAATGCCTCACACTGTGACAGGCACAAACAAAAAGTTGGACAATCACGCTGGCCTTTTAAGCTCTGCCATTGCCACCTATTGTGACGAGAAGCTTCATGCTTTGGAACGACCTGTTCTTCTCTATTCAGCGGACCAAGTACCGCGCACTGGTGAAAGCGCTGTTACTTTCCATATTTTTAATGTTGAACGAAGTATTGCTGAAGCTATACTTATTCACGCTACTCGTGCTCTGGCTAACGACCTAGGCTTTAGTAATCATACTGTCAGAATCAACTCCTTGGGCGACTCAGACTCATTGACTCGATACAGTCGTGAGCTAAATAATTTCCTTAAGAAAAGACTAGATACAATGCCTCCAGCAGCTCGTGAGCTGATGAAAGAGCATTCTCTTAGCGCTTTGACTCACTTGGTGGACATAAATCATGAATTGGCTTTTCGTAGCCCTAACCCACTAGAATACCTGAGCGACCCGAGTCGAAAGCATTTCCGTGAAATCATTGAATTCCTCGACATGAGCGAAACTCCTTACGAAATCGACCCTAAAATGCTCGGTCACCATGAATGCTACTCAGACGCTATCTTTTCATTAGATATAAATCAAGAAGAAGGAGAAGAACCAGCACCTATATCAGCACGAGGTGGACGCTTTGATGAATTTGTCTACCGAACCACCCGTACACGTACTCCAGCTGTTGGTGCGGTGGTTGTCTTAAAAAACAGTAAAGCTCCTGCAAGATCACCTAAGTCAAAGATTAAGAAACCATCAGTTTATGTGGTACAGCTTGGTTTTGGTCCAAAAATCAAAAGTCTTATGCTTATTGATACTTTGCGTCAAGCTGGGATTCCGGTACATCACAACCTAGCCAGCGACTCACTTTCTACTCAACTCAGAGAAGCAGAATCAAAGGGTGTAAAATACACTTTAATCATTGGTCAAAAGGAATTTGTCGAGAATACCGTTATCTTTCGTGATATGGGTGTTAGAAACCAAGAATACATTGACCACGAAACCCTTATTAGAAGACTGAAGCGTAAGTCATCACTAGTCGCCTAAACGCTTGCGCCATATGCCCTAAGGTGGTATGCTCTCCCGACATATGGCAATTAATGTTCAAGTTGAAAAGAATAACAACGAAAGTAGCGCGAACGTAATTCGTCGTTTTACTAAGCGTATGCAGGGTGCTGGAATCGTACCAAAAGTACGAGGTGGAAGATATTTCACACGCACTAAAAGCAACAACGTACAACGCACAGCAAAGCTCAAAAAGCTTATGAAGCGAGAAGTGTACGAAAAGCAAGTAAAGCTTGGTAAAATTCAAGAATTCCGCGGACGTCGTCGTTAATCCACAAATTTAAACAGCCGGTACACAGTACCGGCTGTTTTTGCTTTACAAGCAATGTATAATGCACCTACTAATGAGTACTTTTACTATAACCAGCACAATCAAGAAATACCCGAAACGCCTTCCTTATGAGGTGATTAAGGAAAAGGTGCTTGGTAAAAACTACAACCTATCTTTAGTATTTGTTGGTAAGAAAAGAGCCGCTACAATCAACAAACAATCACGAAACAAGACCTACTCCCCCAATGTCCTTTCTTTTCCTCTTACTGATACAGAGGGTGAAATAATCATTTGCCCTGATACAGCTGTAGCTGAAGCAAAAAAGTTTAACCTCACCCACAATGGCTACATAGCTTTTTTGTTTATTCATGGATTACTTCATTTGAAAGGACATGATCATGGCGATACAATGGATAAGTTGGAACGTAAATATCTTAATGCTTTCAATATTAAATAGTCATGTCTGTGCATATTATTACCGGAATCGATGTAGGAACTTACCACGTAAAAGTGGCTGTTGCTCGTATCCCAAAAAATGCTGGTACAAATGCCAAGCCAGAGATAATCGGTACTGGACTAGCTGAAAGTCGCGGTCTTAAAAGTGGCTACATAATGAACGAGACAGAAGTAGCCAGAAGCATTAAGAGTGCTATTACCCAAGCAGAAAAAAGCGCTAAAATTTCTATCAAAAAAGCCCATGTCGCCATCGGAAGTATCGGTTTGGAGGAAGTTTACTCACATGGTGAAATAATACCTTCACGAGCTGATTCTGAGATAATCAGCTCAGACTTAGAGAAAGTCATGTCGGATAGCGAAGAGCGAATAATGGACCATATTCCAAATCGGCGCATTTTGCACAGCATACCGCTACGTCACCTGATTGACGGTACGGAGGTTCTAGGGCGTCCACAAGGACTGAAAGGTACCAAATTAGAGGTGGACAGCCTTTTCATTACAACCTACGAACAGCACGTCAACGACCTAATCAGAACAATCGAAGGTATTGGGGTGTTTGTTGAAGACGTCATCGCCTCTCCTCTCGCTGCCAGTTTTGTCATGCTCTCCAAGGCACAAAAACGTGCCGGTTGCATTCTGACCAACATAGGAGCAGAAACAACTTCAATTGTCGTCTTTGAAGACTCTACTCCTATCTCTCTAAAAATATTCCCAGTTGGTTCAAATGATATAACCAACGACATTGCTCTCGGACTGCGAGTACCTTTAGAAGATGCTGAGAAGATTAAACGAGGTGCAATGAACAGCGCCACCTACTCAAAGAAGAAGCTGGACGAGATTATTCAAGATAGACTAAAAATGATTTTTGGTCTTATCGATGGGCATCTGAAAAAAATTAAGCGTGATGGATTATTACCTGCTGGAGTCATTCTGACTGGCGGTGGAGCTAGCGTAAACGGAACTGTGGAGGTTGCAAAATCAACACTCGAACTGCCTGCTCGAACAGCTACTTTGGATATTGGTAAGAACATTAAAATCAGAGACGCTTCTTGGGCTGTCGCTTATGGCCTTTGTATGTGGGGTGCGAGTGATGCTGAGGAAACATCTGCACTAGGTATTGTTAAACACACTCGACGCAATATACTTTCGTGGTTTAGCCAGTTTCTTCCATAGTTTTTTGAATATTGTCAATGATACACTTCTCAAATCTGTCAATATCGTGACAGATATTTTTAACGCGTGTATGATGTACAAGTTATTAAGAAATTCGTACTCAGGGGTGGGTCGCGAACAAAGACACAAATTAAATTCGGTATGGAACAAATAAGAACAGATGTTGAATCATTCGCACGAATCCGCGTGGTTGGTGTAGGAGGTTCAGGAAAGAACGCCGTGAATCACATGGTGTCATCTAAAGTACGTGGTGTTGAGTTTATTGCTATTAACAGTGATGCGCAGGACTTGCACCACTCATTAGCTAAGAAAAAAATTCACATTGGTAAGAATCTTACACGTGGACTAGGAGCTGGAGGAAATCCTGACATGGGAAGACGAGCAGCTGAAGAAACTAGAGAAGAAATCTCAAACTCTATCAAAGGTTCTGACATGATCTTCATCACAGGAGGTATGGGTGGAGGAACCGGAACAGGATCAGCACCAGTAGTAGCAAAAATCGCTCGAGAAAGTGGAGCGCTTACTGTTGGAGTAGTGACCAAGCCCTTCCTGTTCGAAGGACAAGAAAGAATGCGACTAGCTTTGGCTGGAATCGAAGAACTTAAGAATGAAGTTGACGCTCTAATTATTGTTCCAAACGATCGCCTACTAGCTATTGTTGATAAAGAAACAACTGTTCAGAGTGCTTTTGAACAATGTGACAACATCCTTAAGCAAGCTGTCGAAGGAATCTCTGACCTGATTACAATGCCGGGTATTATCAACGTTGACTTTGCTGACATCCGTAGTGTTATGGAAAACGCAGGTTCAGCACTTATGGGAGTCGGTATTTCATCTGGAGAGAAACGAGCAGAAGAAGCAGCTCGAGCTGCTATCAATTCCCCGCTACTTGAAGTATCTATTACCGGAGCAAAGGGTGTATTGTTCGCAATCGCTGGAGGAGAAGACTTAGGAATGTTAGAAATCCAAGACGCAGCTAGAGTTATTACCGAGTCAATCGACCCTCAAGCTAGAGTTATCTTTGGGGCAATCAAGGACGAAAAGCTTAAAAAGAATGAACTTAAGGTTACAGTCATTGCTACTGGGTTCCCTGAAGAATCAGAAAATGAAGGTAACTACAATATAGCCAGACGAGCACCATCTGTTCAGGAATCAATCAAAGAAGACTCTGATTCTGAACCAGTAGTAAGTCGAGGTAAGATATTTAATTCATTACCTAAAAAGACCGAAGCGCCAAAAGCTCCTGAAGTAACAGCAAACTCTACAGCCAAAGCCACAGATGTGGAACCACCCAAAAGAGACCCTAAGCCAGTAGACCCAGCCGACGACACAGACGATGATGATGACTGGGGCGCAGTTCCAGCGTTTCTAAGACGAAGTAAACTAAAATAAGACAACTTCTCAATAAAGACCGCCAGCGAAGCTGGCGGTCTTTATTTTTACAATATGATTGATTAAAGAGTTATGGTATTCTAGTCACACTATAATTTTAAATTCTGATTGAACTAATTGTTATGTACGACTTAATCATCATTGGAGGCGGGCCAGCTGGAATATCAGCTGGTGTATATGCATCACGAAAGCAACTTAAAACTTTATTTATTACTAAGGAATGGGGCGGACAAAGCACGGTATCTACTGATATTCAAAACTGGATTGGCACCCCATCTATTGCAGGTAATAAGCTGGCAGACGATCTAAAAGGTCATCTGGAAGCCTACGCAAATGAACATGTAGAGATTATCTCAGGACAGGTTGCTTCAAAACTAAATAAGATAGACGGCGGATATTCAGTTACCCTGAGTGATGACAGTACGCATGAAGGACGAGCAGTCTTGATTGCTTCTGGTTCTGGACGACGTCGTCTCGATATCCCTGGTGCAGAAGAGTTTGAACACAAGGGAGTAACATACTGTGCAAGCTGTGACGGACCTATTTTTGCTGGACAAGACGTTGCGGTAATCGGAGGTGGTAACGCTGGCTTCGAAACAGCTGCTCAGCTTCTCGCCTACGCCAAGAGCGTAACCCTACTCCAAAGAGGAGATAGATTTAAGGCTGACCCAGTTACAGTCGAAAAAGTTTTATCTCATGAAAACATGACTGGAATCCTAAATTCAGAAACAAAAGAAGTGATGGCTGGCGGATTTGTGAATGGTCTCAAGTATCTAGATACAGAAACTAATGAAGAAAAAATACTTCCAGTAACCGGAATCTTTGTAGAAATTGGAATGATTCCTAACACTGATTTTGCTGAAGGGATAGTTGAGAAGGATGAATACAATCGTATTAAAATTGATCCTTGGACTCAAAAAACCTCAGCTGAAAATATTTGGGCTGCTGGAGATTGTACGAATGTTAAGTATCACCAAAACAACATCTCAGCCGGTGACGGTGTGCGTGCACTAGAAGATATCTACATCGCACTAAAAACAAAATAAAAATCTAAAGACCGCCAGCAAAGCTGGCGGTCTTTAGATTAACCTAGATAGTATAAATAATATCTATCCAGAAACGCAAAAGCGCCCCCTCCAGGGCGCTTTCGCTTTGTACAACGTAGAGCTTCGGCTTGCGCGCTTTGCTCGTAGCCTCGAGCGTAAGTATTTAGATACTTCACCACCGCGCAAACCTGTATACATGTTCACATACCGTAAAAATATGTCAATACAATATAGAAAACCTTATTTCAATAGGCTTCTGTGTATAACTTGTGCATAAGTCTGTATATAACTCGTGTAAAACACAGGGTAAAACCCTGCCCATAACCCACTTGACGCGCATTGAATATACACCTAGCATATACAAGCTGTTTAGCGAACCGTCAATAGTCTGAACGAAGTAGCTCCCCGCCCATCACGTTTCATCATACGCAGCCAACGTTGAGCAAAATTATCAGCTCTAACTACGCGCAAGCGAAAAGCATATGATTAGATTCTACTCATTATTCATCACCGACGATGACTTGTTAGCAAGTCCATACGTACGGAGATTAAATTTTTTCCACGATATTACTCTACATCGTGGAGCAACAGAGACAGTTAATTTTCTTTTGCAAACACCACTCACAAGTGAGCAAGGTAAGCAATTGAATATAATCTGCGACCCAACCGCAGTCAGCATCTTAGACGTTGAGGTAAAGGCTTTCAGACACCAAAGTTTAGTCACTCTGACCCTAGTGCCGAGGGAGATTGGGTCGATTAAAATTGGACTAGCCTTTCCGCAATCTGCACAACTACACAAGGACAAGATGGACAACCTTCCTCCACCATTAGTTTCGATACCCGCTAATTCAATTCATCGTGTATCGACAAAACAAAATGTCAAACAAAATCACAATAATGTACCAACAGGAGTAATGGTAAATTAAAAAAATAATATTGTGCCCAAAAATTATGCTGACTGAAGATGAATGTCCAAAATCCCTGTAACCTTAAAAAGTTACGGGGATTTTAGATATTAAAAGATATCTAGACTAGCTTTTTTTAAATAGTCTGTTATTATGTTGCGCACTTACTAGTCATATTTAGTAAGACCAGATATTGGTCCTATCGTCTAATGGTCAGGACGCCAGGTTTTCATCCTGGAAATCGGGGTTCGATTCCCCGTAGGATCACCAACGAAGATTTATCACGTTTATACTCCTCAGATAGTGAGTAAATAGGCGACAAAACAGCGGTTCCAAAACCGTTGTTTTGTGTATAAGGAATACTGCCCTCGAAAATAAAATTTTGGAACCGTAGCCTTTTTTCAGGCTGTTTTACCAATCGCTTCCAAGTATCAGGAGTATCAATAATGAAACTTATGCAGTAATCAAGAGCGGCTTCAAAGTCTAATTCGCCACCCCGCACTTCAATCAAGTTACTTTGAGCGGCATATAGCTGTCGTTCCACTTCTCGTTTTCGTTCTAAGAAGTCAGTCTTGGTATAGATACCCTCTTCAAAATTGTTAAAGATGGCTTTCTTTTTCTCATACAGGCTAGCGACCTGCTGTCTAACCGTCTCGTTTTGTTTTTCAGCATTGGTGTTATCTTCTCGATAAATTTCCATACACGCCTCTTTGAAAGCGTTGGCAAATTCAAAGGTAGGATTTATCTCCTCTAGAAAAGAGACAAATGATTCTTCAAGGTCTTTCTTTTTGATTGATTTAGCGTGCGGACAACCTTGTTTGTGATGATGATAATAACCGTGCTTCTTGCCACCACGTCCAGTCGAAAAGCTACCTGTTAATGGATCATCACACCACTCGCAAGAAACCAGTCTGCGAAGTGGAAAATTAGGATTCTTTTCTTGTTTCTTTGTTCCCTTATGTGACCGTCCGGCACCTTGGCATTTATAAAATAGTGACTCAGTGACAATAGGTTCATGTTGTCCTTTGACTTCGATGCCCCATTCATCCTTTTTCACGATACCAGCATACAGAGGGTTATGGATCATTTTTTGAATAGTTTGAAACTCAATCTTTTTGCCAGATTTTGAGCGTAGACCTTTTTCAAATAAGAGAGTGGCTAGAGTTTTGTATGTATGAGTCCCTTTCACATACTCATTGAAAGCGAGGCGGACATACTGAGCGTCGTTATCAGGCACCATAACGCCGCCTTTTTCTAGACGTTGATAACCTGTAGGAGCCGGCCAGACCCAGATTCCTTGCTTAAGGCGTTCTCGCATACCAGTCGAGCTACGTTCAGAGCGGATACTGTTATCAAATTCAGCTGAAGCAGACAATGTGCCCATTAAGAATTTTCCGATTGGTGATTCATCAACCGGTTCAGTAGCAGAGCGAATAGTGACACCATATTTATTAAGACTGTTTTGAACAGCGAAGTGATCGGTCTGACTACGAGAAAAGCGGTCTAATTTATATACTATGAAAAAATCAATCTGGTTTTTCTTTTGACCACAAAATGAAATTGCTTTAAGAAACTGAGGACGATCGGCAGTTTTAGCAGATTCGCCTCGATCAACAAACACATCAGCAACTTCTATACCTTCACGTTCGGCATATTCACGACAAATCCGCTCCTGTGATTCAAGACTAGTTCCATCCACCTGTTCGAGCGAAGACACGCGACAATAGATAATCCCTCGCTTTCCTGTCATATCAGTATCATACATAGCTATTTTTCATCGTCCACTTCCGCTGACCCCACGGCGAATTTGGAATCACGGTCTTCTTTATAAGAATCGTATGCAAGGTGCGCCACTTCATAGATTTTTTCACGAATAAGAGCCACTTCTTCATCAGAAGCATTAGCGAGTTTAGGTTCTATTTCTCTAAGATGCTTAAGGCTCATCATGGTTAATCTTGTATTTGCGATAGGTGGCACGACCAAACCACTTTGTGTTGTATTCGCGTGAGACTTCAGGCTCAGAATCAACCCCTAATTCAAAGAGAATGCGATCGGCACTGAAGTTCCCCGTAAACACTTCAGGACGAATGATATTGCGAGAAGCGGTGTATGCTTTTTGATTCTTGAGACGCGGGTCTTCATAGGCTTTGGTTAGATATTTAGCTAGGTACCCAGCCAACGCCCCTGCTCCATCTGTTCTTTTGAGATCGACAAAACCATGGCTCCAGATTTGTGCCACGGTACGATTTTCCCTCTCCAGAAGAAAAAGTTCTTCGGGTAACCCCCAGAGGAAAGCGTGGAAATGTACGGCGCCACGTTCTTGAAATTCTGGGACGCATAGGTACTTAAAGTCATGCCCGAACTTGCGTCTGAGAGATTGCGCAAAAGCTGAGTAGTGTTTATACGCCGCACTAAGGTCGGTGAAATTGCTCCCGTAGGTAAGTGTAGCCAGTAGAGGTGGTGCAGATCCTCTCCCGAGGTTAGCTGAAACAAGCCTTCGGAAAGCCATGCTAGCGCGCCACGCGTTATCGGATCGGCGCCCCACTTTTTCTTCACTGTCCCCGGTCTGAAGTGAATCCTCTCTGCTAGTTCCCAAATTATCATTGCTAATAGCTGACGACCGCCGGCCTGCGCGTCCGTCATGGTTTCGTATAAGATCATGTTCGTATTCATTTATTTCGACATAATCGCCGTATGTAGTTACTTTGATGTATGACATTTAATTTAAGTTGTTAATTAGTTAAGTGAGGGATTAATCAAGTCCCCCTCCGGGGTCCATCCCTGCCCCGCGAAACCGCTGGTGCAGGGACTGGAACCCCGTTTTGAAGCACAAGAAAAGCCCGCTGTTATGCGGGCACAAAAAACTCCTTAAACTATTTTAAAGCTTAAGGATTCTAGACTTCTTTTATCCTTTTTAGCTCTCAGTTAGCTTTTTTATATTTAAGCTTGCTTTAGAGCTTGTGCTTTAAAACTCTTGTTTAGCTGAAAAAGTTACGGGACAAAAGAAAAGAAGTATGTTGTAAAGAAGAAAATTATAAATCATGTTGTATTTTAAATAGGAAATGAAAAAGTTGATTACAAAAGCAGATGTTCTAATGTTTGTCATTGGACTACTTCTGGGAGCCATTATCTCAGGTATTTTTTTCGCACCTGAAAAAACACAAGTTATATTAAGTAGTTTTCAAGCTATGGCAGTAACTTTAGTAACTATTTTTACGGCTTGGTGGACATCTAAAACGTTCGGTCATGAACTTAGATCAAGGGAAGCAAAAGAAATTCTAGGCGTGCTGCTTTCCATGAGAAATTGTGTTAACGAAATTACAAACCCCATTGCCTCTATGCCAATTATTGGCAAAGAAGCAACTATGGATAATTTTATGGAGAAATGGGAAGAAAACAAGGAAAAGGTCAGTGAAGAGGCTTGGTATAGATATCTGGGCCACAAAGGAGTATTAAAGGAAATAACTGAAAAGTCTGTTGCACTAAAACCATTTACACGTATGCAACTACTTATGATTGGTGACTTCAAAGATGACATGAAAAATATTAAAGAAGACAATGGCCAAAAACTGACGAAGGACATAATTGCCTTGCAAGCAAAGATTGCTAGAGAGGCACACTTTGATGTTGGCATAGAGGTTACAAGAATCAGGAACAAATTGGGTCTTTGGTTTTCTTAGCCGCCCTTACCCCGCCCTTCACACCGCTCACAAGCTCGCGGCGCGAAGCTCCGCAGGCGGGCGCGACTAGTGCGGGCGGCTTTAGTCAAGTGCAACTGCTGCGTCGACAAAAAATGTATATATGATAAAATCACAGGCAATGCATCAAACAACTAACAAAAACAAGGTCGTAAGCCAACCAAAGCAAGAAAAATTGATAGGACAAGAGGAAAAGTTACCAATTAATGATTTTGTTGTTGGTAATGCAGTAGAGGTAATGAAAAGTTTCCCTGAAGGATCTATAGACCTTGTTGTGACATCACCGCCGTACGATGAATTAAGAGATTACAAGGGTTATCATTTTGATTTTGAAGGGATGGCAAAAAGCCTTTACGCAGTCATGAAAAAAGGTGGGGTTGTTATTTGGGTTGTTGGAGACAAAATTAAAAATGGTAACAAAAGCTTAACCAGCTTTAAGCAAGCACTGCTTTTTCAACAGGTCGGATTCAATGTGCATGATGTGATGATATACAAGAAAAAGAACACACCATTTATGCGATCAAACGCATACACAAATTGTTATGAGTTCATGTTTGTTTTCACAAAGTCATCACCAAAAACCTTTAATCCATTAAAAACAAAAACTGTAAGACAAGGTATTGAGCCACTTCCACATAACAAAGGAGCAGATGGTGTAAATAAAAAAATTAAGAAAGAGCTCAAGCCAGAAAAAACTTTAACAAATATATGGGAATATGCGGTTGGACTACATGGATCAACCAGCGATAGAATTGCTTTTGAACACCCCGCAATCTTCCCAGAGAAACTTGCTGAAGACCATATACTCTCGTGGTCGGAAGAAGGAGATGTTGTATTTGACCCAATGTGTGGATCGGGAACAACATGTAAGATGGCTATGTTGAACAATAGAAACTACATTGGCTGTGATATTTCTGAAGAATACGTTGAAATAGCTAAAAAACGTCTACACGAGCACAAAGACTAGCTTCCACTAATAAATCTAATTGCTCTGTTAAGGATTCCGACATCATCCTTAAATCTACCCAGACCTGTATTACAACTATCACAAACCCAACCTCTAATCTCACCATTTTTATGATCATGTTCTAAAACGACCTTACTGGTTACACCAGCAATGGTTCTTTTACCACAAATAGGACATTCGAAAGGAACTCGGTTTGGTTTTGTTTTTTGCCACTCTTTCCAATCAGACTTATCCATCTTCTTTCCGTCTATATGTTTTCGACAGTAAGAACATGAGGGTCTCCTTACGACCCTATTATTAACACCAGTCTGATTTGGTTCAAAATCGCTTGTATTTTTAAGCTTGTGGCAAACATTGCAAATCTTCTTTGAAAACCCATCTCCTGTTTTGGTTTCATCAAATATCTCTACCGATGAACATGGGACAACAATATCCTTCCAGGCAGTAATAAAAAAGACTGTACAGCTATCGCCATCTGAACTCTTTAATAATCCGACGTCATGAACCCCTACAAACTCTCCGTTTGAAGTAGATATATCATGTTTTGCATATAAAAAATCTTCATCACCATTCATGTAATGATTCTACCATCTTATTAAAAATTTACTGTGTGTACTTGTTTAACAATACGGTTCCAAATCGCTCCCCGTAGGATCACAAATAGCAGAAATGCGGTCAATGAAGGGCTCAAAGCCCTTTTTGACTTTATATTCCAACGTATTTTGTGAAATAAAAAGTTCTGAAAAAATCACACGTACGATTTTCTCTTTTTCGTGTGGATTTGCAAAATCGTAAATGGGTACAGTGTTTTTTATGAGTTCTGAAAGAGTCACTACATCTTTCATCAATTCCTTCATTGCAACGTCAGATGCTTGCTCGCCATCTTGTAATGCTTCCAATTCAGCATCAAGGTTATTTTGTTCTGCAACAATACTTTCAGGTGAATATGCACCAGAAGTTAGCAATGAAAGTCGGTTGGTTCGTAGATATGCCAACTGCTCACGAACACGTTTCTTCTTGCGTTCAATCTGCTCAAACTCTTTATTTCTCTTTTCTTCCAACAATGAGATGTCCGTACTGGTTCGAGCATCAAGTTCAGCCAATTCATCGTCAGTGAAATATAGGTTGGTCAGTAATCCTCGCACCTTCTCTGAAATGAAATCGAAGTTGCAGTTCTTCATTGTGTTTTCGCACCCTTTTACGCAACGAGAATTGAAGTACAAAATGCCTTTCTTTGTATACGGAGTATATACACGTTGGCAATAAGCACAACGAACCATTCCACGCATCGGGTGGTCAAGTTTCTCGGTGTAGTGAACACTGACTTTTTTCTTGCCGAGCAGGGCTTGAACTTGATTGAACGTATCATCGTCAACCAAAGCTTCGTGACTACTACTCTCTATGTATTCTCCGTCTGGACCAATAACCTTGCCAGTATAGAACTGACTGGT
>JACKGI010000003.1 GCA_020632015.1 Candidatus Nomurabacteria bacterium | reverse complement strand
TTTTTATTAAATTCACTCTCTCCCCATTTTTTATTATATTTTTTTCTCTTTTTTTTTTTTTTTTTCCCCCTCTGTACACGGCGCGGCCGGGGCGCGCCCGCCCCCGCGGCCGCCATCATTCCTGCTGGACCACCACCAATTACCACCACGTCGTACTCAATATCAGTTTTCATTAGTAACCAAACCCTTTATACGCAAGGTAACAACCAGCCAACAATGCAATAATGAGCATTCCTTTTCTTTTACTTCCTTGCAAAACCTTATCCGACGCTCCTATTAATGTGTCGGGGCAAGCGATAAATAATATTCCTTTTATTAGTGCTGCCCAACCAAACAAAGTAACCAAACCTACCCAGCTAAACTCCCAAATATTATGAGAAAGTACCACAGCCAATCCGGCAATTACTGTAACAAAGCTAGTCATTACAACTGCTAATGACGGATTTTTTAAATCTTTTATCATTGAGTCGATAATGTTTGGTCTAAACAAAACAATTGTGACAAATATAATCATCGATAGCCCAAAAAGTTGAGCCAAAAATAGTGAAAGTTCCATAAATATAAATTCTTAAATGGATAATCCTCATCTTTAAGTATACTCTTATTCTGATAGTTGTTAATAACCTCTGAATAAACTGTTGATAGGTCTGTGAATAAAAATGTATAAGCTTGTGAGTTGTGCACCAACCACTCTTCACAACCTTGATTTACAGGAGTATATTGGGAAATGGGAGTATAAGTACATAAATATGGGAGGCAACCGTAATGAATACTCACATTCCGCTGAACCAAAAGCTTTATAATGGTCTGCAAGTAGCCCTCATGTGGAGTCCGCTAAATTTGGTAACGTGTTGTGTAGAGAACCACACCCTTCTACCCAACAAGAACCAGCTTGGATTCTGCTGGGCATGTCACTTCTCAAGGGCTTATAGTAAGGTCTTTGAACCTGTGACTAGCACTAACGAGTTACAGAGTGTGGAGTAGTTATAACAATCATCGCAACACCTCCAACAGGTCTCATCATTTTAGAGGCCTGTTTTGTTTTTGTACCAAAAAAATACCACTATGTTATTCTTCATACATATGAAAGATAGAAAAGTTCTTATAGTTGAAGACGATGAAGCTTTACGTGATTTGTACTCAACGATTCTTGCAAGTGCCGATATACAAGTATTATCAACTGGTGTTGGTGAAGAAGGTGTCCAAATGGCTTTGGAACAGCATCCTGACGTAATCATGATGGACGTCATGCTACCAGACATATCTGGACACGACGCAGTGAAGAGAATTCGTTTAGATGAATGGGGTAAAAATGCTACTGTTATATTTTTAACTAACAGAAGTGATGCTGAGAGTGTAGTGAACGCTGTACAAGAAGGGGGTAACGAATACATCATAAAGTCTCACGTTTCAAACAAAGAACTCTTAAATAAAGTCCGAGCCGCGATGTTAGCTTAGATAACTAAACAAAAAGGCGGTCTCTTTTAGAGACCGCCTTTTTGTTTACTAGGCTTTTGTAAACAAAAGTCTAAGACCATTTAATACCACCAACAAAGTTCCACCTTCATGTCCAACTACCCCAAGTG
Organism: Candidatus Nomurabacteria bacterium; assembly: GCA_020632015.1. Lineage (GTDB taxonomy): Bacteria > Patescibacteriota > Minisyncoccia > Phycocordibacterales > UBA918 > OLB19. The sequence goes on along the minus strand of JACKGI010000003.1, from coordinate 133,038 downwards.
GTAGAGGTAAATCTCCAAAGATTGTCACGATAATCATAAGCAACATGATACCGGTCGCAAAGTAAAGATTTTGCTTGATTATAGCGTTAGCTTTCTGGGCCAGCCTATGCGTATCTGCTAGTTTCACTAAGTCATCTGATAACAAAGCTACATCAGCAGCTTCAATCGCGACATCACTACCGCCTGCTCCCATAGCCACACCTACCTGAGCAATAGCTAGAGCTGCCGCGTCGTTTACTCCATCTCCCACAAAAGCAGTGTCTTTATTCTCGGTTAACTCTTCAACTAGACGTACTTTATCTTCTGGTAAAAGTGCACCGTATATAGATTCTGGAGGTAAGGACAATTGCGCTCCAACAGCATTGGCTACCAATTGTGTATCGCCGGTCAACATTACAAAATTATTGACCCCTTGCTTCTTCAGTGCTTCGAGAGCCTTCAGGGCTGTATCTCTAATAGTATCGGCGATTGCGACTATACCTAAAGGACCATTTTCGTCACCAACAATCACCGTTGTCTTGCCGACCGTCTCAAATGAAGCAAGTACATTTTCTAAATCATCAGAGACCTCTAGTCCTCTATGTAGGATTAACGCTCTGTTCCCCGCCCAATACGACTTTCCATCTATCTCAGCAGTAATCCCTCTACCCGGAACTGCTTCATTCTTTGTCGATTCAATTAATGATTGATTTTGCTCATTTGCATATTTAACAATACTAAGAGCCAAAGGATGATCAGAATGATTTTCAAGAGAAGCCACTAATTTAACTATTTCGTCAGTTGTCTTGTCTGAAACAGTAACAACGTCTGTTACTGTCATTTTGCCGTTAGTGAGAGTACCGGTCTTGTCGAAAGCAATGGTTTTTATTGAACCAAAACTTTCTAGGGCACCACCACCTTTAAACAAAACTCCTCGTCGGGCAGCTGCTGCGATAGCAGACAAGATAGCCGCCGGAACACTAATCACAATTGCACAAGGACTAGCTACCACCAACAATGTCGCCGCCTTATACAAAGCTTCATCAGTAGGAAAACCAAGAAACAGAAATGCTCCAAGCGCAGCTATACTTCCAAACAAAACAACAAATGTATATCGCTGACCAAACCATTCGCTAAACTGCTCACTTGGTGAACGCTTTTCTTGAGCTTCGGTTACCAACTTAATCATGCGGGCAATGGTGGATTCTTCCACAGTCTTTGTAGCTCGTATGGTCAATACAGAGTTTTGATTCACAGTTGCTCCAAACACTTCATCCCCTGGCTCCTTATCTACCGGAACTGACTCTCCAGTTACAGAAGATTGGTCAACCGCTCCGATTCCTTCCTCAATCACACCATCGATTGGCATTCTTTCTCCCGGCCTAACAATTACCTTATCTCCTATCTTCAATGTCTCAACTGCCACTCTGGTAGTAGTTCCATCAGGATTGAGTAGATTAGCTTCATCAGGACGAAGCTTCATCAAAGCTGCTACTGCACGCTTGGTATTACCCATCGCATATCCTTCTAAAGTTCCAGCCAAACTAAACAAGAAAAGAAGTATTGCACCGTCGCGAACCTCACCAACTCCTGCCGCAGCCAAGGCCGCCAATACCATGAGCAAATCAATTTCTAGGGCTTTATTTCTTAAGGCCAAAATTGCGTCAATTGATGCTGGAATACCTCCCGCTAAGTAAGCCGCTAAATAAGGAATAGCCCACCAAATAGTTTCTGCTCCAGTTAGCTGAAAATAAACTCCTGTCACTAGGCCAACCAAAGTTATCGAAGTAAGCAGAGCATCTCTTTTTAGCTCCTGTTTTTCCTCTTCTATTTCTTCAAAAATTTTGTGTTGATATTCTTTTTCCATGTCGTCCTATAATAGCTTAATGCTGTTAATCAACCAACCCTTGCTACACTGCTAAATATCGCCTTAAATTAAACCTTAAAACTTACTTCTTACAGAACGAAAACCGCTACTGCGGTTTTCGTTCATTCACGATCGCTAATCTATGACTATAGATTCAACCACGCCCTTGTTAATGGACCAACGTAGCCTACTGACGGTGTCACGCCATGGTATTTCTGGTACTGAATTACCGCTGCTCTAGTAATTGGACCAAAGTAACCAGTGTCGGTTGGATAATTGAAGAACCCTGCAGCCCTCAAGAAAGCTTGAAGTTGTACAATATCTGGGTCATTCATACCTTGATACAAGTCCTTAGTAAATTGATGTTTATTCTGAACTTTACCAACTGTAGTCTCTCCCAATACCAAACCTTCTCTTTCTTGGACAGGCTCTTGGACGGCTTCAACCTTGGTACTCCTAGTTCCAACACGAGTACTCTCAGAGCCTCCACCTCCTGTAGTTTTCTCGACAACTATTACTTTTCTTTCGACGGTTTTTGCATCGTTGCCTGCTTCATCAGAAACATAGTAAGTTATCACGTAAGTACCAACTATAGACGTGTCTACGTTGCCGGTGGTCTTGATTTTTTTGGTTAAATCGCCATCTTTATCATCTGTAGCAGTCGCACCTTCATCTTCATATTTGTCCCCCAGATTTACCTCCACCTCAGCATCACCTATGAGAGTAATAACTGGAGCTGTTTCATCTGCTGGCTCTGTGCCAGTAAATGAAGTTTGCCACTTCAGATACGGATAACCGTCATTTTTTTCTGGATTAATTGCCCACACTTTGTCGAAATCAAAACCAACAAAGTTTTCTTTAACTTTCATCTCTTCATTAGTTAGACCATGTGAATCATCACAATTGGTACCGTTGGTACCACACATTTCTTCCTTACCTGAAGTATCTACGTTCCAGTAAGAATCTCGTTGATTACCACCGTTGTACTGCCAGCCAATCAGACCTCCACTTCTGTCACCAGTACTTACCCTTGCAGTTGAGTATGAAGTAGTGATTGCAGTATTCTCATTGAGACCAACCACTCCCCCAGCATCACCACCAACAACCACACCTTTGAAGTAACAGTCTTCAATCGCTCCTCCGTAATTTTGACCAGCTAAACCACCAATATAGCCACCGTTACCCACCTTCACATCAGCCCAACTCTTTTCAATTCGGCCACTGTTTTGGGCAGCAAAGACTCCACATTTTCCTGAACAAGAAAGCGTGCCTGTTACGGAGGTTTCGTATATCTGCTCCCCATTCAAGTAAGCCACGGCTCCACAGTAGGTGCTATTACACCTGATGTCGATGTCTCTAAAGTTAACCCGCTTCACTTCTCCTTGCTGATAATAGAAGACACCTGAATTAGTTCCTCGTTGATTCTGGAACAAATTATAGATGTGATAATTTTGTCCATCTAGTGATCCTACAAAACCTATTGATGGTGTGCCAATCTGGTCGAAACCTTGTCCGCCATTCCAACTGGTTGTTTCGGCGCAATCAATATCATTCATGAGCTTGTAGTGCCAGTTGAGATGATTGTCCATTTTTTGTAATTCAGTACAATTTGTTATTTCTGCCGGCTGAACTGATGAGCCCTCGCTCTGGTTATTAATAACAACATCTACCACCTCTGTCTCTGCCTCATTACCAGCATTATCGACTAGGTCGGCAAATAGGTTGTATAGACCATCTTCTGCAGCACTAATGTCCCAGTTAAAAGTGAAGGACGGTGCGTAGTCGTAACTACTTCCATCCCGCTCACTTAATGCCATACAAGCAATTGTACTTTCGACACCTCTAAACACTTTCTGTAAACACACCTCCTTAACCAAAGACTCACTATCTCTTGCGTCTACATAAACTGTCACTGAGGTGCCAGACAATTCTCCATAATCATAATCAGGGTCGGTCACACGACCAGTTGGAGCCGTGGTGTCTGGTGTCTCATCGCACACGTCCCCCACTCCATCACCATCTGCGTCCGCTTGATCTGCGTTTGAATCATTAACACAGTTATCTATATCGTCTGCCACCCCATCACCATCGGTGTCAATAAATACCGCCTGAGTGACAACCGTATTGAAACTAACTAGAGCCAGGAACAAAACAAACACCCCAATCCCGTAACGAAAATAATTTCGTAAAATTATTGTTTTCATATTTTTCCAAGTTAATTCTAGTAAATCATAGACAGGGGCCTACGCGATTACTTGGATATGTAAGGGTATAGAACGATGTCTATATACAATAATTATGTTACTCCTACTGTTTAAATTTGCAATATGTGCATAAGTTCACATAAAAAGCGCCCGAAGGCGCCTTAATTCTCGTGCTGGCCGTTTGGGACGATGTTAGAACCATTCTTCAAGAAACTCCTGAATTGAAACCTTAGCATCTCTTGCAGTATTTCTTTCTAAAGTAGCTCCGTTGGATTCGTCCCATCTAGGCAAGAAATATGCTTCCTGTATCAAACCAGATTCTAGAATTGGTTTATGGAAAAATTCAAAGACATTCTCATCGGAATAGCCTTTACCAAATATCTCTTCTTCTGAATCACCAAAGGTCCAGATAGACATTCCTTTATCCTGCAAAACCTTCTCTGCTAGCGCTAGACGGTCAGCGCTTCTTAAATATCCTTCTGGCCCATCGCAAGTAAGAGGACCACATACCCGTACTACCGGCTGAGGAAGCTGTTCAATTTTGCGAATTTCTTGTTCAGCAAGCTGCTTAAGAGCAACTACTTCTTCATCCATTATTTCTGAGTTACTAGTTTTCTCCATACAAAAAGCATATCACATCAATCAAATCTATCTCAAAAGCTTTTCGAGTCCCACGAAATAGTTTCCCAAACTATTTCTTGTCCGGCAGCCCGTATACAGAAAAACACCCTTGCGGGTGCTTTTCTTACGAGCTGCCGGACAGGGACTCGGTCACTCTCGTGGATATTTTCTTCGTTCTTTGAACTCAAAATATCTCACTCCCTCGAAAATATCCTTGAGTTAACTACCTAATTTAGATCAACCAATACTCTTCATTTAAAACAAATAACTGTCTGCACCTAGTTGATATCAAACAGACATCAATCTGGTGCATCATTCTCGAACTTCTATATATAAAAGGGGGGTACCCCCGAATTGACCCCCACCCTTTATATAGACTATACATAACCTAAGTAGGTTAAAAATGTTTTAATCTGCAACTTGGATAATACAACTATGTTTAGGGTGATTAATTTCTGATACTAAAATAGTGTCGCAAATATCTCCTGCCACTTCCTGAGTTAAGTGTGTTGGCACACCCTCTCTCTGCTCAAATGGAAATAAGAATAAATCTTTTTTTGTATCATTTAAGAAAACTCCTGCAGCTAATCCTGTCTTGGTCATCTCTCCTTCTTGGTCAGCAATAAAATTCCCAAGGGAATAAGCAATGATTCCGTCATTATAGACTTCAACTGATTGAATTACGTGCGGATGATGACCAATGACTATATCTGCTCCAGCATCAACCATGGCGTGTGCTAGTTCTTTCTGTGCACCAGTAGGCTCAGTGCTGTACTCTACCCCCCAATGTATGTTCACAATTAGTTTTTCGTTCTTCAGAGAAGCCAACCTTACCGACTCCACTATATTTGAAATATCTGTTGGTACAGGGGCTGCGTATACAGACAGAACTCCTATGTCTAAATCAGTACCTTCTATTTGAATAACATCACTAGAGTTAAGTGTAATCAAACCATTACCCTCAACTTCTGATACACCTTGAGCTTCATCACATTTTTGAAAATGGTTATTAACTACTCCCACATGAGAAATATTCTCTTGCTTCAATAACTTCAAATTATCTGCCTGTATAAGCAACTCATCATCTACAGAGTCACAATCATCTCCCGCAATCGCTCCCTCAAGATTTACTGCTATACCATCATAGCCTCTCAAGAAGTTACCCTCTGGACCACGAATTCCAGCGAATAAATCCACATTCCCATCTATCATTTCTTCCACCCCTCTACCAAGCATTGTGTCTCCAAAGAACAGCATGCTTGCACCCGATTCGGCTTTCATTTTTCCCTTTCGAGCATGAGCAAAGACATACGATGTAACGTCATCAATGTCATATTCATCAAAAATATTTGCAGCGTTTTGTTGCCATAGAGAAATATCTTGAGCATCAATCGACTCTAGGTACTGCAACAGAACACTTAAGGATTGAGGGCTATCTACTTCCAACTCTGATAAGCTCGGGATGTCGAAACTCTTTATAGCTGACACGGACCTTAAGTCGTGTAGAGCAGATGCGTTGCTGTACAAATGATGAGAGAAATCTACACTCGAAATCACGATAGTGTTCTCTGTATTGTTCTTCTTCAAAAACTCCGAGATGTCCTCTAGGAGTTCATCAGGGGCGTTCCTTGTAAATATGACTGGAACCAACTTTGCTCCTGGTAAATAGTGAGCAACATATGGCACCAACGAAGAAACTGAATGCTCGGTATCGACAGTCTCATCAGCAATTTGTACTAATTTCTTGGACACCATCTTCTCTATATATTCCTCATCAACGAATACGTTACCAAATGGTGTTTTGTAATCTAGATTTGTTGATAGAGCTGGAAATGTTGTTGGGTAAAAATGGTTGGGTCCAATCAGAATAACTTTATCTACTTTTTGGTCACTGAACTCGTGAAAGAACTTTGCAATATCAATGTTTGAAAGTAGATGGTGAGAAACAATCCCTCCGTAAACAGTATCTGTGTATTTTTGATCTAACCCATCGGTAGAATTGATACCGTAAAGAGTTTCATCATTAGAGTAAGCTGAGTGAAACTCTGAACTTAAAACCTCTTCTACAACTTCTACTTCTGGAAGTTCCTCTTCGTACAAAAGTACACCGACAGCTATCAGTACACTCAACAAGACCACAACTAGCGGTATTATGTGATTTTTAATCCAACTCATGTATCTATCTCAAGATAGTTCCTCCCCACTCAATGACAGTAAAGCCTTCTCTTTCAGGTAACTCGGGAAGCTGAGGTTGCGGGAGCTTAATAGGCCTCTCCAACGGTTTTGCGGTCATAAGGACACGCATTACTACATCTGGTTCTTTATCAAGAGTTAACGGAGATAACTCATCAATGATAGCTTGATCAACAAAGCTGATTGCGTAGTATGGGGCTTCGTCTAAGTCCTCTTCCCAATATTCAGTAAAGTCAGTTATCTCACTTCCTTGTAGCCCGTATAGAGGCAATATGTAATCAAAGAAAGCAGGTATATCAGACTGTGTCACTACCCATCCTTCTTCTATCAATGGATACCCATCAACCAGTCCTGCCCAATATAGATAATGATAATCCTCTCCAGTTTCCCTATCTATAACTGTTCCGTCAGGATATGCAGTCACATCCCATCCATCTTTATACTCGGGAATAGTTTTAGTGAAGCCGATATTTGGTTCAACCTCTACATGCAGGTCTGTTTCCTCTTCTGGGTACAAGTAAATAACTGGCTTACACTTCTCAGCAAGAATGATAAATTCTGTATTAACAAACTCTACCCACCTTCCCAGCGGGTCCTTCCAATAAAGGAGTGGCACAACGCCAATAAACTCTTCATATGAGTATTTGTTCTCACTCAACGCATTGTATGATCCACTTGAAGTATCGACGAATGCCCTAGTGTTTTTCTGTGTATATAGTGCATCATATCTTTCGTCATACACATCTTTAAGTACAAATAGATCAGAACCATCGTCTGTAGTGCCCGTCTTTATAAATTCATCATCGGTACGCTCCACTACCTTGAGAGGAGAACAGAGTGAGCCACATCCATAAGAGACTCTGTCGTAGATCTCGTATTCAGCAGTCATTACGTCTCCATCAATTCTATTGAAAGTAATCTCAGGAGTTGAATATGATCCCTCGTCTTCATCATCAATAAATGGAATATCAATAATATACTCAACCACTAGGTCACTTGGCGTTCTCGCAAACAAACATTCATTGTAAGTATATAGTTGGTTCTCAGGAATATTTTCCAGACCCTCAAACGTCAGAGTATCAATTGTCGCATCATGCCACTCACGCATATCTTCGATATCAATCATTGCAGCAAAGAGCTCCCCATCTTTTTTTAGTTTGATCTTGCTGTCAGTGCTTGAAATAGAATCTGGTAGATTCGATACGTCATCCATCCATTCAGTCACCTTAATTACCTCGGGAGTTAAGACGAACAAACCACTCGGATAATCATTACCCATTCCAGATTCATAGAGTAGATAGATTGATTCATCAGCTAAGGATCCATTTGTGATTGTTCCAACGGTATATGAGCGACTTGGTCCAGAAACTGGTAGCTCATTCACCTCATTTTCTACAGGACGGTCTAACCAGTCAACAGAAAGCTCGTACTGTTCGACAGTAGGTTCATTTTTTAACAGATTCCACAGAGAAGGTTTTGCTTCTTTTGGTTCTTTATCCTCTTCATCAACATCTTCTGTATCTTCGTCATTATCGATATAATCTTCCTCAGGCAATGACCAATCATCAACTTCTGTTTCTGGAGGTGTCCAAACCATCTCTTCTTCTTCAGGAGTAATGTCCTCGGGCGGTTGAACCTTTTGGTATTCTTTCCAAAAAAACGCTCCAGCAACAATACTCCCACCTACTATAATAGAAATGAGTATTATCGATAACTGCTTCCAATTAAAGGAAGATTTCGGAGCGACTAGGTCAACATTCTGAGCGTCCTCTACAACAGTTTCTTCTGTATTTATTTCTTGATTATGTTCTTCTGGACTCATTGACACAGGATATCATATTAGCAGTATATTTTTTGGGTTGATATACAGCCTTAACTAAACTTACTAAGTTAAGTGCCTGATCTAAAGCCTCAACGTTAGTGATATCCTCTCCTGTCTTTTCTTTATGTACCTCCTTATAGCGTTTAATTAACTCATCTTTTGTCATAAAAACTACGCTTCCTTACCGATTTTATTAACTATTTTCAAAACTACAGTAAATGAATCGTTGACTGTTTCAGGTGACAAAACAAAACGTGGTCGCGACAAATGAAATGTGTTTCTAACATCCTGCAAATCAATAACTTGGTCGTGTAGTGAAGATCCTAAGAATTTTTTCTGCTCTTTAATTAATTCATGTAACCACACCTGAGACTCCTCTCGTAACACCTTCTCTCTGAATACGACAAAAACTTGCTTTCCGTCAGGATGAAAGGCTTTTGGTAGTTCAGATGGTTTTTATAATCCTGCTTATAAAACTTGAGTTTATTCTTTTTAGCTCGGAACCACATGATGAAAAGATTGACGGCAACATAACTAACGAATTCTACGAGAAGAAGTTCGAGCAATACTCAAAAGAACTTGATGCTATTACGGCAGCAATCACAAAGCACAAAGACGCCAACTTAAGCTACGTCGAACTAGGCTCACATATACTCGATCTCACCCAACAAGCTGAAGACTTCTACTACAACGCGACGAAACAACAGAAACGAAAGCTGCTTGGTATCGTATTTGAGAAACTACTTGTAGAAAAAAAGGTGGTAACACCTGTCTAAACAAGGCATTTGAGTTCATTGCTAAGCGTGTACATACACTAAATAGCGAAGAAATCACTCTCCAAAAGAATCCAGCAAGTAATAAAGCCGTAGTTGTTGCTTCGGAACTTAATTCCAAAATTATGCTGCCGGACAGGGACTCGAACCCCGATAGACGGCACCAAAAACCGTAGTCCTACCATTAGACGATCCGGCAAGGGATCTGTTCCTTTCTGTAACTGGTTTTATAGATTCAAACTCAGTTACTTTGGTGGGGCTAGAATAACATAAAAGTATTAAGTATTGAAGTGGTTTATTGACCTTAGTCAGCCTCATAAGATGCTTTTACAAAAGCTGTAAAAAGTGGGTGTGGGTCCAGCGGACGAGCTTGAAGCTCAGGATGAAACTGCACTCCTACAAAAAATGGATGGTCCTCAACTGGAAGCTCAGCAATTTCCATTAATCTGCCATCTGGTGACTTACCAGAAAACCTCAAGCCCTTTACCTCAAGTTTTTCTATATACTCTGGATTTACTTCATAACGATGACGATGACGTTCTACTATCTCCTTGGACCTATATGCCTTTGCGGCCACAGAACCACTTGAAAGCACAGCTGGGTACTGCCCCAAACGCATAGTTCCACCCATCTTTTGCTCAGCAATATTATCTCTTTGCTCGTCCATTACTCCAATTACCAAATTCTCTGCTTTAGGATTTATTTCTTCTGTACTAGCGTTTTTGATTTTTGCTACATTCATAGCAAATTCTAGAACAGCAAGTTGCATACCATAACAAATTCCAAAATAAGGAATCCTATTCTTACGGACATACTCAATCACATTCAGCTTGCCTTTGATACCTGTTGTACCAAAGCCACCCGGCACTAGTACTCCGTCATACTTTTTCAAATTCTTTAGGTTTTTCTTATCTTCAAAGTCCTGAGATGATAGATATGAGATTTCTGGAGTTAGCTTAAGTTTGTAAGCTGAAAACTTGATAGCCTCAAGGACAGAGAGATATACATCAGACAATACAAAATCACCTGAGTTAAAATACTTTCCTACCACAGCAATCTTCACCACATCATCCCCGCCTTTAGAACGATTAACGAACCGCTTCCACTCTTTTAAATCTGCTTTTTTTCTAGTGGAAAGACCAAGAGTCTCCAGCAGCCGTAACGATAACTCGTCTTTTTCGTAATGTAGTGGAATATCATAAATACTTTCAACGTCAGGTGCTGAAATTACATTTTCTACTTTTACGTTACAAAACTTAGCAATCTTTTCTTTTCGCTTCCTATCTACTCCAATCGGACTACGGCAAACTATCATGTCTGCAAATACTCCTACACTGTTTAGCATTCGCACCGCTGTTTGAGTAGGCTTGGTTTTCATTTCCCCAATAGACCCCGGTACCGGCAAATAACTTGCCATGACAACTGCTACATTTTCTGACTCTTCGGTCTTCATCATACGAATTGCCTCAAGAAAGAGAACGTTCTGGTACTCCCCAACAGTTCCTCCAACTTCAACCAGCACAATATCTGCTTTAGCAGTTTTGGCCGCAGTCTTTATGCGACTGATTACCTCAAGTGGAATATCTGGAACCACCTCAACATTCTTTCCTTTATATTCTAAGTTTCGCTCTTTTTGAATCACTGACTGATAAACACTACCAGTGGTCATGTAATTGATTGAAGGTAAATCAGTGTTAAGAAAGCGTTCATAGTTACCCATATCCTGGTCAGTCTCGAGACCATCCTTAAGCACAAAAACTTCACCGTGTTCGGTGGGGTTCATAGTCCCCGCATCGACATTTATATATGGGTCAATTTTTATCGCTGTCACTCTGTGACCACGAGACTGAAGAAGAGTTGCAATAGAAGAAGAGGCCACTCCCTTTCCTACCCCACTCATCACTCCACCCACGATAAAGATGCACTTCGTAGCCGGCTGTTTGGCAGTCGTCTTTTTTTGTTTAGATTTCTTAGGCATGAAAATGAGTTTAAGTTCGTAAGTAACGAGCAACGGCAAAGGTACTAGAGAGCAGTCCTAAGACGATTCCAATACCTACTAACAGTCCAAATATTTCACCAAAGTGAGCCATGTAATATGTGAACAGGTTTAAATCGAAAAATGCTTCAGTACGTGGACCTAGCCACACGAGAAGTGGATAAAAAAGAAGCAAAGCTAATACTCCAGAAATAAAGCCGTACATAATACCCTGGAGCATAAACGGTCCACGAATAAACATATTGCCTGCGCCAACCAAACGCATAATAGAAATCTCCTCTCTTGAAGTATATATAGCTAAACGAATAGTGTTGAAAGTAATTAAAATAGCTGCAATTAGTAGAATGCTCATTATTATCAAACTAGCCTGTTCAGTTGCATTTATTATTGAAGTTAAAGTATCGATTGAATCCTTGTTTCGAGCGTAGTTGATTTCATCAATAACCTGAACCTGTGGCAATTCTTGTTCTCGTTGTTCCTCAAGGAACAGCGCGACATTTTCGTATTGAGAAGTCTCCTTAGCTTGGATTGCAATATTTGCCCCCAAAGGGTTCTCGTCTAATTCTTCAAGAGCTTGAAGTGAAATAGCGTTATCTTTGTTTCGTTCACGATATTGCTGTAACGCATCTTCTCGTGATGTAAAAGTGACAGAAGAAACATCTGGCAAAGCTTCTACCGCCTGTAAGATACGTTGTACCTCATCTTCTGGAGCATCTGGTACAAAGTATACGTTTATATCAACCTTAGACTGCAAGGTTGAAAGTGAAGTATCTAAAAGCTGATTGATAAACATCGTTGCTCCAATCACAAACAAAGCGATTGACAGTACAAAAATGGACGCCAATGAAACGTACGCATTACGCCAAAAACCAACAAACCCAGCTTTTACTACTCTACGAATTCCAGTTACCATAATTTATTATAAAACGTATTTACCAGTAGTATCATCTCTTACAATTCGACCGTCATCCATTGTGATGACCCGTCTCTCTATCTCATCAATCACCCCCTTGTTGTGTGTGGTCATTATAACAGTTGTTCCTAGGTCATTAATCTTTCTAAGTATCTGAACAACCTCATACGTTGCAATCGGGTCCAGGTTGCCGGTTGGCTCATCTGCAATGATAATGTCAGGCTGATTTACAATCGCTCTAGCAATCGCTACTCTTTGCTTTTCTCCTCCAGAAAGTTCGTTTGGGAAGTTCCAAGCTTTATCATCTAGATCTACTAGTGACAGAGCGTGCGGGACGTTTTCGGCAATTTCTGCGTCAGTCCGCCCATTCGCTTCCATAGCGAAAGCGACATTTTCGTAGGCAGTTTTATGAGGAAGAAGTTTGAAGTCTTGGAATATTGTTCCAATCTTACGTCGATAGTTTGGCAACTTTGTGCGCGGGATGCGATGTACATCTAGAGATTCAAAAAATACTTGACCATGTGAAGGTTTATCTTCTGCGATAATCATTTTCAGAAGTGTGGTTTTACCAGCTCCTGAATGTCCAACAATAGAAACAAATTCTTTCGGCGCAACTTGAAAGGTTACCTCTTGAAGAGCGGCTGACCGCCCGTCGTTGTACACCTTTGAAACATTATCAAAGTAAATCATATATTGAGACAGTATATCATGACCTTAGGCATTATCAGAAACTTCGAGAAAAGGCTGTATATAGCCGTCTAAAACCTTATCAACATTCCTGACTTCTAAGTTACTTCTATGGTCTTTTACTAACTGATAAGGATGCAAAACGTAGGAACGAATCTGACTACCCCATTCAATTTTAATAGTTTTTTCAACTGACAAACCTTGCAACTCTCGCTTACGTTGTTCTTCTTGAAAAGCAAATATTTTCCCCGCTAAAAGCGCCATGCCTTTTTCTCTATTTTGTTGCTGAGAACGCTCAGAGGAAATGTTTACTGAGATGTTGGTTGGCTTGTGTACTATTCGAACTGCTGTTTCTCGCTTATTTACATTTTGCCCACCAGCACCGCCAGCTCTAGCAAAAGAAATCTCCAAATCATCTTCATCCAATTCGACAGCACTTACGTCTTCTAACTTTGGAGAAACTTCTACCAGTACAAAAGATGTCTGGCGTTTGCCGTTACTATTAAAAGGAGAGATGCGCACGAGTCGATGTACACCTGATTCATTTTGAAGTGTTCCATAAGCACCTTTGCCTTGTATCTCAAAAGTGATATTTCGGTAACCATTCTCATTATTTGTATTGCTGTCGATAATTACCACGCCCCAACCTCTTCCTTCTGCATATTTTTGATACATTTCTACCAACATGCGAGCAAAATCCTCCGCATCATCCCCGCCAGCTCCAGCCACAACAGTAAATACTGCGTCGCTCCTATCGTACTTACCCTTTCCTTCAGATTCATCTTTAAGTTCTTGCAATTCCTTAATCATTGCTTGAGCAACTTTTGGGTCTGACCAAAAATCTGGCTTGAGCATAGCACCTTCGATTTCATCTATTCGGTTTTTGTTATCGCTAGTCATAAGAAATAGTAACTTCTTGTACGGTCGGAATCGGTGCTGGAGAAATCGCCATCAACCACTGCTTACTCTCTTCGTACATGTTCAAAGTCCACCTGCTTAGGAAATTCTCTAATGAATACTCTTGCAGTGGTCCATTCCATGGGTCATGAATCTTGAGAACACTATCACTTGCTCCAACCACAACGCCGTAATGATCTTCATTTTCCCCCTCCTCAAGGAAACGTACGATTGGTGGTATTTTTAAATCTAGTAAATAGTGAATATTCGCTATGTTTGAACCTTCGTTTTCATAACAATAAAACCCCAATTTTACAGCCACTTCATACATTCGAGAACGCCAAGTACCAACCTCATTATTTGTCTTTAGTCTTTCAACTAACTGCTCCTCAGAGTAATGTACTCCGTAATAGGCCAAGACCATCTGGAGTGAAGTTGGACCACAAGTATATTCTTTGTCTTGTCTATAAAATGGCACCTCGATTTCTTTCATGAGTAAGAGTATAGCAAAAAGTGCCTAAATAAGCTCCGCATTCCAGTTTTTACTTAAACCTCTCTATAGAAATACAAGATCCTCGATTACGAGGATTTCTTTGAGCCAACACACAGAATTGAACTGTGGACCTCATCCTTACCATGGATGCGCTCTACCGACTGAGCTATGTTGGCAATGTCTGACAGGATACCAAACATTTTTATATTATTCTAGTTATTTATTTCTAAATAACATAATCTTTACCAACACAGCAACTGTAGCTCCTCCAAGATTAAATATCATATCCAAGACTGTATTGTGATACCCTCCCACTCCAGTTTCTGGTAGGTTCACCGCCGCTAGGAATTCAACTATTTCATTTATGATACTAAAACCAGCGGCTGCAAATATTGCTGTGGCTGCAATAAGTGGTAAATGGGTTCTTATTCCAACCACTTCTCGTAACAAGTGAAAAAACATTAATCCGACTACACCATAAAGAAACGCATGTACAACTTGATCAAACTTTAAAATAAAAAATTCTCCTCCACCATCAAAGAATGGAAATATCCGATAAGCATAAAGGACTCCATCTGAAGTCATAATGCTACCACCCAACATATGCAGTAGTCCCCAGATAGTAACTCCGATGATAATACCTGTAGAAAAACGAGACCATTTTAGAGTCCCAAACAATACTACTGTCACCACAGCAATGGTTACTGCATATGCTAAAAATTCATAATTAAGGGCTTGGGCGTAATACCAACTAAATCCGATAACAATTGCGACGTTTGTAGACAAAAGAGTCTTTTGGGTTTTTGTAAGTCTCATAACAAAAGTATAGCATCGGTTATTGCAAAAAATGTCCAAAACCGCTATACTCTTGCCACTTACGTTTTAGACGTAAATCTGTGGTCGTAAGAAAATCCTTCTACACCATGTCCGGAAAGAGTGTAAAAGCAAACCTTTTCATTTTTTCTCATTTGCGGTCGTAGCTCAGCTGGTTAGAGCATCCGCCTGTCACGCGGAAGGCCGAGGGTTCGAATCCCTTCGACCGCGCAGTTAGTAAAAACCACATCTCCTTGGAGTGTGGTTTTTACGTTACGAGAGGGTGTAAAAATACGACAGGATTTTTAGGATTCGAAAAGCTTTTGAGGTAGATTTGAGTGAAACAAAAATATATCCAAAAGGTGTACTGAATCTGTAAGATTCGAATCCCTTCGACCGCGAACCATAAAACCCCGAAAGGGGTTTTATTCTTATAAAAATATTTCTATCCAACGCTTGTAACAACAAACCGCCCTTACGGCGGTTTTTATAACTGTGTCGACGGGAGGATTTGGTCACAAATCACAAAGTATATTTGTTCGTCTTCGACTCCAGCTCACATCATTCCGGTTTTCAAATCCTTGAAACAGTCTCCCAGACTGTTTTCAGTCGACACAATAAAAACCCTAACGGGTTTTTATAACTGTGTCGACGGGAGGATTTGAACCTCCGACCCCAGCTTTATGAGTGCTGTGCTCTAACCAACTGAGCTACGCCGACATACATCACTTATGTGTTTGTGGGGCTAGAGTACACTATTTTGCTCATCGCTTCAACACTTTTATGCAAGACTTCCGCCAAACTTATCAAGAATGTATTCCGCTTTTTCAATATCTTCAGGGTAGCCAATTGGAATCCACATTGTTTGCTCAACCACAGCAATCGGATACTCTTTGGCATACTCAGCGATTACGTCAGTTAAGTAGTATTCGCCCTTAGTTTCAGTAGCAAATGGGTCAAACTTAAAGATATTATCATCAAGAACCATCACTCCAGTAGAAGCCAAGTTTGATGGTGGATGCTCAGGCTTTTCGATTATTTCTGCTAATGTCCCGTCTGGATGTCGGACCACAATACCAAACTTTTCTGGACTGTCGGTAGTGAGGGTAAGCATAGAACGACTATAAGAAGTTGCTCGTGCAATATCCGTAGAGCCATGTAAGTCATCGGCAAACATGAACAAAAAGCGCCCCTTACCTTTCAACAAATCCTTACAAAGCCACAGAGCATGCGCAGTACCTTTTTGTTCTTCTTGATGAATATAGGTTACCTTGCGTCCATGGAAGTTGTCTCCACAATGCTTTCTGATTTTTTCTTCAAGATATCCAGTAACAATAATAAGCTCATCAACTGCACTAGGTAAAGACTCAACAATTCGGTCTAAGAGAGTTTTGCCAGATACTTTAATTAGTGGTTTCGGAGTATCTTCTGTTAATGGTCGCAAGCGAGTTCCTTTTCCAGCAGCTAAAATTACACATTTCATATGCGGAGTAGTATAGCAAAAGCCGGCGAGCTACGCTCGCTGGCTTTTGATATCTTGTTGCGGGGCCCAGAATCGAACTGGGGTCTGGAGGTTATGAGCCTCCCGAGGTACCTCTCCTCTACCCCGCTATGTATTTAATTTTACTTCCGGAAGCAACGTTGGAGAATCTCTCCTCATCTCTACGAGATCTGTACACCTTGTCGCTATTTCTGTCGTAAACTCCAGGATTAGCTGGCAAGGTCTTGCGAAAGTCTCCCAGACTTTCTCACCCCGCTATGTGTTTAATTTTGCTTCTTTGAAGTACGTGTGAAAATACACTATTTTTGCCATCTTGGCAACCTAAGATACCCCAAACTCCTTAAGTACTCGCTGATAACGAGAAATTGTTTCTTCAGCAATTCGTTTAGTTAACACAAAATCTGCACCATCGTGAGCAATTCTGTTTCTGACCTTATGAGCTTCCCAAGCATCATTTAGACTTTCTAATTGTCCATTTGAAATACTTTTGAGTCGTTCACCCAAAGACTTCCCAACATAACCTCTTTTCTTCAAAGTATCGTCCAAAATAATATCCGCCTCTATAATTGCCAACTTCCAGTCGTTTGGGTTGTCAGATGATGAATGCAACAAAACATCTTGCAATCGATTGTTCTTCGCAGACCCACCAAACTGCTCTTCGTATAGTTGTTCTTGATCGCGCAATTCTTGAGTCATCAAACCTAAATATAGGTTTCGCCGTACTGCCGCAAAAACATAAATAACAATCATTATGATTGTGACAATATAGGATAAGACAACAAAAAAACTCCAGAGCGAATCAAGGAAACTTAAAATACCGTTACCCGAAAAAAAACTTGCTGCCTTCTCACCCCCAAAGAGACCGCCAATTACGGCAAAAATATCAAAACCAAAAGTCGAGACAATCGGACTTCCGGATGAAGCTGAAGTACTGGCTACATATGTGACGGGTTCCATAGAGCGTTATTTTCGCTCGTCGTACATTGATTTTGCGATATCGAAAAGACGAGCATCACCACCGTGTGGTCCAATATATTGTACCCCAACCGGGAGTGACTTTCCGTCTCGTTCCACTGTATTCATTGGGAAAGTAATGGCTGGCACTCCAGTCAAATTGACTGGCACAGTAAATATGTCTTGCTTATACATCGCTAGAGGGTCGGCTTTTTCTCCCAACTTAAAAGCAGGAGTAGGTGCAGTTGGAGTCAAAATGAAATCTACTTTCTTGAAAATATCTGCGAGCTCTTCTCGCATTTTTTTGCGAGCTAGCTCAGCCTTTCCGTAGTAAGCATCATAATACCCAGATGACAAAACATGCGTACCGAGAAGAACTCTTCGTTTTACTTCTGCACCGAAGCCTTTGGCTCGTGATTTTTCGTACACCTCAAGTAAATCTTTTCCATCTTCTGAAAGACCGTATCTTATGCCATCATATCGAGCTAGATTTGAAGACACTTCAGCAGGCATGACCACATAATAGGCTGCTAAACCTTGTTCAAACAGCGGTAAATCAATATCAACCACTTCATGGCCAGCTGCCTTGAGTTCCTCTATATGCTGATTAAAGGCACTTAGCACATCTTCGTCCACTCCTTCTGATAAAAAATGTCGTGGGATACCAATTGTATATTTCTCTTTATTTGGGAGCTCCGGATATGTATCTACCGAAATTGTCGTAGCATCCATCTCATCTACGCCAGCCATAGTGTTGTGGACCAACTCAGCATCAGCTACTGAATTAGTTAAAGGACCTGCTTGGTCAAGTGATGAACCCATTGCCATCAGACCATAACGAGAGACAGCACCGTAAGTTGGTTTAAAACCAACCAAACCACAATAACTAGCTGGTTGTCTAATTGATCCACCCGTATCTGTTCCAATAGCCACCGGCACAGCTCCCATAGCTACTGCTGCCGCTGAACCACCAGAAGAGCCTCCTGGTACCCGAGACACATCTACAGGATTTTTAGTTGGACCAAAAGCTGAATTCTCAGTCGAGCCTCCCATGGCGAATTCATCCATATTTGTAGCACCAACAAAAATAGCTCCAGCTTCTCTTAGTCTTTTTACGATAGTCGCATCATAAACAGCTGTGTAATTCTCCAACATTTTAGAGGAAGCTGTCGCCTTTTTGCTTTTAAGTAAAATATTATTTTTTAGAGCGATTGGAATTCCAAGAAGTTCTGGTGTGTCAGCTCCTTTTTCTTTGTATAGCTCAGTAGCTTTCTTTGCTTCTTCAAGCGAATCTTCATAAACTTCTAAAAAAGCATTTATCTCCTTATCATTATCTTTAATACTATCCAAAAACCTCTGAATGACTTCGGTTGGTGTGGTTGCGCCAGAAATGTATTTTTCTCTTAGTGTCTTTACTGTATCCATATTACTCATCCATTTGAAGAATCTTCTTTACTTTTAAGAACCGTCCATCAGTCTCTGGCATCTCAGCTAAAATATCGGCCGTATATTCATCTGCTTCATTTGTCACTTCGTCTTTTCTAAAAATATTATGTCTAACACCAACTTCAGGGGCAGAATCAACATCATCAGATACGATATCACTAACCGTACTAACGTAAGACACGATAGAAGACAACTCTCCTTCGAGACTCTCTTTTTCTTGTTCAGTTAATTCAATACGTGCCAATAAAGCCAAATGTTCTATATCTTCTCTTTTCATAAGCCCTAGCATACCACTACGGTGCTTATCTGGCCACGATATCTAGAAACTCAGTTTCGGTAAGTATTTTGACACCCAGCCGATTAGCATCATCAGCCTTACTGCCAGGCTCACTCCCTACTACTACATAGCTGGTTTTCTTAGAAACACTCGATGAGACATTGCCACCCAACCTCCTAATCACATCCTTTGCTTCGTCTCGAGTCATTCTTTGCAATGTTCCTGTCAGTACAAAGGTTTGTCCTTCCAACAAATTAGACTTGGTTCCCGTTGTTGGATTTTCAATTATTAAGTATGGGAGTAATTCATCAACAACTTTTTGATGATTTTTGTCAGCAAACCAATCAACTAATGATCTGGCCACAGTTGTGCCGACGCCGTGGATACTAGCAATCTCTTCGACACCAGCATTGCGCACAGCCTCTAGTGACCCAAAAGTATCTGCGATAAGACGAGCGGTTTCTTCACCAACATTTTCAATCGAAAGACCTACAAGTAAGCGGTACAAAGGAACTTTTCGAGCCTGTTCAATAGCACTAACCACATTGCTCGCCGCCTTTTCTTTGAAGCTCGGTAAATCTCGTAAATCTCCTTCAGTCAGAGTAAACAAATCAGCGTAAGAAGAAATTAATCCATAATCCAAAAACAAATCAATCAGCTTCGGCCCAACTCCGTCTACATTCAGAGCCCCTTTAGAAACAAAATAATATAAACGATGACGATGCAATGCTCCTGAATCTTTTGATACACACCTATAAGCAGCTTCTCCAGGAATTCGTTCAATTGAACCATCCCCACCACACTCAGCTACTTTTTTGGGAAACTTATAAGACTTAGCTTCTTTAGGTCTGAGCGATAACACTACAGATAATATTTCCGGAATAATATCTCCTGCCTTGCGCAAAATAACTGTATCTCCCACCCTAACGTCCAATCTCTTAATATTATCTTCGTTATGTAGCGTTGCTCTCGAAACAGTTGAGCCATCAATTAAGACAGGCCTTAGGTGGGCTACAGGAGTGATAACACCGGTTCTTCCAACTTGTAATTGAATATCTTCAACCACTGTCGTAGCTTCTTCGGCTGGGAATTTATATGCCATTCCAAATCGAGGAGACTTTGCAGTGTAGCCAAGCAGTCGTTGTAGATCAACATCATTCACCTTCATTACCACTCCGTCTATACCATACTGAATTTTATCTCTACGTTTCAGCCACTTATCATAGTACTTTTGCACTTCAGAAATATCTGTACACAACTCTGAATCAGGACTTGTCGGAAGACCTAGTTGTTTTAGTAAATTTAATTCTTCCCATTGTGAAGACGGTTCAACCACGTCGGTTCCATTAACTTTCAGCAAATCCAAATCGTAGACTGTAATCGAAAGATTGCGACCAGCAGAAATAGCTGGGTCGAGTTGACGAAGCGAACCAGCCGCTGCGTTTCTAGGGTTGGCAAAAAGTGCTTCTTCATTTTTCTCTCTTTCTTTATTAATTCTTTCAAACTCCTTTTCACTAAGCCAAACTTCTCCCACGCAGATTAAGTCTACCGGTTTGGCCAGCTTGTGCGGAAGTGACTTTATGGTTCTTGCTGTGTGAGTAACATTCTCCCCCGTTACCCCATCACCTCGAGTCGAGGCTCGCACAAGCTGGCCCTTTTGGTACTCAACCACCAACTTCAGACCATCTATCTTGTGTTCGGATACATACGAAAGTTTTTCGACAGACTGATCCGCCTCTGTTATCAAACGCTTTAGCCTAGCGTCCCATTCTTGCAACTCTTCTTTATCAAAAATATTATCGAACGACCATTGGCGTACAACGTGTTTCACCTTAGAAAAAGCTTCATTGACTTCACCGCCCACTGTATTAGCGGTGGATATTTTTCCTTCGATTTCAAGCTCAAGGGCCTGTAACTCCTTGAGTAGAGCATCATAAGCAGTATCACTTATTTCTGGAGCATCTTCATCGTGGTAACGCTTACGGTGGTACGAGACAGTATCCCGCAGTTGTTGCAGTCGTTTTTCCTTAGTTTTACTATCCATGACTAGAATTGTAGCAATACTTCGCGCTGAACGGAACCATAGCCACTCTTTGAACTACAAGGTCTGTTATATCCGCTGACAGCCAATATTGTACACTGTGAACCTTCGTCGCAGGTAGCTTCTCCTAAAGGAATCGTTGGTGTAGTCGGAAATCCTGGTACATAGCTCCGCATATTAGAAATAGTTATACCTCCTGCACCGAGAGTCGATGAAGCTACAATTGTGTTAATTTCCGTACAACGAGTACTCCCTCCCCACTCAAATTCATACTGATATTGAAAAACTTCTCCACTACTTGGGTCGTCAGGTATTATATTTGTTTTAGTTATTGGATTACTAGTTTCTGGCACTTCACCAAAACAAGTTGGGGAAATATCGATACCTCTGACCATATCATCAGCTTTATCTGGGTCAGATTTATATCTACGCCAATATCTAGCACATTCTGCCCCTGCATTAGCCGCATGAAATGACACTTCTGATTCTCGGGCGTTAGTAGACAATTTAACTTGTTTGATAGACAAATCTAATATTGTCATACCTACCGAAAGCACTACCCCAACTACAATAAGAGTAATCAATAGCGCAAAGCCGTTTTCTGGATTGTCAGTTGTTTTTTTAATTTCCATAAACATTATATAGATACGTATCTACTACCACCTCTTGTGCTTTTCTTTGATTACCACTACGCCAAGTCACTCTCGACTCAACCTTCACCGCGTCCGATCCTTCTTTAGTAAACTTAATCACTCTAGTGTATGGAGTTGGTGTATTCCCCCCAGTTGAAGTATGAGTATATCTTTTCCTGTCTCCACCTGAATTGAAGAATAAATCACAACGACCAGCAGTTCCACAATCTCCGATATTTAACACAGACCCGACATTGTTGTTGGACAATTCTAAAGCACAACCATCATTGTTGATGTTTTCAAAACAATCATCATAAGTACCTGAATCATCATAAAACTCATCTTCCCAAGCAGATTGACGTGTGACAGGGGTTGAGAAATTTTGTAGGAGTATATCATCCCTAGCTTTTTGAGCTATTTCAGCACCTTCTTGAGCCAAGAAAAAAGCAACTACTTGTTCACTAGCAAAACTAGTGCTCCGTGCTGTCGAGGTACTAATTGACATCGGGCCAACAATAACAATAAGTAAAATAGTTATGGCAACTAGTGTCTCAACTAAACTAAAACCAGATTGTGATGATTGTAGGTATTTCATATATCAAGAGTTCTTTGCGTTACTGTTGTTTGGACTCGGTACGGTTTACCTGAAGCATCACTAGTATCGTAAGCTTCAATAAATATAGTCACTGACGCCTGATCTTCATACCCTGCTCCAGAACCAGAGCTCAATTTTTCACTTCCAGTAACAAAGAATTCAGCGTCACTAATGAATATCCCTTCCGAGACAATAGACTGCGCTGGTCCGTCACCTACCTTTCTCATGATTTTACCGTAATTCACACTGCCTGAATCACTATCATGAAAATAAAGTATTCTGTCATTTGAGCCCGTTGTAATACTATTGCCTGTCTCCCGAAATGATAGTCCGTGTAGCTTACGATTTGAATTAGATCTACCGCTACAATCATCGACAGAATTACCGATTATACTGTCTATGTTGTTCCCATCATCAAAAATATTATTTGGGCCTCCGGCCGAGTAATTATTTGCTTCGTCACAAAAATAATTCGTTCCTGTTCTTATTTCCCTAGTCATACTATCTAGTGCAAAAGAAAGATTAGTCATTACACTTTGCTCTGCTTGGAGCTGCTCATTGGCTGAAATAAGACCAAGCAGTGCACCTACCGCAATTGTAATAACAACTGAAAAAACTCCCAAAGAAACAATCATTTCAATCAAAGTGAATCCTTTTTGCGATTTTCGGGTTACTAATTGCATATAACTATTTTACGCTAATCTGACCAGTAGAAGTAATCACAACTGTCCTTAAAACCTCATTACCTGTACCGACGATTCCACGTCTGGCCACATCTATTTCTGCTGTTGCCTGAGTTTTCTCATTAGCCTGTCCAGCATCAACAAAAAATCTAGCGTCGAAGTTTGGTCGTACGAAAATAATCGACAAGTCATTTTCGACAGATGTCCCCCCACCATCAATTACTCTTATTTCCCGAATTTCAAAACGATTATCAAGTTGCCCTTGAACATCATACTCTTCCCCACTTCCACTATAGAAACCATCAAGATTTGCATCCCTAAAGATTTTGTATCCGCCTTCATTTCCATTTGTCACATCAAAGTGCAAACCTAAAACTGAACGGAAATCACTAGCAGCATCGTTAGTAGCACTAACCGCACTAAGTTGCACCTCGCGTGCTCGCAAAGCCACCTCGTAAGCTTGCCCTCGTAAGAGCACAGAGCTGTTAAAAGTACTTTGTTTGGTTAGAATAATACTAGCCACAATCACCACGATACTGATACTCACCAAAAGCTCAACCAATCCAAAACCAGCTTGGGCTTTGTAATTTCGCACGTCTGCGGTTTTGTTATATGAAGCTAAAAAGTTCCAAGACATTGAAGTGAGTAAATAAAATTATGAGACAGCTGGCCACCAGAAACGGAGCAAACGGAACAGCACTCTTCATTGTAAGGGCTCTGCTCCTTAAATGTAAGTGAGCTTTTCCCCTTTTCAAATTTTCCCAGCCAAGCATAGCCAAACTTATAATTGCACCAACCCAAAAAGATAAAACGACGAAAGAGAAAACTAGTTCCGGACCAACCAAAAGACCAAGAGGAAAAGCTAGTTTTACATCACCAAAGCCAAGCCATTTTCCTTTTGAAACAAACCACAAAATAAAAAAGAAGAGTGAGCCGAGAAGACTAGCCCCAAATGTCCAAAGTAACTGCGATTGAAGACCGCCGTAAGCAAAAAATTTGTACAGCATAATAGCCAGTGAGTTTATACTTAGAGCCAAAGTCAGAGCATCCGGAATAATAAAATGGTACAAATCATAAACGGTGATAACAACTAACATAGAAACTACAGACCACAGCAAAAGAATCAATAGTGGATCTAATGTTATCGTCAAGACAAGTGAAAAAAGTACCCCTGTACACAACTCAACAAGAAAGTAGCGAGGTGTTATCCGACACCCGCACGTGCGACACTTCCCCAAAAGACTAACGTAGGAAAAAAGAGGAAATAACTCGTACCAGCGTAGCTGGGTTCCACAAGACAGACAGTGCGAATGTCCAGCTAAAGATTTACCAGTGTGGAAACGATAAATGTAAACATTAAGAAAACTTCCAATTATAATTCCAAAAGTAAATGCGACCGTGTACCACCAACTCATTGGCAGAAAGGATATTTCAAGTAAAGAAATCATGACAAATTATTGACAAGCAAGAACGCCGGAACCTAAGGGAGCAGACAGTTCTTCTTTTCCACCAAAACTATCGACGCACCAATGTATGTTACCGATTGGTACCGAAGCGGCAAAGGCGGTAGTGTCACTATTACAGACTACCGAACTGGAAGCCAGTGAGTTAATAGATGCGATTAGTTCTACTATTTCGGTGGAAGTTGAGAAGCCATTTGAACCGCAAACCGTATCGAAGGTAAAAGAGCGAGCCTCGTCTATGGCCGCGCGTTTTGCCAAACTATCCATCTCTCCCTTAATCTTCGCCTCGATACCTTGAGTTCTAGCGTCATTCAGAGCCGATAAAACTACCGCTGCCAAGATACCAATAATTGCAATCACGACGAGAAGTTCTATGAGTGTAAATCCCTTTTGCGTCATTTTCATTAGGTTCATTATACATTCTCAAACATCCAGAAAACAAAGGAATACACAAAAAGGCGCCTAACGGCGCCTTTTGTAGCAAAAGTAAATTAATACTAGTTACAAGCCATATCACTAGCACCAACAAGAGCTGAGGTACTAGCTACGAATCCATCGCTGTCTACACACCAATATGATGTTCCGGCAGAACTAGCCAAAGGAGACGAGATAACCCAAGCTGAGGCTGAATCATGACACACGCCATTTGTAGCAGTTTGTGCAGTACCTGTAAGTTCAATATCAGCTGGATCTTGACCAGCCGCAGTTACCGCTGCATCTAATAATTGTTGAACCTTAGGGTCAGCACACACTCCTGCGTATGAGAATACTCCGTTTGCGTTGTAAACAATCTCAGCTTGTGAACGTGCGTTTCCTAGACTTTGTTTGATTGCTGCATCAGAACCACTCTGTCGAGCATCGTTCAAAGAAGCAAGAACCACCGCTGCCAAGATACCAATAATTGCAATCACGACGAGAAGTTCAATCAATGTGAAACCTCGTTGGAATGTCTTTTTCATATTTTTGTTAAGTTAAACTTTAATACCCATTTCAGATATCAGCTGTGTATCTGAAATGCGTTGCCTACGTTGTTCGCGGCTTCTTTTATTATAAGCCTTTGTTATGCAAATAATTTTTAGCGTGGGGAAAAGTGACCAAAATCAACGAGGCGAAGCCGACTATGATTTTGGTCACTTTTATAGACATTTCTTGACCTACAGTATTATGCGAAGGTTTTTTGAAACACTGAAACTTTTGAAATACCTAAAACAAAAACCGACCTTTTTAGGTCGGTTTTTGTTACTCCAATTCAAAACTAGAACGCACTCGAAAGATTGTAGATAGGCATAAGTACTGAAGCCAACAATACCCCCACCCCGAGACCAAGCATCACAATCATTGCCGGCTCGATAAGTCCGATGAGTGTATCTACCGCATTGTTTACTTCACGACGATAGAAGTTCGCCAATGTAGTCAGAATACTACCAAGACTTCCAGTTTCTTCACCGACTTTTGCCATTTGTGCCAACACACCAGGAATTTCTGGATACTCTGAAATAGCATCTGCAAAAGATCTACCGCCCGTTACCTCTACCAGAGCTGATTGGACTATTTCTCTATAAACTTCATTGTCTACAACATCTGAAGTCACTTCAAGTGCCTGCACAATAGAAATACCACTATCAAGCATGGTTGCCATGTTGTCACAGATACGTGTCAAAAGGAGTTTACGTTGCAAATCCCCTAGATATGGAACAGAAATAATAAACTCATCTATAGCACGCTTCCCGACTGAAGTTTTTGAAAATCTCCATAGGGAGACACCTCCAGCAAGAAGTAGCAAAAGTATTACCCCTATGTAGTCGACCATGAAGTTGGATATCCCAATGACAATCTTGGTGTAGATTGGTAACTCCTGTCCAGAATCAGTAAGGATTTTTGCAATATTTGGAATCACCAACGTAAGCATCATTCCCATCACCACAACAAAAATAGTAACCACGAAGGCTGGATAGACTAGTGCATTTCTTGCTTTAGCAACTACTTCGTATTGTCTATCAAGATAATCGGCTAAATAATCAAAAGATTTCTCTAGTGAACCAGACTCTTCACCTGCACGTACGAGGTTTACATAGAATGAAGAAAATATATCTGGATGCATGGCCAAAGCCCTTGAGATAGAACTACCAGCTTGCAAGTCTTCTACAATACGGTTCATGGCCAACTGTAGTTGTGGATTTTCTACCTCAGCTGAAAGTAATCGAAAAATTCGAAGTGGTGATACCTGGGCTTGGAAAAGGGTGGCAATCTGTCGTGACAAAATAACCACGTCCTTATTTGAAACAGTCTGAAAGAACGAAAATTCAATATTGAGAGCGCCAAGAATTCCATCTGACTTACCCTGCTCATCAATAGAAACCAAAGTGTAGCCTCGTTTTTGTACAGCAGAGATAGCCGCGTCTATAGAAGGGGCTTCCACCGTTCCTTCGCGCTGTATGTTATTTCCATCAACTGCTTTGTAATTAAAGAGCATATACTATTTGTTAAATAAGACGTTCTAATCCCTTAGGGTTCACTGAATAAGTAAAGGCATTCTCGACTGTGATATCCCCGTTTTGCACCAATCTTGCTAAAGATCGATTCATATCAATCATTCCTTGCTCAAGACCAGTTTCGATTACCGAAGGTATTTCATGGATTCTATTCTCACGAATCAAGTTACTGACCGCATGATTATTGATCAAAAGCTCATAAGCAGGGACCAAACCTCCAGTTATGTGAGGAATTAGTCTTTGTGAAAAAATAGCGATTAGTGAACCTGCTAATTGGACTCGAATTTGATCTTGCTGTGTTCCTGGGAACGAGTCAACGATACGGTTGATTGTCTGCGCTGCATCATTGGTGTGAAGGGTTGAATATACCAAGTGACCGGTTTCTGCAGCTGTAACCGCTGCTGCGATTGTCTCTGTATTTCTCATCTCACCAACCAGAATCACATCCACGTCCTGACGGAAAGCAGCATTGAGGGCAGTTTGAAAATCTTTTGAATCGATACCAATTTCTCGCTGGTCAATTAGAGCCTTCTCTTCTTCGTAAACGTACTCAATTGGGTCTTCGATGGTAACAATGTGTTCTGCTCTAGTCTTGTTGATTGTATTAATCATCGCAGCTAAAGTCGTTGACTTACCTTGACCAACTGGTCCTACACAGAGAAAGAAACCTTGTGAACGCTGTGTAAAACTTTCCAAAATAGGTGGAAGATTTAATTCTTCGTAACTTCTAATTACATTTGGAATTAATCGAAGCGCAATACCCATTTTGCCTCGCTGGTGAAATGCATTACCTCGGAAACGAACACCTTCAGTATTTTCAAAAGAAAAATCTATCTCATTAAATTGAGCATATCGAGCGTACTGGTCTTCTCGCATTAGTACTTTGGCAAAAGAATTTACATCAGCATCAGTTAGGACTGGTTTTTTTAGAAGCGGAATCAATGTTCCAGAAACTCTAATAAGCGGGTGAGCGCCAACTGAAAAGTGCAGGTCAGAAGCCTGTTCTTTGAGAATTAGTTCTATTAGACCATTTAGTTCTTTTTTGTAATCAACTGCCATAATATTTATTTTGAAAGGGCTTCTACTTTTTTAACAACGTCACTTGGTACTGACTCTGCCTTAATAATGTATCCAACGGCCCCAGCTTCCATTGCCTTATCTATATCTTCTTGTTGCCCTTGGTTTGATAACACAATGCATTTGGCTTTTAGGTCTGGGAACTGATTCTTAATCTCTTCAATTAGCTCAACCCCTGTCATCCCTGGCATAACCATATCAAGCAGAATCACCGAAAAATCTTGCCCGCCTTGGAGTATTCGCAAAGCTGAAGACGCACTGTCCGCAACCTCTACACTATATCCAGAAGCAGTAAATTTCGTTGCGTACATATCACGCAAAAATGCATCGTCATCAATGAGTAGTAGCTTCATCATCTTTCATTATAGCCTCTGACACCTCAAGCTCTTGAAGGTTATCGACAGTATCAAACATCTCAGTATCTATTCCCTCTTCAGCACTTTCGATTCCAATCATTGTACTAAAGGCATTCATCTCTTCATAAGGTATCTCGTGATTCAAGGCTTTGATAATGGCATCTTCTTGAATTGTAATAAAACCATTCTTTCTAGCCGCTTGGAAAAACTCTTCTTCTGAAGCATTCTTAAGAATTAATTCTTGCATTTCTTCATTGATTTCCAAAACCTCAGTAACCGCTGTTCGTCCGCTATAGCCAGTGGCACAGGTTGGAGTTACTTCTGGGTGCAGGACAGTTCGACTTTCAGGAATATGTTTGTGGTACTTTGTTGGCAAAGTACTAAAAGTTTTCTCTATTCTAAATTTTGTACTAACATCTATCTCCTCTTCTTTACCGGTACCCTTACATAGAGTTCTCGCCAATCTTTGCGCAATCGCCATTTTGAGCGTTGGCGCAATCAAATATGGATCTACCCCCATGTCTACCAACCGAGGAATAACACCAATGGCATTGTTGGTGTGAATTGTAGACAGCACCAAGTGTCCGGTAAGAGCTGCTTGAATAGCCAACTGTGCGGTTTCTTTATCTCGAATCTCACCCACCATAATGATATCCGGGTCTTGACGGAGAGCGGCCCTAAGACCTCGCGCAAAAGTGTAACCAATTTCTGGTCTTACCTGTGACTGACTAACATTGTCCATGTTGTATTCCACCGGATCTTCCAAAGACATCACGTTCTTAGTCAAAGTATCGACTTCTTGAATCATCCCTCGGAGAGTCGTCGACTTACCAGAACCAGTTGGACCAGAAATTAAAATGATGCCATAAGGTTCTTTAACGACCTTCTTGATTATTTCCATATTAACCTTGGAAATACCACTTTCGAGCAGACTTCGAACACCCTTACTAGTATCCAAAATACGCATCACCACCTTTTCTCCATGGTTGGTCGGCAGTACTGAGACACGGAAATCGATTTTTCTATCATCAAAGGTTGCAGAAAAACGTCCATCTTGAGGCTTGCGTCTCTCGTCTAGACGCATTGAAGAAAGAATTTTTACTCTAGCCACGACTGCCATGTGGACGTTCTTAGGTAGCTCTAGACTCTTGGCCAAAGCACCATCCACTCTAAATCTGACACCTACTTTTCGTGGAGTTGGTTCTATGTGAATATCAGACGCACTTCCATCTACTGCATAACGTAGAATTGTAGCTACAATTTTTGTTACCGGTGCATCTTCTTCAATATGTTCGAAAGATTGCTTGGTGTCTTCTGAGGACTCTTCCAGACTAGCTGCAATCTCAGCATCTAGTTCTGTTTCCAGAGTTTCAAGAGCATGCCCCACGTCCCCCTCTAGGTTTGCATAAAAAGTGTGAACTTTTTCAATGTCCTCATCAAGCATGAAGACCAAGCGATAAGGAAGATTGTTCTTGGTACTGATAAAGTTCAGAGCCTCCCGCATCTGAAGATTGTCCGGATTATTAACACCAATAATCAGAACCTCGTCTTCTATCTTCAGAGGAATCATTCGATAGTGAGTCGCTGATTCTTCGGAGATATAATCAAGCACTTCTTGGGATACCGAAAATCCTTCAGGTATCTGAAAAGCTGGCACTTGATAAAAATCAGCCAAAAAATTTCTGACCTCATCTTTTGACATTCCCAACTCCAAAAAGACAGACTCGTATGTTCTGCCTGTTTCCGCAACAATTCTCTCAGCCTCATTTATGAAGGCTTCTTCTGTCCCACCACGTTCCTTGAGTGCTTGTAGCGGATCCATAGTTAAAATTTATGAGTTGTCTTCTACTACTGAATTAGAGTTCGTGTCTGAAAAAGGATCGGGTCGACCGATTGGATATTCATTAATTGGTGTAGTGTAGCTTTGTAAAGAACGGAAACGCTCATCTTCGAAAAAACCAATATCAAGAGTTGTTTTCTCGAGAATTTCACCACGCTCAATGAAAACTTTTGTCTCATTAAGCATATTTTGACTATTTGCACTGGAACCTAAAGTAGAAGATCCGTACTGGGTATACAAGTAGAAACCACCAAAAGCAATAGTGATTAAACCAAGTACAACAGAGAGGTTTGTTAGTGTTTTTCCCATACTACAATTCTATCTTGTTATCGCCACCAATAATGAAACTCTTATATGAATATGTGACCAGTGATAGATTTACTGACAAAAAACCTCCTTCCAACTGATCAATATCTAGACTATGAATTTCTAAAGGATAATTATTTTGCTCTAAGAGACTAATCAATCCTTTTATCTGACTATATGTACCTTCAACTGAAAGCAGGAATGAGTACTTTCGAGGATCTGTATCAACCCCTTCTGATGAAGCGGAAGCTTTTCTGTCTTCGACCTCACCTTCATACTGTGCATCCACATAAAATACACCAGCCTGATTGGATATTAAGTATAAATCTCTTATGACAGATATCGAATCAATCTCATCTGGCATATAGGTCAACAATCTTCTATTGTCATCTGTTGAAACGCTATTTAGACGAGCTGTTAAAGAATCCAACTTATCATTTACCGCTGAGACACTTTTAATCTTATCCTGATAGATAGATATGTCTTTTTGCTTTACTCCGATTTCTGTAAAGATTGGTTGAATATACGTGACTATGACAGCCGCCGAAATAATAACCATTCCAATTTGTGTAAATAAACCTTGAGGGATCATATGTCAGTTTGATTATCTTCCAATACCTCATCATCCTCAAGAGAGTCAACTTGTTCACCATCTGTGAAAACAGCTTCTGGTTCAGTAATTGTCAGAGGTTGAGCGATATCTTCTATAACTGTATAAGGAACTGTCGATATCGGAATTTCTAATTCTACGTCAAAAGTTACTGGTGCTGTGTATTCGTCACCGTCCTCTTCAGACACAGCAAGACCTCCCCCAAGACCAGAAGCTCTTAGGTTATTGATAGCGACGGAAGTAACAACTTCGTTATTACGAGTGAAAACTCCACGCTGAAAAATTGTTGAATCAAAAGAATCTGTTTGGATAGATGCGTTCAATAAGAATTTTTCGTCAAACTCTCTAACCAGAGAAAGAGAATCAATTTTAACGGTGCCAATAGTAGCCGCCTCTAAAGCAGAAAAAATTGAACCTACTGAAACACTATTGTCTATTCGGTCAGATGCCTGACTTAGGCGGGCATTAAAATCTTGAACGTTTAACATCTGCGCTTCGTCGAAACTTCTGATTTCTGAATACAGATTAGTAACTTCTGTTTCAAGCAGCCTGTCTATGTAATTACTATATAAATAAACACCTCCTGCACCGAGCAAAGTTGCAAACATGAGGGTGTAGCTCACTAATGTAAAAATGTATACCTTGCGCGACGAAGACCGCTTCTTTTGCTTTACTGGGCCACGCTTAGGAATAAATGAACTATTGGAAAGATCTGCCATATTTTTTATTATACGTTGGAACTATGTGAAAAAACTTCTCTGCTGTGGACACTACTACTCGAAGGCCCTAAGTGCCGCCCCAAGAGCCACGGCAAAAGACGGACCAATTTCTTTCATCGTGTCTTCCATAAATGCTGGGTAAGCAACTTTTGAAAAAGGATTCGCTGGCAGAACCTCCCTGTCCAAGACAGACTTTAGTTGAGAGTCAATGCCAGGGAAAAGTGCCCCGCCTCCTGAAAGATAAACTGTACTAATAGTAATACCTGTTTTGTTTTCGTATTCTCTTATAACCTGACTAAACTCGCGAAAAGCGCGTTCATAACTTTGATCATGAGCTCGCTTTACCTCAGAGAAATTACTAGCTTGTTTATTAATTGAACACTTTGTTTCTTCTGCTGTTTCGAAATCAGTACCTAATGCTTCTGCAATTTTTTGGGTTGCTATTACACCACCAGCTCTGATGCGATACATTCGCATCAGCAGACCTTTTCTTGCAATATACAACTTTGAAGAAACAGCTCCTATGTCAACGATTGCTATATCGTCCTCGTCACTATCATATAAACCTCTGATTGTGCTGAAGCATTCTATTTCTGTTGGTGGTTTGGTAAGACCAACGAATTGCATTAAAACTTTGAAGCGCTCAAGAGCTACATTTTGGATAGAGGCGATTAAGACGTTTCGTTGATTGGCTTCAGTAGTTTTTGATTCTTTTTTAGTAATCTCTACTTCAGCCCAATCTAGTGTCACTTCACTAAGTGAGGCCGGTATTACTTTTCGAGCTTCTATCCTTACAAGCGCCGCCAAGTCAGCGTCTGGATCTGCTTGAATACTTACGTTTGTTACAAAACTAGAAGAAAGTGGCATAGCAAAAACTCCTTGCCTCGCCTTTACTGCTGACTCTCTAATTACGTCTACCAAGGCCACTTGCTCTTGCTTGGCTTCCAAGGAAACGGACTCACCGTTTGACTTACCAACATAGGGGCCGAGCTGAATCTCACCATAAGTTGCCAATGTGATAACACCCTTTTGTTCATGCAACTCAATTACTTTTATTGATGATGATCCAATATCAATACCAACAACACCATTCGAGGATTGTGATCCTGCTTTAACTGAAGAGATGATGTTTCCAAAAAGACTCATAGATATAGTTATGATTATTCTATCATGTACATTCGAGTATAATAGCCATCTATGCTTAAGTTACTCACACAATTACTTAATCTTGTCTTCCCACCCAGACCGACTGAAAAGTTGATTCAAGAATCAACTACTGAAGACATTATGAAATTGTACTCACCAGGTACATTTCAATCTTGTATATATTTAAGTTCCTACAAAACACCTCTTATACAAGCCTGTGTCACTGAAAATAAATTCCATAATAATAAAAGATCTACTGAGCTTTTGGCACAAATTCTTTTACAGTGGACAAAGCATCAGATACTGCCGACTTTATATATAGCTATACCTCTAGGTAAAAATAGATTGAGAGAACGAGGATACAACCAAGTAGAAAATATTCTGGACGCCCTTGATAATAATATATGTATAGATAGTTCGATTTTATGTCGCATTAAGGAAACAGAGCCACAATCAAAATTAGATAAAGACTCTCGAACCAAAAATATACAAGGTGCCTTTGTTTATAAAAATGAAAAAGTTGATTTATCTCAATACGATCAAATTGTAATCATTGACGACGTACTTACAACCGGAGCGACTTTGGAAGAGGCGCGAGCTACGCTCGCGCCTCATGTACCCTCTGGAGTAAAACTCAGATGTTTAGCAATAGCTCACTAATCCAAAATCAAATGACTTTCTTCTTCGTGAGAATGATCATGCTCATGTGTGGGAGCGAAATTCTCGTGCACCCATGTAAGCAATAGTGTCATCAAAATAAAACCAATAGCTATCGATATAGTCGAACGCCAAATACTCCCATAATGCTTGAGGTTGTCGTGTATTCTAGGTATAAAATCTCCGGCTGCTAAATACAACATATTACCGGCCGCCAGACCAACCAAAATCCAAACGTATTCATCGGCACTGTTGTACAAGAACAACACAACCACCGTACCAAGAACAATCGTACTAGCTGAAATTAAATTTAAAATAGCTGCTTGAAGTCTGGTGTAGCCAGCTCGAATTAAAACTCCAAATTCTACAATTTCCTGTGGAATTTCATGCATCGCTAAACCAATCGCAGTTGCCACACCAACAGTTGGGTCAATCAAAAATGCTCCACCTAAAATTATTCCGTCTGTAAAATTATGAATACCATCTCCTATCAAAAGAAGCGAAGCTGCCCCCTTCCTATTACAGTCTTCAGTTTCGAGATGATGAAACCTTTCGTGTAACTTGTGGGACAAAATATAAAAAGCTAAAAAACCAACCACCACCACTGTCCCACCCCACTCAGGTGAAGCTTCTAATGTTTCAGGCAACAACTCATTTAAAACTAAACTAAGAAAAACACCCGCCGCTACCGGTACAACATAACGTTCTGCTCCAATCAGTTTTTTATCATGACCAAAGGCTACTACACCCAACACTGACAACAACGCGATTAAAATAGATATCCCGACTGCTTCTAAAAACATAAGTATTCCCCAGTATACATAGATTTATAAATAAATATAGACGGCACAGATTCGTGCCGTCTATTTGATTTGAGAAGCATCTCCGCCCTAATCAACCCTCGGACTTATCTTTATACATAGCCTTGTCGGCTCTGTCTAAGAGATTTTTTGCCTCTGTTTGATTCGTTGCAAGAGTTGCACCCACACTCACAGTGACCTCAAAATCGTCACCAATATCATAGTCTGCTTTCTTCACTACAGACTTGAGCTTTTTGGTGAGGCGAAGAAGATCTTCTTCTGAGACCCTTGGCAGAATTACAACAAATTCATCTCCACCAAGTCTGGCTACCAAGTCGCTTTCTCGAGGAAAGCATTTCTTCAGGGCTCCGGCAATTACTACCAAAACCTTGTCTCCAGCTTCATGTCCAAAAGTATCGTTAATCGGTTTGAACCGATTAACGTCTACAAACAACAAGCCGACACTCTTGACCGAACCTCTAGTCCGTCTCCCTCCTTTCCGTCTCAGCTCACTAGTTATACGGTCAAAGGCTTTATCAAAAGCTCGACGATTTGGCAAACCAGTCAACGAATCGGTGATTGCCAACTCCGCTTCCTTTTGGAGTTTTTTTATCACCTCCTCTTGACTAGCAACCAACTTGGTCAGCCTTGAGACTTCTTTTTGAAGCAACTTTACCTCGGTCATTTTACCCTCCCAAGAACAATCTGAGTGTTTATACTATCTATTATTATATACTTAAAATAGCTGTTTGTCAATATAGATAAGACTAGCTTTTTAGCTAAAAAAGAAAGCAGCCCCGCTTACGCAGGGCTGTAGGTCAAACCAACTCAAAAAAGAGACTGGTTTAAATAATAATGAACAAGGATTGACGCTACATAGCCAAGAGCTATGACCGGCGTCCATTTCAAGTGGCCAAAGAACGTATACTTCCCTCTAGCTCGACCTCCCATCAAAGCCACTCCCGCAGCTGATCCAATAGACAACAAAGAACCTCCGACTCCAGCTGTCAGCGTGACCAGAAGCCACTGCCCCGCACTCATGTCAGGATTCATGGTCAACACCGCAAACATCACTGGTATATTATCAACAATTGCAGATAAAACACCAACCAACACATTTGCAGTCATTGCTCCATATCCATCATAAGCAAACTTCGAGAGTATTTCCAAGTAGCCAATTACCCCAAGTCCTCCGACGCACATAATGATGCCGTAGAAGAAAAACAGGGTATCCCATTCAGCTCGTTCGATTTTTTTAAAAATATCGTACTTACCAACAGGATTATCTGCCTGAGTAGACTCCAGAGGAAACATTGACTCATTTGTCTTTGACAAGTAATAACCAAAGAACTTTAGGAAACTGAGGCCGAACAACATTCCATAGACTGGAGGTAGGTGCAGGAAGTTGTGAAAGCATACTGCGGTTATAATCGTAACCAAAAACAACAGCATTACTGTCTTCGCTCCCCTTCTCATACCAATTGCCGGCTCACTTGAGTCGCCGGCTGGTGTCGTTGCCACAAAGAAACTCATGACTGTTGCGGGAATAAGCCAGTTCACCAACGACGGCAAAAACAAAGCAAAGAAATCCCCGAAAGGAAGGATACCTTTTTGCCAGACCATGAGAGTAGTGATATCACCAAAGGGACTGAAGGCTCCACCCGCATTTGCTGCCACCACGATGTTGACGCAACCGATTGAAATGAACTTTTTATCCTCTCCCCCAACAGACAATATCACCGCCCCCATAATAAGAGCAGTAGTTAAATTATCAGCAATAGGTGAGATGAAAAAAGCCAATGCTCCAGTCATCCAGAACAGCGACCTCAGTCCAAAACCCTTCCTGACAAGCCAAGTTCGCAAAGCGTCGAAGACATTTCTTTCTATCATCGCATTTATGTAAGTCATCGCGACAAATAAAAAGAAGAACATCTCTGTAAACTCTAGGAAATTGTGCCGTATCAATTCTTCGGCCGTATGATTCATTCCTTTTTGGACATACGCCATAGCGATGAATATCCAAATCAACCCAGCCCCCAATAACACTGGTTTGCTTTTCCTTAAATGAATCCTTTCTTCAAGGATAACAACGAGGTAAACAGCAACAAAAATTACTATTGCCACATACCCCACCCAATGTGAAGTCAGGTCTAAGACCTCATGCGTTTGTGTCATTTCGAAACTCCCGTTTCATTTATGTGAAGTGCTACCGCTCAGAAAATTACTACATTTACAACACACTGTAAACAACCACAACACGATATACCCCTATTAAATATTGACTGACACCTATATCGGAGTACGATGAAAATGGCTTTCCATAATAATTTACTGAGGTGTCAGACGATGAAAACTCAAAGAATATTCGGAACTTTGTTCTTTTTTAGCACAATCACTGTTCCTCATGCTTTGGCTGAGATAAATGGCGAAGTCTCTCTTTCCTACGGAAATGATTATATAGGTGCCCGCAACGGATACACCACAGAAATTTTCTATGACGGAGACATCGTTCCCCTTGAAGTTTTGGTGAACTGGAACAACCTGAAACTTGAGTTCCGAGCTGTTTCTATCGGAGACAACATCGGGAGTAAACCGGTTTCAACTTTTGGTAGCGCTGACTACACCTTCTATAAATTTTCAACTGGCAACATGGACTGGTCACTCTCAACCGGCATCTCAGCAGAGACGCATGACGCGAGTGACAATTACCAAGTTAGCATCAGCGGAATTGAAGGCACTTTGGTTAGCCTTGGCTTTAACCTAAAAGGAGATTTGGACTGGTTACCAAACACCTATTTTCAAGCTGGAGGAGGTTACACTGAGTCTTTGTCTGATAGTACAGAAAGCTCTCCCTATGCGGTAGTCGGCATTGGCCTAACTATACCAGTCGGGAAGTTTCAGACCTATCTGACAACCGATCTGGTCTACACCGACGTGTTGTCTGGTGAGCACATAAAAGTTGAACTTGGAGTTGACTATTCCTTAAGGAAAAATCTAACCATTACCGGACCTGGGAAAATCTACATCGTCCCCGGTGACGGCAAAACAACTAACGCCACTAAGATTGTTGGTGTGAAGTATTTATTCTGAGATGAGCAATCATCAAATCAAAGGCCTCGCGAAGCGAGGCCTTTTTAATTTATGTTCGACAATATGATTACTTCGGCTGTTTTGAAAAAGCACTATTGACCGGAGTCTTCAACATCATGCTTCCAGTTTCTTTGTCTTTCGGCATATTGCCAGCTCTCATATTTACTTGAATTGACGGGATAATTAGTTTTGGCATTCCTAAAGCCTCGTCTCTGTCATCGCGCATCTTTTTAAACCTCTCTCCATCTGTCCCTTGTTTTAAATGAATGTTGTTTTTCTTTTGTTCGCCAACAGTTGTCTCCCAAGCATATTCAGTTCTACCTTCTGGCAGATAATCGTGACACATGAACATTCTCATCTCATCTGGTAGCGCAAATATTTTTTGCGTAGATTCATACAAGGTCGACGAACTTCCACCCGGAAAATCGCACCTAGCTGTACCGTAATCTGGCATAAACATCGTGTCACCAGCAAACACAGCGTCGCCAATGACGTACACCATATCGGCAGGAGTATGTCCGGGTGTATGCATAACAAAAGCTGGGATATTTCCTAGAGTGAAATCGTCACCGTCACTCCACAATCTATCAAACTGACTTCCGTCTCTTTGGAACTCAGTCCCTTCATTAAATACTTTTCCAAAAATATTTTGCACATCGACAATGTACTTTCCGATAGCCATGGTTCCACCAAGCTTTTCCTTTAGATATGGAGCAGCAGAAAGATGATCAGCGTGAACATGAGTTTCTAGTATCCACTCAACCTCATACCCCTTTTCTTTTACGTAATCAATAATCGCATCTGCGTTCTCAAAGAATAGAGTTGCGCCATGCGGTTCGTAATCCATAACACTATCTATGATTGCGCACTTTTTTGTTTCAGTATCAGCTACTACGTAACTAATTGTATTTGTGCGTTCATCAAAGAATCCCTGCACTACTGGCTTGTGTTCAAAGTAATTTTTATAGTTATTTTTTTCTGTCATAACTTATCTAGTTAACTTCTAAATATCACTATTTATTCCATGGCATCTTTGCTAACAAAAATGACATTCCACACCAACCTGATACTCCTGCGAAAGTTAATCCCGCACCGACAAACACACTGATAAGAATAAATTGAGGAGCAACTACTAGAGATAGAATATAGCCCAAAAGAACAAGACTTCCTGCGGCGATTAATATTTGTCGCATTAATGGGATTCTGTTGGTTAGCTTGTTGGTTGCAAAACCAGCCTCATCCCAAGATAGTAAACCACCTTCAACATTAACTAAATCTGCCTTAAGTCCAAGTTGCTTAAGTTGTTCTATAGCTTGTTGACTTCTGTTCCCGCTTCGACAGTGGACATAAATAGTGGTCTTGTCAGAAAATTCTCCAGCATGGTCCTTGATTTCATCTAGAGGCACGCTCCTAACACCTGCAATATGCTTCTCTTTATACTCAACCGGTGTACAGACATTAATAAAATCCACTGAAGGGTTATTTTTCTCAGCTTCCACCACTTCCTTAAATGACTGAACCGAAATATGTTTAATTTCACTCATAATTAACTTTTTATTAAGGCTATTAATTGGGTAAATAACTTTTCGTTTTTCTTCTTTTTAGTATCTATAAAGTGAGTAAGTAAAAATGTTTCTACAAAGTGTTCTCGTAAGCCAGCAAAAGAACGCGCTGCCGACTGCAAGGTCTTGCTCGCCTTTTCACAATCTGGAACATCTAGCTTTAATTCGTTTTTAACTGAAGCTAGTTGCCCTTCCAAACGACTAATGTGATCAATAATTTTTTTCCTATCTTTATTCATGTAACTGTATTTTAGCATAGGGGGTACCCTATGTAAAGAATACTAGTTACTTTAGCAGTTCAAGCAATACTGGCTCTACTCTTTCTGCAATAATTTTGTACCCAGCATCGTTTGAATGAATGGCGTCATACATTAGGTTTGAGCGACCGAAAAGCCCTTCCAAGACATTGGGTACATACGCGCTACCGGTCTTTTTAGCTAAGGCTTTATAATCGTCTTTGTATTCGTCCCTTATTACCCCACCCCTCACACCAAGCAAAATCACTATTGATCCTTCTTCTTGTATTTGAGTTATTATTTTTTCTAAATTTGAAAACGTCTCTTCCTTGGGTATTTTTTTAATATAGTCATTACCTCCAAGCAAAAGTAAAACTATTTTAGGTTTTAAATTTAATACTTCATCTACTCTTGCGAGGCCGTCTCTTGTTGTATCTCCACTTACCCCTAAATTTTGTATAGACTCACCAGTAGTATCAGAAAGCAGACTCACAAAGTCGTTGCCTTTTGTGGACCCAACGCCCTCAACTAAACTATCACCAAAAGCAACAATTGTAGTACCAGAAGATGGGTAGTTAACAATTTTGGTAGTGTCTCTAAAAAAAGAAAGACACAAAATTATAATTGTGATTAAAACTCCTGAAACAATATAAAACTTGTTCATAATAATGAGTATACCTTTTTGCAATACAAAAATAAAAACAGCCCCAAAGGGGCTGTTTTTGTTTAGCTCATTATTGAGTCTTATACTTCTGAATCGTCGTCATCGTCATCGTCATCGTCATCTTCATCTTCATCGTCATCTTCATCTTCATCTTCATCTTCATCTTCATCTTCATCTTCATCTTCATCTTCATCTTCATCTTCATCTGAAGTATCATCCATATCATCATCGTCGTCACTGTTCATTTTGTCTTCCATTTGTTTCTTGATAGCTGCAACTCTATCCATAATCGCCGCAATCTTTTCTTCTCGACTCATTCCTTCTAAATCTGAACGAAATTCTACTCTTTCTTCTTTAGCTTCTTCACGCATTTCTTTAAACTCTTCTTTCTTAGCGTCTAACTGAGATTGGAACTCCGCTTTTCTTGCTTCTATTATTTGTCGCAAGTTCTGAACAAACTCCATCATCTTTGACCTTCGCTCCTCTTCTGACAAACCTTCTAGACTAGCAAAAAAGTCTTCCTTGTTTGTCTTCATTTCTTCCTTGTGCTCTTCACGCTTTTCTTGAAACTCTTCTTTAGCTTCTTCTCGCTTTTCTTTAAAATTTTCTTTACGCGCCTCAAGAACTGCTTTTAGTTCTTCAATGCGCTTCTTCATTTCTTCCCTCTTTTTTTCATCTCCTTGTGAAGATTCTTCTGTATCAGAATTTTCTTCTGCGTGTACAGCTGTTGTGCCGACCGCAAAGAAAGCAAATAGAAACGCTACTGCTAGCAATAAAGTGGCAAATAGGTTCTGGTGTGTTTTTGTAATATGCATATTAATATTTTTATCCTTGGTTAGCTTCTAAATTTGTAATCGCGTGCTTATATACGCACAAAGAGGTCGACCCTTTCGGATCGACCTCCATTACTTACTTTTTACCACATAAAATTATTATCTTTTTGTATCCATGTGGATAATAAGCGTCGCATTGACACCACATCTAAAAAATGATGATATACCCTTTAGCTGTAGCACTGTACATTTGTACGTTAAATCTTTTTTGCCACATTGAGAGGTCTACCATGATCAGGTCAACAAAAGTGTTGTTTCTGCTTGTGAGTTTTGTTTTATTCTCTGCTCACACCTTTGCCGGAGAGATACTCGAGTTTGAAGCCGGTATAACTGAATCTATTTACGAGGATGACGCAGGCTCTGAAATGGGCCTACATATAAAAGGTGGTCTCACTGACTTTCCTGTCTACCTGTTTGCTGGTTACGAAACTCCTAAAGTAAGAATGCTGGGGCAACCCCTTGGTGATTCTACTATCTGGACGTTTGGTTTTGGCGGTAAACAAAAGTGGGAAAGGCTTACTTTCTTTGCTGAGTTTGGCTACGCAGTAATCGACGTTAAAACAAATCATGATGTTCAGGAGGAGATTATCTATACTGATTTGGTCGATACTCACCACAGTAAGTTTAGGCCGATTCCTGTCGACCCAAGAGACTACGAGCATTCATACGAAATTGATAATGCTCTAATGGGAAGGCTTGGTATCAGTATAGATCTATTTCCACACACCAAACTATCCGCCTCAGCTAGATGGATGGAAGCTGATCAAGAAGGAGCTATCTGGGACCCGGTTAGAAGGGCGGAAAACAGAGGCTACTGGCGAGAAGACACGACGCGTAACTTTGGCGCTTTTGAAATAGGTATATTTTTCTATTTCTAAAACACTGCACCCACCCTGAAATCTAATGTCAGAGGTGGGTTTTAAGTTAAATAGTTGATTCAGAGTGATAACTCCTTTTATCTTTATTCAAATTATAGACTTTATAGATTTTATAGATTTGTAAGAATCTAAGTAGAGCTAGATTCCCAATAAAATGCGGTGCTA
The DNA here is from genome assembly GCA_020632015.1 of Candidatus Nomurabacteria bacterium. Taxonomy (GTDB): domain Bacteria; phylum Patescibacteriota; class Minisyncoccia; order Phycocordibacterales; family UBA918; genus OLB19. The sequence goes on along the minus strand of JACKGI010000003.1, from coordinate 90,757 downwards.
AAAGTGAGACTATGACTAAGGCGTTAATAATCGAATACAAGGACAAAAACTTTTTGTCAGGAATATACACAAACACCGAACGTAGAGTAAACTCCATCAGGAATATCATTCCAAAGATTATCTCCAAATCTCTAATTAATGTATGAAAGCTTTCACTAGCGTGTACCAAACCATAGTGCTCCACTACATCTAGGGCAAAAACTCCAATTAGCAGGAGGTTGATAAATAGCAACCAGTTATTGAGGACGTAATTTTCACGTGTTCCGATATCAAACGCATTATCTACGGTTTGTAGTACTTTCAATTTTTTTTCTGGGAAAGGCATTGGAAATTATTTTAACATTTTAAAACTCGTAATTTGCATCAAGATGAATCTGGGAAACAGTGGTGTGTAATGACAACTGAGTTAAAAGCACAACCACCTTGCCAATATCTTCAGGCTGGATAGCCTTATGGGAACACTCACCTAATTGTTTAGTCATACTTCCGGTATTAACTACGGCCGGCTGAATGTCTGTCACCCTGACAGTCTCACCAACCTCGTTATTGAGTAGCTGAGTAAACCAATGGATTCCACTTTTTGTTGGACCATAACCGAGATTTCCGGCTAATGATTTTCGTGCAGCATGAGAAGAGACATTTACCAAGATTCCCCCACCTTGTTTCTTTAAATACTTAGCTCCTGCGAATAAAGCCAAAGCTGGACCAGTCAAATTTTGCTCAACCATTTGTGTAAAGTTATCTTCAAAACTAGCGAGGTCATTCTCAAAAGTATTTGGAGCCCAGCCACCAGCCGCCACCACTACTACACCAACAGGATTTTCTAGCCTGTTCTCAATTTCCAGAAAAAGCTTTTCGATAGAATCTTTTTCTGAGATATTTGCAGGAATTATAGTGACAGTGTTCTCTGGCAACGAGCTGGCTAGCGTTTCTAGTTTTTCTTTGTTGCGAGCAGAGATAACCACTTTAAAACCGGCGCTAACTAATTCCTCTACTACCGCTTGCCCAATACCTCCACTTGCTCCAATCACCAGAGCTGTCTTAGATTTTGTCATGGCAATAAGTATAGCAAATATGGATTTTCTTGCCCTTGCCTAAACCTTAGTGTTTGATACTCTGATTTTAGTTAAACACTTGTTCATTAATAAAAGGAATAGCTCATGAAAAAGACACTGCTTTTCTTTGTATTCCTTACGTTTACAGGAATACTAGGTGGCTGTACTACCTTGAGTAAAAAGGTGGCCTGCGAAATCAACTACTCAGAACAAACTGAAAGGACTTTCTTAGATGAAGTAATATATCTTGTACTTTTTCCGACCGAACCAATTTTCGGCACAGTAACATTAATTACACACAAACCTTTCCTCTACCTAAACATACAGAACAAAACAATCAGTCGAGGCGACGGAGAGCTGGTTGTAGTTATCCCCCCACTGTGGACTAATGACTTGATAGTCAGTCCAATGGTAAGTTCGCTCAATCGACTAGGGTTCAGAGCTCACACTTGGGAACAAGGACTGAGTACTAGTAACTTTTCTACCAAAAATAATTTGTTTTTGGAGTTTATCTTAGAGCTCGTTCTCAAACATGACCAAAAGGTAAATTTGGTTGGCTGGAGTATTGGTGGAGCCAGAGCAGTTGATTTTGCCAGTAGACACCCTGAACTAGTGAGAAGTGTGATTACACTCGGGACACCCTTCAGAAGTAACCCGCTCCCCACTTTTCTCAGAGATAGTCTAAATGATTATTTTTATCACGATGTAAGTGGAGCACTAAATACAGTTTCACCAAATATACCTGTCACGGCAATTTACGGCCTAGCTGATACTTTGGTCAAAGATAAAAACGGAGCAATGTATGAAGAAAACTTAGTACATTTTCCTAGAGAAAACCTACCAGTAATCAACAATCATTTTGGACTTGGATTTAGTGTCTCGGCCCTGAGAATAATTGCTGATAGACTTTCTCAAGAGAAGACTTGGGCTCCTTATTGTGAGAAATGAGTACTATTCAAACCGCAGGTAACTGCGGTTTTACACTTACATATAAAGATAGACACGTTGTATTTATTATCATATAGTCTAGTTTGGTTCATTAAAATTTGGAGAGGGTTAAATGGAGATTAAAAAGCTTCTCTGTTTTCCGTACATAGTGTTAGTTGTGTTTGAATTTATCGTTGGCCTCGTCAGCATACTCATACACAAACCAACACTTTATGTGTATTTGCTTCTTAATAAAATCAAGCGAGGAAATGGAGAACTGATAGTTTGTATACCGGGATTTGGTGCCAATGACTTGACCATGTGGCTTATGGCTCAATCCTTACGTAGCCTTGGATACAATGCTTCAACCTGGGGACTTGGATTTAACAACGGCAGAATCTTTGACCGTGAACGATACATTGTTCCTGTTCTGGAATTACTTTCTGCCTTACACAACCAAAAAGTTACTCTTGTCGGCTCAAGTTTGGGAGGTGTTGACGCTAGATATCTAGCGACCAAATACCCGCACTTGATTAGACAGATAATAACTCTTGGTTCCCCCACGCAACACAATCCCGTTCACAATTTTCTACCGGAATGGTTCAAGGAGTGGTTACACAAACAAATCCAGCATGATTTAACAAATGGTATACAGGTCATACCTGAAGAAATACCAATCACGGCTGTACGTGGCGCACTTGATTGTATAGTGTTTGGAGATAATGCCTTTTTTCCAGAAGATGTCGTGAAGGAATCTGACCAGTTGGAAAATACCACTGTGAAAACTAGCCATTACGGACTAGTGTCTAGTATTCCTGTTCTTAAAATAATAACTGATAGAATTTAGGAAATAGCAGACAAAATCTAACCGCAGGTAACTGCGGTTTTTTAATGGCCGGAAAGCGAAGCTTTCCGGCCATTAACACAAACAGTAAAATATCACTTTGCTTTTTGATTTTTTCCAAACCATTTCTTTGCGCCCTCCCTACGATGCGGACAGCCCGGCCAACAACAAGGACGACGTTTACCCTTTTTTAAATCTTCGCACAGTCGTATTAAATGTTCTTCACGAGTCTCTTTTTTCTTTACTATTGTTACCCAACAAATCCACTCGTTACGAGCTAGTGGGGTTAGTTTTTCCCATAACTTCATCACATCTTTATTCTTATCTAATACTGCCTGTATGTCACTGGTCATACGATGTCTAAAGTCAGTATTTGCTTTTTTAACTGCCATGTTTTTATTATAAACAAAACTAGCACTAAACATAGTGTTTCGTGCTAGCTCTAAACGGCGGGGGCTCCGGGACTCGAACCCTCCGGGTCATCCGATACTAAGTATTTAGTCCCGCTACCCTATAAACTCTGCTGATGGTAACTTGTATAGCTCACTCGACTTTAAACCGCTCTCTTTAATTTTTTCTTGCACCAGCTTAAAACCGAGTGAATACCCAGACCAACGTTTAATATTATCGCCACCAAAAAACCATTCGTCATTGGCCCAGCCACGTTGATCTAAGATATCTTTTGCCTTATTCCACAAATCCTGTAACTCATCTTCTGTGAAAGAAGTGGCGTAAATTGAAGGGGGCAGCTCTGGTTGCACCTCTAACTCAAAGCTTTGGGTTAGACCTTCTGCAATGAGAGAATCTAGCAACGTCCCGTTTTCCCATGGCACATACTGTTCACGCACCACATGCATGTACTCATGAATAAGTGTACGTGCAACTTCTGTTTCGAAGTTGTTTTTGAGATGTGTATTATCGAGATCTACGTAGATATCAATGCATCGTGCATCTTTGGTGTATTGCCCCGAGATACCTAATTCCGAAATTACATTTTGTGGGCTGTGGCGAATGACAATATCTGTTTCTACTTCTTCGGTGAGTGAAACTATCTTTTCTATCGTTGCATCAAAAATTTCTCGCATTCGTTCAGCAACTTCTCCGAGTTCTTTATTGGTCTGCAGGAAGTGGTAGTGAAGTATATGCATACTTTTATAGATTGTTTCTAAACCAGAGATCTAAATTATCATCTTCATACCGAGGTACAATGTGAATGTGAAAATGAAAAACTGATTGCTGCGCCGCTTTGCCAGCTGCATGCAGAACATTAACGCCACCGGCATGATGTTTAGAAATCTGGCCTTTTGCTATATTTTTAGTCACGGCTGTGATTCTCTCTAATAGAATGTTGTCTATATCAAGAATGTTCACATAGTGATGTTTAGGAATAACCAAGACATGACCTTTCGAAATAGGTTCGATTGTTTCAATGACAGCGACTTCTTCATCTTCGTAGAGAAATGTTGCTGGAGATGTTTTATTTACAATGTCACAAAAAATACAGTCATTCATGTCCAGAGTATACCAAAAGTTCGAATCCCTGAGGGGTGTAACCCCTCAGGGATTCGAACGGCAATTTTATATGGCTCTAAATAAGAGCCTGCAGGTCTGCCGATAACCAGTATTCGTAGCGGTGCTTTTTGAACGAAGTTCGAACGCTCTACGAACAAAATCCGCAAGAGTTTGACTAATAACCCGCTCAGCCGCGCCCTCGGCTCCACTCCGTTCCGCCGACCGAAACAAACTCTTTTCTTTTCCGCTTTTAACAAGAAAAAATGGGGGGCGAAAAAAATGAAAAAGCAAAGAAAAGAGATTTGTTTCGGGAGTTCGCGAGGTGCTGCAAAGTAGCTCACTAAACCAGTTTATTGCTTACGCAATACCGTTCGCTACTTCTCCGCACCTCGCTCACTCGGGCGCCACCTTCAAGCGTTTGTGGTAATGTAACGTCCGCTCACACCTGCAACACCTCGCACGCTTTGCTCGCATAAGATGCTCGCGTGGGCTGCTCGGTGTTGCGGGTGTTCGCTTAGTGGCTTCGATTTGAGTTCGTGGTGCCCACGTACATGCATGTTTGACTATGTTTGCTCTTGGTCTGTTATCGCTGACGTCTGTATATTTTTACGAATACCTCGACCAAATCGAAACGTCTCTGTCGGAATAGGATTCTTCGGCTTTGCGTGGTACGCAAACAAAAAATCATCACCGACGTTGTATTCGTTTAACCAGCTATGCGACACTGTGTGGCCACAGTACAATATCGCACTGATCTGAGAAAATTCATCCATCTCCATGAATGTTGCAGGCACATTGTATTCGCCTCCGATTGCTTTCTTGGGAATTGTAGGAACAGGTTTGTAAAAACCACCCTGTAACTTTTCTTTGCCGGGAACTTTCACAAGTACGTCAGGCCCTTGCCCAAACACGGCTCGTTTGAAAAGCATATTCGGATCAGCAAAATGTTGTATCGCGCTACCGTTAATTGCGACGATTAAGCAGTCCTTGTCCTTGACACCGCTGTGCTCTGAGTCTTTCAGATATTGTTTGAACTTCTCATACTTTGTCCCTATCGCGTTGGTTATTCTGAGTGCGCGCGGACGATGCGTATCTTCAATATTTCCGCCAAAGGAATAGATGACACCTGACTCCATATGTGGATGTGGTTCTACGGGGTCTACTGTTCCCAGATCACAAGTAATCGCTTCAATCCAAATATTTTTTGCGCTCGGTAGTGTTATACAAAAATCTGGTCCATAATCCCAAGCCTTTTCTTTGAGTATAAAGCCCTTGTCGAGAAGCGTCGCTGCAAGATGAAATTCCCAAACACGAGCTTGATGCTCTTGTTCTAGCTTGAAGCGATCAAGAAAATCACTATCAAGATATTTATGCACCTTGGGCCAGCGATCCTCATACCATTTTCGTAGATCTTCCCAGTACACGGCAGTCTGTACGTAGGTGTGCGAGTATTCAGCGTGCTGTTGAAATGCCGCATCAAGCTCTTCCTGGCTTGTGACCGGATCAGTCACAATATCTTTCGGAAACAAGGGCGATAGTTGTTTTAACTGTTTCATATGCGCATTGTATCAATTTGTGTGACATTAGTCCTTATTTGAAGCCGTGTAGCAAAATCTTGGGCTTGACATATTGACAATATTGTGTATACTAGCATTAGTTTTCGGCATTTGTATGCCGAAATTTTTTGAACCTTAACATAGAGGAGGAATTACGATTGAAAACGTAAGGCTAAAAGGCTTCGTTATTGGCTCTGACAGAGTCGGTGACGATACGGTTTGGAAGGTCCGAGTCAATGACAAGACCAATAAGCTTCATTGGAAAAAGTTTGAAGTTGCTTCCGTTCACGGAGGTATTCAGCTTGCCAAGGGGCTTGAGGTTGAGTTTTTGCTCGGCAACTTCCTGAAAGACGGACATCCTGTCCAAAAGGCCGTGGATGTCGCGCTTCTGTGACTCCACACAACAGACACAAAGAGAGGTAACTCATGTTAAATATTCCCTTCTTGTCGGTCGGACTCATTCTGGTCGGCATCCTGCTCGTTTTTGTCATCATTCTGGCGATCCTCTTCCGCAAGGTCGTGAGCACCAATATGGTGCATATCGTCCAGAGTAGCCATAAGACCACACCCTACGGCACCGGCAACAACAGTGGCAACGTCTATTACCGTTGGCCGAGCTGGATTCCGAGGTTTGGGGTCACTGTCATCGAACTTCCTGTGTCCAACTTCGATCGCAGCCTCAAGGGCTACGAAGCGTATGACAAGGACCGGGTACCGTTCATGGTCGACGTTACGGCGTTCTTCCGGATTGCCGATACGGCGCGTGCTGCACAGCGTGTAGCGAGTATGGGAGACCTCGACGAGCAATTGGACCTGATCGTCCAAGGCGCCGTCCGCAAGGTGCTCGCCTCTGACGTGATCGACAAGATCATGCTCGAGCGCGCACAGTTTGGCGACCTCTTCACTAACGAGGTTACCGAACAACTCGCCGAGTGGGGTGTGGAACCAGTCAAGGCAATGGAGCTCATGGACATCCGTGACAGCCACGACAGCCACGTAATTTCCAACATCATGGCGAAGAAGAAGTCTCACATCGAGATGGAAAGCCGGAAGGAAGTCGCGTCGAACAAACGTGAGGCCGAAATGGCGGAGATAACCGCGCAACGTGAAGTCGACATCCAACGCCAGCAGGCCGAACAGGCTGTCGGTGAACGGACGGCCGAGAAGGAAAAGGTCGTCGGCATCGCGCAGCAGAAGGCGTCGCAGGAGGTGAAGACCGAAGAAGCCAACACCAAAGCCAAGGAAATGGCAGTCGTCAAAGTCGGTCAGGTGCAACAAGCCGAGATCGATCGCGACGCGGCCATTGTCGCTGCTGACCAGCAGCGCGAGGTTGCTATCCGTGAAGCGGATGGTAAGCTCGAAGCTGCCAAGCGTGAAGCCGAGGGTGTGCGTGTGAACGGTGTCGCTAAAGGTGAGGCCGAACAGGCAATCCTCATGGCGCCGGTCAATGCCCAGATCGCTCTGGCGGAGAAGATCGCTTCGTTGCCCGAGTACCAGGAGTACCTGCGGGCGATCGAGGCGATCGGAGCCTACCGGACGGTCGGCAGCGAGCAGGCGAAAGCACTGCAGTCGGCCGACGTCAAGGTCATCTCCAACGCCGGTAAGCCTGGCGAAGGGATGACCAACGTCATGGACCTATTCACTTCCAAGGGTGGCACCCACCTGGCCTCGGCGGTCGAAGCGTTCGCACAGAGCCCGCTCGGCAAGTCCATCATGGGCAAGCTGGCCAACTCGACTTCAGACAAGGTGGTGGACACTCCGGAGAAGCCGCAACCAACTGAAGAAGAGCAGACGCAGCTCGACGAAGAGAAGTAAGCCTTCTGTCCTCTAACCTAAACCAAGTCCCCGAGTACTCGCAAGAGTGCTCGGGGCTTTCTTTTTTATATGAGCTAGCCAATTTTGCAGCACCTCGCGAACTCCCGAAACAAATCTCTTTTCTTTGCTTTTTCATTTTTTTCGCCCCCCATTTTTTCTTGTTAAAAGCGGAAAAGAAAAGAGTTTGTTTCGGTCGGCGGAACGGAGTGGAGCCGAGGGCGCGGCTGAGCGGGTTATTAGTCAAACTCTTGCGGATTTTGTTCGTAGAGCGTTCGAACTTCGTTCAAAAAGCACCGCACTTTAGGACAATCAACGGAAACAGAACCCGAGGCCGCCGCCGCGCAAGCGGCGGCGTGCCATGTGGCGGCCAAAGCAAAGGGCGAACGGCGCGGCACAGAGAGCGTGCGCACGGAAATGGACGGGTTCGTCGTGCTTGTTGTGAATATTTAAGGTTCACAACCACGCACGCGTTTTGTTGCACAAAACAACCGATCTTTTTGTCTGCTCTATTTGAGCGGCGTGAAGCGATTTTGAGTATTTGGATTGTCCGAAAATTTTTGCTCTGTTTATTCTGTGTATGATAGAATGTGAGTGTACCCAACCAAATCGAGAAGGTCTTTTTTAATGGCCGTCTTTGGGCAATTCGAGGTCTTCTCGGGTTGGGTACACCAAGGACGGCTATTATAGTTTCCATATGAAAGATACTCCGCAAAAATTTTATCTCTACGCTCGCAAGTCCACGGACGAAGCGCAGAGGCAAGTGCTAAGCATAGAGGCGCAGCTCCATGAATTGAGAGAGTTTGCACGAAAAGAGAATTTGCATATCGTCCGTGAGTTTGTTGAGAGCAAGACGGCGAAAGAACCAGGACGAGAAGTTTTCAATGAGATGCTTGCGAGCGTCGAGAACGGCGATGTTGAAGGTATCGTAGCGTGGCACGCGGATAGGTTGGCGCGCAATAGTGTAGATGGCGGCAAGATTATTTATCTGCTGGATGTTGGTAAGTTGAAGTACTTGAAGTTTCCAACCCTGTGGTTTGAAAATACACCGCAAGGTAAGTTCATGCTCAACATCGCCTTCGGCCAATCCAAATACTACGTTGATAACCTTTCGGAGAACATCAGGAGGGGTATTCGCCAGAAGCTCCGCAATGGCGTATGGCCAGGATATGCACCTATCGGATATTTGAATGACAAAACAAATCGCACTATTGTCCCCGATACAGACAAGGCAACCCTCATCCGCAAAGCATTTGAGCTTTATGCAACTGGCGAATACCCCTTATTGAAACTCCGAAAGGTTATCAACGAATCTGGCTTGGTTGGGAAGCGGGATAAACTCCTTTCAATTTCAAACTATCAGTACCTACTCAAGAATCCAATCTACTACGGAGCTATCAGATATGGTGGTGAACTCTATGACGGAGTCCATGAACCGATTATCACTAAGAAACTTTTTGATGCGGTACAGAGCATCATGGGAAGCAAGTCGCGCACTACTCGCGCACCCAAACTGAAGCCGTACAGTTACCGCGGCGTGTTCCGTTGTGGCGAGTGTGATTGCATGATAACCACCGAGACTCAGAAAGGACACAACTACCTTCGCTGCACCAAACGCCGCGGAGTATGTACCCAACCCTATGTGCGCGAGGAAGCAATAGCCGAGCAAGTACGAGAAGAAGTCCAAAAAGTTTCTTTGCCGTCCGCGTGGGTGGATGCGTGCGTGCAAATTTTAGAAAAAGAACGCACGCACCACCAACACGCGGAACGGTCGTCCGTTCAAAAACTCGAAAGTGAGATAACAACGATCGAGAAGAAACTCGACGCTTTGCTTGATCTCCAACTTGATGGTTCCATTACACACACCGAGTACACAAACAAAAAGCAAGTGCTCCTAAATCGCAAGACCGACCTCAAAGAGCAAATCGCCGTTTTTGAGCGAACGAGTGATAATCGGTTCGAACCTTTGACCCGCTTCCTTAAATCGCTCAACCAAGCCGGAAAAATCACTTCACGAGGAAATCTCGAAGAAAATCGAGATTTCCTCAAAAAGATCGGTTCGAACCCGTCCATTTCCGCGCGCACGCTGTGCGTGCCGCGCCGTTCGCCCTTTGCTTTGGCCGCCACATGGCACGCCGCCGCTTGCGCGGCGGCGGCCTCGGGTTCTGTTTCCGTTGATTGTCCTAAAGTGCGGGCTTCCTCGAGTTAGAACCGTGGACGGTCAAGCCTGGCTTGACCGATTTAGTACTATTCACAATCCAATTTGATAGTTCCTCGTGCGCAAGAAAAAGTGACAAAAGTGACAGATTTCTCAATATCTTAAATAGTTACATTAGTCTGTAACTTTACAGAACATTTCATTTAGACAAAAACTTTTTAAGTAATCGCACTTTGATTTGTTTCAATTCTTCTTCAGGAAAACGCTTGTCATAATCCCACATTCTGCCCCCTGCTTTAAAGGCAGCTAGATAGTGTTCACAATAGATTCGTGGATTTATAAATTTTATTCCGTCACGCTCGACCCATCCCTCAGTTTGAGTATAGTCATATCCGATATCATATCCGCCAATACCAAGCCATTGATGTGCAAGTATGTTACGCCAATTATGAATTTCTGTTGCTATATCTGAAAATTTAGTATCGGAAGTGCTTCCATCAACATAGTTTTCTAAGAACTTTTTATATCCATCTGGACCACCTACATTAAAAAAACCTTCTGAGATTGTGAGCGCAACAGCGTGAATACCTAAAAACATTAAAGATGTTTGATAGTGATCTTCTTGAATAGTCAAACGGATCTCATTATTGAAATGATTATCAATTGAGTTTAATAACGTGTCGATAATTTCAATCGGATGACCATTCTGAAATCTTGCAATTCGATTTGCTATTGGCTCCATGTGGGCTCTATTTTCCATATTTTATATATTACTTTTTCTTACTTTCTTCATAAGCTTTACTGCGTTCCTCTTCCTTTTTAGGGTTAGTGGAAAAGAATACAATTCCTTTGTAGCCAGGATCATCAATAACCATAAATCCGCCATCTAAATCATATTCCTCACACACCGATTTAAGACCCATCAACATAAACATAACAGTATCTGTAAATACCACCCTCTTTAAAAAATCATTATATGGACCCTCTTCATCAAAATCACGAGCTGGTCTATAGCCCGAGTGAACATATTCAGACAGACGTCGATATGTACTGACATAAAATGATTTCATATTTACTTCGGCTGCCTTTTCATAAATAGTCTTCTTTTCTTTTTTATAGTCTTTTAGTTCTTCATCAAGTTTTTTCATATACTCTTGATAAACAGGATTATCTTTAGACTCGTCTTCGATACTGTCTCCTTTTCTTCTCATCTCATACATCGAGTCAAGTTTAAAGAGCTTAGCTCGTTGTTCTACATCTTTTCTATATATGTATTGAAGATTAATTGAAATCTCCATGATTGTTCGAGCAATTGGCAAGCACCCTCTAAGGTGATTTTTTCGGCTCAGAATATCTATTGAGTCAAATAGCTGGATCGCTTCTGTTATAAAAAACATGGACACGTCAAAGACATCCGGAGGGATCCTATCCTTAGCGCTATAGATTTGCTGAAAATGAGCAATTAGAAAATCCTTAACAGCTTTTAAATCTTTTTTTCTAGATGGTTTATTAAAAAATCCAAACATACAGTAATCATCTTTCTATCATTTCGACAAATCATCATTTTTCAAAGATTTCTTAATTTCTCTAATTGATCTAAAAGGGGTCTCACTCAGTGCTTTAGATATGGCTACTTTTTGCAGATGCTTTTGCTTGTACTTATTAAATACACGATCAGGTATCAAAGGAGTTTCATCCATGACTACTTTGTACTGGTCAGATATATGTTTTACTTCATCTGAAGTACCACCGTTATCACACAAGGATTTTGCGTCACGAACCCACTTACCCCAGGCGTTAACAGCTAGCGACCTTTCCAAAATTTTCTGTTTAAAGTCAAAAGCGTTAGGAATTAAACTAACAATAAAAATGCTAGCTATAAAAATTCCTACCCACATCTCGTAACTAGGTGATATGGGTGCAAATATAAGCATTGCCGAAATCGCTGATCCTACTGTCACATACACAAGCACAAGGGTTTCAATAAAAACTAGTTTATCCCTAAGTAAACTATGAATTGTTCGAGTCTGGTCAGCCACTTTATAAAGTTTTTGCAGAGTTTCCATACTAATTGAAATCAGTGCGTACCACGCCACTATTACCTGATGTGTATCTTTTAGCAGTTTGAGATGGCAAGCCATAAAAATTTGCATCTAGACTACTTGGACCCCATGTAGGAATTCTTAATTCATCATAAAATGCCAATTTCTGCTCGTGACTCAGATTTAAATACCGGTCAGTATTACTGACAACCACAGTCAAAACATTACCTTCCCCATCCTCCCATTCGATTGAGCCTGGGCGATCGCTTGCTTGCTGTACAGCTGTACCTAATTGATATTTCTTTGCTTTGAGAGTGGTTTGATTATTATCTAAAAGCATTAAAGACACTGCTGTTGCATAGTCAAAAAGAATAAACTTTTTAACATCATGTAATATGTCGTAACAATAATTTAACTCCCACAATTCTGTCTTGCGTGTAGCTAACTTAAAGTCAGTAGCAATACTTTTATAAAGTTGATTAAGTTCAGATTGTGTCATATTAATTTTCTATAGGGTCAATGTTAAAGCTAGAACCAAACACCTCTTTCCATAAATCTATTGTAGTGGTTATATGATCCTGCTCTTCAGCTAATAAAAGGGTTTCAAATGCTGTATCAGCATCAATACGAATACGATTCCAATCAAGATCAGATGAGTTCTTCATAATATTATTTTCTTGATTGGTAGGGTCAGCTATGTAGGTATGCGCACCATCATGGGCATAACTGCCATATGGAGTGTCAAACAATATTACAGGCATTTGTTTTTTGCTTACTAATTTCAAAAATCTCAAAATTGCCTCTTGTATGTCTATTTCAACTCCTTTCACTATATCTAAATGAGCAACAATTAGTTCAATAGCGAAGGATGGTAGATCAACATCGTGAACGTTACGCCATTTTTTTAAGATACGAACGATTGCTGTGAAATTTACATTTGCCTCTTTTCTTTCAGAAATAAACTCCAATTGCTTTTTGGGCGAGGTGAAGTATTGCCTAGAATCTTTGTCAGGTTGAGCAACGTAGTCTTCATAGTCCGTTTTGCCAACAGGTACAACATCAACATTTAATCCAGAAGCAACAAATTCAATTCCTGCGGTCTTCGGACTATCCCAGAAATCCTTATCCTCCTTTTTGGGATAGATGCTTTTTAGAATCGGCAAAATAAAATTATTTGCTTGCTCTAAAGAATCAATATCCTCGTGATCAATATCTAAAAAGAAAACGAGATCTATATCAACAGGAACATCATCTTTGGGCTTTAAAATAGTACCCTTTCGCCAAGACCCGCACTGCAGAACTTTCAACACTCGTGTGTCAGTTTTTTCCGAAATATGTGACTTGATTGAAGAAACCAAGTGGTCAATTTGAGGTTGGAATTTTCTCTTATCTTCATCGGTGAATTTAATTCGGTCTTTGAAATTCAGTAGTTGTGCATTTGATAAATTCATATACTAGTCAAGATTGTTTCCTTCCTTTCCGTCAGGATTTGAAACAGGGGTCTTTATATTGTTAATCTTCCGAACGTGGTAGTTGTCGTAACTACCATCTTCAATCTTCTTCACAAATTGAGCACGGCTCATATCTGCACCTGTGCGATTATCGTGAAAATTTGTATTACGACCCGAATCTGATTCTCCGGTCACTGTAATTCTTTTGTTTGCCATAGTTTAGTAAATATCTGAAGGGAGTACTGCTTGTACCACTCCCTGAATAATGCAGTTATCGGTAAGTACGATAGGTCTAAGCTCCTTATTAGATGAACGTGGGCGGAGTATTACTACTTCACCGTTCTTTTCAAATTCTTTTACAGTCGCTTCATCATTGATGAGCGCCACTACTCGCTGTCCATTCTCTGCTGTAGTTTGCTGACGAATCAATAGTAGATCACCAGAGTTAATACCCGCTTGATCCATGGAGTTTCCACTAGCGCGTAGCAGAAAGTATTGGAAACCTGGCTTAGCTAAGGCGGTTGATACAGCGATTTCCGCTTCAACATTTTCCTCAGCAAGCATTGGTGTACCGCAAGCAACACTGTTAACGAGTTTTACGTTCACAGTATGTACAGAACTTGAATCGCGTTCAGATGTAAGGATCAAATTTCGCCCCTTCCTTTCAAGCAGTCCTGCCTTTATCAGTCGGTCAATTGCTAGACCAGCTGAGCGAGGGGAGCTGTCTTTGGTTACTGTGTTTATTTCACGCAGTGAGGGACTTCTGCCTTGACTAATGATCATGTTTCGGATGAAGGAGAACGCTCTGCGGTCCTTATCACTTAAGTTATCTATCATAGGTGTACATAGTATACAGCATTTTTACTTTTTCACAAAATCCATGCTATTATATTCCTATGGAGTTACGTTTCAGCAATCTCAAGCTCACTTCGCTAACCTTCCCTACAAGGAAGTTGCGTAATAAGTCTGAGAAAAACTGGCGTGATTCCGAAGAACAAAGAGTGTTCTTAGAAAAGCAGTCTGTCTCAATCGACGGATCAGATGGTGATGTCACTATCAAATACGCTGTCCCCGACTACTTCAATGATGCAGTCCGCGATGGCAAGGTGACTAGCCAAGGTGTTTTCTTTCCAGAGAGTACCGATTCAGAGATTGAAGAAATGTTGGACCTTTCAGCTCAGCAGAAGCTTAAGGGTAAGCGATGGCAAGATGCCAGTGCAATCGAACTCCTTGAAGCAGGACTACTCTTCTAAAAACATATACAGAAATCGAGCCGCTTAATTTTTAACCCGCCTGATTTCATACAGAAAGCCTGAGCACGTCAATTTGATGTGTTGAGTCTTCGTATGAAGTCAGGCTTTTTGTTTGCTTTGTTTTTATTAACAAATAAACAAATATAGTTATGACTAAAAAACTAGAGTGGAGTACACAGAAGCGAAAAGTAAGTGATCTTGTCCCCTACGAGAAGAACCCTCGTACTATCAGCCCTATTCAGTTGGAGAAACTAAAAAAGAGTCTGAGTAAATTCAACTTAGTAGAAATACCAGCCATCGACACTACAGGTCGAGTAATCGCAGGACACCAACGTCTCAAAGTATTGCAGTTGTTAGGTCGTGGCGATGAGGAGATTGATGTACGAGTTCCTAATCGAAAACTGACTGAAAAAGAATTTGAGCAGTATCTCATATCTTCAAATAAGCTGGGCGGGGACTGGGATCTCGACGCTTTAAAGAGCTTCGATATTGACCTCCTGACTGAAGCTGGATTTGAAGATATCGAGTTAGCTGATTTCTGGGATACAGATAAACATAGCGAGGATGATGAGTTTGATGAAGAAAAAGCACTCAAGGAAATTAAGACAACCGATATAAAACGAGGTGATTTGCTAATCCTAGGTAAACACAAAATCCTCTGTGGTGACTCTACTGATTCAAAAGCTGTTCAAGTACTCTTTGATGGAGAGAAAACAAGCATGATCTATTCAGATCCTCCATACAACATTAACCTCGACTACAACAAAGGCGTCGGGAACAAAGCTAACTATGGAGGTAACGTACAGGACAACAAGAGTCCCGATGACTACAAATCATTTATTCGCAAGACACTTGAAGCAGGGCTATCGGTTGCCACGCCGAATACTCACATCATGTACTGGTGTGATGAAGCTTGGGTCTGGATTTTTCAGACCTTATATAACGAGCTAGGTATAAAGAACCGTAGACTCAACATCTGGTTAAAGAACAATGCCAGCCCTACCCCTACTGTCGCCTTTAACAAAGCAATTGAATTCTGCGTCTACGGAACAAAAGGATCTCCATACCTCGCTAAGAAGATGACGAACTGTACTGAAATCATGAATGCTGAAGTCGCCGTTGGGAATGACTTAGTTGAATCAGTGAGCAATATCTGGGCTTCGAAACGAATCAAGATTAGTGAATACGAACATCCAACATCTAAACCGCCAAGTCTGCATGAGAAAGCGATTAAGCGGTGCACAAAACCAAACGACATTATTCTCGACTCGTTCTCAGGTTCTGCCAGCACGCTCGTCTGTGCTGAGAGTCTGAATCGTCGTGTCTATTCTCTTGAGTCAGAGCCGATTTTTTGTGAACTGGCTCGTCGGCGATACGAGAAACTAACTGGAAACAAAGTAGAGATAATCAAAAATTTCTATGAAGAAAATTAGTCACATGGATACATTTCTTGATGAGGTACGGAAAGTGCCGATCATACAAGTTGCGTGCGAAAAATCTGGTATCTCACGCAATACTGTCTACCGATGGAAACGAGAAGACTCAGACTTTGCTAAACGACTTACCGAAGCGGAAGCTGAAGGTGTGGCATTCGTAAATGACATGAGTGAAAGTCAGTTGCTTCAGTTAATCAAAGATCGCAAGTTCTCAGCCATACGTCTGTGGCTTACTAATAATCACCAACGTTTCGCTAGCAAACCACTACGTACTCAAGAAGCAAAACATACCGAGCTATCTGATGAACAAAAAGACACTATTAAACAAGCACTTCAATACGCTAATTTAATCAAAACTGATCATGTATAACATGCCACTTGAATTACTTGAACGAGTTATCTCTGATCCGTTAGTGAGACGTGAAATAACTACACGTAGTCATGGTTATTTCTTGCCTGTGTATTTTAGTGAATACCTGAAATATCCAAGTGCAAAGTTTCATTCTGAAATGATTGAAATAACTGAACGGACTGATCTAAAACTAGCAGTTTTGGTAGCCTTCCGCGGATCTGCCAAGTCCACTATTTTTTCACTGTCCTACCCAATTTGGTCGATACTTGGAGTACAACAAAAAAAGTTTGTGCTGTTAATCTCCCGTACACAACCTCAAGCGAAACAGCTACTACAAAACATTAAAGCAGAGTTGGAACGGAATGAACTTTTGCGACAAGACCTTGGACCGTTTGAGGAACCACAAGACGAATGGAGAGCATCTTCAATTGTAATTCCTAAGTATGATGCACGCATTACTGTCCTTTCTGCCGATCAAAGTATGCGTGGACTGCGACATAAAAGTCATCGACCTGATTTAATTATCTGTGACGACATTGAAGACATTAGCTCCACTAAAACCCAAGAGGGTCGAGACAAGACATTCAATTGGTTTACCAGTGAAATTATTCCCTCGGGTGATCTAGGTACAAAGATTATTCTAATCGGTAATTTAGTCCATGACGATTCACTTATCTTGCGATTACGAGAGAAGATTCAGAATGATGAGGTGTCAGGTGTATTCAAGGCGTTTCCGCTTATCGACAAGAACGGAGAGTGTTTATGGCCTGAAAAGTTTACAACTCCTGAGTCATTAGCTGAACTCAAGAAAGAGGTCATGAGTGCTAAAGCATGGGAGCGAGAATACCTACTTAGACTAATAGCTGACGAAGGACAAATCATAGATCCTCTATGGATCAAGCATTATCACGACATACCCACTGATATGCATCAGCTTGGAATATATGTGGGAGTTGATTTAGCTATTTCAAAACAAAGCTACGCTGACTTCACAGCAATAGTACCTATACTAGCTTGTGAGAAAGATAGAAAACTTTATCTTTACATTCTACCTGAAATCGTACACAAACGATTAAGTTTTCCTGAGACTTGTCAGGAGATAAAGCTTCTTGAATACAAACTCCGCTCCAAGTATTTACTTGATCCATTGTTCTTTATTGAGAACGTAGCCTATCAAGAAGCAATCGTGCAACAGCTTAAGGAAGATGATGTTAAAGTCGAAGGCATCAGACCACAAGGAGATAAGCGTGAACGGCTGAGTTTAGCTGCCACACCGTTAAGTGCGGGACAGGTATTCTTTCCCTTTGGAGCATCCTCAAAACTAGAGCAGGAATTAATTCACTTTGGAGTTGAAAAACACGACGATCTAGCCGACGCCTTTTCGATGTCAATTCTTGAGATACTAGTGAATCGCAAACCTAAAAAGCGAGGTATCCTACTGGGATAAAATTACTCTGCTTTTACTAACCAATTACATGCCGTCCAGCCCGTCTGCTCACCAGCCGTTACTTTACAGTAGTCATTCGCTTCATCATAAGCAGTTACCTCAACCACAGCGTGTTCTTTCACTGAGCCAACTTTCTTTCGGTCAGAATATGACTGCCAAAGGTTAACTTCTTTTGGATTGATATATGCGAATTCAGTTGATTCAACTTTGTATGTTCCTAATTCAAATGCCCCTTCACGAACTGGAGGCACATATGTCCCTACATCGTAGTTAGTATTAGAGGTACTACTGATATCACTTATCGTGGACATCACAACTGATAGGATAGATCCTCCAAGAAATAGAATTAATATTAGTCCTCCCAATCCAATTCCTTGTTTAGCTCGGCAATGAGGACACCGTCGTGCTTTTTTAGGAATGTCCATCTGGCATTCCTTACATTTCTTTGTTTGTTCATTTGTCATAAATCTAGCGGGATTTAATTTTGTTAAATACTGGGATACCAAAAGGCTCCCAGCCATTGCGATCCAACCTTTCGGCCAGACCCATACCCGTTTCCAGGTATGACCCGCTAGAGTGACTCTGACTGGGAGTCCTTTGATCTCTAGCGGGTTTTACGACCATATCGCCAGCAAGCTGTCGGGTTAGGTCTTTGTTGTGTTCAATATAATAGCTTCCCAAGCTATTAAAGGCAATCATATCGCAAAACTCAACCTTTGCTAAGCGAGTATATAACGTTTCTGTTGTTTGCATAGCTATGCAGGGTTTGTGGTTCTGTCATTAATATAGATATGTCAGAAGGAGCAACGGTGGAGAAATTAAAATACTGCTTGTATGCAAGAAAAAGTACTGAGAGTGACGAGCGACAAGCTCTATCAATTGAATCTCAAGTGAATGAAATGCTCCAAATCGCTGAGCGTGAAAATATTGATGTTGTAGATATAAGACGTGAGTCTAAGTCAGCCAAGGATTCTGGTAACAGACCAGTATTCAAAGAATTACTAGGTGATGTAAAGCAAGAAAAGTTCAACGCTATTCTTACGTGGGCACCAGATAGATTAAGTAGAAACGCTGGAGATTTAGGCTCTGTAGTTGATTTGATGGATGAACGGAAACTCTTATCTATTCGCACATATGGACAGACATTCAGCAACTCTCCAAATGAGAAGTTTCTCTTAATGATTCTTTGTAGCCAAGCAAAACTAGAGAATGACAACCGGGGTATTAATGTGAAGCGAGGACTAAGAGCAAGGTGTGAACTTGGATTATGGCCAACTACAGCCGCTACTGGCTATATAAAAGAACGGAGACTAGACAGAAAGAATGAATGTCTTATCGACCCCGACAGAGCACCAGTCATCAAGCAGATATTTGAAAAAGTTGCCCATGAACAATGGTCAGGCAGAAAGCTCTATCATTGGCTTAAATTTGATTTAAACTTTCGTACTCATCTTGGGAAGAAGCATCTCAGCCTCGGCAACATATACAAACTCTTAGAAAATACTTTCTACTATGGTGAGTTTGAATACCCAAGAGGTGCTGGTATTTGGTACAAAGGAAAACATGAACCAATAATTACTAAAGAACTATTTGATGCCGTTCAATTACAACTAAAAGGCAACCAACTCAAAACTAGACAAGATAAAGAATTCGCTTTTACCAAGCTAATGACCTGTGGTCTGTGCGGCTCTGGTATTAGTGCAGACGAAAAATACAAGAAATTAAAGAATGGAAAGTTTAATACTCATATCTACTATGGCTGTACAAAAGCAAAAGACAAGAATTGTAAATGTGGGTATATAAACGAAAATGATTTAATTAAACAATTACAAGATTTAGTTGACACTATAAAGTTAAAAGAAAATACTCTGCTAAAGAAACTTAAAGAAGAAGTGACTAGATTCAAGAAATTTCAATTGGCTTTGTCTGGTAAAAGTACTGCAATCAAAGTATCGGATAAAGATATTAAGACTTACTTCAAGTTTATATTGAAAGATGGAAATATTGATGAAAAACGTAGATTGCTCGAAAGTTTGGAAAGTAAATTAATATTAAAAAATAAAACACTCTCGCTAAGTATCAATTAAGAATGCTCGTGGTACCATTTTTGTTGTGAGGCAGACATTGCTGGTAATATTTTTCTAACCTCCCAGTCTTTCATATCTAAAAGTTGATCCTTTTCTCTGTTTCTTTTAATTGTCATTTTGAAATCTGACTTATTGAAAGAGACACCGCTCTCTTTCATCCTCCAAAGTAAAAATAATAGATGTTTAGGAGAAAAAGCACCTCTCTCTTGAAAATATTCAATAGAACTATCAATCCCGTCAAACTTTGTGTCTTTTTGTGCTAATTCAACCAAGCTATTAATTACTCGCTTTGTTCTTGCATCTGATATTAACTGCCGTCTGTCTTTATGAACTTTTTTGGTGGTTTCTTTCTGGTCTAAGACTTTTCCTTGATCATCAACTGCAGAAATAGAAAAACGCAATATACATTCTGAACCAATTAAAAGGATACTCTTGGTAAGATAATTTTGAATTTCAAACTGAAACCTGATTCCTTGGTGATTACATAGTTCGCAATTTTCATCAGGATAACTAAGGTCGTATGTATTACCAGTATAAAACCACTCAGCCAAGGCTTTTCTGAGATCATTTTTCTCAATACTCAGTGGCAAGAGATTTGTCTTAACATTTTCTGTCCATCTATCTGACATTAATCATTTATAGCATTAGCCACACTAATAAAACAGACCTCTTTATGAGGCCTGTTTTATTAGTGTATTTACTTATTGTTATTTCACCTCAAACTGGAACATCATTCCTGAGTGCAAGTGCTCCGCAATGTGGCAATGTGCCATCCATGTGCCTGGGTTGCTCATGTCGACCAATACATCAATTGTCTGTCCCTTTGGAATCAACACTGTGTCTTTCCATTGTAGGTTGTCATTAGCTTGACCATCACGAGCCAAGACCACAAACCGCTGTCCATGGAAGTGGATTGGATGCTGCATCGGATGCAGTCCTTTTTCATCATTGTATATACGAACCTTAACTAAGTCACCAGTCTTGAATGACCAGTCAATTTTGTCGTTCTTCTTTCCTGAGTCTGTATCTTCAATAACCCACTCGATATTTTCATCGGTACTCATGTTATTCATCATGGCCATATCGTCTTCCCATTCGATACCATCTTCACCATGTCCAGCTTCCTCGCTTCCTTCATCAAGATACGGTTCACAACCAGCCATCTCTGGCATCATCTGACAGTGGTCCCGCATCATCTCGTCGTCGTTACTCCCACCCATCATCATGCCGTTACCTTGACCTCCCATATCATTCATCATGCTACCCATCACGCCTTTCATTTCGATGTCCAACCGCAGATTTTTATCTGGTGTCTTAGCAAGTAACTGACTTTGTTTTGAGCGGATATTACTATAGTCACCTGTATTTGAACGAAGAGTCATAAACTCCGCATTTTTGTTCACAGTGCTACTTTTGACCACAACCATACCAATCTTTTTACCTCGATGAGTAATAGGATAGGTGCCTGCTTCTGGATATAGCACTTCAACAACATATCGTTCTGAAGTACCAATAATTACATCATCAACCATAACTTCTTTCTCAATACGTCCATTGTCGCCTCCAACTAGTTTTGTCTTTGCTCCATCGAAAGTGACGTCGAACGTCCGTGTGTTGGCAACGTTCGTGAGAAACAATCGAGCTATCTCACCTTGGTTGACGTTTAAGATGTAGTCTTCTTGGTCATTGATTAGAAGCGTGTTTCCGAAGCGACCCATTAAGGTGTTGGTCACAACCTCTTTCTTAAAGTCACCTCCCTCGAGAATGTCATCAAGAATCAAGTATTCCTCTGTATCAACCGGATTCCAATATCCATCCTCAGTAACAATCATGTTTCCATAGAGACCGAGTTCTTGCTGGTAGTCTTCACGAACGTGCGGGTGATACCAGTACACTCCTGTATCAGGGAACTCCAATTCATATGAGAAACTTTCTCCGACCGGAATAGCGGGAGTAATTGGAACAGCACCGTCCATCAGATAATCTCCACGCAGACCATGTGAGTGCAGTGATGTCTCCATATCTATGTTGTTGGTAAAGTTTACGGTCACTTTTGCACCCTTTTGTACCTTCAGGACTGGACCAGGAATCTGACCATTGTATGCCAGTCGCTTCACTGTCCGATTACCAACTTCTTGTTGTACGATTGATGCAGTGAGATCAAAAGTATCTCCGTCTTTCAATTCAACAACCTCCGTTGGTTTAACATTCTCTAATGCTCTGTCTGGTAGTGTTGTGAGACTTTCCTTGCCACCACCTTGCATCATCCCCGACATCGCCCCATCGAAGTCCATGTGGTAGCCATTCTCAGTATTGTTGGTATACCAAAATCCTCCAATAACCAACAACACCAACGCTCCTATAACTACTATATATTTCATATTTTTATTTATTAATTATTCTTCTATACGACACACCAGTGGACTGTTTATTTTTCGAATGAGGGAGTAAGTAGAGTAAAGCAATAAACCTATCCCTATAAATCCAAACTCTACTCCCTTGAATGGTAGGTATGTAACTAGGGCACCTGCTCCAATGAGAGCCAACACTGAAGTGAGAACAAATGTTCCACAAGCAGCACATCCAATGCCAAGTACTCCACTTATGAGCCCACTGATACCCGCTGCACCTGTTGACCGTAAGTTACTTACAGCATCACGAACCTTACGGATGTAATACAGAAGCAGTGTCACATTAATACCGAAAAGTATTGCTATGACGACTGTAGACGAAGCTGAAACAAGTGTGAAGTTAGTGCCAATTGAACCGTAGAGGCTAAAAAGAAAATTTGCTTTCTCTAAAGCTGAGGCAGTATCCGAAAACAACACCACACCGATAAGTTGAATATTGGGCAGTAAGACAGCAAAGGTAAACACGGCCCACGCAATAAATATGGCAGTGGATACATACACTGGGTTAGCGAATACTGTACCAAGTTGCCTTTGCCACATACCAATTACTTCTCTTGCGCAGCAAGATTAATAAGTTGTTTTACTGCTTCAAGTGGTTGTGCTCCATTTAATGGAAAAGTTTTTCCATTTGGTGCAATGACCACACTCCATGGAGTACCTCGTCCGCCAGTCTCGATAGCATTCTCTATATCGTCTTCTATATGTTGGTCATACTTTCCACTCTCAAAACAAGTCTGAAAAGCTGATTTATTAAGACCAATTTCTTGTACAATTTGTGGAATCACCGTTTCGATTGGAGTTTTGTTGTTCGACAG
Source organism: Candidatus Nomurabacteria bacterium (assembly GCA_020632015.1). Classification (GTDB taxonomy): domain Bacteria; phylum Patescibacteriota; class Minisyncoccia; order Phycocordibacterales; family UBA918; genus OLB19. Next base: position 67,599 of record JACKGI010000003.1, on the reverse strand, counting down.
AGTCAGTTCCATATACCTATCTGAAAACTTCCAAAAGCTTTCATTGCCTCCTTGTTCACTTGCACACTCTGAGGCCACTGCAACAGCTCGTGCTTTAACTGGATGTAATTGGTCGAGTGGAAAATGTCTAAAGACCCACGCCACCTGACCGTCATCGACTTCTTTCATAACTTCATTCATGGTGTCGTGGAAACGTTTGCAGAATGGGCACTCAAAGTCAGAGTACTCAACAATCGTTACTGCAGCATCTAGATTTCCTTTGATATGGTCATCTTTAGTAACAGCTCTCACCGCGTCGGTTGTCCCAGCTGGTTCTTTTTGTACTTGCTGACCTGTCTCTGTTGCTGTAGCAGTGCTGTTGCCTCCGCTTCCATTACTCATGAAGACAGCTCCTGCCACCAAGCCACCGGCAATCACAATTGCCAGGGGGACGAGATAATTATTGGAAGTTTTTGTTTGAATATTTTCAGTCATTTTTATCTAGTTCTTAATAACATTTCCGCTAAACTTCAATCTAATGTCTGGGGTTTCTTGTGAATTAGTTTTGAGTATCAACTCTCTTGTTATTGGCCCAGTACCTTCTGGACCGTGTGCAAGCGGGTCAAACGTAGCTTTAACGACTTCTTCACCTCCAGCTGGTATGACAACTGATTTTACTTCGCTACCATGCATGCCGAATGTTAAACCTGCAATTTCACCCTCAGTGCACATACAACTGGTGGCTGCTTGCGTAATGGTCACATCTTCCAACCCTTCGTTCTTGAGCGTATAGTTTGTACTCACTTTTCCTGCAAAGATGTCTATGTCTCCAAAATCGTATGGCTTTTCTAACACGACAATTGGAGAAGTGACGTTTGTGGCAGCTTTTGTTGTTTCATCCTTGTTGCCAAGATAGTTTGCTCCAAAAATTAGTACAACAGCAAGTATGACGGTGCCGATAATGTATTTGTTCATAATTTTTAATTTAAGTGAGTAATTATTCTCCTTCAGCAATATCAACCTGCACTGATACTTCTGCTTCAGGGTTATTTGGGTCATTGGTTGGAATAAAGACAGTGCGCTTGAAGACATCAAACGGCTCTTCGTGGAAGTCAGGGTCAAACACTACGGTTAATGTAGCTTTATCACCTGGTTTTATTGATGAGTTTGAGATTGTTGCTGATGTGCAACTACAACTAGTAGTAAGTTGCCCTACCTCAAGAACTTCTGTTCCAGAGTTGGTTATTGTGAAGTCTGCCTCAACAGTCCCTCCATATTGCGGGATGATACCAAAGTCATGCAGTGTGCGGTCGACCGCTACTTTTGGTCCTTCTGCCTTTGTTGCTTTTTCTTCACTACCAGACATCATCATCGGTCCAGTATAGGCACCAGACTCTGTGAGTGGGTACTGATCCTCCTCCCAGTGGATCATGCCTCCAGCCACACTTTTAATATTCGTATAGCCAAGTGATTTCATGACGTTGTATGCCGTTTGGCTTCGAGCACCACTCCGACAATACAGAACAATCTCTTTGTCTTTTGCATCTTCACCAAGTCCGATTCTGGTAAGGGTTTCCTGTGACAACTCTTGGACTGGTAACAAGAGAGCATTCTCTAAATGCATTTCTTCGTATTCTTCTAAAGTTCGTACATCAAGTAGTACAAAATCTTCTTTTGACTGCACTTTTTTCACGACATCACCAGGACTTATTTCATGTGGGGCAAGGTTATCATTGTGTTCACGCATTTCATCCATTCCATCAGACATCATTGTGCTATTGGAGAAATAGAAACCTACACCAACCAATGCAAGGATACCGATAGCGAGGACAATTATTATTGTTTGATTCATTATTACTTTTCATTACGCTCATAAAAAACAGCAGTGACATAGAAAAATGTCCTACTGGTTGAAATGCGCTAGAAAAGTTTTGGGTGAAGAATGCCACTAGAAAATAATTCCTGTAGTGGGCGGTAGGAATATGAGTAGGTACGGTGTAGTAATTCTCTGGAGAGTGGCGGTTCTCTAAATTTCTGTTTGAGAAGCAGATTTGGAGCGACTGAAAGAATGAGTACCGCAGCGACTAATGCTGATAGTAACAACGTAAGTGACGGGATCACTGCCGAAAAAGCTGACTGCCATGACCCAATATGGTCAAATACGCTCATCGAGCAAAGAACCTCTTCATGAGTCATGAATGGACACCCGGTCATGTTTCCGGTCATATCCATACCCATGGTCATATGGAAAAGACCACCGAACATAGCTCCGAGGAAGAGTAACGTAAATACTAATGTACTAAGTCTCCGTGTCATATTTGATGTAATTGTATACTATTCTTCAATTTAACTTAAGTCTATGCGTTTAAGTAACATAGCATTTGCAACCACAATAACGGTCGACAAACTCATCACAAAAGCACCGATTTCAGGCCGTAGGAAGAATCCCCAATAGGCGAACGCTCCAGCTGCGGCTGGAATAGCCACAATGTTGTATCCGAGTGCCCAGACGAGATTTTGAATCATTTTAGAGTAGACTTTTTTTGAGAGCTTTATGAGCTTTACTATATCTTCTGGATTGCTTTTTGTAAGAACCACATCTCCAGCTTCAACCGCCACATCGGTACCTGCACCAATTGCAATCCCAGCGTCTGCTTGAGTAAGTGCTGGCGCATCATTGACGCCGTCACCAACCATCAGCACCACACTCCCATCTTTTTGCAGAGATTTAATGTGCGTGTATTTATCTTCAGGTAACACCTCAGCGAAGTAGGTATCGATGTTGAGTTCTTCTGCCACTGATTGTGCGACCGCTTTATTATCGCCGGTAAGCATCGCTACCTTTACGCCCATGTCGTGCAGTTTCTTGAGTGCATTAAATGATTCTTCTTTTATTGTGTCTGAGAGACTAATAAGTCCAATTACCTTCGTTTCGTTAGCCACAAAGATAGTGGTTTTTCCTTTAGATGTGAGTTCACCGTATGCTTTTTCTGAATCTGTAGTGGTAATACCTACTTCTTGCATAATTGCCTTGTTTCCAACGGTGTACGTTACACCATCAAGTACCGCTTTAATCCCTTTACCAGCTACGTTCTTGAACTCTGATATATTTTCGAGTCTGATTCTTTCTTTTTTTGCGTGTGCCACAATCGACTGCCCAATAATATGAGAAGAATGTTGTTCAAGCGAGCCAGCAACTTTAAGAACCTGGTCCTTGGTAAAGTCCCCAACGGTTGTTACATCAGTTACTCCAAATACGCCGGAGGTCAAGGTTCCTGTTTTATCAAACACGACATAGTCAGCTTTTCGAATGACTTCTATCTTAGCGAGGTTCTTGATAAAGAACCCGTTCTTAACTGCAAGCGAGGTGGTAATGGTGGTGACTGTTGGAATCGCCAAGCCAAGGGCATGTGGACACGCAATGACTAAGACTGTTATTGCGAGCGTAATTGAGAAGGTAAATGTTTCACCAAGTAGCAGTGACCACACAAGAATAGTGAGAAGAGCTGTGATTCCTGCAACAAAAGTAAGAATGCCCGCTGCTTTGTCAGCAATACGCTGTGAGTTTGGCTTTGTCTGTTGCGCTTCTGCAATCAATTTTTGAATCTGACCGATGGTGGAGTGCTCACCGACACGAGATAGTTTCAGAGTCAAAGAACCATCAAGACAAATACTGCCTGCCACCACTTCATCTCCTTCGCTTTTATGAATCGGTTTTGATTCACCACTGATAAGTGCCTCATCAACATTAGCTGAACCGGAAAGGATAACCCCATCAGCTGGAATTTTCTCGCCTGGCTTTACAAGTACTTGGTCGTCTTCTTTTAATTCAGTGACATCAACATCTTCTTCTACACCGTTAACTAGTTTGTGCGCTTGCTTTGGTAAAAGCTTAGCAACTTCTTGCAAAGCATTTCCCGCAGCTGCTCCTGAGCGTGCTTCAAGATAGTGACCAAAAAGAAGCACCCAAATCAAGGTTGAGATTTCAAGGTAGAACTCAGCATGTAATGACGGAATGAACGTAGACGCTACCGAGAATAGATATCCTGCTCCGACGGCAAGGGAGACTAACGTCATCATGCCGTACTTACGAGCTTTTATCTCATGAAGAGCGTGTTGGAAGAAGATAAGTGAAAAGCCAAAGACAACCGTTGCGATTGCAAAGGATATCCATTTTCCAAGCTCGAAGGTTGGTATTCCAAAGAAACCTGCTACAGCTTCGTTGGTAACAACGAGTGGAATAAGTAAAAAGGTGACAATCCAAAAACGTCGAAGGAACACTTCTGCCGAACCATGACCCATGCCGTGACTACCGTGCTCACTATGGTTGTGATGCTTGTGAGCATGGTGGTCGCTATGATTATTGTTTGAATGTGTATGCATATTATTTTTTCTTAGCGAGCTTATAAATTGCTAGGATTTCTTCAGCCGCCTTCTTATCCTCACCACTTTGCATCTGTTCCTTCACGTGAGTAGTCAGGTGATTCTCAAGCATCAAGTCCTCAATTGAACCAAGGGCATGACGTATAGCTGATGATTGCGTGATGATATCAAGACAATATGCCTCCTCATCAATCATTTTATTTAGACCTCGTACCTGTCCCTCAATAATCTTGAGACGATGGGTGACACGTTTCTTGACTTCTTTTTTCATATGCTGGTATAATACCCCTAGGGGGTATTTAGGTCAATACCACTTTTACTAATCCAACAAAATATTTTATATGAAAACACTTAATGCACTCGCTCTTGGATACGCAGGGGCAATCGTATCCGCAGCATGTATGTTGCTTCTCGGGGTACTCATGAACTTAGGTCTATACACTGGAGCTGGAATGATGATGAGAGAGTGGCACATGTTCTTCTCTCCTTCATTTGGTGGAATCCTGGGTGGGATGGTAGAGGCAGCAATAATCAGTTTTGTGATTTTGTACGCCTTTGCACTCGTGTACAACTGGTTCGTAACGAGAGAGATAAATTAGTATGAAATACGGATATTCAAAAATTGTTAGCCCTCCGTTTGAAGAAGCGATTATAAAAGTAACTGAAGCATTGGCTACAGAGGGGTTCGGCGTACTTACAACTATCGACGTCAAAGCCACCATGAGGAAGAAGCTTGATCTCAACTATGAGAATTACACTATTCTCGGTGCCTGCAATCCAACCTTTGCTCACAAAGCACTAGAAGCAGAAAAAGAAATAGGTCTTCTGTTGCCATGCAATGTAATTGTCTATCAAACTGGGGATGACGTTCATGTCTCGGCAATGCTTCCGAGTGCTGCCATGAGCGCAGTTGAAAATGATGCCATCGCGGATATCGCAGAAGAAGTGGAGACGAGGCTTAAAAAAGTCGTTGACGCTGTATAACAACCGTCGCTAGATAAGTTGCAAAGACAGCAATTAATACGCTACCGGAAACATCAATATAATGATGCACCCCAGCCAATACTCGTGACACACCCACCAAGATGCTTAGACCCAGAAGAATTGCACCCAGAGGTTTGTTGTATACAAACACTATACAAGCAACCGTAGCGGCCAGCAGTGTATGGTCTGATGGAAATCCATTATCAGCAATATGTTGAATCAACGTAGTGATACCCTCAACAACAAAGGGTCGTGGATTATCTATAAATAAGCTAGCGACCTTCCCAAAAATAAACGCTATGGGTAGCGTTAATAATGCAAGAAGTAGTGTTTGATTTCGTTTTTCTTTGTGTAAAAACAAGATATATACCAAAACAGTGACCACGATTATCACGTGTAGTTTCGTTGCTAAGAAAATTATAATTTCGGGATTCATGGTAAAAATAGCTCTCTAATCATTTCTACTTTAGAAATAACTATTGAACACTAATAACTCCCTCAAACGCTGCGTTGATATGGTCGTGATACTTCCAATCCCCAGCTTTATCAAAAACATACGTATAAACTCCACCTTTCTCTGTTGTACCAAACTGGTCAAAAGTAGGCAGGATGTCGTGCGCTGGGTGAACATTTGATGCCACCCACATGTCAGTATCACTTTCATTTACAAATTGAACCATTGTTCCAACCTGAATATCTAGTTGTGTTGGCACAAAACCATCGTTGGTGTACCGAACTGTCTCCATTTTCATATTACCCATCATGTGACCGAGCTGTGAATTAGTGTTGGCTTGCAAAAGTGATGCAGGTACTACTTCACCAGTCTTAACATACCGAGCCATAACTGAACCTTTCGCATCCACTATGGGAGTGTCAAGATCATTAAATACTTCGTCGTCCCCGACATCTTTATAGATGACTGCTATAAGTTCATTTGTACCATCGTAAAAATCTCCAACTGGTATTTTTATATCAGCATGTTCACCAGCTTTTAGATACTGACTGATTTCAACGATCTGTCCCAACTTACTTTCAATAACCTCTCTAAGCACAATAAAGCCTGATTCAGTTAGATACGCGCGGGTAATTGTAACACTGTCGTCTATAGTTTGTGCCCCAACATTCAACTCAAGTGAAAATACTTGTTCTGGTGTAGAAGAATCCTTACTAACATCTAGGTGATAGTCTGGTGATTTTTGAGTATTTGTAAAAAATACAAAAGCTCCGACAGCTCCGACTAAAAAAATAGCAACTACGATTGATTTAAACATAGAATGTCAATAATACGCTATAACAAAGAAGCACCCAAGCGGGTGCTTCTTTGAGCTAAAACGATAGTTCCTCGTGCTAGCTCGATGATGCGGAGAGTAAGGGATTCGAACCCTTGAAGCCTTTATCAGGCTTACTTCGTTAGCAGTGAAGCGCTTTCGACCACTCAGCCAACTCTCCGTAATTATTTAATTAAGGTAGTGGTCGAAAATTTCGTCCACCTATTGCCTCATAAATATCGGCAATTCCGCTCACTTGTTCGCGGACCAGATGAAAAGTGAATCAATTTCACTTTTCATCCACTCAGCCAACTCTCCCGTATTATTCTATTTGGTCACTTCTGTGCTGGCTAGAATAGCATAAAAGATGAGAAGGCAAAAGAAAAAGCCGGCCCCGAAGGGGCCGGCTTTTTCTATCCACTCTATCCTAAAGCTACGTCTAAAGTCATCATGATTGCAAAACCAAGTATTGCACCCATAGTAGCAAAGTCTGTCATACCTGGACCGCCACGTTGCGCCTCAGGAATTAATTCTTCTACTACCACAAAAAGCATTGCCCCCGCAGCAAAAGCAAGAGCGTATGGAAGGATTGGAGTAAACACAACCACCAATGCAGCACCTGCTACAGCCGCAAAAGGCTCTACCATCCCTGAGAATTGTCCATAGACAAAGGATTTCCAGCGAGTAAATCCCTCTCGACGAAGAGGTACTGATACTGCAGCTCCTTCTGGAAAATTTTGGATACCAATTCCTACTGCTAACGCAACAGCTCCAGCCATTGAAGCACTTTCAAGTCCTGCGTATGCCGCACCAAAAGCAACTCCTACTGCTAACCCTTCGGGGATATTATGAAGTGTAATCGCTGATACTAATAAAACACTTCTGTGCCATGAAGTCTTCGGACCTTCTGCTTCTGCCACAGGAAAACCAAGGTGTAAGTGAGGAATTACTTTATCCATAACCCAAAGTGTCCCAGCACCTAACAAGAAACCAATTAACGGAGGAACCCAAACTGGAAACACTCCCCCTTCTGACATATCTATAGCTGGAGAAAGTAAAGACCAAAAACTTGCAGCAATCATCACGCCAGCCGCAAAAGCCAACATGCCATTTAATATTTTTTTATTTATTTCTTTAAAGAAAAATACCGTTGCCGCACCAAGCGCGGTAACTCCCCATGTAAATAAACCTGCTAATAGGGCTTGTGTAACAGGTCCTTGAGTAATAAACCAATCCATTCAAGCGATACTTTAAACTAATAAAACACTTCTATAAAAAATATAATCATTTCAATTACTTCTTAGGTAACTTTATTGCACTAGCTACAGCTTTCACTAGACCAGGAGTCATGACCGGAGGAATGATGCTATCAGGAGTTGGTTTTTTTATCAAACCAGCAATCTTCTTGGCGGCCTCTAGTTTCATCTCATCAGTAATCATCCGCACTCCTTTATCCAATGCTCCACGGAAAATTCCCGGGAAAGCTAAGGCATTGTTTATTTGGTTTGGAAAATCTGAACGTCCTGTAGCTACAACATACGCTCCAGCCCTCTTTGCGTCTTCTGGCATTATTTCTGGAATCGGATTAGCCAAAGCAAATACAATTGGCTGGTGAGACATTCTCTCTATATGAGCAGGAGCAATTGTTCCCGGACCAGAAACTCCGACAATCACGTCTGCTCCTTCACAAGCTGTAAGTACATCTCCAACTAGGTTTGTTGGGTTGGTAATTTCAGCCAACTTCCGTTTGTACCCTTCAAGACCCGGCCGACCTTCATAGATAGCACCCTTAGAATCAACCACGATTATTTCTTGCACCCCAGCCAGATGAAGCAGAAGCGCGACAGCTCGGCCGGCCGCTCCAGCTCCAACTACCACCACCTTCATGCTGGTCATCTTTTTTTGAACAACCTTTGACGCATTGATAAGGCCGGCCAAAACCACAATCGCTGTACCATGTTGGTCATCGTGCATGACTGGAATATCTAGCTCCGCCTTTAATCTTTCTTCAATCTCAAAACACTTTGGTGCAGAAATATCTTCTAGATTAATTCCCCCAAAGCCGGGTGCGATAGCTTTTACAATCCTGATTATCTCTTCAGGCTCTTTGGTATCTAGTACAATCGGAACAGCATCTACGTCTGCCATCTCTTTAAAAATAGCTGCCTTTCCTTCCATCACAGGGAGAGAAGCAATTGCACCGATATCACCAAGACCAAGCACAGCCGAACCATCGCTGACCACAGCTACAGTGTTTCTTTTCATGGTGTATTCACGTGCTTGTTTTGGATGCTTAGCCAGATGACTAGACACTGCCCCAACCCCCGGAGTATACATCGTACTCCAGTCAGTCTTGGTTTTTAACTTTCCCTTACTTTCTATAGAGAGTTTTCCCTTAAGTTTTTTATGAAGCGCAAGGGCAAGCTTGTTATAGTCGGGTTTCTTTGCTGGCATGGATAATGGTTGTTACATTAAAAATATAAAAGTAACTACTAGTATACGCCTCTTGCCTAGACCGGCAAATTTATTATGAACTTGGTACAATACTCTTATGAAACTATCAGACAGTCTGGCCGACCATTTCCGTATTGATACTGCCCATAAGAAGGCTTTGTTACGTCTGAATATAGAAACTGTCTCAGACCTACTTTATCATTTGCCTGCACGCTATGAAGATATTTCTGATGTTCAATCAGTCGGTAGTCTAGAGAAAAATCAAGACACCGTTGTCTACGGACAGCTGTCCGGACTCAAAACTCGCAAGGCTTGGAAAAGCAAGAAACCAATAGCTGAAGGTTACGTGGAAGACGGCTCCGCCAAGATGAAAATCATGTGGTTCAACCAACCGTACATCGCCAAAATGTATACGGATGGCATGTACGTAAAACTAGCCGGAAAAGTATCGGGTAGTGAAGGCAAACTTTACCTTTCTAACCCAGAGGTTGAGCCACTCGATTCACTTCCTATCGATCGTCATGATTCTATTTTTAAAGACACTGGTTCTGGCGACGACACTCTCTACCCTGTCTATCGAGAAACCAAAGGAATCACCAGTAAGTGGATTTACCACACTGTTCTCAAATGTTTTGAGAAAAAAATATTGGAGACCTTGATTGATCCGATTCCAGTAGAAATCCTAAAAAAATATAATTTGCCGGAACTAAAAACGGCTTTGGTCTGGATTCACTCTCCCAAAAAAGCCAAGGATGCTGAAAGTGCACGAAAACGATTCGCCTTTGAGGAAGTGTTTTACATACAAGTACAAAAAGCCCAAGAACGAGCAGCGGTAAGTGCAGCACAAACTTACACCATCCGAACCTCACCTCAACATATAAAGGAGTTTACTGATAGATTTGAATTTAAACTTACCAAATCTCAAAACAAATCCATCGAGGCGATTACCAAAAACTTTGTCGATAACCACGCCATGTCCAGACTACTTGAAGGTGATGTAGGAAGCGGTAAGACTGCTGTCGCAGCTACCACCGCCTACGCTGTAGCTACTTCACGTCCACCCGAAGGGATGGACAAAAAAATTGAGTACGGAAACCTGCAAGTTGCCTACATGGCTCCGACTGAAATCCTCGCCAAACAACACTTCGAAAGCTTCATTGAATATTTTCAACACCTACCGATTCAGATTGGTCTTATTACTGGAAGTGGTTGCATGAAATTCCCAAGTAAGTCAGACCCAACTAAACCAACAAAGATTTCTAAAGCTCAACTAACCAAATGGATTGCCAATGGAGAGATACCGATTGTAATCGGAACTCATTCTCTCATATATAAGAGTGTGGAGTTCAAACATTTAGCTTACGTGATTATCGACGAGCAACATCGCTTCGGAACAAACCAAAGAAAAAAACTAGCCAAGAAAGACTCTCGACTGCCACACTTACTTTCTATGACCGCCACTCCTATCCCCCGTACTCTTGCTCTTACTATTTATGGTGATTTAGACATTACTTTGTTGGAGGAGATGCCGGCCGGCCGAAAAGCGGTTAAGACGACTATTGTTGGTCCGGGACAAAGTAAAGAAATGTATGACCATGTCCGCTCCGAGCTTGAGGCCGGCCGACAAGCTTACGTCATTTGCCCCCGCATCGAAGAACCAGATCCAGACAAACAAACGGCACTCAATATGAAGAGCGTCATAGCTGAAGCTAAACGTCTAAAGAAAGATGTATTCCAAGAGTGGAACATCGGAGTTCTACACGGAAAAATGACTCCCGCGGAAAAGGACAAAATAATGAATGAATTCAATGCCCATAAAATTGACATACTTTGTGCCACTTCAGTTGTAGAAGTGGGAGTAAATGTTCCAAACGCTACCAACATTATTATAGAAGGAGCTGAAAGATTTGGACTTGCTCAACTCCATCAACTTCGAGGAAGAGTTATTAGAGGAACTCATCAGCCGTACTGCTTTGCTGTAACTGACAGCAAGAGCGACAAAACTCGCGACCGTCTCAAAGCACTAGCCACCGCCAAAAATGGTTTTGAACTAGCAGAACACGACTTACAGTTTCGTGGTGGCGGAGAACTCTACGGAGGCAAACAATCTGGTCTTTCGGACTTAGGGATGGAAGCTATCCGTAACCTAAAGTTAGTTGAAGCAGCTCGTAATGAAGCAAGACATCTTGTAGAAACTCATCCCGAATTATCAAAGGACTTCCCTCTTATTGCAGAAAGGGTCGCTCGTATAGGCGAAGTTCTACATATGGAATAAATAAAAAACCGCAGGCGATAGAAACTCTGCGGTCAAATAATGTTTGAGGGGGTGAGCCTCGTTTGGTGATATTTCATGAGTCCCACAGTATGAGACTTTCAACAGCACCTTAAGATAGCCTTCTAGAGGCAATCACCTCCTTTAAGAAACTTGGTGGATGGGAAGGGTTTGATGGCATATATCATAAACGTATACTCCTTCTAATCCAGCACACCGAATAGTGCGCCTATTTCGATTGTATATGAAAAATCTTGGATATCAAGTATCTACAAAATAAAAGGGGGCAGCCTGTCATGTAGACTGCCCCCGCCGGGAATTGCTCCCGAGTGGTGTGAAACAGGGCACATTAGGAGTAACCCTTTATATAGTATTACCAAAACATGACTATTTGTAAAGGAGTCAACATTGTTCCATTTGTGACTCTGCGTTATAGTGTTGAGCACCAACCATCCATAGCTCAGTTGGTAGAGCGCGAAGCTTACAATGTTAGCTGAGGAAACAAGCACGAGCGAAGTGAGTATTTGTTTTCCGAAGCGAAGCATTGTGTGGGTTGAAGTTTGATGTGTCCGCCTGTAGCTCAGTTGGTAGAGCGCGAAGCTTATACCTTCGTGGTCCCAGGTTCGAGTCCTGGCGGGCGGACACAGGAAACTTCATTTCCATATAGCTAATAGTCCTAGGTTCGAGTCCTAGTGGATGGACAAAATTAAACTCAGTTTGTAAGCAAATATTTCTTGAACTGTGTACGGAGACTCAGAGAGTAACTTTCATATCACCTCACTACTAAATAGAGCGCCGGCACCTAGAACCTAAAACTTCGCAAAGAAACGTCTAGCATTCTGCTATAATTAATCCATCATGGTTAAGCTTTTTCATAGTCGTTCTTCATTTATTGGTATTGCTGTAGTAGTAATCGTCATCGTTATTTTGATGGCTCACGGCGTTGGCAGTAGAAACAAAGAGGTCTTGGTCACCACACAGGTTGAATCAGGTCCGGTTAGAGAACTTGTCTCAGTTTCAGGAATTGCTAAGGCAGAACAAACTGCCGAACTCGCCTTTCCCGTGAGTGGTATCGTAGAAACAGTTCATGTAAAAATAGGTGACGAAGTAAATGCTGGAGACCCACTTATTACTCTCGATTCAAGAGCTCTTTACGCTGACAGACAAGACGCTCTAGCTTCATTAGCTAGAGCAATCGCTGATAGAGATGAACTACTAGAAGGACCTACTCTATCTGCTCGCGACGTCTCTGCCAAGACAGTCCTAAGTAAGGAAGAGGCTCTACAAACTACCAAGGACACTGAGGCGCAAAAAGTAGAAAATGCCTACCGCTCACTTCTGTCGACAGACTTAACCGCCTACTCTGTAGATCCAAACGATGATGCTGTACCACCACTTATCTCTGGAACATATACCTGTGGCACAGAAGGTGTATACAACATTGAAGTATTCAGTTCAAAAGCAGAGTCTGGTTATTCATTTAGATTGACTGGACTAGAAAACGGCACTTACACCATTTCTACAGACCAGCCAAGTGCGCTGGGTAATTGCGGGCTTAGAATCCAATTCAGTCAGTCATCAAATTATTCAAACAGCAATTGGAGAGTGGACATTCCAAACATGAAATCTTCTCAATACACCGCTAACAGAAATGCCTACTTACTTGCTGTTAGCCAATCTGCAAGCGCTATCTCACTAGCCGAGAAAGCTCTTTCGTTGGCCAAAGCTGATGTCACAAACCAAAACGCACCAGCCAGAAGCGAAGCCGTTGCTCGAGCAAACGCATCAATTGCACAAGCAAAGGCTAGAATAGCGCGAATTGATTCCACAATTGCTGACCGTTCTCTGACCGCGCCATTTGCTGGTGTGATCACTGAGATAGACATACTTCCGGGCGAAACTGTAACAACTGCTCCAGTAGCTACCTTGTTGGCAAGCGACGAATTTGAAGTAACTGCACGAATACCAGAAATAGACATCGGCAAACTTCTGGTCGGACAAAAGGTTGAAATGCTATTTGACGCAAAGAACGGAGAAATACTTACAGGCAAAATCAGTTTTATTTCACTTAAGGCTACAGAAATCGACGGCGTTGCGTACTACGAAGCAATAATTCAATTAGACGAGATACCAGCCTGGATTCGTAGCGGTCTAAACGCTGACATAGAAATAATAATTAGCGAAGAGGCTAATGGCCTTAGAATCCCGAAAAGATTTTTAACCAAAACTGAATCCGGCTACGAGGTTATCGTTCAAAAAAATGGGATAAGTGCCTCAAGTACAGTTGAAGTAATCCTAAGCGGAAATGATGGTTTTGTTTCCATAACTGGTCTAGATGAAGGCGACACTATAGTTGCCCCTTGAGTAATTTATGAGAGCGCTTCGCATCGGACTCTTACTGGGATTTCGCCAAATACAGCGAGCTAATTTTTGGACTACCTCATTAATTATTTTCGTGATGATGCTGACCTTCTTAAACCTAATAGCTGTATCTGGAATTTTGGTAGGTTTAATTGCTGGTGCAGAAGTAGCTGTACGAGAATACGCAACTGGTGACATAATTATTTCAGCCAAAGACGATGAAGACAGGATACTAGATACTCAGACATTCATAAGAGAACTAGAATCGTTTCCGGAAATAACTGCCTACTCCGTTCGATATGACGGGGGCGGAACACTAGAAGCCAATTACAAAGAGCGTCGTGACTTAACAGGAGAAAGAGATACGGCTGCAGTTACAGTTACCGGAATAGACCCAATCATGGAAGATGAGATGACCCATCTATCTGAACTAGTAGTTGATGGTGAATACTTGTCTCCAGATGACGAAGGAAAAATGTTGATTGGTGTTTATTTCTTAGCCGAATATGCAGAAAACTTTGGTGACGTATTTGATACCGTCGAAAATGTTAAGCCGGGCTCAATCGTTAGATTGAGTGTTGGAAATATTTCCAAAGAGTTTGAAGTTAAAGGTATAGTTGAATCAAAAGTTGATGAGGTAAACTTCACCACCTTTATTCCAGAGAGAGAGTTTCGGAGACTCTTTAATCGACTAGATAGAAATGCCGACCAAATAGTAGTCCGAGTAGTTGACCCAGACAGAAACGCCGAGATAAAAGAGGCGCTAATAAACAGCGGGTTGGATGATTTCGCAAAAATTAGAACTTACGAAGAGAACGTACCAAAGTTTTTGACTGACATTAAAAACACTTTCGACTTACTTGGCACCTTCATTGGCTCTATTGGTATTATAGTAGCTTCCATAACTATTTTCATTATTATTTTCATTAATGCTCTCTCTAGAAAAAGACACATTGGTATTTTGAAAGGAATCGGAATCGACAGACACGTTATTGAAGTAGCTTACGTCATTCAAGCAGCTTTCTATGCAGTGACTGGTTCCCTACTTGGAGCTTTAGTAACTTACGGTTTCTTAATCGGTTACTTTGACCGAAATCCAATTAGCTTCCCTTTTAGTGACGGGATCATGGTGGCCGACCCATACAGTACATTCATTAAATTTGTCGTACTCTTCATCATTACTTTAATTGCAGGATTCATTCCTGCTTGGATTATCGTCAAACAAAACACCCTTAACTCAATCCTTGGTAGGAAATAATTTATGTCAATAATTGTAGCGAAAAATATTCATAGAAAGTTTGGAAAAGATAAGCTTATTACGCATGTCCTAAAAGGTATTGATATCTCTATAGAAGAAGGTGAGTTTGTGGCAATCATGGGTAAGTCTGGCGCTGGTAAATCCACTCTGATGTATCAGCTTTCTGTTCTTGATGAACCAACAGAAGGAACCGTAGAGATAGATGGTACTGAAGTAGTAGATTTAAATGAACGTGAAAAAACGGAGTTTAGATTAAATACTCTAGGTTACGTATTTCAAGATTACGCTCTTGTACCAGACCTAAGTGCCGAAGAAAATGTCATGATTCCCCTTTTGATGAAAGGCATGCCTTGGGAAGAAGCAAAACTCCAAGCAAAAAAATCAATTGATGAAGTTGGTATGGTTGGGAAATATCCAAACTTACCTAGTGAATTATCTGGTGGAGAGCAACAAAGAGTTGCTATAGCAAGAGCAATCGCAGGCAAGCCAAAAATTCTCTTTGCCGACGAGCCGACAGCGAACCTTGATACTGTTTCTGGTACTCAAGTTGTAGACCTGATTACCTCTCTAAATAAAAACCATGGCCAGACTGTGGTGATGGTTACTCACGAACGAGAATACGCCATGGGATGCAACCGAATCATTCACATGGAAGATGGTTTAGTGACAAATATTGAATACCTTGGGAGATTTGGCCGAGGAGAATAAAAAGGCGCGGTCTCACGACCGCGCCTTTTTATTCTCCTCATCTAACGAGGCCGATGCTCTTCCGGTTTTATTTCCAAACCTCTAGTTGGATCACCAACTTTTTCGTCTTCTTTGTACATTTCTTCGTAAGCGTCTTTAATTTCAACACCATGTTGTTTCAGCAATGCTTCGTACTCATCTCTTTCTAGGGTTTCTACTTCCATGAGTTTCTTAGAGATAGCTTCTAAAGCACTTTTGTGTCGAATTAATATTTCTCTCGCTCTTTCCATACCTTCGTCGATAATTCGAGACACTTCGTCATCGATATCCTTTGCAACTTGAGGTGAATACTTTTTAATCTGTGATGAATCACTCGAGTTCTCAAATGCAACTGGTCCTAGTTTTTCACTCATTCCATACTTTGTCACCATATCTCTAGCCAAGCTAGACACTACCTGTAGATCATTGGAAGGTCCTGTTGAAAGGTCTCCAAAAATCATCTGCTCAGTTACATAACCTCCTAGTGTCATAGCGATATCATCGTAAAATTCTTTTCTTGTATGACTACGACGGTCATAATCTGGAAGTTTCATTGTGTATCCAGCAGCTCTTCCTCGTGAAATGATAGAGATTTTTTGAACAGGATCAGCATATGGCAATACCGACGCAACCAAAGCGTGACCCACTTCGTGGTATGCTGTTACCAACTTTTCATGTTTTGAAAGCACATGACTCTTTCTCTCAGGACCAAGCATCACCTTTTCAATTGAGCGAATCAAATCAAATTGACCTACCTTCTTTCGCTTTTCACGTGCAGCTAGAATCGCTCCCTCATTCATAAGTGAATATAAATCTGCTCCAGAAAAACCAGGTGTTCTTTGTGCAATAATTTCTAGATTTACATCTTCTTGCAGAGGCTTCTTTCGTGCATGGACCTTAAGTATCTCTTCTCTATCTTTTCGGTCTGGCAAATCAATAGTAACTCGGCGGTCGAATCGCCCTGGTCGAAGAAGAGCAGGATCAAGCACATCAGGTCGGTTGGTAGCAGCCATTACAATAACTTTTGCATTTGGCTCGAATCCATCCATCTCTACTAGAATTTGGTTAAGGGTTTGCTCTCGCTCATCATTTCCTCCCCCAACTCCTGTTCCTCGAACCCGTCCTACAGCATCAATCTCGTCCACAAAGATAATAGATGGTGCAGACTTCTTGGCCATATTGAACAAATCACGCACTCGAGACGCACCAACTCCAACAAACATTTCCACAAACTCAGAACCTGAGATTGAGTAAAAAGGTACTCCAGCCTCCCCTGCGACCGCTCGAGCAAGCAGTGTCTTTCCTGTACCCGGAGAACCCATCATCATTACACCCTTAGGAATTTCTGCACCAATGTCCAAAAACTTCTTGGGGTTCTTTAGGAAATCAACAATTTCTTCTAGTTCTTGTTTAGCTTCTTTAGCACCTGCCACGTCTTTAAATGTAACCTTCTGATTTGCATCGTTTGGATCAATCATCCTAGCTTTAGAATTGCCAAAGCTCATAGCCTGCATACCAGCGCCTTTAACTGAACGAGTGAAGAACCAGATTATTACTCCAAGCAAGATTAACGGAAACAAAAATGGAGCGAATTGACCAAACCAAAACAAGAAACCTGTCTCACGCTGAACGTCGATTGTGATACCGGCCAACTCTTCGGCAGTAACACCAAGGTTAGTTAGCGATTCAGTAACTGAAGCATCAACTTCCCTCTTGGCTTCACCAGGATTCTTGGTTTCATCCTTGTAGCTAACTTCTAGCGAAGCGCCACGAACGATAATAGTATCAACCTCACCGGCCTTCACCTGACCAACCACATCGGTAATAGTCAACTCTTCTGGAACAACTTTATTTTCGGTTATATATGAGAATACCGCAGTAACAAAGATTAGTAACAGCAAGGTAGAAAGCATATTGTTCCAGAAGTTTCCGGGACCAATAGGCATCTTTTTACCTGCTTGTCGCAAATTGCCACCAATCTTTTTTGTATTGTCGGCTTTAGGAATCGGTGAAGGTGATTCTTTTTTATTAGAATCTGTTTTAACTTCTGGCATTTCGGGTGAGTTACTAGAATTTTCAGGCACTTCACCCTTTGTTTTTTCAGTATTTTCAGGCTTATTCATATGTGGGCTATTATACAGAAAACGGCCCGAAACGCCATGATTTGCTATTTTTCTAGCGCAAAAAGTCCATGCCACCACATGCGAGAAGCTTCTACTGCTGATTCAATTTTTCTGGCGTTCTTTTCCATGCCACTTATAGAGCCATCACCCCAAACAACAGCGGTTTTAACTTCACTTTCCATAGCCTCAGTAATTGCTTGGTCACGCGCCTCTCTTCTAGTATTTATAGCTTGAGCCATGATACCGTTTAATCTTAATCTAAAAATTGTTCTGTTTAGCAGTCTTTCTACTTTTGAAATTGGCGTGAAGTCACGATCGTTATTAGCAATAATTAAAACATGGGTCGGGTTAAGGGTTCGTATCGCTTCAGAAATTACATGCGGATTAGAAAATCCCCCATCAGCATAGTGAATACCATCAATGATGATTTTGTAAGGGGACACGTTTTGCATATTTATCGAAGCATGCATACATTTGAAAAAATGATCTTCATTTCTTGGGAACAACAACCTAGGCAAAGCTGTCTTGTATTCTGCCGCACCGAAATATACTTGGGCAGGATTCGCAAATACTTTATTGATATCAATTTTTTTCCTCGGATGACTCCTGACCACATCAATAAAGTGCTTTGAATTAACTTGATTCCAAAAACGCCAAGGATTAACAAACTCAGGATCACAGCAGTCTTCCATCAATAGCGACAACCCCTCAGCAGTTGTGCCTGCAGCAAAATGCGCGACAATGGGCGCGCCTGACGAAATACCCACCAAAGAAGTAAAAGTATTAGTGTGCCCCATTTCTTCTAGAGCTAGAGCTGCTCCCACACCATACACGCCACGCATAAGACCACCGCCTTGAATACATAAAATCCGCAGGTGTTCATGTGGCTCTCCAGAATCCATGAGATTCTTTTTTTCTTTGATTGCCTGTATGACAGAATGTTCTCCTTCAAAAATCATTGTCTTGAATCATTATTGTATCATTGCTAGAGTACAATACTTACATGAAAGCGTATATACAAAATCGTAAAGCTCACTTCAACTTTGAAATCCTCGAGACATTCGAAGCGGGTTTGGTGCTACAAGGTTTTGAGGCCAAATCAATCAGAGCAGGCAAAGGCAAGCTGGAAGGGGCTCACGTTATTATTCGAGGTGGAGAGGCGTTCTTGGTAGGGACCAGTATTTCACCCTATCAACCAGCCAATACTCCTAAGAATTATGACCCTGAAAGAACTCGTAAACTACTCTTATCTAAAAAAGAACTTGCTCATATAGAGCAACAAACTGAGAAAGCTGGTTTGACAGCAGTACCAATTAAGTTGTATAATGCTGGCCGGAAAATAAAGCTTGAATTTGCCTTAGCTCGAGGTAAAAAGAAGTTTGATAAACGCGAAACTCTGAAAGCTCGCGACACAAAACGCGATATCGATCGAACCTTGAAATCTCAATAATTTAGTTACAGAAAGGTAGTACGGGAATTGTCCCGAATCACATCACAGGCACAAGGAGTGCACATGGAAAAAGTTCAAAAGAATGAAAAAACTTCAAAAAAACAAAAAGACGAACCGTCTGTCAAGAATAACGACAGAATAATTGACAAGGACTGGGAACGTCTTGTCCGAGACGCCAACAAGTCACAAGGCTCTGTCGATGACGAGCCGTGGACCGGCTGGTAGTCTAGGGGAGTCACCTCCCCACCACCTTTCTGTAACTAAATATTTTGTACACCATTCCCAGAGTGCTTATGATTAAGACGGGAATTTTTCTCCGAAAAAATTCCCGTCCACAACCACTCTGGGGATGCTAGGCATCGACGGTTAGTCGTGTCGGATGTGTGCAGTGTCGAAAACTGGTAATCAATTCGTTAAAAGGTTCCGTCTTGTACATGCAAACAAAGCAGTACCAAGTCCTTACGCTAACGCGTTCGGATTCGCACCCGCTGTAGCGTAATCTTACGCTCGCCGATGCGATGCAAGTTCAGTAAACGTCTCATACGCTGACACTTGTAGAATAGCTACGAGACTGTGGAAACCTTTGTCGTTGTCTTAGGTTTTCAAGATTGTAACAACTCGAGTAGTTAGTGTTTTGTTCATTCTCTAGTTAGCTACTTTAAACCAAAGAATGTACTACGCACTGTAGACTCATATTCGCACCCTGATTCGGACGGGGGTTCAACTCCCCCCATCTCCACAAATTGAAACATTACTCATTCCACGACCCCTATCCGCAAAGCGGATAGGGGTTTGTGTGTGCATGAAATCGGTTTTTGTATTGTACGCAAAGACCAATTCCGAGAGGACGGGCACGCCGAAGCGCGCGGATTTGTCACGAACCGAAGGGTTCGTTCCAATTTTTTCAACAAACACACGAATATCTTGAAGATCCTCTGTGTTTGTTAAAAAATTGGCTTGTTTAGTATCTGAAATCCATTCGCGCAGGGGTTCGACCCAAGTATTTCCTCGACGTTTAAAATCTTTCATTTCTTCATGCAAAGCGGTGTTTGCGCGGAGTATCTCGTCTTTCTTCTGTACATACAGCTCCTTTGGAATATCACCATCGAGATACGACTCGACCAACTTATTCAAGCGCGCTTCACCCGCTTTGATACTTTCAGAAAGATTTTGGAGGTCGCTTTGCGATGATTGATGTTCTGCTTTTTCAATCTCTGTGAGCTGACGCTCCAACTCCTCAAGCACATTATCGCAAAGCGAAATTTTTTGAAGACGATCTTTTATCTGCGCGAGAAGTTCCTCCTCACGCAAGTACTTTTGCGTACAGACTCCCTTTTTCTTAGTGCAACGATAGTATCTATACCGCTGCCCTGTCTTCCCTGTTGCCCACTGAGCAGTAAACATGCCGCCACACTCCGCACACTGAAAAAGTCCAGCAAAAGGAAAATCATGTCGTACCTTGCGCTTCCGCGGCTTCTCGCGCACTTTGAGTGCTCGTTGCACGTCTTCAAATAATTTCGAGGAAATAATTGGTGCAAAGCTACCGGGAAACCATTCGCCCTTATGTTTCGTAAGTCCGATATATGCCCGATTCGAAAGCATTCGCTTCACGGTAGCTTTGCCAAGTGGCGTTCCTTCCTGAGTCGTCATACCATGATGCGCCATAAACTCCGCCAATGCCTCAAGACCAGTTCCGCCCTTCGCGTATTTTTCAAATGCTAACTTTATCACCCGCGCTTGAAAACCAACTGGCTCAATATTTCTGGTCTTGGGATTGTTTGTGTACCCGAGCGGCGCTTTACACAACCACTCTCCACGGCGGAGTTTTTGGCGCATCCCCCGACGAATATTCTCTTGGAGATTATCCGAGTAATATTTCGACTGGCCAAACGCCACTTGCAACATAAAGAGCCCCTGCGGGGTAGGTTCAAACCAAAAAGTCGGAAAGCGCATAGACACTAACTTCCCCTGATCGACAAGGTAAATGATGCGACCACCATCTATCGAGTTGCGAGCAAGTCTGTCCGGATGCCACGCCAATATGCCGATTTCTTCTTGCTCCTCGATAGCCCGCATCATGTCATTGAATACAGGTCGCCCTGGTGTCTTTGCGCTTTTTGACTCTTGAAACTCCACTAGGATTTCAAGATTTTCTTTGCGAGCAAACTCACGAAGCTCAAACAACTGAGCTTCGATACTCATCACCTGCTTGTCATCATCCTCGGTGCTCTTGCGAGCATATAGAAAATATTTTGGTTTGGACATAATGCATTGAAGATACTTAAAACAAGAACAAATCCGCGCGCTTCGGCGTGCCCGTCCTCTCGGAATTGGTCTTTGCGTACAATACAAAAACCGATTTCATGCACACACAAACCCCTATCCGCTTTGCGGATAGGGGTCGTGGAATGAGTAATGTTTCAATTTGTGGTCTTATCATAACGCTTGCTCGAACTACTTGGTCGCGAAGCGACTAACGCTGGCCGCGCGGAGCGCGTGGTGATGCGGTACTTCCGCGTACGCATTCGCGTTCGTGGTGATGCCTCACGCTCCTTACAGTAGCGGTACACCCTTTGGCTATATTCTCCTTGCGTCAAATCTAGCGCAAAAGGTCTTGCGAAAGTCTCCCAGACTTTCTCACCTCCCACCGCCTCCGCTACCCGCTCCGGCGGTACGCTCTCCAGAACCTCCTTTGCAGTATTCCTTTTTCTTTTGGGCCCGGGAATAGTTTTTGAATATGGAAAAGGAGTGTTCTGGAGGATAATAAAAGAATAACCTATTTTGGGTTATCCTACAATGGGTTATACATTTAAGTCGTATGCCAAAGTCAATTCACAGCAGTGAATACAAAACAGTCATCAAGAAACTTTGCGAAGCCCGCGAAGCGGCCGGTTTGACGCAAACTGAAGCTGCTGAGAAGCTTGGCAAACCTCAATCATACATTTCAAAGATCGAACGAGGCGAACGACGAATTGACGTTATCGAACTCTCAGCAATTGCAAAATTATTCAAAAGAAAACTCGACTACTTCGTCGATTAGTATCATGGATCTAAAAGTACTAGTAATAGCAGATCGCCCACCTAAAAGTTCGATTAAAGATCAAGTTCTGGATGAGAATATTGATTTAGTTATTACACTTGGTGACCTTGAATATACCCAGATCGCGGAACTTGAATTAATTACGAACATTCCAAAGATTGGTGTTTATGGTAATCACTGCACACCAGGCTATATGGAGCAATTAGGTATCGCAGATATGCACTTGAATACAATAGAAGTTGGCGGTATAACCTTCGGTGGTTTTGATGGATCACACAAGTACAAGAATGATCAATTTGCAAAAATGTACACACAAGAAGAAGCTGTTGAGCTTATGAAAGACTTTCCATATGTTGATGTGTTTATTGCACATTCACCACCTGCAGGTATCAATGATGAAGATGACCCTGCCCACACAGGCTTAATTGCCTTACGAAATTATTTGGACCAGAAGCAGCCAAAATACTTTTTTCACGGTCATACATACCCAACAAAAGACAGTCTGGTGCAGAAATACAACAATACTAACATTGTCTATGTGACAGCTGATAAAATTGTGGAACTTGTTTTCTAAGTTGTGAACTGACCCGACCACTGATCAATAGTATCAGCCATGACTTGTTGTGGATTGATATTAAAGTCTGAATACAGGTAAAATTTAAGCCTAATACCGTTATCGCCAAAAAATTTTACAATTGACTCGATGTTCTCATTATAATCAACAGGAGAGATGTCTCGTTTCCCATCAAGCTGTGTTTGGTATGAATTGTCCCTAATTTTTGGCTTCTGCAGTTCCATAAAATAGCTCGGGAAAGCGCTTCTAGCTGAAAGTTCATCAAAAAAGTCCTCACTGTCTTCAATCGGAAAGACGACGTCATACGCTCCCACAAACTTATCGGAGTTAAAGTTGAGGATGTCAACTATACTAAATTCCCATAATCCTGTGGCAGAAAACACTACACCAGACACTTCAATACCAGCATCTTCAAAGTCTTTCTGAAATTGACTGAGAAATGAGATATCACCTGATGAAGGTTTGTTCCCTAAAGGTAGTGCTTTATAGCCAAACGCCATTTCCTCACGGGGATCAACTTTTATATTTAGAAACTTGCATACATCATCATTCGACAAGGGATGAGTGTGAGCAAGATATACCTTTTTGGCACCTTCTTGCTCGGCATGTTTCAAAACTTTCTCGGTTGGCATTGAGGTCATAAAGTCCATTCCGAGACCATTCCAATAATATGGACCTTGGATGCTTTCAAATGAGTGAGCACTAAACTCAAACATATCTAGAAGGGTATGTTTAACCAGGTCGACAAAACTTATCAATTCAAATTCTAGATCACTATCATCATTAGCCATATGATTAGTTCTTTTTAAGCCACTGAGCCACTATCTCTCTGGCGTACCTTTCCATAGGTTCAATATCTTCAATTTTAGAGACGAGTGAGTTTATCTGACCTCGCAGTTCATCAATTCTCTTATGAGCTTCTGAAAGTGATTGCTGTGCATCAGCACCACTTTCTCTTGCTGCTTGGCTAATTTCACCCCGACCAATACTGTCAAAGTATTGCTCTATGAAAATTAACGTTAGGATTCGAACACTCTCCTGAGACGGGTCGAACTGAGCTTCGTCTGCTAAGCGGTCTGTGAAGTCATACAGCTTAAACAAAAAATCTTGAAAATCTTGATTTTGCATAAAAATATTTATTTATAAAAAGGTTTAATTAAGTGTATCATATGAGTATGAAAGAGAGTTTTGAGAATCCTTCCGCAACACCTCCCACTGAAACAAGTGGGGAGTCTGAGATGTCCGAGCAACCAGATGAATCTCTTAGTGCTCCAGAAAGCGTAGAAGTAGAAAGCTACCCTATTGAGGACACGCCTCAGGAACGGGTCGAGGCTCTTGAAGAAGGAATCCGTTTAACCGAAATTGGTCGAGATACCGCCTTAGCAGATCTGGAAAGGTGGAGAAATAACAATACAACCGAGCCTTCTCACTTCGAGTTTCATTTACCAGAAATTCAAAACAGGATTAGTAGAGCTGAACATAGTATATCCAGTAGTCGACTTGATATTGATCTCATCAACTCTGGTGCTGAATCACCCGAACAAGAAGACGAGGTTGTCAAAGGATTCGTTGCTGACCAAGTAATAGACCAGCGGACTGCAGAATTACGCAACCAGCTTTCATCGTTTGATAAGCAAGAAGCAGATTTCAATGAGCGTATAGAACGTAATCATCGAGCTACAGAAAAACTTCAAGCTGAGTTAGACGATCTGAACACATCTATCGAGTCTGGCGACCCCGATTCAGATCGTCTTAAGTTACACAGACGTGACGTATTAGTGGAAATGAGTGGTGTATCAGATCGTTACGAAACTCTGATGAAAGAAAAAGAAGGGATTGATGTCTTAGCCCAAAATCGTGAATCTGTTCAATCAGAAATTGATGCGGTTGTAGCTGCGGGAGTTTCTGAAGAGGAGCTCCCTAAGTCGCTAAAGGAGGATCCTGATTATGCCGCCTGTTTGAAGGAGGCTGATACGTATAGCAGCGATGACGATCGTGAATTTAAAAGAAATATAAAATATGATCCTTCAGAAACTGCAGAAAAATTATTTAGAGACAGGTTTCCTCAAAAAAGTGCCTACTACGATCGAATGACACCTGCTGAAGTAGGAACAGCTAAATCGAAACCAATAGTAGAAACAGAGGGTGGTATCGAATCTCCAACAGAAATAACGAAAGTGGAAACGATAAAAACGATCCGAGAGCAGATGGGCGAAGGAAAAATCAATAAGGAGCCAGATTACGAAAGATTAAAGGGTGAACCAATTATAGACACTAAAACCCTCTATGATGTTGAACCCTCTCGTGCAGAACAAAGCATTTTTGAATTTGTAGAAACAGATAAAATTGTCGGTAGACCAAACGCTGATAATTATGAAAATGGATGGGCACATGAGTATGACGAGCGTGGTGGACGAATCAGCGAAATAGTACAGCAAGTGAACAATCCAGAAGATGAAACTGGGATTGAGAGAATTTTTCACACGGAAGATGGAACAAATGAGAGGATTAAATTAGCTAGTTATGAAGGTCCAGCAGGTCCAATTTATTCGGTTTTTGACGGGACACATCGTGTTGCTGGTATAAAAGCCAGTGGGTTAGAAAAAATGCCCGCAGAAATTTTCAGAACAGAGTACCCTTACGAAAAAACTACTGCTGACAGCGAAGAGGTGGCAGATTGGCAGGATAAAATCGATCGTGGTTTTATAGTAGGCTCAATAGAAACAATAGAGACCAAGAATGGCGAGAGGTCTTTACTAAAAATCGAAAGTGAAGTTTTGCCTTGGATTAGAGTCCGGAATCAAAATGATATTTTTAAAATAAATCAAGTATACGAACAGCAGTATCCTGGCGCACTCGAGCTGGTTGGTTTTCCAAAGGAAACACTAACTGATAAAACTGCTTTGTGGGCATATATGGATGGAAACTTTGACAAATGGAGAGAAAGAAGAAGTGTTAAAAATTCAAAGACCAAAAGCAGTCTTATGAAAAAAGATAGTAATTTTGAACAAATGAAAGTCTCTTCTTTTCTACAAGGAGAAAAATTTAATGCGTTTTTTGAATCTTATGAAGATAAAAAAGCGCGTGAAATATTACTGGGTTTCGCATCTTCATTACTTATGCAATGTGACGATTCCTTAGATAGTTTGACCCTAATGATGGACGAGTTACGTGGCGTAGATTTCAATGAATTAGCTTCATTGCCAGATCACAAAATTTTTAATGAAGAGAGAAAATTACTTTTTGATTCCATGATTAATCTAGAAAGTAAAAATCTTTCTGTTGATTTTGATTCAAACATTGAAAGTGCCCTAGATGTTTGTCTGTCACTGTACGATAAACAAATGGGCGTTATGTATCACGGCACCAACAGTGTGGCTTTAAGAGAAATACTAGAAAGTGGCAGGGCAAAAAGTAGTGAGCGAGGATTTGAAGCAGATCTTGATAGATTGTCGGACATACTGGAACGAAATAATGTTCCTAAAAATGAATTTATCGGCTGGTATGACATTAATTCATCAAATAAGCTGTTCTTAACGGGTAGCTGTGAGAGTTCAGGCGGTGCTGTTAATTATGCTAAAGGTAGCCCTGAGTGGTTAAATGTTATGACAGACGGTGCTTTTTCAGAAAGAGATTACGAAAAAGCGAAAAGAAATGTGCTCAGAAAAGTTCAGTCAATCACTAATCGTAAAGAGGAATATTTAAAAGCTGGATACAAAAACGTGTCTGAAGAAGATGGTGATGAAATAATTAGTACTTTTGAAAAGTACTGGTCTACATACGCAGACAGCAATCCGGTTCTACTTAGGGTCGAAGGGCTAGAGCAAGATAATACTACTTTGAGTAGACTAGCAACTGATACTAAGGTGTTGATGGAAATTGGTATGTTGGAAAATATTGAGTCATTTAACCCATCGGACATGAGCGACCCCGAGATAGAAAACTTTATAAAGAAAAACATTACACCCGAGGACTTGAAACTAGTTTTTGAATCAAACATGTCTTGGCAGCGCAACAAAACTGATGAAAGAATAGATAATGGATTTATTGATATAAAAGATATTAAACCATACAATCTTCCAAATAATTATTAAGAAGTAATATTTAATCTAGGAACTCGATATTAATACTGTAGTGAAACCCAATGAATGCACTGGCGGGAGCCCGAGCGCGTCAGCGCGAGGGCGTGGGGCAAGCACTAACGTAAATAGCCCGAGGCGGATGCCGAGGGTGCCACACCTTTAGCCTGGACAACCACTAGCGAGGAAACAAGTCACGAGGCACCGAATTCGGGAGCACCTCCCTACTTCCACGACATAGTGGAAGTGCGCCCGACAGAACTCCTTTTCCATATTCAAAAACTATTCCCGGGCCCAAAAGAAAAAGGAATACTGCAAAGGAGGTTCTGGAGAGCGTACCGCCGGAGCGGGTAGCGGAGGCGGTGGGAGGTGAGAAAGTCTGGGAGACTTTCGCAAGACCTTTTGCGCTAGATTTGACGCAAGGAGAATATAGCCAAAGGGTGTACCGCTACTGTAAGGAGCGTGAGGCATCACCACGAACGCGAATGCGTACGCGGAAGTACCGCATCACCACGCGCTCCGCGCGGCCAGCGTTAGTCGCTTCGCGACCAAGTAGTTCGAGCAAGCGTTATGATAAGACCACATATATTTTTTCAAACACCCGTTCGCTCTGCGAGCGGGTGTTTACAAATCAAGCTATCCGTACTAACTTTTAACTAGATGGTTCAATACAACAAGAGGACGTCACCATGGATAAACTGAATGAACAGCTAGTTCAAGGCGAGAGACAGAGGGCAGAAGGAAGAACAATTTATCTAAGAAACGGAGCCATAAATATGAATCAATATTTGTGGTATGTCTCCCAGAGTCTATCACTCAGCAACCAAGAAGCGATTCTTTTGCACATGCCTTGTCGTTCAAAAGTATGGCACAGTTTGTTTTGCACTTTGGTAGAACAAATGGATATTGAAGATGTGAAGAGTGCGATATTCTTTGCTGGTAACTTTATTTATCTGGTACCAATGGGTATTCTTCAGTACCTTACAAACAAACATCAAGACTTGGCGAGTAGAATTCAAGCGCAACCAACAAACGGAAAATACAACTACGTCATCCTGAGTGACGATATTGATCTTTGTTCTGTCCATCTATTAAAACCAGAAGTTCCTCCCTCCAATTAACACAAAGGGGTCACTATACAGTGACCCCTTGTTACGTATAGATTTAATTTTAATTTACTTAACTTTCGCCTGAAAAGCAGGATGAACTGGAATGTACACCTCTGGATTTGCCAAATAATTTAAATATATTTCTGGAACTTGAGTAATCACGCGGCTCTGAAGATTTATGTAATCTACTGCTCCTAGTGACTTTGCCTTTTCGACCTTGTCCTCGGTATGGAAATTTGTGAGCATGATAACCGGAATGTCTTTTGTTCGGTCATCGCTCTTTAGTAACTCCAGTGCTTGCAGTCCATCTCTTGCTACTTCTATATTTGCTTTACCAATCATAATATCCATAGAGATAACATCTGGCTTAAGTGCACAAACAGCCTCAACGAAGTCGTCTTCAGCAGTATCGCTAATTACGACTTCAAAACCGAAATTTTCAAAAGACTGACGAAAAAGTGAGTGATTTGCATCGTTGTCTTCTATTATCAAAATTTTTGGTCTTCTTGCTTCTGTTTCTTTTTTCATATCTAAATAATACTCTCTTCTCATATAACCTCAACAGGTTTTTATAACAGCAAGCTTTAATTACATCATGTGTGTACAAGGTGTTTGACGCACTCAAAATATGTAGCATTATTAAGTTAGTAGTCGAGTGGCTGTCACTCAGCGATGATAGAGAGGAGAAAGACGATGAGTTCTTCACAAAGAAATACATCGATAGCTGTGCCCTTCAGCAAATTCCTCGTTCATCACGAGGACAACCCCCGCCCCGAGAAGTTACTGTTCAGACATCCATTTGTGGTATTTTTTCATCTACCATATGTGGTTCTGCTCGGTTTCATGTATCTCGGACTATCTCAAAAAACCACTGGTCAAACAATATACTTCGCAACAGCAGTTGGTTTGTACCTCAGTAGTGCGGCGTATCACGCATGGCGACCAAACAGCGCTTTGCGAATCGTCGACCAAATAATGATAAGTGCATACGTACTATCGACATCATTACCGTTTCTTTACCAGAAACCGTTAGCAATCCCTGCTTTCTTCGTTTGTCTAACCTTGATTGGTTTATACAAGTGCCGTGAGCAGGAATCGGACTGGAAAAGAGGAGCTTGGATATTCTTCTGGCTCGGAGCTGTAAGTGCCTTCTTATTGGTAACCTTCGGGTTTCCAATAATTGGCGCAAGCTTGTTTAGTGCAACTGGATTTTGGCTTCTGGTTGTAATTGCCTGCTTTATTGGCAAGCTAATCATTTACCGCTACGAGATCAAGTGGATTCCAAAGTTTTGGGAAGCGCCTGAGTCAGGACATTTCATCCTTTCGATTGGCGTTACCATATACAGCTCTCTGGTGATTATTTACCCAGTATGATTGGGTACAACGTATAGGCCGAAGTCTCTTGAGACTTCGGCCTAAGCTTTTATTATTCTTCTCTGTGTTGAATCCTTACTACTCAAATATGATAAATAATGTAGTATGAAAAAACAAAATTAAATAATTATTGATTGTATGACAAAAAAACTAAGTTTTAATTTATTTTCGGCATCACTCGTACTGATGTTAACAATGTTTATTGCTCCAACTGTTTTTGCTGGGAGTGAAGAATTTGAAAACGAAGCAAACGACATGATTCGTGACGTAAAGGAATTACGTTCTGACTTAATCAACCTAATAAAAGAAGCGAAAGAAGAAGATGTCTTCACCTCTTATGCCGAGGATGCACTAGAAGATGCTGAGGACTTACTAGAGGATGCCGAAGAACAAGATGCAGACGAAGACTGGGATGACGCCTTAGAAATCGCTGAGGAAGCCTTCGACATACTCGAAGAAGCAATTGACGACCTAGATGAAGAAATGTCAGCAGACGCAAAGTTTGCTATCGAGCTAGCTAGAGATATTCTTGACGCTGCTGACGAAGCTCTGGATGATACAGATAGGGACGACCGGAACTACGATGACGCCGAGGAAATACTAGACGCTGCTGAAGATTTGTATGACCAAGCAGAAGATGAGTTTGATGATAATGAATATCCTAGTGCCGAAAACACTGCAAACAACGCTATTGAACTAGGTGAAAATGTTTTCAAGGAACTTAAAATTGATATTGAAGATTACCTAGACAATGATGAGAGTGAGGATGAGGAGAATACTGAAGAAGTAGACGAGGAGGAAGAGGAAACGGAAGCAGAAGATGAAGATGAAGATGAACTACGAGCTGAACTTTTGAAGCAAATTGAGCAATTAACCATGCTAATTAAGCTTCTTACACAACTGAAGAGTTTCGGTTTGTAGACATCAGTCCTATAGAAAATAGCTACTCACAGGAGTAGCTATTTTTTTATTGACTAGTTTGCTTATTAATGTTTTTATACTATCCTCTTGCACTATCGTGCCTGAGATTCGTTCACCCACAATACTAAAAAGTAGGCAGAATATGATTGAAGATTCAGAGAACAAATCGGTTCTACGTGAAGTCGTCAGTGTAACTTTTTACATTGCAGTCCAAGGTATTCTAGCTGCTCTGGAAGACTTCAGAACCAGAAAAGACCGAAGCTTCTACAGCTAGGGACCTCACCCCTCTTTCGCCACCCTACCCAAGGGTGGTTTTTTCATATATGAAAAGCCCCAAGCAAGTAAATGCTTGAGGCTGTAAAGACTAAGAAGTGCAGTCTAGTTGTCGTCAGGTATGTACAACACCTGGCCAACACTAAGACTATAGGTTGTGAGTCTGTTGTGAGTCTTCAACTTCACGGGGCTAACCCCGAATTTTTGGGAGACGGAATAAAATGTATCCCCCTCCTGGACTCGATACGAGTTTCGAGGTTCGCCATCGAAACTTGTCCCTCCTTGAATAGCTTCCATGATGACAGTCTCTGCACCATTCCCCGCATCAATGTATTTAAACCCGTCGGCAACAGAACGCTTGTTTGCCACCACGAGCTCTGACGGGCTGAAGTGCTCCTTCAGCGGTACAAAGACCACTGCTACCAATACTGCCAAGGCAGCCAAAAACTTGAAACCAAGATGGGTTCTCACTCTGTCATAGACCATGAGCCTACTCCTTATGTAAGTTTTATTTAATGAACTAACGTCCCCGAGACGTTTTCAAACGATAACATTATATTTGTATTCTGTCAATATATGTCCTTCCTCTTTAGTAGAAGGATACTGTGTTAATCAGGTCTTTTAGCATGACCAAACCACCATCAGACTCTTCCGTGTACTGACCAACAAACACATAAATATTTCCCCTATTGCTGACTAGGTAGACTTCACTTTCGTAGTTTCCTGAAGATATGTAGTGCAACGCTTTCACTCCGTCGATACTGACCTCTTCAGGTTCGCTGTTTCTTAGTGAATACGAAGTATATTGCGGATTACTTTCTGCCCATTTCATTAACCGAGATTGTCTATCTTCATCTAGGTTATTTGGATCTTTTATTTCTTTAAGTACGAACACCGTAACTGTTGGAGGCGTCTCCTTTAAGTCTGACTCTGATGAAAAAGCTTGGTAATCTTCATTTTTCATCATTATGTATATTTTTGCTAACCCGTCTGAAGTCTCTGGTGGAACCGGAGGCTCAATTAGAGTATAGGCTGATTCACCGCTCGGATAAGTGAACTCAAACTTTAAGTCAGTTGCTTCTATTTTCATAGGCACAACGGTGGCCACCGTTCTATTATCCAGAGTAGGCTTAACTACTTGTGTATACAGCATAAAACCAACGAGTATCGTCAAAGTGAGCACAACAAAAATCAGTATTCTTTTCATATATATGTTTTGACGTATTGTCTCACGTTTTCTTACTATGTAAATAAAACCACTTCCAATCTTGGAAGATGTCAATAAGCCCCAACCTTAAAGTACAGACGAGAGAAAATGCGGTACACTATAGATACTATGCCAACCAAAAGCGTTCTTGTTGTAGAAGATTCACCATACTTAGCTGAATCATTGGCTGATATGCTTAACATAAAAGGTTACGAACCCATCCTTGCTCCGAACGGTCGAGAAGGTGTTGAGCTGGCCTTGGACAGACATCCAGACCTGATATTACTAGATATTCGTCTACCAGACATAGACGGCTATGAAGTGTACCGAAGAATCCGTGAGTCAGACTGGGGCAACAAAGCAAAAGTGATGATTCTTACTGCTTCTGAATCAATTGGTAACATCTCAAAAAATATAGACCTACCCAAGGAATACATTTTGTTCAAGCCAGAATGGAGTGTGATGGACTTGATGGAAAAAATCGATTCTATACTTCAGGACTAGCTTCGTCCTTAAGGTCAGAAGCCTCAAGTGGCAAAACAACCTCGAAGGTTGTACCGACGTTTTCAGTAGTAGTGAAAGTTACATTACCACGAAGGACTGACACTGCTTCCCTTAAAATATATAAGCCTAAGCCTGTTCCATCTGGAACATTTCTTACTGCGTTTGATGCCCTAAACAACTTAGAGAAAATTTCATCCTGATCCCCTACTGGAATACCCATACCATTGTCGGCTACTGTTATAACTACGTTGTCATCCTTGCGAGCAAATCCAAGATGGATAGTTCCCTCTTCACGCGTATACTTGGCCGCATTTGAATAAAGATTTGTCACAATCATTCTAACTAGGTTTTGATCACTAACGATTTCACTAACCGATTCATCAAAGAAAGTTTTCACGGTGAGCTTCTTTTGTTGTACCCTTGAAGACTGCTCCTCCATCACATCCTTAAACAACTCAGTTAAATTGAATTTTTTATACTCGGCTTGGAAGGTTCCCAATTCAAAGCGAGAGACTCGAAGAAAATCATCCACCAAGACAGCCATGCGTTTGATACTTATGAGTAAACGGTCAATATATTTGAGCTGTCTAGCGTTGAGAGAATTAGGATTGTCCATAAGCAATAATTCAGCACTCCACTTCATGCCAGCAATCGGAGTCCGAAGTTGATGGGAAGCCAAAGAGACGAATTCTGATTTGGCGTCCTCTGCTTTCTTTTGCTTTGTTATATCAACCAGAGTAAGAAGACCGATTCTTTCACCAGCAAAGTCAGTAAAGGCAAAAAGAGATAACAAGGCCCAAGCGTCTCCATGGCCAACTTTCTCAACCCGCACCATTTCATCGCTCACAGCCAAACCGCTACGATATTTCTCTACTAAGAAATCTAGATGCTCAAGTTCGTCACAACGTAGTCTACTGAATATATTCAAACCGTTAACTGATGTTTGTTTCTCACCCAACATTCTAACCGCCGCAATATTGGCAGACTTAACATGTCCCTCAAAATCAATAATTAAATAAGGTACTGGACTATTTTTGTACAGCTGTACATAAAGCTCATCTGATGACACCGCCAAATCAACAGCTACGCTTTTCTTTAATTCTTCAGACATGTCATTTGCTTGAGACATATCGAAAGTGTTCTTAGCCACAAAGACACAACACAAGAAGGCAGTTAGAAACAACAGCGCCCCGACATCAATTTGAGAAAAGTCGTAGTAAATAGTTATCAGAATAACTGCTCCAAACATCAACAAAAAAACACCAAGGGATTGGATGAGTGGTTTTTTGTTTTGACTGAACCAAGAATTCATAATTTAGAACTTCCTTTATTGTACCAAGCTCATAAGAGCTAACTATCCTTTACCCAGCTTTTGACTGAATTGCGTTGCAACCTGAGCCATCTCCCCCATTTCGTCTGTTCTCATTACCACTACTTTCACCGGACTATTTCGTACGCTTATTACTCCGTCTTTACCGACAAGTGCACTGTTTCTATCTTCACTTATTTGCATTCCTAAGTGACCCAAGCGAGACATGACAAGCGAACGTAGTTCATTACTTCGCACCGCTGCTGTTGCAGTAAGCACCAGCGCATCTACACCGCCAAGCGATACTGTTTGGGCAGCGATTTCTTTTTGAATACTGTAAGAGAACTTGTCTAGAGCCAAAACTGCTTTTTTGTCCTTCTGCACTCTTCGGTCCAGCAATCTACGAATATCTGATTCCCCAGAAAGCCCAGCTAATCCTCCATTTGTATTTATATAAACCTCAGCATCACGAGGTCGCCAGTGCTTCAGACGCATTAACTCTAGAAGTGCGGCAGCATCTAAGTCGCCAGCTCTACTACTCATTGGCAAACCAGAAGTAGGTGAAAAACCCATAGAAGTTTCAACGCTTTTACCGTTCTTAACTGCAGTAACACTAGTACCACTTCCAATATGGCAGACAATCATTCTCTCTGGATCGATACCAATTACTGAATGAATTCTTCGCACTACCGAAGCCACTGACAAACCATGATAGCCAAAGCGATGTATATCGAAGTCTTCAGAATCCTCTGAGTTAATACTATATTGTCTTGCGTAGACTGGCATTTGGCTATGAAAAGCACTGTCAGACGCAGCAATCATTTGTACGTCTTTAATATGTTTTTTGGCACTTTGAATCTCTCGCAAAATAGTCGGAACATGAAGTGGCGCAACAAGCTCACACTCTTTTAATTTGTTTAGATACTTTTCGTCTATAACAGAGTTTTTTTGGAAGTAAGTCCCCGGCGCCACCACCCTTATGACGACGGAGTCTAACTTACCTAAGCCAGCACGAAAAAGATACTTGTCGACATCGTCATACACTTTTGCAAATGAGTCCGAAAAATCAGTTTCGGAAATTGATTCACAAACTTGCTGTGTACCCGCTAAATGGGAACACATTTCAAAACCTGATTTCAAATCTTCAAATCTAGTTTCTAAGACTTGTTTACCATCGCAATAAAGAGCGTATTTTCTTGAAGAACTACCCGGATTTACAACTAACGTTTTTCCCATACCCAGTTAGTAATCTCTTCCCTGTCTTCCCCGTGTTCAATTGCATATTCTCTGTTCTTTTCTAGTTCTTCTTGGAAGTCAGCAATCAGGTCGTGAGCTTCCTTTTGAGTAATAAGACCATGCTCTGCAGCTTGAGCAAACGCATCCATAGCTAGATGGAATCGGTCGACTCGGTTACGAACCATCATGTCGAACGGTGTTGTAGTAGAACCACTTTCCTCATAACCATGAATTGTAAATCGTTCTGGATGTTGTGCGTAATCAAAGAGGATTTGCTTTATTGTTTGAGGGTATCCGTGGAAGTTTATAATTACAGGTTTGTCCTCTGTGAAGTAGTACTTGAAATCATGACGAAGTACCCGACACTGAGAATTTCCAATTCCAAGAGCAGATAAAGATGTGATGTTTACAAAACGCATGCGCATTGAAGGAACATGCTTTCTTACCAAACTCATTGCAGCAAGCGCCTCTAGAGTTGGATAGTCTCCTGCGGCACTGAAAACGATGTGTGGGTCTACATCACTTGCAAAGTCCCAAATCGAAACTCCATCCATGACATCTTTCTTAGCTTCATCAATAGTTCGCCAAACAGGTAAAGGTCGCTTTGAGCAAACCAATACATTGATTTCTTTCTTTGAGCCCATCATTCTATCGAACGCCACAAGTGCGGTATTGGCGTCTGCTGGGAAATACACATTAGTGTAGCAACCCTGCCTTTGTAAAATACCGTCAATGAAGCCTGGGTTTTGGTGAGAGAAGCCGTTGTGTTCTTGGCGCCATGCACCTGAAGTTAAGATGTAATTGAATGAAGGGAAATCACCTCGCCATTTTACATCACGAGCAATCTTGAGGAACTTCGCATATTGGTCTGCCATACTGGCAACAATTTGAACAAAGGCTTCATACGAAGCAAATACTCCGTGCCGTCCTGTAAGTACGTAACCTTGTAACATTCCTTGAAGACTGTGTTCTGATAACATTTCCAAAACTCTTCCGTCCCAAGCTAAGTTTCTGTCCCATTCTTTGTGTGGCCAAACGAAGGCACGGTTCGTCACTTCGAAAGTCGCATCTAGCTTGTTTGAGTAAGTCTCGTCAGGTGACATTAAGCGGAGATTGCGGTTGGCTTCGTTTGCCTTCATTGCGTCTCGCAAGTACTTGCCGACCTTTTCCATTCCGCTTTCTGTACCGCAGATTGGATCATCTAGATTACAGGTATTTTCTAAATCGTAATCTTCAACGTTCGGAAGTTCGAGAGGTTTGTAGGTTGGGTCCCCTCCTCTAGCATGAGGTGTATCTCCCATTTTTCTACCTTCACGTGGAATTAGACTTTGGATGTCATCATCAAATTTCTCTCCATCAAATAATTCGTTGAAGTTATACGAGCGCAACCATTCTTCTAGCTGAGCCAGCTGGGCTGGATCTTTCTTCGCGCCATCAGCAATAACTTGGTGAGAGTAGTGATTATCTTCA
Organism: Candidatus Nomurabacteria bacterium; assembly: GCA_020632015.1. GTDB lineage: Bacteria > Patescibacteriota > Minisyncoccia > Phycocordibacterales > UBA918 > OLB19. The sequence goes on along the minus strand of JACKGI010000003.1, from coordinate 31,245 downwards.
ATCTTTTTGTCACCAATATAATCAATACTGTTCCAACCTTTTGGAGTACGAAGAACAATCATCGGGAAACGAGGGGTCTCATGAAGAGTTCCCTCTCGTGCACAGTGTTGGGTAAAGCGAATTGCCTCGATAGCAGTATCCATCACCTCCATCATTTTGGCGTGAACATCTTCTTCTGTGTATGCATCTACAAAATGAGGTTCATAACCGTAACCGTAAAAAAGAGAACGTAACTCGTCATCACTCATTCGTCCGAAGAAAGTTGGACCAGAGATTTTGTACCCGTTAAGATGAAGTATTGGTAGCACCGCCCCGTTCGTAGCCGGATCGATAAGCTTGTTAAGATGCCAAGCAGTGGCTGTTGGGCCAGTTTCTGCCTCACCATCACCAACCAAGCAAGCGACAACTAGATTTGGGTTGTCCAAAATTGCTCCGTAAGAAGTAGAAAGAGCGTAACCAAGCTCACCCCCTTCTAGGATTACGCCTGGCGCTTCGGGATTACTGTGACTAGGGCTTCCATAAGGCCAGCTAAACTGGCGAGCCATATGTGCTATACCCGGAGTATTGTGGGTAACTTTTGGAAAATATTTAGAAAGTGTTCCTTCAAGAAATAAGTTTGCTTGAACAGCAGGAAAACCGTGCCCTGGACCAAGAACGAACATCATTTCGACGTCGTGCGCAATAATTGCTCGATTGAGATGTGCGTAGGTGAAATTAATCCCTGGGCACGTACCCCAGTGACCTAGCAAGCGAGGCTTGATATGGTCAGCAGTTAAAGGCTCTGTTAATAAAACATTATCTTGTAAATATATTTGGGCGGCTGACAAATAATCCGCAGCTCTAACGAACTTCTTAAGAACATCACTCATTACATATTATTCTATCAGGTTTTTCTAAATTAGTTTTTCCCCACTGTGTACTCGCTATATCTGATATACTAGCGCGCATGAATTTACCAACGGAAAAAGTAAAAGTTAGAAAAAGCTCAGCTGGTCTTGGCTTATTCGCAAATACGTCTTTCAAAAAAGGTGACCTGGTTATTGAATATACTGGCGAGATAATTTCAGAAGCAGAAGCAAATCGTCGAGGTGGTAAGTATCTATTTGAACTTAATGACGATTGGACAATTGACGGGAAGGGACGTGACAACCTAGCGCGGTACATAAACCATAGCTGTAAACCAAACTGTTACCCCGAACTTAGCGAAGATGAAAAGCAGGTATTTATCTACGCCAAAAGAAAAATCGCCCTTGGAGAAGAGCTTACATATAACTATGGCAAGACCTACTTCGATGATATGATTAAGCCTCTTGGTTGTAAGTGCGAAAAGTGTACTAAGTAGCCGGAGCTTCGTTTGTCTCTTCTTCTAGTACTTCTGGGGTCGTTTCTGATTCGTTAGTTTCTTCGCTAGCAACATCTTCAACTTCTGAATCAGCTGAAGTTTCAATAACTTCCTCTGTACTTGTGGCGGTTTGGTCAGTAGAGCTTGCTGTGCTTGTTGAAACATCTGGCTCTGGTGGAGGGGTTTGAGCATTTCCGCTACCGATACCCAGACCTTTGAGTGGCTTAGGTGGTTGACCTGAGCTATTTGTATTTTGGACCGGAACCTCGACTGTGCTATTTAGAACATCTCGCTCATCTGGGTTGTTTTTGCGAATACGAGCATTTCTTTCTTCAATAGTTTTCTGCACATCGATTTGTCCGCTGTCAGTAAAGCCCACTACAGCTGATGCTCCTACCCCAACTAACATAACAAGACTAGCGACTATAGTTCGCTTTCTTTTTTTAGACAGCAGGTTTCTATTAAAAGAAAAAGGAGTTGGTGCCTTTCTTATACTCTCGCCATCAGGAGTTACCACTTCTGGTTTTGGGGCTGCAACTTTTCGCTTTACAACCTCTAGCGGTTTTTTAAGTGCTGACTTTCGCTCAGGTTTTTCGGACACATTGACAGAGCCTCGCCTTGCTCTAGTACGAGTTCGGGTTGATTTTCTAGGTGTCTTCTTTTCTTCTGAGGAACTTTCCATGTGCTCATGATTGTACCACCTACTTTAAATATGTAGTAGACAGAAAATATGATTATGTCAATAACGAAACAGCTGACTTTGCCTGGGATTTAATAATACGTATTGCAAAACAAGGGTTTTGTGGTACATTTTGATACAACGTTACGTCGCTAACTTATTTACCCTTTCACAAAATTAAATAAGTAGGTTGGTCACGTAGTTTATTAAATAAACCCATTCAATTTGCAAAAACCACGTCAAAGATTTTCAGGAAAAGACACTCGAACAAAGATTAACAAGGCGATTCGTGCGTCTGAACTAAGAGTTGTTGGGCCTGAAGGAGAAAATCTTGGTACGCTCTCCCTTGCAGATGCTCTCAAACAAGCTGAAAAATTTAAGCTTGACTTGATTGAAATTTCTCCAAAAGCAAAACCGCCAGTAGCTAAAATAATGGACTTCGGGCAATATCGATACGATACCAAACGAAAAGCTAGCAAAGCAAAAGCAAAAGCACATGTCACAGAAACAAAAAGCGTTCAGGTAAAAATCGGAACTGGCGAACACGACCAGCAACTAAAAGCGAAACGAGTCGCTGAGTGGTTGGAAGAAGGCCACCGAGTTAAAGTGGACTTGTTTTTGTGGGGACGATACAAATACATGGAAGCCGGATTCCTCAAGGAAAGACTACAAAGATTCCTAAAAATCATCCCTTACGAATATAAAATTGCTGATCCAATGAAGAAAAGCCCTAAAGGCTTTACAACTACTTTAGAAAGAGTGCCGGGAGCAAAAATTCAAAAACCAAAGATTCTGGAAGCTGAAAAGAAGGAAGTAACCAAGAAGAAGGAAGCACCAGCCAAGGAAACTAAATCAAAAAAGAAGTCGCTGGATGACTTGCTTGAAGGAGGAATGATTTAAGATATAAAAACAGGCGGGACCGAAGGTCCCGCCTGTTTTTATACCCCGTATCCGTTTTTGACGATTTCCAATAATTTTGGATGAAGAGTTTCGTTTGCAATAACTAAACCTTGGTCCCCTGGCTTATAGTCTTCTCCAGCGAGATTAGTTACAACTGCCCCTGCTTCTTTCGCGATTAAGGAATTGGCTGCCAAATCCCAAGTATTGCTATTAGGAGTAAAATACCAATCTCTTCTACCAGTAGACACCAAGGCACCAGCAACTGCTGAACTAGCCAACGAGTTCATCCAAGCAGTTTTATTTGATAACTCATAAATTTTTTGTTTAACCGCATCTGTTTCCAAAGATGGGCTAATTGGTGTAAGACCGTATGAATTTTCCCATTTCTCTACTTTAGAAAAAGTTACCTTCTCACCATTCAGAAAAGTTCCCTGCCCTACCTCAGCATAAACAAACTCTTTAGTTATCGGCTGGTAAATTGCCGCATGAGTTACGACCCCATTATTGGCCATCGAGATATTGATTCCAAAAAGTGGCACTGTAGTTGAAAAATTTCTTGTTCCGTCTAACGGGTCTATGTACCAGAGGTTGTCTGCAGTTATTTGATAACCTTCATCCTCCTCAGACACAATTCCGTGGTCTGGAAATTTTTCTTTTATAGCTTCAACAATGATGCGATTCGAAGCCAAATCAGCCTTGGTAACTACATCTGAAACATTTTCTTTTGTATATAACACCTCTCTAGAGCCATAAAACTTCATTATCTCGTCTCCAGCTTGTTCAAGAGTTTCTTTAATAAATTGTTTCATATCGTTAGTAATCTAGCACAGATTGAGTCTGGTGTACTTTTTATTCCTTATCATCTCTAAATTTACTGGACTTTTGACCCTAAATACTGTATATTTTGCCCACTTTGTCATTTCCCTGTGACACAAGCCCGATCAAAAAAATCTACTATGAAAACAAATAAATCATTTACTAAGCGCATTAAAGTAACCAAGAACGGCAAGTTAGTTGCTCGTCGACCTGGTCAAAACCACTTCAATGCCCGCCAAACTGGTCAGCAGCGACTACGTCGAAAGCGTACTCAGCTTCTAACTATGAGCAAGCGAATCACACGTCGATTCCTTCCAAAGACAGGCGCTTAATTATCAATCTGTAACGAATTAATATGGCACGTGTAAAAGGAGGCTTAATGGCCCAAAAGCGTCGAAAAAATATTCTTGCTGAAGTAAAAGGATATCGGTTCGGTCGCTCAACAAAAAAGAAGCAAGCTCGTGAAGCTATTTATCACGCTCAGACTTACGCTTTTGCTCACCGAAAAGACAAGAAGAACGACTTCCGTCGTCTCTGGACTGTCCGAATCAACGCAGCACTTATGTCACATGGCATCAAGTACAGCCGGTTTATCAAGGCTCTAAAGGATAAGAATATCGAAATCGACCGAAAGATTCTTGCTACTCTAGCAGTTGAAAATCCAGAAGCATTTGATCGAGTTGTTGCAGAGGCTTCAAAATAAGTTTCATACTCCAACAAAAAACCGCTGGCCCTAAGGCCAGCGGTTTTATTTATTATTATTAAAATATACCCTAAGTTTTTTTGCGTACACCTCTCTCTTCTCAGCTTCAACAAATGATTTATTTTTGTGATTTATGTATAAATCATCTCCTTCCCATCTTGGAAAAACGTGTAGGTGATAGTGCCAAACATCTTGATTACCAACCGGCTCATTATGTTGACGGAAGGAGGTAGCGTCACATCTATAGACCTCTTTCATAGCCAAAGCAACTTTCTTACCAACAACTTGTACTTTAGCTAAAAGCTCGTCTGAAATATCATATATGTTCTCAACATGTTCTTTAGGGATAACCATAATGTTACCTGGGTTGTTCACCCACCACTTAGGGGAAACAAAGGCTAAAACATCATCATTTTCAAATACTATGTCTGACTGCTTATTGTATTCAGTTTCCCCGCCCGACGAAACTATACATAGTGGACATTCGTAATTTGCAGGTTCATGGTTGTACATATCTTTTCTTATACTTTATTTAGCAAAATCATACTCTATCGGTTCTTCATCATTAAATAGCCCAAATGTTTTAGAGTAAGTCAAAAGTTTCTCTTCAAGCATTTCTGGGTCTGACAAATACTTTCTAATTCCTGGCGCGTGGGCTCCGCCGTATACCGATGATACCTTTTGATACGATGCAGATAATTCAATAATTTTTTTAGCAACTAGTGCATTGCGGTAATCTAAGGAGTCTAATAAAACGGACTCTAATAAATCACCTTTTTCTTTACTTATACGCATCTCCTCTAACAAACTCGCCAACATATGAGCACCGCCTAAGGCAGTAACTCCGGCTGCCGCACCCATCTTTAAAAAACTTCTACGGGACATTACCGGCTCATCCTTTTTGTTGTTTTTTGTATTATGCAGATTTTCTGCAATACTATACAGTTTCCGAGCCAAGTAACCACCTGAACCTACAGCTGCTATCCCAGGAGCAATTGAAACACATCTATTTATGAGGGCTTGAGAAAATCTCCTTTCTGGGTCAGCAACATGTACTGGGATTCCACTTTCCATAGCCATTTTAGTAATTTCACTATAAAACCTCTCTATCTCCTGTGAATTTTCGTCTATATCCTCTGGTAGAACCACCATCTCACTGACCAGAACACTGGCTTCAGACACAAAAACTTCTATCTCATTTCGATAGCTTTCAAGGGTTTCGGAAGTATGCTTAACTTTTAATAACTCCAAATCCGAACTGTCGTTGATTGTAATTCTTTCTGATCTTGCATAACCTCTTAATCCTTCAGACGATTCATTTGAACTACCAAATTTTTCCATAAAACTAGAAATCTATTTCCACTTCAGCGTTAGCTTCTGGTGCAATTGCATTTACTCCAAGATAGTCTCTGAGACGCTGTGTAAGGAACAATGAAGCCTTTTCCTCCCCCATTGTCACAAACACCTGCTTAGCGTCCTTACAGCCTCCATAGACCAAGTCTATTAGCTGATTGCGGTCAGCATGACCTGAGAATCCGCGAATTGTTGCTACCTGTGCCTTCACCCTCACTGCTACTTTATCAATAAAAACTTGCTTGGCACCATCTTGAAGCAACCTCCCAACACTGCCAACGGTTTGATAACCAACCAAAAGAAGAGTGGTGTTGGCATCGCCTAAAAATTGTTTTTCATGCTGACGGATTCTTCCACCATGACTCATACCAGAACCAGCGATGATAATCTTTGGTCCGCCAAACTTGGCTATCTGACTAGACTCTTTCATTGTTTCTGTAAATGACAGACCTTCGAAAGAAAAGATGTCGTCCCCTGCCTCTATCTGATCTTGGACTTCTGGTTTTAGATATTCATTTGAATTTCTATAGACATCGGTTACCCGAATCGCTAGCGGTGAATCTAGATAAGTTTTAATTGGTGGCACCGCACCAGATTCAATCATATTATTTATTTCAAATAATATTCCTTGGGTTCTCTCAAGAGAAAAGGCTGGAATAATGAGAGTTCCTTGCTTTCTAATTGTCTCTTCAATGTAGTGTTGGAGAATGGCTGTTCTCTCCTCTACTTCTTCGTGCACCCTATCTCCGTACACACTTTCCATTACCATATAGTCATAACCAACCGGCACTTCAGGGCGACCTAGAAGAGGCTGAGGTACATTCCCAACATCGCCAGTGAACACAACTTTTTTGCCGTCGCGCGTCAGTTGCACCATTGCTGAACCAAGAATATGTCCAGCATCAGTAAAAATAGCCGTCACGTCATCTTCGAGCTTTATCTCTTCGTGATAGCCAGTCGTCTTCCATAGTGACAAAGCTAAATCAATATCATTTTGACTAAATAGTGGCTTTCTATCATCTCGCTTGGCTTCATACTCCATTATGTGGAGAGCGTCATCAAACATTATCGTTGCCAAGTCTTTTGTTGGAGTGGTCGAATAAATAAGGCCCCTAAAGCCATCTTTTACCAGCTTTGGTATACGTCCAATGTGGTCAGCGTGCGCGTGAGTAACAAACAACACATCTACATGTGAAGGATCATAAGCAAAATCCTTGGCATTTATTTCTTGTGCGAATTTATCACCTTGTACCAAACCACAATCTACCAAGATAGCCAGCCTACCTGTATCAAGCATGAAATTTGCTCCCGTCACTGAACCTACCCCTCCATAAAAACCTAATGTCGAACTCATATTATTTCATTGTATATCTACGCAGGATAGCATGTGCGAGTAATCCCCCGCTGAAGCCCAACGAAATATCAATTACAGTATCTAATATATATCCATCAGGATTGTATAAGCCATAGACGCGCTCAAAGATTTCCCACGAAAGAGTAACCATTGCAATCGTTACTAATAACTGAAGAAGATTTGGTCTTATACTAATCACACTAAATGAACCAAAAACATGCACTCCTAACCCAATCAAAATACCTCCCCAAAAATGCATCAAAATATCAAACCACCAGAAATACCAATACAATGAAGCTAGTCCAGCAAAGTAATGGGTTGTCGCGAAAGCGACTGAAAGTATCAAAAATAGGATTATTCGCTTGTGGGGCATATTATATAGAATACAGTTTTGACTCTATCTTGTTTAAAGACGTTAAATTAGTTCTTTTAGTAAGTAAATGATTAATCCAGCTGAGACAACGTAAAAAAGAGGTTTCGGTATTTCTTTTTTAAACACATTTCTCCAAATAGAAGAGTACACCCCTTCATCATAGAATAAAATGTTAATTGGAGTAAGAATAAAAGTAAGAAATAACCAAGCCATCCATATACCTAAACCGATTGACCCTGTGTCCCACATATTAGGGATCAAAACCAAGGCAGATACTACATACTGGATTACTGTATGTCTTTTTCTTCTAGGACTTTCTTTTGTGTTTAGTTGAAAAATTAATATTATTATTGATGTAATAGAAATAATTATAGTTGCAGAAATAAAATCTTCTGTGCTGTGTTCACCCATTTTCGGATAAAGCCAATCATAAGCAAGGAATTCCATTACAATAAAAAAACTAAACGGCAGCAAGAAATTTCTAAGATTTTTCATAAGTTAAGTATATCAATATCCTACAAAGGAGGAAGTAGTTGTTGGTCATACTCAGATTTTAATCAAGGAAAGGATCTATATGAGCGTTAGACTTACACCGATAATCTGCTCTAGGAAAGGAGCAGATTACTGGCGTACTTTCGTAATATACCCTTCGGGTATTTACTCAAGCAAGAAAAAACACCCTGGAGGGGGTGTCTTTTCTAAGGAATCACAAACGTATGCCCCCGATTAAAAATCAGGTGGGCGTCTTATCTGACTCGACTATTCGATGACCCGTGATGGTCTTCGGCACAAGGCACGACTTCCGACAGCCCTTAAAATACGTAATCGGAACATACGTAATATGATTCCACTTATTATGGTATCAGAAAAACGGCCGGGCCCAAAGGGCCCGGCCGTCTAATAACAAATCCTAAAACTATTCAGGAGTTCCGTCTAGATTTACATCGTAAAGAATTCTCTCTTGAGCAGTTGTATACTTCATGATTTCATCATCCTTGAACCAGATAGCAATTTCTCGCTCCGCTTCTTCTGGAGATTCTGATTGATGAACCAAGTTTCGTACCGCTCGGTTCTCGTAAGTAGCGTGGCTAAATGAGTCTAATGTGTAGTCTCCTCTTATTGTTCCCACGTCTGAAGTCGAAGGTTCGGTTGAACCAACAATCTTTGTTACTACTGAAGTAGCCTTGTTCCCTTCAAATACTAAAGCGACAATCGGACTAGCCTGCATGTACTTAACTACAGTTCGAATTATATCTTTGCCGTACTCGATAGCTTCCTTCTCTATTTCTTTTCCTTGTGATTTTAGATCCTCTACAATTCCTTCTCCTTTCTTTTGGTACCAAGCGTCGTCCTTGTGATAGTGACTCAGAAGTTGTTCTTCTGTCGCTTCAACCATTTTAAGTGCGCTGATTTTTAAACCAGTTTGTTCAAACCGCTTGATAATTTCTCCGACCAAACTACGTTGTACCGCGTCAGTCTTAAGTAGAACTAGTGAGCGTTCTTGATTTGGATGTTTTGTCATAAATATAAAATTAAAGTGGGAGCAGTATAGCAAAAAGACTGTTAAAACTAAAGGTCTAATTATTTAGTCAGAATGATTGGACCATCCTCTGTAATAGCCACAGTATGCTCAAAATGAGCACTCCATGACTCGTCAGCAGTATAGACACTATAACCGTCGCCTTCGTCATCGAAGAAAACGTCTGGCTTACCAACATTCACAATCGGCTCAATGGCATATACGTGTCCAACTTCTATCTTTGGACCTGTCCCAGCCTTTCCAAAGTTTGGAATGTTCGGCTCTTCGTGAATTTCATAACCAACTCCGTGCCCACAGAGAACCTCTACCACTGAGAAGCCACGTGACTCAACAAACTTTTGTACTGCTTCACTAATGTCACCAATATGTCCCCCCGGTTGAGCTGCCTTAATGCCATGAGCAAGCGCTTCCTGAGTACAAGCTAATAGTCGCCGAGCTTCGTCATCAATTTCTCCCACTCCAACAGTAAGTCCAGAATCTACTACCATACCTTGATAAGCAATCGACATATCGATATTAACCACATCGCCTTCATGCAAAACTACATCAGAAGAAGGTATTCCGTGCTGAACACAGTTATTTACCGACACACAAACTGCTGCTGGGTACGGCCTATCAGCAAAACCTGGGTGGTATCCAAGCAAAATAGGCTCAACATCATATTCCTCTACCAGCTCCATTGCTCTGTCATCGATATCTAAGGTGGTTGCTCCTGCCACAGCCTCTTTGGCCAACTCTTTAAGTATCTTAGCCAAAATATGACCAGCTTCTCCTAAAGCCTCAATTTCTTCTGGTGTTTTTTTGTTAATCATAAAAGTCGTATGATTTAGTCTTGTAATTTTAATGCCTTCAGAATTTGAGAATGAACCCCCTCAATCGAATCTGTTCCATCTAAATCATGTACAAACGTATCAGGTCGAACGCGGTAGTAATCCAAAACCGGCAAAGTATCCTCTCGATACCATCGGAGTCTAGTTTCTATCGAATCTTCAGTATCATCATCCCTAGCCCGCTCTTGCATTCTTTTACGAACAATTTCTTCTGGTGTATCAAGGTTGATTATATGCAAATCTTCTCTCTCAAAAAAATCTAAAGCGTCTTCAAGAACCTGAGCCTGATTCACAGTGCGAGGAAAACCATCAATCAACAAATGACTATTTGGATCCAACTGATCAAGCATGGCCTGACCCCAAAGAATGTGTGTCAAAAAATCTGGTTGCAACATTCCTGTGTCTAGAGTTTGTTCAATTTTTCTCTCAGCAAAAGTTTCTCGCTTAGCTGACAAAGCTCTAAAACGACGACCCGTTTGGATATCTACGATTCTTCGAAGTGGGTCCTGTTCAGAAATAACTTTATACAGGAGTTCAATTTGTGTTCCCTTTCCACTTCCTTGTGGACCAATAAAAATAACTGTGGTTGGTTTCATATTTATTATTTACATTTCTTGAAAGCGTCTTCAATTACAGTCTTAAATTCTGAATAAGCTGATTCTAAATCATTGCTATTATCGATAACTACGTCAGCGATTGGTTTGGCTTTTTGTTCGATTAAAAATCTATCGTGTCTTGCCGACATTTCTTCTTCGCCCATTGGGGCGCGCGCTTCGGCGCGCGCCCGAAGCACCTCCCAGCCACCAGCTTCGATGTAAGTGATTGTCATATGTTCTCTAGGAAGAAGTTCTAACAACTGTTCTACTCCCTGTAGCTCTATCTCAACTATCACAACTTGCTTTTCTGCTAGCTTCGGGAGAATTTCGCTTTTTAGCGTGCCGTACTTATGTCCAGCAAATTCTGCCCATTCTAGAAACTCTCCATCTTCTATTTTCTTATCAAAAGCTTCCAAAGAAAGAAAATGGTATTGAACACCATCTACCTCTCCCGGTCGCACTGCTCTAGAAGTGCAAGAAACCGTCTCGTAGACGGTCGGGTACTCTTCTAAAGCACTTTTAATGATTGTGCCTTTTCCGCTTCCCATTGGGGCCATGACGACCACAACGTGTCCGCGTATTTCAGTCAAATCTGTATTCATTGCTAACAGAGAGTAGCAACTTTTTACCTGTCACGCAACAATATGATATGCTAAATACCGCATGAAAAAGAAACACATAATTACCCTTTCCGGAAAGCCAGGAAGCGGAAAATCCTCAACGGCTGACAAGGTGGCTGAGCTCTTAAACTATACCCGACACTCCTCAGGAGATATGGTTAGGCAGATTCTTGCTAAAAGCCACATGACACTTGAGGAGTACAACCAAAAGGCGGAGACAGACCACGATTTGGATGACAAAGTAGACGAACAACTCCGTGCACTTCGTGACAAGAAAGATATTGTGGTTGATTCAAGACTTGGGTTCTACTGGATACCAGAATCTTTTAAAGTGTATTTGGATTTAGATTTAGAAATTGCTACTGCACGAATCTTTAAAGACACTGTTAGCAACAGTATGCGTAAGGCTGTTGGTACCAGCTCTTCTTCTCTAAGTGACGTCTCAAGACAAGTTAAAGAGAGAATGCTAAATGAACAGTCGAGATTTAAAGCTATGTACGGGGTAGATCCTTACAACAAAAACAACTTTGATTTTGTAATCGACACCTCACGTCAAAATCCGCAGTCTGTAGCCATAGCAGTATTTGATGCTTATCGAGAGTGGTTAGACTCTGAAGTTTGGGAACCAAGACACAATGAGGTTCCTTTGGGGTATTCATACAAGAACCAATATTAAAAAGAAAAGACCCGAAAGGGTCTTTTCTTTTACTTTAGATGCAAGATAAGTGAGGAAATTTTCCGAAGCTTAACGACGCAGATGAAGTGATTTCAGGAAATTAGTACTCTCGCATCGAGACTTGTGCATCGAGTCGTCGAATCAAATCGAGAACCACTGATACCACAATCAATACGGCTGTACCTCCAATCGCCAAAGCTGTTACACCAGTAGCAATTTGCATACCAACTGGAAGAACGGCTACGACACCAAGGAAGAGAGCTCCTACTAATGTAAGACGAGTAACTAGATTTCCTAGGTATTCTGAGGTGTGACCACCTGGACGAATCCCTGGGATAAAACCTCCGCTTCTTTGTAAGTTCTTTGACACTGCATCTGGGTCGAAAGTCACCGCTGTATAGAAGAAAGTGAAAAGGAATACTAAGGTGAAGTATGTACCTCCATATGCCCACTGGTTATTCAAGAAACCAGTCACTACTTCATTAGCTTGTGCCACCCAAGGCAAATCAAAGGCTGAAAGAATATTCAATACCATTTGCGGGAACAAAATAATTGAAAGCGCAAAGATGATTGGAATAACACCAGCTTGGTTAAGACGCATTGGCAAGTAAGACTGACTAGACCCATAAGTCGAACCACCCCGACTTTGCTTAGCGTAAGTAATAGGCACTGGTCGTTCTGCTTCTGTCATTACCACCACTGCATAGATGATACCAATCGCAACGATAGCGAATCCAACATATAGAGGTAGTTGAGAAGGGTCATAGTTCAATAGAAGCTGACTAGCTGTGGCAGGAAGACCGGCTACGATTCCAGCAAAGATGAGGATAGAAACACCATTACCAATACCGTATTCTGTAACCAGTTCACCAATCCACATCAATAATACTGAGCCGGCTACAACCAAGATAACGTTTACCACGAAATCAAATGTAGTTAGTCCAGAGATTACCCCCTGACTCTGTAGAAGAGTTAGGAAACCAAAACCTTGAAGAATAGCCAATGGAAGAGTAAGCATACGACTGTACTGTGTAAACTTAGCTCGTCCAGCTTCTCCTTCCTCAGTGTAAAGACTCTTAAGTTTTGGAGTCATTACAGTCAAGAGTTGCATGATAATTGAAGCTGTAATAAACGGCCCAACACCAAGCATTACAATTGAAAGGTTTGCCAAACCACCTCCAGAGAAGATGTTTAGGAGTCCTAGAAATTGGTTGTTTGAGAAGAACTGTTCCAGTACTACTTGGTCAACTCCTGGAATTGGAATTGAGGCCAAAGCTCGGAAGATTACTAACGCCCCTAGTACAAATAGTACTCGGTTTCGTATAGCTGGTTCGGTAAAGATTACTTTAAGTTTGTGAAGGAATGTTTGCATAAGCTTAATGCTACCGCTTATTTCACGCTTCCGCCAGCTTTCTCTACTTTTTCTTTCGCTGACTGCGAGACCTGACAATCTTCTATCGTTAGTTTCTTAGTTAGACTTCCATTACCTAGAATCTTAACTTTTGGCGCTTGTTTTCGAGTAGTTGAAATCACTCCAGCAACAACTAGAGTCTTTGGTGATACTGTAGCCCCAGCTTCAAAAGCTGTTTCTAGAGCAGACACATTTACAACAACTGGTAGAACTCGTTCTGAATTAACTGTTCGAGCTCGGTTTACACCATGACCACGAAGCTTTGGAAGCTTCTTGATTAGCTCTCGCATTTCTGGACGAGTACTGTTACCTGTTCGTGCCTTTTGTCCCTTGTGCCCCTTTCCTGAGGTCTTACCACGCTTTCCACCGCGACCAATTCTTTTGGCTGACTTTCGTGGTGCTGTTGGTTTTAGTTCATGAAGTTGCATACACTAGCCTTTCTTAAGTTGCTTAAGCGCTTCGACAGCAGCGCGAGCGTTGTTAAGTTTGTTCTTACTTCGTGAGAATAGCTTTGCTGTAACGTCCTTTACTCCAGCTAACTCTAGAACAGTTCGAACTGATGATCCGGCTACAAGTCCACGACCTGGCGCTGGCATAATCATAACCTCACTTGAAGCATACTTTACGTGTACATCATGAGGAATACGTCCGTCCTTATCCATTGGTACTACAATCATTTTCTTCTTTGCGTCTCGTACAGCCTTTTCGATAGCAAGTTGAGTATCGCCAGCTTTACCGACTCCTACTCCTACCTTACCTTTTTTATCTCCAATAACCATTGAAACTGAGAAAGAGAAACGTCGTCCTCCGGCCATCACACGAGTAACTCGTCGGATACTGACAATCTTTTGATCGAACTCTGGTCGAACTCGTTCATGACGTCCTCCACGACGTGGTCGACGACCACCTTGTCCTCCGCCTCTTCTATCGTTTCCACCTCGGCGGCGACGTGGACCTCGGTCCCCTGTTGTCGCAGCTGGTGCATCGGTAGCTGGTGCCGTTGTCGGCACAGCTTCTGTAGTTTTTTCAACTACAGCATCTGACTTAACGTCAGTTGTAGCTTCCTGCTGTTTTGTTTCTGACATAATAATTAATTTAGAATTTTAGACCTCCTTCTCGAGCTGCATCAGCTAAAGCTGCTACGATACCTTGGTACCGGAAACCTCCACGGTCGAAAACCACTTCAGTAATTTTTGCTGCTCCTGCCTTCTTTGCAATCTCTGCTCCAACGATTTTTGCTTTTTCTACAGCTGTTCCTTTCTTCTCCTTTCGAGAATCAGCAGCAGCTAGTGTCTTACCAGCAACATCATCAATCAACTGTGCGTAGACAGATGTGTTACTTCGGAATACCGCTAAACGAGGTCGTTCGGCTGTACCAGAAACCTTGTGACGCAAACGACTGTGTCGTTTGGTTCTCATTTCTGTTTTGTATTGTGATTTTTCCATATTGAATTATTACAAGACTAAACAGCCTTCTTACCTTGCTTACGAATAATGTATTCACCTTGGTATCGAATACCCTTTCCTTTGTATGGTTCAGGCTTCTTAACCTTTCGCACATTGGCAGCAAACTGTCCAAGAGCGTCCTTATCAGCTCCAGTAAGAGTGATTACGTTCTTTACCACTTCTGCTGAAATACCTTCTGGAATTTCAAGCATTACTTGGTGAGAGAAACCTACGTTTAGTACGATTTCCTTTCCTTTTACTTCAGCTCGGTAACCAACTCCTTCGATTTCAAGAACTTTAGTGAAACCTTCAGTCACTCCAGTAATCATGTTACGTAAGTGCGCTGCATAAGTTCCCCAAAGAGCCTTAGCTTCTGGAGTATCTCCTGGAGACATAGTTACTGTGTCGCCTTCAATTTTTACTTCAACATCGTTTTTGAATTCACGAGTTAAAGTTGCCTTTGGTCCTTTTACCGTCAGTAGTCCGTTCTCTAGAGTTACTGTAACTCCTCCGGGAATTGCTACTGGAATTTTTCCTAGTCGACTCATACTTACCAAATAATGAAAAGTTGTTCGCCTCCTACTTTCTTCTCTTTAGCTTCAGTATTAGTCAAAATACCGGCTGGAGTTGAAAGAATAAGGTGACCCTTCCCAAACTTAACTGGGTGTAAATCAGCAACCTTCGTGTAGAGACGTCGACCTGGCTTTGAAATACGCTTCACACCGCTGATTCGGTGTTCACCGTTTTCATAACTAAGTGTCACTTCGAGGGTTTTTTCTTGTACCTGCTTTCCTTTTGTTGAAACTGCAGAAATGTATCCTGCATCAACTAATTTGTTGAGAACTGCTTCTCGGAGCTTTGAATAAGGAACAGAAACTGAATCCTTACCAATTGCGCCAGCGTTCTTCAGACGAATTATCAAATCGCCAATTGTATCGCCTACCATGATGATTTTCTTACGCCTGGTATATGTCCTTCATGTGCGAGTTCGCGGAAGCAAATTCGGCACGTTGCAAAGTCACGCATATATCCTTTTCCACGACCGCAAAGTTTGCAGCGTCGGACAACACGAGACTTAAACTTTGGTGTCCGTTCAGAACGGAGAATTAAAGCTTTTCTAGCCACTGTATTTTATTGTTTATGAGACCGTATCACCTAGAAATGGTGACGTGCCTCTTGATAAATCCCCCGATGAAATGTGCTTACGCTGACGAAAGCTTCGCTTTCGTATTTCACTGGGTTCAACGGCAGGTTGCCCTAAGTAGGCGCCTGTTCGTCTTGCCCGCAAGAATACCAGAATTTCGTTAAATAGCAATAGTATTTTAGCCTTCTCACATTGACATCAACAAATCACGTGATATATTCTCATCGGTTTAGTTCTAGAGTCAATCGACTCAATTTACAGGGAGAAATAGATGGAAGCTACAAGCAGACACCCAAAGGGCGACCCACGGCGAATACTGACCTTGCTGAAGGGTGACAACACCAAGAAAATCGATGCGGATGAATACTTGTTTGGTCACTACGACCTCGAGACTTCACGCCGAATGTCGAACATCTTTGTAAACAAAGGTTTCCTGGCAATCACGTTTAAAGGAACCAGAAAAAGATTATTCTTCTTTGTTTCGAAGTATAGGCTATCCCGCAAGGCAAAAGAGCCTATTCTAATCGGCCATTTCATTGAAGATATCGACCTAAAGAGATGGCCACTGCTGGGAATGTCATTTTTGCAGGAAAGAGGTGAACGCATAAAGTTCACAGGAGGGAAACTACCTTCGCATATTGAATCAATCGACTTCCTGACTGATAGGGAAACTGAGGCGGTGACCGAAAGGTTGGCCAAACTGCAAGCGACCAACCCAAGACACTATCAAACCCTCAGATCAATGATGAAAACATTATCTCGGTAAACCAATAACCGAGACTGGCCGAGAGCGCTTAGCTCTCGGTTTTTATTTAAATCATAGTAAAAACCGGCCTATACAGGGCCGGTTTTTACTCTTCTGTTTGAAGCTTATTTTACCTCTTCTTTTTTAATCAACGGGAGGGTCAAGTTTCTAATTCGCTTACGCTCATAAGAACTTCCTCCCCGGGCTCGACTGTTTCTTTTTCTAGGAGAGAAAAAGAAACATGTCTCCGCCTCATGCCCTTGCCGAAAGCAAAGCAGTTTGCTTTCTAAAAAACCTACTCGGCTTTTTGCAACGGCATGCCGATGTGTCGAAGAAGTGCTTCTGATTCTTCTTTTGTCTTAGCAGTCGTCACTAAAGTGATAGACATACCAAACACATCTCGAATATCTTCTTCTGCAGTTTCAGGGAAAATTGTATTGTCCTTGATACCAAGAGTGTAGTTACCCATTTCATCTATAGATGTTGTGCGTAGACCACGGAAGTCTCGAGTTTGTGGGATAGCAACGTGAATTAATTTATTTAGAAAATCAATCTTTCGTTGTCCACGTAGTGTTACTTGGTAACCAATTACATCACCCTCGCGAAGCTTAAATGAAGCAATTGATTGCTTTGCCTTTCGTGGCGCAGCTTTTTGACCAGTAATCTTAGCAAGTCTGTCTTGGATAAGAGCAATCTTTGCTTTGTCGTCAACTCGTCCGGTTCCGACTGAGATAACAACTTTTTCAATAGTTGGTGCTTGGTTTACGTTCTGGTATCCGAAATCTTTTTTCAAAGTTTCAAACACTGAAGCAAGCTGAGTCTGTACAGTTTCCATACTCTAAAGAATTTATATTTTCTTACCGCTTGGTCGAGCAACACGAACTTTCTTTCGCTTGTCTCCCTCACCTTCGAAGATATAACCAGCTCGAACAGCTTTGTTTCCCTCCATCAGTGACACGTTAGAAACGTGAATCGGCATGCTTTTTTCAATAATTTGTCCTTGTGAACGAGTTCGACGATTCTTTTGGTGTCGCTTTACTTCATTCACTCCTTCGATTACGACCTGCTCAGTGTCAGTCAAGGTAAGTAGGACTGTTCCAGTCTTTCCCTTATCCTTTCCAGCAATAACTTTTACAGTGTCTCCCTTTCTTATTTTCATACGCTTGTTATTGAATTAGTTATTACACGACTTCTGGAGCCAATGAAACAATTTTCTGATAACCAGCTTCTCCAAGTTCTCGAGGAATCGGACCAAACACACGGTTTGCTTTTGGTTCTCGCTTTTCCTTGTCGACAAGCACAACTGCGTTGTCGTCAAAGCTCACATAAGAACCGTCCTTTCGTCGGAATGGCTTTCGTTGTCGAACAACTACTCCGTATACAACGTCCTTCTTCTTAACTTGCTTTCTAGGTTCTGCTGTTTGTACAGCTAGTACAACCATTTCTCCAAGCTCTGCATATCGCTTCTTTGAACCACCAAGTACCTTAAATACTCGGCCAATTTTTCCTCCTGAGTTGTCGGTTATTTTCACGACTGATTGTGGCTGAATCATATTACTTTGTGGTTACAAGCTCGAAAGACTTTCGCTTTGAGATTGGGCGTACTTCAATAATGTCGACCGTATCGCCAACCTTGGCGGTGTTTCCTTTGTCATGTACGAGGAATTTCTTCGTACGTCGCAAGTACTTTTTGTACTTTGGATGCTTCACGTATCGCTCTACAGCGACAGTAATAGTATCAGTCATTTTTGAAGCTACTACTTTTCCGCGGAGCACGCGACCATTTGATGTTTTTTCTACTGTAGTCATACGCTATTTTGTATCTCCGTTATTTCGGCGAGCAGTGAGCTCGGTGAGAGCACGGGCAATCTCTGTTTTGGCATTTCGGATTATGCTTGCCTTACGAGCAAACTTATCCTTGAAACGCTCTTCCCGTACAGTGTTGCGAGCAGTCTGTACCATTTCGGTAAGTTCTGCATCAGACTTCTTTTTGATGTCTTGCATTTTTGTCATAGGCTTAGAGATTACACACGTGTGTCTTCACGACGCACGAGCTTTCCTTGAACTGGTAATTTTGCACAAGCCTTTCGAAAGGCTTCTTTTGCAATTTCTTCTGGTACTCCGTCAACTTCAAAGATAATTCGTCCTGGTTGCACTTCGAATACGAAGTGGTCTGGATCTCCTTTACCTTTACCCATCGGTACCTCGGCTGCTTTCTGAGTAATTGGTCGATCTGGGAAAATTCGAATCCAGATTCTTCCTGTCTTACCCATTGTTCGAGAAATAACTCGACGGGCAGCTTCAATTTGATTTGACTTAACTCGTGAAGCTGATGTTGCTTTGAGTCCGTATTCACCGTATGAAACAGTGATACCTCGAGTGTCTGGACGATTTCGTCTCGCTTCGCTAATACGATTAGTCTGCCACTTTCGGTGTTTTACTTTCTTTGGAAATAACATAAGCAGAATTATCGGTTATGAGTTGGACGAGCCTCAACGTCTTGCTGGCCAGCCTTTCGGTCAGCAAACACTTCGCCTCGGTAAATCCAAACTTTGATACCAATCACACCGTAAGGTAGGTTGGCTTCAACTCGAGCAAAGTCAATGTCTGCTCGAAGAGTTTGTAGTGGTACTCGACCTTTCTTTAGCTCTTCTTTTCGAGCCATGTCAGCTCCTCCTAGACGTCCAGAAAGAATGACACGCACTCCTTCAACGTCTCGATTTGCCATCACTTTCTCGACAGTTTGTTTCATTACTCGTCGGAAAGTCATTCTTTTTTCTAGTCCTTCAGCAATCATTTGCCCAACAATTCGAGCTGATGATTCTGGTGAACGGATTTCTTCAATATCAATCTTAAGTTCTGGCTTGTCAGTCATTTTTTGCTTTCGCAAAAATAGGTCAATCTCCTTCTTAAGCTTTGTGATACCTTCCCCACTTCGACCAATGATAAGTCCTGGTCGAGCAGTCTTGATTATGATTTTGATATCCTTTTGACTTCTCTCGATCTCAACCGCGTCGACAGACATTCCCTTTAGACGCTTGTTTAGCATCTTTCGAAGAGCGGCATCAACACGAATGTATTCGCGGAATTTCTCCGGACTGGTTGTGAACCATCGACTCTTCCAGTCTCGGTTTACTCCAATCCGTTGGATATATGGATGTGCTACGTGTGTCATATCTATTTTTTCTCGCCGAGCTCAACTGAGATATGGCTGTTACGCTTGTTAATACGCGACGCAGAACCACGAGCTCGTGGCATAGATCGCTTGATTGTAGAAGCCTTGTTGACTTGAACGCTCTTAATAAAGAGGTTTTCTACATTCTTTCCTTGGTCCTTGGCGTTGGCAATAGCAGAACTGATTACCTTAGAAAAAGGTCCTGATGCTCGCTTGTCTACAAACTGAAGGTTTGTAAGTGCCTCTGAAGCTTTTTTCCCTCGCACTAAGTCAGCAATAAGGCGAACCTTACGTGGTGACTGGCGGTAGTTTTTTAGAATTGCTTTCATACTACTTATGAGGATTTAGCGGCTTTAGCAGCTGCGATTTCAGCTTCCTTCTTCTTCTGTTCTAGTTCCTTCTGCATCTTACCTCCGTGACGATGGAATTTCTTAGTTGGAGAGAATTCTCCAAACTTGTGACCTACCATTTCTTCGGCTACCAAGACTTCGATGTGATCGCGACCGTTATGAACACCAAACTTGTGACCTACCATTTCTGGTGAGATTACTGAGTTTCGAGCCCAGGTCTTGATTACACTCTCTCCGGGCTTTATTCCGGCGATCTTTTTGAGGAGCTTTTCGTCTACGTAAGGTCCTTTATAGAGTGATCGTGACATTTTATTTAATTAATACGTTTAAACCCGCACGTAACAGGTGCGGTATTGGGATTCCCCCTGAAAGACAGGTAACGGCCGGCCTTAAGGGGAACTCCCAACTTCGTTTCTTTAATTTTAACTTCTTGGTGTATCGCTAGATAGCGCAACACACCTGAGGTTGGAACAGGGATGAGAATACTGGAAATCACTATAAAAGTCAACAATAATTTGCTTTATTCTTAAGTTTTTGTTAGTTTCACATGAGAAACCCTACTCAAGGAGAAGAAAGATGAACTCTTTTAAAAAAGCTGTTCTTGAAACAATCGATAATACAGCAATAAGTGAGGACAGGATTATTAGTTCAAACAATACTCTAGCAAAAATAATAAATCTGCTTCTGAGTGAAGGTGTGTTATCAGAAGGTGAAATGATGGACCGTCTGCATAAGAGAATTCTCACTGTGGGGCGCGATAGTTACATCCATCACAAAAGTGTTACTGCTTACTCGATATATCCAGACCACACTTTGTCTCCCCAATGTCTTGCTCACGCCATAGTACATAGCGAATTGAGCTCTAAAGAAAGAGACGGGATAAGATATGACGGCCAAACAGAAGTGCAGTTTATTCACGAGTACTATGACGTTCATTTACCAGAGAAGCTATTCTCTCAACTAACAACCTTTAAAGAAACTCCAATTACGGATGATTCATGGTCAAGTTGTTGTTAAAAAACACTCTACTAATCCGGAAGCGCATGCGCTTCCGGCTTTTTTTATATTTAAAATACGTGCTACCCTACTCCTATGTCAAAGCCACGAGGGAAAGAACACACTACCCTAACAGAAACGGCTGATTTGGTGGTGCGTGAGTTGGAGAAAATTTCTGGAATCAAGATGATAGCACCAGGGGAAATTCGTACAAACAAAAGAAGTGCTGGTGGTAGATTCATTACAGTGTCGTACACAATGGCTGGTTTTGAGTTGCTTATAAGCGGGCAAAGTAGCCAGCGAGTTGCTGTACACACCAAAGACAAACCAGATTTTGTGATAGCACAACTCAAAACCAGCAAAAAACTACGCGAATTTGAATTCAAGGAGAGAAACAGAAAACCCGGAGAATAAAAAAGCCGGCGCCCCAGAGGGCGCCGGCTTTTTTACTTACCTACTTTCTAGAGTTCATCTAGTGCGTCATCAATCGCATCTAGTGCATCATCAACCAAATCCATTACTTCATCCCAGTCTTCATCATCTAGGGCATCTTCCGCATCATTTAATAAGTCTTTGGCTTCATCTAGATAATCCTCAGCATCACCAATATCGTCGCCATCATCGTCCGCTTCTTCGATTTCATCTTTTGCGTCTCTATACTCATCCCATGCATCCTCAAGTGCTTCTTCCGCCTCATCCTCATCATCATCTGAAGATGAACCGATATCATCCAGAGCATCTTCAATCAAATCTTCGGCCTTCTTTGCGCGCTCCATTGCTTCTTGCCAATCCTCATCGTCTAGAGCAATTTCCGCTTTCTTGATTTCTCGTTCTGCGTCGTCTAGAAGGTCTTGCGAATCTTCTACCTCGTCACCATCCTCTTCTGCTTCGTCAACTTCATCCTCTGCTTCTTCAAATGCATCGATTGCATCGTCAACTGCTTCTTCAGCATCTTTTTGAGTAACAATATCGATTTCATCCTCAGCGTCTTCAAGCAATTCTTCTGCATCAAGTGCGTCGCTGATAGCTTGTCGATAAATTCGATTTTCAAAAGCTTCTCGGGCGTCATCGAGAAGATCCTCAGCTTCTTCAATCATATCTTCTGCGTCACCAACATCATCTCCCTTGTCTTCAGCCTCTTCGAACATATCTTGTACATCCTCAAGCAAATCCTCGACATCTTCAATGATGTCTTCAGCTTCGCTAGCTTCTGATTCTCCACCAGCGTCCTCAAAAGCATTAGTTGCATCATCTAACACTTCATCAGCATCTGCCTCTGCATTTTTGTAGTCACCACTAAAGTAAGCTCGTAAAGCATCAAATAGAGACTCAATTACATCACGAACATCTTCGTCTATGTCTTCAGCTTCTTCTGGATCATCATCACGTAAGTCTTCTAGTTCATCAAAAGTATCCAAGATCATCTCCATAGTTGCACCTAGGATTCTTTCTGCACCCTCTTGAGCTTCGCTGTCTGCATCTGTAGAAGCTCCAGCAACAATCGGTTGCGGAGTAGGATTAGGGAGGATAGCTACTGGTTTTTGAGACTCCAGACTAGCAACTAAACTAAGTAGGTAGGCAGCTTGTGACTTTGGTCCAAACACACCACTAGTAGGACTTACTCCCTTGTCTTCTTGCCACTTAATAACCGCAGCTTTTGTTAAGCTACCAAATTTGTTTGTCTCATTCCCTGGCGACCCTGGACCTTCTGTCGCCAAAACGAACCCGTTATTATTTAGATATACTTGTAGACACCTTACGCTCTCATCTACAACTCCAATATCTAGAGTCTGACCAAATGAACATTCATTTGTAGACTGGGCATTAGAAACTACTGGCAAAGCCAGTAGAAAAAGTGTGACTGCCACAAAAACAATCTGGATTGATGAAGTAAAACCTGAAACTTTCATAATAAATGTAATTAATTGATTAGTTGTGAGTATTGTACCATTTTAACCAACGATGCTATCGGCATACTAAGCATTGACTCAATATTATTTGTTTTGTATAACTAAAATAGTACAACCATTACGATACTGGGGGTATTAAATGGCTAGAAGTTCATCGTCAACTAAAGCAAGGCAGAGAGAGGCTAATAAAAATCCACCCACACCATTAAGGAAGGTAGTTTCTCCTGATAAACGGACACGGCACCATCGAAGACCAAGAAGTGCTGGGGGAGGCAACGAAAAAAGAAATATCTCCTCTGTTCGTCATTCTGATCACGTTGCTTATCACAAACTATTTGGACCAGGACTTCCAGGAGTAGTAACCTCAACTCTGAATGAAGTATGGATAGATCCAGATGTGGTTGTGGTTGCAATGAAAAAATCAGATTACAAAAAGTACAGAGCTATAATGCTTAAAATAAAACTCTGACAAAACGTGATCTATAGTAAAGGGAGCCTTGGCTTCCTTTTTTTATAAGTAATTAATATTTTGCGTGGTCAATTAATTTCATAATTACCCCTAGTCTATTTGTCACAAAATAAAAATCTGCCAAAAGCATTATTATTTCGGGGAGAACCAACCAATGCAGTGTTGCTACTTCTTTCACATAGTTGTTGTGTTTTTTCTTCGGTGATTGATTTACTCATTTCTTCAACCATTACGACATCCAGTATTTTAATTGAAGTTACAAGTAATAATAGTGATAATCCTATAGATAAGTTCAATAATAATTTCATTCATGCAGATATTGTGTGGGACAGGAATAAGTGGGCCTAATAGACTAACAACAACTTTGATAAAAGATAAGTAAAATAAGTTAATAACTAAATAATTCTCTACATAGACGATATTGTTTATCTTGAGTCAAGCAAAAGAAAAACACCCCATACGAGGTGTTTTTCTTTTTCTGATTGAATTACTTCTTTGACATACTTTGTCGTTGTCCGCCCATGACTTTTCCAAGTTTTCGGCGTTGAACAATAAGTTTGTTTGAGTATTTCTTTGGTGAACGAGTCTTTTGACCCTTTCCTGTTGGTCGTCCTTGTTTGGTTCGTTGACGTCGGTGTCCTCGAGGAGAACGTCCTTCACCACCTCCATGTGGGTGATCAACAGCGTTCTTTGCAGCTCCACGAGTCTTCGGTCGAAGTCCCATGTGTCGCGCCCGTCCCGCCTTACCAATACTTACAAGTTTGTGCTCTTCGTTTGAAACCACTCCAACTGAAGCCCAAGCAGAGTTCAATACTTTTCGGATTTCGGTTGACGGCATCTTTAGAGAAGCGTGCTTGCTGTCATGCGCTACCACTTCGATAGCGTTTCCTGCAGAACGTCCAAGCTTAGCACCAGCTCCTGGATTGATTTCCACGTTGTACACAAATGTACCTACTGGAATTGAAGCAAGTGGTAAACGGTTACCCACCTTTGGCTTTGCTGTTTCAGAGACAATAATCTTGTCGCCTACTTTTAGCTTTTGTGGAGCAAGAATATATCGTCGTTCCCCATCCGCATAACAAACAAGAGCGATAAAACCTGAACGGTTTGGATCGTACTCAACTGTTTCTACACGAGCAGGAACTTCTTTCTTATCATATTTGAAATCGATAAGACGATAAGTTCGCTTGTTTCCACCACCACGATAATGAGTCGTGATTCTACCTGAACTGTTTCGTCCACCAGTACTTCGCTTACCTTTAGTAAGAGATTTTAGTGGCTTACTAGCAGTGCTAGATAGGAACTTCTTATATTCGATTACTGAACCATCACGTCGTCCAGCAGATGTTGGTTTGTATTTTTTCATATACTAGACAAGATTAATGGTGTCACCCTTTTTAAGATACACGTAGGCCTTCTTTTCGCCTTGAACGTGCTTAGTTCGATTTCGACTTCCTACCATTCTTTCGGCAGGCTTTTTGTTGACGATGTTTACTTTCACCGGCGTCACATTGTAGAGTGATTTTACTGCATCTCGAACTTGATACTTGGTTGCATCACGTCGCACTAAAAAAGTGTAGACGTTATTGCTTTCCCCAAGACCAACTGTCTTTTCAGACAGTCGTGGTCCAACGATTACAGCTGTAAGGTCGAAGTCTGTTGCGTGTGCTTTTGACACGTCAACCTTCACTACGTCCTTGTCACTCTTTGTTTTGGTTTCTTTCTTTTTTCCAAAGAGAGCCATACTATTTTGACTTAGGAGTTGTCGCTACACGACCAGCTAGAATTTCTACAGAAGCTGGAGCGTCCGCCACTACTACATACTTATAAGTTAGGAGTTCAACTGGGTTGATATCCTTCGCCATTACTACTTCGATATTTCCAAAGTTTCGGAAACTCTTTTCAGTAGCTAGACTTCTATCTGCAAGAATCACAACTGCTGCATTCTTACGCTTTGTTGCTAGAGAAGCTTGATCAGCTCCCTTGGCAATTGCTGCGACAATAGCTTTTGCTTCTTTTGTTTTTGGCTCTTCCATCTTTAGAGAGTCAACAAACAAAACTTCGTTATCAGTAAGTTTCTTTGAAAGTACTGAAGCCAAAGCTTTAGCCTTTACCTTCTTGTTGATTTTTACTGAATAGTCCTTTTCTGAACGTGGTCCGAAGGTTACACCTCCACCAGTCCAAATTGGAGAACGGTTCGAACCATGTCGTGCTCGACCGGTTCCTTTTTGTCGCCATGGCTTCTTACCACCACCACTCACTTCACTTCGGTCTTTAGTGTGAGCTGTACTATTGCGAGCATTTGCTTGCATTCCAACTACTACTTCGTGCACAAGGTCTGCATTCCAAGCAACACCAAACACTGCTTCTGGAAGCTCTACGCTACCAGTTTCTTTCCCTTCTCGAGAATATACTTTTGCATTCATATTATAGTGATTACTTAGTTAGTCATGAAGACCTCTACTAATGTGCCCTTTCGACCTGGGACAGCTCCTGATACAACAAGAATGTTTTCTGCTGCATTTACCTGAAGAACCTTTAGACCCTTCACTGTGATTTTGTCATTTCCCATTCGGCCACCCATTCGAGTGCCCTTAAGTACGTGACCAATCCCTGTTGCTCCAATTGACCCTGGCTCTCGCTCAGAGTGCTTTTGACCATGACTTCGACGACCTCCTTTGAAGCCGTGACGCTTAACAACACCTTGGAATCCCTTACCTTTTGAGATAGCAGATACAGTGATGTCATCGCCTGGTTCGAAGACAGAAACATCATGAGAAGCACCTTTTTCAGCACCTTCGATTTTTGTTTCTTCGCCAGTTCTTGGTCGAAATTCTCTTGATTGAGCAACCGCGCCACCGAAGTGACCTTTTTGAGCCTTAGCTACACGTTGTTCCTTCTGTGTACCAGAAGCAAGCTGTACAGCTGCGTAACCATCTTTCTCAGAAGTTTTTACCTGTGATACTTTCGCAGGTGAAACTTTAAGAACGGTAGCTGCGCGACACACACCTTCAGCGTCGAAGACTTGTGTCATGCCCGTCTTTGTTCCTAGAATGAATTTCATTTCGTATGAACCTAATTAATAATCCGCTTTAATAACATAAAAATGTTAGACCCATACAACAAATCGCGTGTATCACGCAAGCACAAGCTCAACGTAAAAACACGCGATTTGTGCCCATTGGTCCGGAAACAAGTCCGTACATAGGTCTTTTAAAGCTGGGGTCAGTATACTTATATTTACTTATTTTGCAACAATTTTATAGAAAAACCGCTCGAACACGTAGTGCCAACCTATTTCACCTCACCATAACCACTTTCCTATATTTATTGTCCGACCTAATATATGTCATCAAACTAGCGTTATTCATACTTAATAAATCTTTTCTTAGTTGTCTTGTCTGGAAATTAACAAAGTGTCCCAAGGAAGAGTTGAATGATGAAATAAGTGCGGATACTTCTTCTCTACTTAGAGAAGAAGTATCCGCACTTTCGTTCCATTGACAAATATTTTCTCTTAGATTTCTTACTAACTGCTGTTGTGGAAGTATTCTTCCACAATATAATCTTGCCCCGAGAAAATCCACCCCGTGTTCATATCGTCCAAGTCGTACCTTGTTCGGATGTAATATAAGTAACAGTCTAGTTGATAAGAATTCCCGAACTGAACTTACAATTCTAAGCAAAGTCTCACGGTCCTTATGAACAAACAACATATCGTCTACATACCGCCCATATCGTAAACACGGCACCAACCTCATTGCAAAATGATCAAAATCATTCAAGTACACATTCCCAAAGAGCTGAGAAGTGAGATTGCCAATTGGCAAACCACAACCTGACTTAGCGTAAAAAAGACTTTTCGACCGTGGTAATATAGACCAATCACTCACCTCGCCTCTACGAATACACTGTTCGACATGATTATGAAAAATTATTTTCTCAAGTAGCCACCGCACAAGTGACTGGTCAAACTTAATTTCCTCTTCATACCGTTCTATAATTTTGAGCACTTTTTCTTGTAAGATTGAGTGGTTAATCGACATAAAGTACCCACTAATATCTAATTTGAGTACCCAGCAGTCACGGGTGTAATTTTCTGACATCGAACGTATGAAGTGGTCAGCTCTGCTAATGCCATAACTCGTGCCTTTACCTTTCCTGCAGGCATAACTGTCATTGATAAACAGCCGTTCACAGAATGGGTTTAAGTAATTAAACAACAAATGATGCACTATGCGGTCACGAAAATCGCCAGCAAATATCTCCCGCCATACTGGCTTAGTTACAATAAAGCAAGTCGATGGGGCGATTTTATAGCGACGGTACACCAAATCTTCATAGAGTTGAAATAGTCTTTCTTCGTAATTAAGTGAAAATTCTAAAACTCCTTTTGTTTTCCGCTTGTGTCTTCTAGCGTCTTCGTATGCTTGAAACAAATCAGTTAATAATTGAGGATTTTTTATGTGCATAGTGTTGTTACATACAAGGGGCGAGCCTTCGGCTCGCCCCTTGTGATAAATCCTCTACGCAACGCACAGATAAACCGTTCGACTGGTCGTTCGTGTTCCGGTTGACCTGCGCTGAACCAGAGTTCACGTTCCGGTTCCAAGCATTGGTGCCAGACTCCGAAGATGACCAGAAGTTGCCGTTCGTACCGCGATTGAAGAAGGAACCAGAGTTGCCGTTGCCGGCCAACTACTGGGATAGCCACCACTTATCTTTCACGCAAGACATGCTCTTTAGGAGATTGTGCCTCACGCAAGGGTATCACTACTGTACCGCCTCCTAATTAAGAAGATTGGATTTCTAAATTAGAGGGTGACTGGATTCATCTTGCATTCCTGTGCATGCCGTAGCAAGACACAGCTCTAGCATTCTTATTATACACTCTGACTCTTACGTAACCACCCAGATAACTGACGACTGACCGACTCTATACTAGTATTCAAAGCTACAAAATGTTCAATCGAAAGCTGGTGTAGATCACGTAGTAATCTAAGTAACAAGCGAACTACTTCCACCCGCTCCCGTGCCGACTGAATATTCCCTACTCTGTCCACTTGTGAAGAATTCGCTCGATATACATCCAACACCAGTGCGATAATTTCATTTTTAACTTGCTCTCCGAGAGTATACTTATATTCCTTAGTGAAGTTCTTGGCGTGGCGAAAAAATTCAAGTAAAAGATCGTAGCTTTCTGTATAGACTGGTAAATTCTGGACGGTAGTCATACACACTTTAATGATTTAAAAAACATAGTAACTAATCAAAGTTTATAAGAGTCAAAGAGACAAAGAGTCTAGTCCTCTACGCAACGCACAGAAAAACCGAACGACTGGACGTTCGTGCGCCGGGAGACCTGCGCTGAACCAGAGGACACGAGCCGGTACCAAGCCTTGGTGCCAGACTCCGAAGATGACCAGAAGTAGCCGAACGAACCGCGATTGAAGAAGGAACCAGAGTTGCCGAGGCCGGCCAGGTTGAATTCTAGGCCGGTGGAGCCGTTGGGTTTTAGTTTGGTACCTTCGTTGGTGCCGCGGTAGCCAGTGGTGGTAGTGTCGTACGGGAAGTCAGTGGCACAGCTTCCTGAGGTACAGATAGCTCTCTCCATGGTGGTGTATTCATCGTGGGTAGGGATATGCCAGCCGGTAGGACAAATACCCTGCGCGCCTTCGGTAGTGCTGTATTGCATAGCTTCATCCCATTGATAGAGACCTCCGTCGGGTTGGTTGGGGTTGTTGGTGGTGTCACAGTTGGCGTCGGTGTCGGAGTAGCACCACTTTTCGATGACGGCGTTGTCGGTTTGGTTGGAGGCAATGTTGATGCGGGTACCGACGTTGAGGTTGGAGGCCATCCAGCACTGAGTACCGATAGCGATGGTGTTGTATGTGTTGGCGTCGGCGTCTTGTACTGTACTTTGCCCACACTGAAACGACTGTAGCGTAGCAATCAAAGTAGTGTTAGGAACAGGCGTATTAGCGAAAAGATTACTCAAGTGGCCACTCAAAGGTGTAAAAACCATTAAGCAAATTACCCCGACAAAACCGACCATTATTTTAAAAGCCCATTTTGAATATTCGACAGGATTTATCTCTGGTTCCTCCATTACCGAAATTCTAACACGGGGGGGTAAGTTGTGTATACAAGTCTTCTACAACTTGTCACTGTTGCGAAGGAAAGGCCTTCGCAGATAAAAAGGCAAGAGAAAACCCCTCTTAGAGTTATTTTATACAAGAAGCGAATTCCTTTACAGCTCGCTACAGCCTATTTCTCCCTTGGGGGTCTTATGCTCTGCATACAGAAAATATATTCGTAAACTCATTATTTTCTAGCAATATGCTAAGCGCCTGTATATTTTCGTATGTTTCTTGTTTATAATTTTGAATCGTAATAATATCGCTAGTCTAGCAATTTGCCCTAGGACCGGGGCAAATTGAGACATAAATTCAAAATATATCCTTCGGATATTTTTTCATTCAAAAAGGCCAAACTGGCGTTTCGCTGGTTCGGCCTTTGGGCTTTTAGTCTAGTGATTTTCTCATGGGGAGAAAAAATCAAGACATAAATTCACAATATACCCTTCGGATATTTGTTCATTCAAGATATGGTTTAAGTACCAATGACTGGTGCGATTTGCATATAAGCAAGCATACCAATAGTGGCTAGGCTCAAACACTGGACCATCCAGGAGTTTTCACCTTGAAACGTCATATCTTTTTGTTTTTCATTTTCCATGAAATTTTTTGTTATAAAGAACTGTAGAAACTACCTAAAGTCTCACCACAATGGGAAACTTTATTATGATTAGGCTTTAGGTAGTTTCTGAAAGAACAATTTACTAACTTCTCTTCGTGACACTGTGATCCGTGAGGATCGGGGTGTCGGGACAACGGAGAAAGGCGGACCCATGAAATGAATCCGCCCCCAGCGCTGTCTAAGTATTATGTTCCTATTTGAAAATTAAACAACTATAAATTGTGTACAGCTGTGGATAACAAAAAGCCCGCTAAACGCGGGCTTTTTGTTTGGCATTAGATGCCAGCTGTACGGAGCGCGACAACACTCTGTAAGTAACGATGTCAGCTCCGTATACCCTACTCTTCTATCTTGATAGATAATAGGGTACAGCGTGGCTTACATCATTTTAACGTCAATGTTGACTCCAGATGGGAGTGAGAGGTTCGTGAGAGCCTCTACCACTTTAGGACTCGGATTGAGAATGTCGATTACTCGTTTGTGAGTTCGCATTTCAAACTGTTCTCGCGCGTCCTTGTGCACGAAAGTTGAACGGTTCACTGTGTACTTCTTAATTTCTGTCGGAAGTGGAATCGGTCCAACTACATTTGCGTCGAATCGCATTGCAGTGTCAATAATTTGCTTAACTGATGCATCGAGGATTTTGTGCTCGTAAGCACGAACTCGAATACGAAGCTTATTGATTGATCCTGTTGCCTTTTCTGATGTAGTTTCTGTTGCCATGATAGTTGTTATTTAATTGTGCTTACGCAACAATCTTAGTTACAACACCTGCTCCTACAGTCTTGCCTCCTTCTCGAATAGCGAAGTTAGTTTGAGCTTCCATAGCTACTGGAGCTACAAGCTTTACTTTGAAAGTTGCAGTATCTCCTGGCATTACCATTTCTGTTCCTTCAGCTAGAGTTACGTCTCCTGTTACGTCAGTTGTACGTACGTAGAACTGTGGCTTGTAACCTGAGAAGAATGGAGTGTGACGTCCACCTTCATCCTTTGATAGAACGTAAACTTCAGCTTCGAATTCAGTGTGAGGAGTTACAGAACCCTTCGCAGCTAGAACT
>JACKGI010000002.1 GCA_020632015.1 Candidatus Nomurabacteria bacterium | reverse complement strand
AGCCGACCACAGGGAGTCTAAGTAGTACGAATTGGAACCGAGTAATATCGTCGGTGTCAACATTTTTTATGACCATGAAATAACATCACATATTTGTATATATTGGCAAATGCGTGTTGTTGTTTTGTGTTTTTACCACACAGTAGTTATCCACAGATTTTGACATGTAATTATGAAAATAACCTTATTTATCGGCTATCAACATAGATACCAACAAAATAACCACATGTTATGCTTGGGAAGTTAATGAATTGACGTCTCGACATGATTGGATGGTTGCTGAAAAACTCCATCCTCCTGTGAAGTAGATCTCGTCACATGGAGGTTCCCTCGTGTCGAGACGTCAGGTCACTAACCTCATATATTTTACATGCTGCTATGTCAGCATAAGTCCACTTATCCACGTTGTAAATAGTCAACCATAAAATATGGCTAAATCAAATAGATCAAAGGTCACAAGTCCTCGTGCTGCAAGGGCTGCCAGCAAGGTTTTACGAGACGGAAGAACATCTCGTACATCAAAGACGGCAGCGGGTAGTGCCTTGGCACAAAAACCCTCAAAACGTAAATGATCAGAAAACCACCTTTTTAACCAAGGTGGTTTTCACTTATCTATTTTAACTCGATTTTTCTTTTAGTCTTCAAGTTCTAATTCCTATTTGAGAGCTGAGAGGAATTGGAGTAAGACCTCCTTCGCTGTGAACTACCTCCAGGTTTTCTACATGTTTTTCATTTGTCACTTGGTTTGTCTGGCAAAGCATAGAAAGTTTACCTACAGCCATCAAAAGTTCACCTTCGCTAACAAGTTCAGATTTTTTTGATTCAATATAATCCACTAGGTTTTCTCCGTGCATAACATGAGATGGCATCTTGGTCTTGAACTCACTGTCTTCAGAGAACACAATTACACTATAGAAGCTCCTTCTAAGAAAAGGCATTTGTTCTTTAAGGGCTGAAACATGGGCAAAGTTTTGTAACAAGGGGTTCTGGAAGTGGAACTTTTTCCCTCCCTTTACAACCTGTGTCCATTTTTTCTGATTTTTGTGACCAAATATCCAGCCTGTATAGTCCTTATTTTCAATTACAAATATACCGTATTTAGAAACGATAATATGGTCAATTTGTGATGTGACGGTAACTGAAGAGGGGACGGTGATGTTGCTAAAGATATAATAGTCTTTTGGACTAAGGTGCCTTGATAGATGTTTCACAATCCTATATTCATAATCAGTCAGATCATCAATATAACAGCGATGACCATGAAGTTCCGCTGGATTAAATGCTCGTGTGATTTCGAGAGTTTTGTATCCGCTCTTGTTCATTGAGCCCTTCTTGATAGCTCTGTATTTTATCCAAATTGTTAATAGAATTGTTAGCCAAAAGAATACTATTACTGAATCTTTATCCATTGTTTTAATTATAAACAATACACATGTTTATTTCTTGCTTATTGTCCCTGTCCGCACGTTTTGAGGACGCGTCGTGGTTACTACTTATCTAAATATTTCGAGTAAGTTTCAATTTGTGACCCTACGGGGAATCGGTCAGGAGTCGATTATTTTCATGAACGAAAATATATCGCTCACGACCCTGACTCACTCGCAAGCTCGTTCCGTCCTTCGATTCTCGCCATATGGCCGACCACAGGGAGTCTAAGAAAAAAGCCGGAGATAAACTCCGACTCTTTTCTTAAACTCGTGACCCATTAGCGTGGCTTTCAGAACTCTATAATAGCAGAGAATATATCAAATCAAACATTGAAGACCTGATTTTACTAACAACAAGATAAACAAAAACAGCCCTTAGCGGACTGTTTTTGTTTGATTGTCGTTTTTTTTACAACCCTTGCAACATTTGTCTCATTTGAGCTATTTCAGCTGATTGAGAAGAAACTATAGCTTGTGTCAGTTCAGCAATCTCATTTCGCTCAATGTATGGTTGGACACTTCGAGCCATCATAATCGCTCCCATATGGTGTCCAATCATATCTTCAAGGAACACTCGGTCGATTTCTGCTCCTGACAGATTAGATAAGTCACGCATCATTGGCATATATTCGCCATTGTCAGCGTAGGGTTCACCGTACCAATCCTGATACCATTGCTTCATTTCAGCGATTTCAGCTTCTTGAGCAACGACAATGTTTTCTACCAGCTGTTTGATTTCTGGTGTTGAGCCACCTCGGGCAATCACTTCTTTAGCAGTATCCACTGCTTCCTGATGATGCGGTATCATTCCCTCAATAAACTCACGTTCACTCGATACCATCATACCCATCATATGGTCCATACCGTTCATTCCCATCATTGTGTTCTCGCCACCCATCATTGAGCCGTCGGGCATTTGGTGCATACCCATAGATGAGTTATTTGCTACTTCTTTTTCATACCCACGAGTATCGTGAGATGTGTTCTTGTCTGCAATAGCGTAGCCACCAATACCGCCAATAAGTAGAGCGATAATAGCCACTAATATAGTTTGGTTGTTCATAGTCGTGTATTAGATGATTATAACTTTATAGTGTGAGGTAAGAGGATGTTTCACCTGTATCAGATAGCTGATACACCTCATATGGTGCTAGTTTTCTTCCTGGCATTCCTGGTGTGCCAATCGGCATACCTGCTAGCCCAATACCAGCAATAGCTGGTTTTTCGTCTAGTAGTTTTTCAATCGCTTCCAATGGAACGTGACCTTCAACTACGTAGTCACCAATCACTGAAGTGTGACAACTGGCTCCGTCAGCTGGAATGTTGTGTGTTCGCTTCACTGTATCCAAGTCATTGGTTTCTTCGATGGTTACTGAAAAGCCCGCTTCTTCAAGTGCTTTAGCGTGACCACTACAACAGCCACAGTTTGGGCTTTTGTATAACGTAACTGTTTGTCCGTCTCCAAAGTTTGCTACTGCTAGTTGAGGTTGATATTCAACAGTGTTCATTGTGTTGAACCCTATGTAGGATGTCACAACTAACGCTAGAGCGATTGCTGGAACTGCAATGTAGTTACGATTTCTTTTTGTTACTCCGTATAGAAGAAACGCTACTGCTATCAATGCACTGACTGCTAACAGTATGGTGATTGGTTCTTGATACCAAGCACTGGTTGTGTGCTCACCGTCGTGTGCTTGAGAAAGAAATGGTACAGCAAAGATTGTTCCAATACTCAATATATATTTCATTATGTTCTTTTAGGTTGCTAGTAAATCTGCTAGCGATGTACTAAAAGAGTTTAGGGTGAAGAATACCGTTTGAGAACAGTTCTTGTAGTGGTCGATATGAAAATGTGTACGTTCGTATTTCCAGCCATCTACATTGTGGCGGTGACGCATACTGTATTTTGCGAAGTAGGTTTGGAGCGACAGAAGCAACAAATACTGCTACGCCTGCAACAGCCAGAAGTAGGATTAGAACGGGTACTGTAGACAAGAACACTGACTTCCACGCTCCAATATGGTCAGCAAGGTTCATTGTACAGATTACTTCCTCGTGAGCCATAAACGGACAGTCAGACATACTGCCTGTCATATCCATTCCCATAGACATATGGAACAAACTGAAAAACATTGTTCCTAGAAAGAACGTCAGGAGGGTTGCAGATAGTATTTTAGCGGTCCAGTTCATTACAATAGATTATAGCAAAATCATCAGTGCCATACCTGCCATTAGCAGGTCTTCACCAAGCGTGACCCACGTCATTGGCACTTTGAATACTGTTCCTAGACACGCACACGGTATTTCTTCACGTTCTTTGAGTTTCAAATACACACCATATGCACCAATAAGCATAACCACGACCACAACCGCTGAAACTACTTCTATCTGCCACGTAAACAAATATGCTAATCCAAATCCTAACTCAAGAAAAGGATAGATATATGCGTAGGTTTTACTTCTTTTAGCGAGCACATCATACATCTGATACGCTTCTACAAAACCTTTGATACGGATTGTTTTGAGAGCACCAAAAACCAAAAAGAACCAGCCCATAAATGCCAACATAAGGTCTTGATTGAACGCAATGACACTGATTGTAGTCAAAGTTGCTACAATCCCTAAAATCCCAAAGAGAGGGTAAAAATCACTGACAGAGTGACCCATTGTTGCAGCTTTGTTGTGGATGCGTACTTCGTTCATATAGTTTCAGTATAGCGTATTTACTCGTCATCAAATGGAAAGTAATCTCGTGGTTTGAAGTATTGTCGGATGATGTCTCGTTGTTCAGGTGTTCGAGCGTAACTTTTGACACGGTCCCATTCTTCTCTAAATAAATCATCGTCACCGTAGAGGTTGATTAGATGAAACACCACTTTATCAACCAAGTATTTACGGTCTATGAGCGTACCCTCAAAGAGTACTGGCAACTCGGCATCGTCAATAAATAAAAGTTCATACACGTTAGCACAGCCCGTGCCTTTGTTTGTTTTTACTTGTGCTTCAGCACTGCCAGAGAAGAAGCGATGTTCAAAATCTTCCCACGATGACGGGACCATTGTTCGTTGCTCCATTTCAGCTATCAGTACTTTACCCATAAATACTGATAATGTGTTGTATGCAAACGCTACCAACTGCTCATCTCTTTTACTGTCGGGGTCTTTACCAGCGTGAAATAGATTGTTGCGAACTTGGTACCAGAACTCAACTACGTTTACAAAATCATTTTCGTTCTCGATAACACCCCGTATACCTTGCTGTGAACATTGATTGTGTTCGTATGCGGTACAGCCCCACCAGTTGCTATCGGTTGCAAGTGGCTCGTTATTCAAAAAGGCAATCAAGTCAGTAGTGGTTTCTTGTAGTCGTTGGTCAGTTGTCATCAGCTCGGACCACTGTGTTGCATAGCTCACATCGTTCTTGAATGCTTGAATGTATGAACGTTCTTTGGTGTTATTTGCCAGTTGTCGTATGTCGTCTTCAGTGTATTTATATTTCTTCAAGAACGCTTCAAAAGCCATATACTCAAACACAAAGCGTGAAAAGTAGTCCTCTTTAGCTTTTTCGTGCCAGTTCTTGATAAGTGATAAATCTGCCATTCTATTTTTTCTTACTAAACCACTTTGCAGCATTCGGTCTTCTATGTGGGCAGCCAGGCCAGCAACACGGTCTTTTGTGACCTTTTTTCACATCAGTAGGTAATCGCTTGAGATGTTTTGCTCTGGTTTCATCCTTTTTGTATATAGTGAGCCAGCAAATCCATTCGTTACGTGCTAATGGTGTAAGACCATTCCATAACTCTAGTAAATCACTATCTTTTTCAAGTACATTACGTAAATCTTTTGGTACTCGGTGATTTACGCCGCTACTTATCGTTAGCTTTGTCATAAAATATAGTGTATCAAATACGAACTACTGTTTGTACATTGGGTACACCGTATTTTCTTTAGGTACATCAGGATAATCAGCGTGTTCGGAGCGTATACGGTCCCACTCCCACGCATCCAAAACAGCGTCACCGTCACAGCCGTCATATGGACACATCTGTAATAGACCCATATCAATATCAGACATTACTCGATACTTATCTTTTGGGTAGGCACGCTCACAGTGAATACAGTAAAGATATGTATCTTTCGGGAGTTCTCCAAACATTTTTTCTCGTTCAGTAAGCATTGAGAGTATTTTACAGTTTTTAGGCACAGCTACAACACAAAGAGGGTCTAGCCTTGCTTTTTATACAAAATATGTTATAGTTCAAATCTCGTTCTTTACATATTTCAAGGTTCAATGAGACGAGCATTTTGCATATCAATGCTGGTATATAGAATGTTCGTCTCATTCTGAACGGACATAACTTCAACACATAGGAGAGTATTGCGATGACACATCGTGTAGCTCACAGCAAAACGAGTGATTTTTCGCTCGGTCAAACCAATGAGTTCATTGCCGAGTTTGGTCGCCAAGGCGGAACGCCTGACCTGCTCCAAGAACTTATCGAAAACAAAGCACGGATGGTCCGTGCGGTCGCTATCGCACGGGGTGACGAGACACCCAAGGGATTTGCCTTGGCAATGCTCATCCTCGGCGACGATTTTATTTCGCCTGAAGATGTGGCGAACGCCTACGGGTTTCACTACTCGGACGAGCAGATGACAGCTTTCGCTGACACCTTGCCTGACGAAAAGACCTTGCAGTGGCTTCGCACCAACGGCTATATGCTGTTGGCGACACCACCGAGCGATATGAACCTGCTTCAGGTTCGTGACCTCGATAATCAGTTGTTCTACTCAAAGTCAGAGGGCTGGTATGCCAAGGACAACGAGAAGTTCGCTCGTGACAACGTTGTCTCCGCTGGCGAATGGCTTATGGTTCGTAAAGAACCATATCCCGACAGTCGTCGCAAGAACTGGGACGAGCAATGCTCGCTCCTGACGGAGGTCGAGCACGTCCCGAACGCTCCTGAAGTCAGCTACGCTGTCACCGCCTACTACAAGGTTCGTGGCGTGTATCTGCTCAAGGGCGTTTACGTCAGAACATCTTCGGTTGATGCGGACGACGACCGTGTCCTCGTGGGTCTCTTCGACGGTGTCGGTCTCGTCGTCCACTACTACTGGGATGACCTCCGTCGCGACTACATCGGTGTTTCGTCCTCTCGGAAATGAACCTTGATTGCTTGAATACTTGATATTCTCGCATCCTTGACCCTTTCTTTGGGCGAAGCCCTCGCTCCAAAATGGGAAACTGGACCCCTTGCTCACGCTTGGGGTCCTTATTTTTATGATAAAATCACAATACTTGTTCGTGTAGGTGCAACTACTGGTTTCATCTCACAAGTGTTTCTGCTTGAAACTATGTCAGCGTATTTGCGTTTACTGGATGTAAATAGAGTGCATATCAGGTATGGATTTGATTTCTTGCCTAGCTTCACAGGAGGTCGCACTAGATATCTCTAGTGAGTGCTCTTACATAAAATACAGGAGTAAGAAGATGCTTTATTGCCAATAAGGACCATACTCAAACTCTAGTGGCTCGGACGGAGCTAGGCATCTGTCTGCGGACGACAACCGTGTCATCGTCGGTAACTTCGACGGTGACGGTCTCAACGTCAACAACTACTGGGATGACAACCGTAACGACAACATCGGTGTTTCGTCCTCTCGGTTATCAGGTCTCTACGGTAAAACGCTCTTTATCTAGAGCGTTTTACTTTAGCTTTTTACCTGTTTTATCCAACCACCAAGCATCCTGCCAATCTCATCAACTTGGCTTTGGAAGTCCTCATATTTGCCAATATCAATCACTTTGGTGTCTTTAGCCAGACGAATGAATACACGAGCGACATTGAGGTCGTGACTAACCGCTTGCAACGTTGGTAGTTTCTCATCTTTCGTCATTGCACTAGCACGCAAGATACCCTCTATTACCGAGAGAGCGTTATTTTCCAACCGTTGCCAGAGTGTGTGACGGTCCTGTTTAGCTACTTTTATTCGTAGCTCGTGAAGCTGACGGTACAGGTCGTAGCTTTTCTTGAAAATCGGTGTATCAAAATCATCCATAATGAAAACATTTACTAACTTATATGAGGAGATTACGTCGGTACGCAATCTGTTCTTGGCGTGGAAAGAGTTTCGTCGAGGTAAAACAAAGAAAAAAGATGTGATGCGGTTTGAATATCGACTGGAGCAAAATATATTTGAGTTGCATAGAGATTTGCGAGATAAGTCCTACAGTCACGGTCCGTACAAAGGTTTTTACATAACCGACCCAAAACGGAGACATATACACAAAGCGGTAGTTAGAGACCGTGTGTTGCACCACGCTATCTATATCAAGCTGTATATGTTGTTTGACCCAACATTCATCAGCACATCGTTTTCGTGTAGAACAGGCAAAGGTACACATCGAGGAGTTGTGTGGCTGGAGAACGCAACTAGAAAAGTTAGTAAAAACTATACTCAACCGTGCTTTGTGTTGAAGTGTGATATTCAGAAGTTTTTTGACAGTGTGGACCATACAGTTTTGATTGCGATTTTGCGTAGGAAAATAAAAGATACAGATACACTGCGATTGCTTGGTGAAGTAATAGACAGTTTCGCTTCTGGACAATCCAACCTCTTTGTCCGTAAAGGATTGCCGATTGGCAACCTAACTTCACAGCTATTTGCCAATGTGTATATGAATGAGTTTGACCAGTTTATGAAGCATCCGATGAGTGTGAAGCACTATGCTCGATACACCGATGATTTTGTTGTGGTTGCAGATAACAAACAATATCTTGTGGACCTACTAAAGCCCATATCTGATTTTCTTGATAATGAACTGAAGTTGTCTTTGCATCCCAACAAAGTAGCAATTCGCACACTTCACAGTGGAGTTGATTATCTTGGATATGTTGTTTTACCGCACTACAAGAGATTGCGAACCAAGACCAGAAGACGAGTGTATAGAGGTCTAACCAAGAAAATGAGAGAGTGCCAGAATGATGAGATTGCTAATGGAAACATAAAGCAATCATTGAACTCTTATCTGGGAACTTTGTCGCACGCTAATGAGTATAGAGTTAGTGAGGACTTGAAAAACCTTTATTGTTTTTTGCTAAAGAACTAACTACAAAGTGTCTATCACTTCTTTTACTTCTTGCTGATTTGATGCGACAGTACCGTTGAAGATGATGTGATATTCAAAGTTCTTATTGAGAGCTTTGAACTCATCAAATCCAACTTCTTTAGCGTATACAATGCTTGATAGCTGGTCTTTTGTGATGTTGCCTTTACGATAACGCTTTTTATCATTTTGATACGCTAGCTTCGTTTCTGCTCGGTCATCTTTCACTTCAAGGACCAGATAGCGACCTTTGGTTGTCTCAATCAAGAAATCTGGAAAGTATTTCGATATTCGTTCTTCAGCTGGGTTCCAGTACTCAAAAAAGAACTCATTGTGCTTATCGCTGGTAATCCCACCTGTGAAATAAACGTCTGATACGGCTTCGTTGTCACGCAAACCTTGCCGTAGATACTTGAACACCTCTAGTTCGTCAGTACTATCGAAGTTATACGGATTGACGTGAAAACCAAACTGCGATTTATGACCACTTGCTTCTTCTTGTTCACGGTATACCAGCAAGCTACGAGCAAACGCTTCAGTGTCCGTTTCGTGCAGTTCTCGCTTGACGTTTATCTTGAACGGAAACGCCTTGGTTAGTTCCAACATTTCTGTTTTGATAGTTTCTTTTTGCTCGTAGCTGATAGCTTGCTCAAGTATTTGATTGACTATGCCGTGAACTACCAAGTAGTTTTTCTCGACCGCTTTTACCAGTGCAGAGCGGTCAATTTTGTTAGCTTCAAAAATCTCATTTATGGCTGTGAACGAAAGATGGGTCTTTTGTTGTAGTAAAGCAACAATGTCGTAGTATCCAAACGAACGTTCTTGGATTTGCATATCATCTGACTGCACTGATACGGGGTCACTATAAATAGCTCTACCATCATCGCTCAACGCTATTTCTCGCTCTTGGATACGTGGGATTTCTTTTTTAGCTGGTATCTTCTTGAGGTCAATTTTTATCTTACTTGGATTGATATTACTTGAAGATAGTATTTCTACTAGCTTGCGGTTTATTTCGACCGTTCGCTTCTTTTCTACCACCAAATCAACCTGCACTTCATTCTGAACTTTGCCTGTCAGTTGTGAGATGTCAGTATTGAAGTTATTTTCAAGTTCACGGTTGAGCACTTTGTAGTTCTCGTCAGATAAAAATACTCGTGCCTTTACGCTATTGTCTCCAATACGTCGCAAGCAACGACACGATGCCTGTAGAACGAAGTTATTACTGGTAGAGTTTTTATACAAAGCTACCGCAACCAATGATTTACAGTTCCACCCCTCGGTCCCTTTGTTCACGAGCAGAATAAACTGTTTTTCACTTTCAGGTGTATCTAGGCGATTGAACTCGTAGTCAGCATCTTTCTTTTTCTCACCTGTATACGTTGAGTGCCAGACAATCTTCTTTGAAAGGGGTATACGAAGCCGCTGGAGGGCTTTGTCGAGGTTTTCTTCTAGCTGTTCGAGCATTGTTATATCTGTCGTATAAAACGCAATTTTGGGCAATTTTTCAGCAATTCGAGTATCTCCATATTCTTTCCAAAACATATCAACAACAGAGTTTACAAAATCCTCGGACTGGACCTCGTTACTGCTACCGTGATTACTAACCGTTACTTGCTTCAAGATGCCTTTCTCGATGCCGTGTTGCAAACTGAACGTGTATACCGTGTCAGGTAACATCACATTTTTTACGTATGGTGTACCTGTAAGGTTAGCCACCGTTACTACGTTTGTATTCTCGGCGAGGTGATGAATGGTCTTACGTGATTGATTGAGTTTCTTTGATACATCCTCACCATAAGAGTGGTGAGCTTCATCAACAAAAACAGCGAGGTTTTCAAGTTGTTGGATTGCTGTCAGTCGTTTGTTGGCAGTTTCTTTCCGTAGTTCAAACAACCGATTACCTTTATTGCTATCAGTCCAGTTACGTAAAATGATTTTGGATGAGTTACTCACAATCACGTTGTAGTTACCAAGCGGATTGAGTGGTGTTTCTGGTTTCTCTAAATACCAGTATTTTACGTTGAGTAATATGTCTTCATATTCTCGTGGGATGACTGTGCTGTAATCAAAGGTTTTGATTTCCTTGAGTACTTCCACAATCCCTGTGTCAGCTGGTCCAAATACCAGTACATTTTTGGCAAAGCGAGTATCGTCTGGATGTTTGAATGACACAATAAACTCATACATCATCAAAGTACCCATCAGAATGGTTTTACCAGAACCCATAGTCAAAGCGAGTACGTAGTTTGCATAACCATATTCAGCAAAACCAAGTTCAGCCAGTTGTTTTTGTATCCGTTCGGCTCGTTTTTCTAGCGATAGGTCACTCCATAACTCAATTACTCCTGGCTCAAATCCGAGCACTCTCAAAAAGTCAGTATCACTATCAGCAAACTCGGCAACTATCTGTGGGACCGAGCGGTTGTCGAGTATCTCTTTGAGATAGATATAGGTTTCAAGAGCTTCACGCTGCGGTTCGTGCAAAAAGTTATTGCTTTCGATATGAGCCAGAATGTTTCTTGTTTCTGGGTAAATACCGTCATAACCAGCATCTTTCCACTTATGTACTCTGCTTTGTAGTGCTTGAACAAATAACTGCATATTACTTGACGGTTATTTCTTTAGTTTCAAAGTATTCTTCACCCAGCACATCCACAATCTTGACCGCCACTGTATATACTCCTGCTTTTTCGTAGCTGTGTTCGTGCGTGACAGCTACAAGGTCGTTCTTTTTATTCTTGTGCAAAAATGCTTCAGCATTGAATGCTATATCTTCTTTTTTCTTCTGACCCTCACCGTAATTGATATCAATAACAACGTGCTCAATCGCTTGGCGATAGTCAAACACATTTACCCGTTCTTTCTTTGATAAACGACCCTCGTTCTCTAGTTCTAGTCGTTTCATCAAGAGTGGCGAGTAGTAATCTTTTACCTCAACGTTTAGTTTCTTACCTTTGACTGCGTAAGAAATAGACGCTTCAGTTGGCTTCTTGAAGTCGAGTTCACGCTTATCTGTTTGAATATCACGCACTTCAATATCAACGCCTGTCTTGTTTTCTTGGTTGATGAAGTCACGCACATCCAGCTCG
Organism: Candidatus Nomurabacteria bacterium; assembly: GCA_020632015.1. Lineage (GTDB taxonomy): Bacteria > Patescibacteriota > Minisyncoccia > Phycocordibacterales > UBA918 > OLB19. The sequence continues at coordinate 207,811 of JACKGI010000002.1, read as the reverse complement.
GCTCCACTACAAATCACAATGACTTTGTTTTCAAACGTACTTTCTTTCTGTGTACTGGTAGTTTTAGCAGTAAACAGCGTTTTGTTTTTCTTGATAGCATCAATGATGTGATGAGCATCCAGCTTTGAAAATACTCGATTAGGTGAAATGATTTTTACATAGTCAGCTCCTAGAGTTCCGTCAAAATCACCACGAGACAGTTCATCAATTCGATATGTTTCAATCAGTAACTGTTTGGCTTGGATATCGTTATTGAAGACATCATAGTGATTGACGTTATAAACCTTGAAGCCAGTTTTATTGCCTTGCTCAAGAACAATCTTATTCAGTCGTTCTGTAGACGTGATGATAGCTCCTTTATTGATGTCACAACCAATCCATCGTCTACCTAGTTTTTCAGCAACAGCGATAGTGCTACCAGAGCCAACAAAACAATCCATTACTAAATCGCCCTCATTTGATGATGCTTTGATAATACGTTCAATGAGTTTTTCTGGTTTTTGTGTTGGGTAATCAAGCATTTCAGGATTAGCACCCTGAAGATTAGATACGTCGGTCCATATATTATCTGCTAGTTTTCCATCATTTTCTCGTTCATCCCAGTATGCTTTTTCACCAATACTTTTTTCACCAATAAATAAACGGTTGTCATTTTCCAGTGCCTTTAGTTTTGGTTCTACCATCCTCCAACCTTTCGGGGGACAGCTCCACACTTTACCGTTATTGTCGGTGTAATCATATGTTGTTCCTGGTGTTCTTTTATCTGTCTTTTGTAATGGGAAAATACGATATTTACCACGTCCATCCTTATCATCAAACTTGTACATTGCTACAGTAGTCGGTGACAATGGCTGGAATACTGGATTGTATAAAAAATCATCGCCCTTTGAGTAGAAAAGTATTATGTCTGTGTTGTCGATGTAGGTTTTTGTCGCTGTTTTACCAGACGTACTTCTTTGCCACGTAATGCCAGAGCGAAAATTGTCGTCACCAAAAACCTCATCCATTATCAATCTCAAATGTGAACCTTTATGCCAATCACAGTGTAAATAGAATGCACCTTTATCAGTGAGTAACTCACGCATAATGATGAGCCGTTCGTACATAAACTGTAGGTACTCATCTTTTTCCCACATATCGGTGTACTGCATTTCTTCGAGTACACTCTGGTCCACACCTTGTAGTTTTTGACCGTTTAGCTTCACCTTTTTGACGTAGTCAGCTTTGCTATCAAACGGAGGGTCAATATATATCAAATCAACTTTGCCACGATACTCCTTGAGTAAGTGTGAGAGTACCTGCTTGTTATCACCCCAAAATAGCTTGTTCCAATCTTTGGCTTTGAGATTGCCGTATACTTCTTTTTCTTGAGCTGGAAACCAGTCGATACTTTTTGGAGCACGTTTGCCATACCATTCAAGCATTGCTCGACCTTTCGTTGCAGAAAGTTTTTGGGACGGCTGTTTGTCACCGCCAGTGGCGGATTTCTTTGTTTTTGTGTTCATACCTTGGTCGGGATTTATGAATGGATTTGTAAAACAGAAAACTCCTCACCAGAGTTGACTGCAACAGCTGTTTCCAACTGCCCATAGCCCTTTCGAGCTACGACCCGACCAAGAGTGCAACAACCTGATGAGGAGGTTACTATCTTGGTCGGGATATTGTATGCCGTGCTCACAACGTGAGGTTAGGCGGATTGTAGTGTTAGATATCAATCATACTTTTTCATCCAACATCTTGATGATGTCTTCTTTGCGATATCTACGTATTCGCTTTGTACCAATTCTAATTGCTGGCAACACACCTTTTTTATCCCACTGACGCAATGTATTTGGATGCACTTTCAAAAGCTCACACGCTTCAGAAAGAGTGAGCAATTCAGGCACATTTACGTCTTTTTTAGGGTTTTTGCTCATTGGTGTTTTACCTAACATTTGGTAACATCATTATACACAACCGTTTTGTCTACTCAATGTTGACGTTGTGAAATGAAAATGACAATGAAAATCAGTAATCGAGTGAAAGAAAGTGTGGCTCACGCTATCGGTGAGTACTTCAGCACAAAAGAAATAACCACTGTTTTCAGTGATTTTGATATTGAGACAGATGAAAGTTTATACGCTAAATGGCGGATTACACTCGATGCGTTCGCAAAAGCACCAAACACAAACACTGAAATACCAGAGCTGATTGCAGAGTTTTGTCATCCACTCAACTTCAAAGGTGAGCAACGAGCAGTCAGTAGAGAAGCGTTTATTGGACGACTGAACGAAATACTTTCATATGATGATATTGAGGTCGAGTACACTGATAAAACCGCCACACTGGTCCCAGCAAGTACTGATGAACCAGAAGAAAAACCAAAGCCAGAAAAAGTATCAAAAGGCAGTCCAGTACCCAAGAATGAGGAGGGCGTGTTCGATGCCCCGAAAGCGGATGACTTGCCAGATGTCAACAAATGTTCAATTAGCAGTAAGGCAATTAGCTTGATTGCTGGTGAGTTGCCACTGCAACGTTATGAAGTAATACGGATAATTGAGCCAATTCTCAAAGAGATAAAATATATTTATCCTCTTTCGGTAGTGCAAGATTATCTTGATAGAAGTCAGGAATATACATTCTTTGACCTCAACGATGTTCTGCAAACAATGCGACAGAAAGACATCAGCGCAGATAGACACATCGCACGTGTTCTTTCAGCTTTGTTGCAACCAATCAATTATGAGCCGTACCTAGAAAATCTGGACCAGTTCAAAGAGAAAATAGACCGCTTTTTAGCGTATGACAAGTTGACGTTGATAGAAACTGACGGGACGTACACGATTGAGCCAATACCTAAAGAAATCAATCGAAAGGTCAAAAAACCTAAACAAACTGAAGCTGAAATCATCCAGAGTTTAGCTGATAGCTTGAAAGAAGACGACCCGATTATCATCAAAAACAAAGGTCGTTTGATGAAGATACGAGAGTATCATCAGGCGTATATGCACATAATTGAAATGTTTTGTGAAGATACAACCAAGCCAGACCCAGAAGTGAATGATGCGTACGTAAAACTAGCGAATAAAATCCAGTTACTACTGAACTCGATACCGCTCAAGCGACATAAGATTGAGTTCTACCGTCCGTTTGAGGATTTGTATTCAGCTGAACACGATTGGCAATCACTCATTCATACTGACCTGAATGGAGATAGGGCGACATTGAGTTGGGATGCTATTAGACCACGCTTATATAAAGCACACAGCGACATCTCAAAGCTCATCAGTAAAGCAGAAACAACGCCAGATATGACCGACGATGAAGTGGCACTCGAAGCCATCAACTCGCTGATTGCCAATAAACGGACCGCTACAGATGAGCCAGACAATAAATATGATGACATACCAGCAATGCGTCTTATTCACGAAAATGCAGACACCAAGACCAGTAAGAAGAAAGCTAAAAAGCAATCTACTTATCCTAAAACTATCCCATCTGGCACACGCTGGGAAAGTATCACGATGAGATTTCTTGATGATGAAACAGTCGAGATACAAGTAGCTGGCACGGTTCACAAGACGGGCTATGCTGATATGGGATTTGCTGATAATCGAAAGAATGGTCAGCCACCAAATCTCCAATGGATGTTTTTGAAAGCACTTGCAGAGAATAACGGTTCACTAAAAGCTAGTGATGGTAATGCAAGTGACAACTATAAACAGCACAAGTTACGATTATCAAAACGTTTGATGGAGTATTTTTCACTTGATACTGAACCGTTCAAAGAGTACACAACTCAAACTGGTTATAAACTAAAAATGACCATTTTCTATAACAAAGATGTAGACAAACAGCCCACAAAACCACAGCAAGATACACTTTCAGAAGAAGTTGGTGACATCTTTAGTGACCTAGCTCGGTAACAAATCGAATAAAAAACCAGACATTCAAAGACCCGATGACATCGGGTCTTTTTGTATTTGAGTGATTTTTCGCCAGTCGTTTATGAGGCACCTGTCTCAACTATCAACTAGCAAAATGACTATGAACAAGAAAAATACAGAAGACCAATCTAACGTCTTCACCACCTATGACTTGGGTGTATCAGCGTCACTTTTGACGCTTGGATACAAACTCAAGAACTTGGACCGCACCAATCGTCGTGCCTTATTCATCTTTGAATACAAGAAAGGTATTGAGCAATCTGCCAATAAGTTTTTCACTGATGAACTCCGTGTCAAAGCTCGGTCGTACTTTGACAATCTAAAAGCTCTCAAGAATAAGCTCTACTCTGATTAGACAGACACAGAGGTTTCCTTGAAAAACACCTACAACAACGAATACGACTATGGATACAGTTATTCTCAAACTATACGGTCCTCACAAGTTCAAGATACAGAAACACGATTGGTTTCTGCCTGAAATAAATAAGCGTGAGTATAAAGACCTGACACCCAACGAACAAAAGCAACCGCCAGTCCGTAACTACTTACGACGATTTCATCTACAGCCACCCCCACAAGGTAAATACATTCCACAAGTAGATGTACTCGAAACACTTGACCGTGAAAACAAGCAAGTGAAGTATGTGATGATTATCACGTTTTCAGCACCCAAACTACTGTACGGCAACAGTGTGCAAGAGGTGTCACACACTGACTTTGCAAAGGTTGTGTCAGTACTGCAATACACGCTTTCTCAAGCTGGTATTCAGATTGAGAAAAAGAACCTAATGGATGCTCGTGTATCAGCCGTGCATTTCTGTAAAAATGTCTTTCTACCAAAACATATTTTGTTACAGGATGTGCTTGCGGATTTGCAACGAGTAGATATAAACAAAACAGTGGACGTGACCACTAAAGAAACCAAGAACGGTGGTCAAATACTGCACATCTACTCTGGTGTTGTGGAGCGAGTATTCTATGACAAGGTTACTGACGCTATACGCACCAAAAACAAACGTAAAGATAAGGGTCAGATGGATTATGAGCGTACCATCATTGATGAGTATGGTCTGCACGATAATGAGATATTTCGTTACGAATATCGCATCAAAAAGACCCAAACCGTAGAACGCATTATCAATGCGGCTCTAGAACAAAAACCCAAAACATATATCACGTTCAAAGATGTGTTTACAACTGACTTACACCAAAAAGTTCTATTACAGTCGTGGCGTGAGTTGGTGGGTAAGCCAGAAAATCAACTGGCTCTAATGGGTCCAACCGATAACTTCAAAGTGTTACAGCACATTGTAGAGAAAGCTAAAGCCAGCGGTGGTGCTCACAGTATGAACCACGCTTTGATTGCGTATGGACTAACTCAAATCGTTCGTGACCACGGAGCTAAAGAGTTCAAACGTCTGATGTTCAAACACTGGAACCCAAAGCATCCAGAGCGACTGAATAAGAAAATACAGCTAGCATCAGAGCTGACACAAGAACTTCCATACTCAAACGGAGTAGCGTTTGTAGACGGTCAGCTAGAAGAATACCAGCTGATTACTCGCCAATACTTGCACAATCTCTTGGTATAATGGAGACAGTACACTCCGCATCAGTGGAGCAAGACACTACTCTGTCGAGCGATACACTGGATGCTATGGAAGAACTGGGAGATGTGCTCAAGATAATCTTTTTACGAATGAAGCGTGAGGGCTACGCTATGGTAGATAGCAAGATTGTCAAAATAAATGAAAATGAAAATGAGTAAAACACAGTCAGAAAAAGATATCCTGAAAGATGTGGTAAACGGTAAGTACCGTGACTGTTACCTCATTTACAATCGCAAGAGCACTGATGAAGCTGATAACCAGAAAAACTCTATTTCGTATCAGCGAACTGAAAACGCCAGCTTTGCTAAACGAAACAACTTCAAAATAGCTCAAATCACACTCACTGGTTTTTGTACCAGTGGTGTTGTGTCTGAAAAGCACTCTGGTTTCAAAGAAGACGATGAGCTATATATCTCAAATGGAATGGTTCAGTATCGGATTGACCGACCAAAGTTTCAGCAACTACTTCAACATTTGAGTAGAGGGTACTTCAAAGGGATTATATGTCTTTGCTGGGACCGTATCAGTCGTAATAAAGGTGACGATACTATCATCCGTAAGTTGATGCGTAACGGTGTTGATGTGCGATTTGTGTATGCGAACTACGATAAAAGTAGTGCTGGTGAACTGCATATGGATATCGACAGTATGTTCTCACAACACCACTCACGAGTAACGAGTGAGAAAGTAACGTTGAGCACTAAAAATAGCCGTCAGAAAGGCAAGTGTACGTACCGTGCTCCAATCGGGTATCTCAATGAGGGTAGTATGGACCACAAGCCAATAGACCCCGTAAGAGGTCCTATCATTGCTGAAATGTTTGAGTTGTACGCAACTGGTGACTGGAGTTTAGCTGACGTTGCTCGACACGCTATGGAGCAAGGTTTTACGACGGTCCCAATGCGGAGACGACGTAGTAAGGCAGAGATACTCGCCGATGAGAGTGAGAGTACTGAAACGATTGAGAAAGTATCACGTCCTGTCACTGAAAACCACATCAGCCGTATTCTAACGAGCAGATTTTATACTGGTCGGGTAAAAGGACCAGACGGTGATTATATTGAAAGCACCAGTCACGAAGCTCTGGTGAGTGATGAGGTATTCAATCAAGTGCAGTCACTTTTGAGTAAGAAAAAAGTGAGCGTGCACTACACTGAAAAACTCGACCACCCATTGCGTGGTGTTGTTCGCTGTGCGTATTGTGAACGTGTATATACACCGTATGAGAAGAAAGGACATCTATACTTCAATGCTCGATGTATCAAAGGTTGTGAGAATAAAATGAAAAACTGCAACATTGACCAAATCGCTGAAAAAATCAAAGCGTTCATTGAGGGGCTGTATTTCACTGATGATGAGCTTGCTCAACTAGACGCTCGTGCGAGTACAGATATTTCACTACTAGAAGAAAAGCGTCATAAGGAGCTGAATGTTGTAGAACGCAAGAAAAAGAAGATACGAGAAAATATGGCGTACTTGCGGTCTAACCGTTTATCACTACTGCAAAGTGGTGTCTACACTCCAGAAACGTTTATTGTAGAAGAACAGAAACTAGAAGCTGACCTCAAACAACTCAAGACAGATGAAGAAGTATCTGATGAAGCAATGCGAGAAATGGTGAAAGATGTAGTGACACTTTCAGAACTTCTAAAAAACGTTGTGCCCGTTTACGATTTTGCTAATCCACACGAAAAAGAGAAGATTGTGAAAGTTATATTTTCAGAACTCTACATTTCGCAAGATGTGTTGAAATATAAGGTCAAAAAGGGATTTGAAACCTTTGACGACCGTATTTCTGCTATTTGTGACCCTACGGGGAATCGAACCCCGATTTCATGGATGAGAACCATGTGTCCTAGCCGTTAGACGATAGGGCCAATGTGCATACAGAATACTCCGTAATGTGTGTATTTATAGCAAACTGGTGGGGAAAACAAAAGGGCCGGCGCGAAGCGCCGGCCCTTTGTTTTAATTTTTTGTTCTTATGGTTTCTTTTATGTCGAAGCGAGGATTGACTTTCTTGCCGGGGTTAAAGATGTCGTCAGGGTCAAATAGGTGTTCAGCTTGTTTAAACAAATCAAGCATTTTATTTGTAAACATTTTGTTTAGATGTGGAGTACGAATGATTCCGTCGTTATGTTCACCGCAAATATTTCCATGGAATTTAACTGCTGTGCTAAAGAACTTTTCTGCCATTTTTTCAACTAGAGCAGGAGTTGTTTTGTTGGTGAAATCAAGTAAAGGATAGAAGTGGAAATGACCATTACCGCCATGTCCATGAACGGCTGCTGTTACATTGAATTCCTTCAGTAAAGCTTTAATTTTGATGAAAAACTTAGAGAGGTTTTCAGGAGGCACTGTCATGTCTTCTAGAAAAGCTGCTGGACGCTTAGAGGTATCTTGGAACTTTGAAAGGGTGTAACTAGCTCGACGTATTTGCCAGTACATCTCAGACTCAACAGGGCTTGAGACAACTCGTGCTTTTACTTTTCCGGAACTTATTTTTTGTGAGATGGTGAATGGTTCAGTGCGGTTTGTTGTTTCTTCGTCTAGCGTTACCAAGACAGTGAATTCTGGTGTCTTTCGTCGGAAGCGTACGTGGTAGGTGGTATACATCGAAAGCATAACTTTGTAGTACATCGATGTAGACAGCCGGTCTTTGAAGAAGCTTGGATTTTGTAAAGCCAAATCAAAAGTGAGTGAATCAAAAACCTCGACATTAATAGGATTAAATTTTAGAGCCTTGACTATACTATCGGCTGCATCTTCAAGGTTGAAAATAGGAATCGCAATAAGAGTTGTGTTCTTAGGGATTGGTAGGGCCCTCATGGTGAGGTTGGTGATTATTCCAACGGTTCCTTGGCTTCCAGAAATAAGTCTAGTTAAATCAAAAGTACCTTCACCTTTTTTAAATTTGGCGATTCCTTGTGGCATCACACTCCAAAGCGGGTAGCCAGCACTATTTTTCTTTGTTTCAGGCTTATTCTTTTTGATTTCTTTCTCGTTCTTTGAGATTAGTTCAAAAATTTGCTTGGCAATTCTAGCGTACTCATGATCTTGCTTAATCAGCATTTTGAATTCTCGCAATGTGAGCGGCTTGATGGTGTAAGTGTGTCCGTCGTGCAGGACAACATCCATTGATTCTACCCAATCAGCACAGTGGCCATGTCGAAGCGAGTCGGGACCGGCAGCATTGTTTGCGACTGAGCCACCAACACTACAAATATCTTTAGATGCTGGATATGGTGGAAGGTAAGCGTTGTGTTCTTTTAGTTTCTTCTCGACATTCTTCCACATTGCTCCTGGTTCGCAGGTAAAAATAATCTTGTCTTTCTTTTCTACGATGTCGCCAATTTTGTTTAGGTGTGCACAGACATCAATAACAATAGAATCAGTTAGTGATCCACCACCAAGGCCAGTTCCTGCAGCTCGGGGAGTAAGGGAAAGTGAAGAGAATCGTTTGGTTTGTTCGGCGACGACGGAAGTTGCAATCTCTACGTCTTTACGGTTCTTGGGTTGGATAACGACTTGCGGTCTAACTGAAAAAATACTTTCATCGTAGCTGTACGCTTCGAGAAGTTCTTTCTTGGTTGAAATACCTCCACGGAATCCAGCTTCACGAAGCATTTTTTCTAAGAGTAGATGTCCTAAAGGATTGCGTTTAATACCGTCAGTTTTTTGAACTTTTTTGGAAGCCTGTTTGATAAGCACAGCAGAGGCTTTTTTAATTGGAGTTTTTTTCCGAGTGGTTTTTTTAGTCGCCACCTTTTTAACAGGGCGCTTAGTAGAACCTCCTCGTTTCGTTGTTACCGAAGAACGTGGCATTACCTATAGTATACATGCAAGAAAATTTTTCTTTAATTGTTTTTCACAGGTAAAGAAAGAGTAAGTGGTAGGTTGCGTTTTATTCGTCAGGTTTAAAAAGGGCGCACTTGTCAGTGCGCCATAGGTTTTCTTTTTTAATGCAATACGCGTTGGCTCAACGGTTCACTTCTTGGAAAATAACTCCTATCTACAAACAAAGGAGAATCGCTCTCATAAACTAAATCGTGCGATGAAAGCAAGTCAGCTAGTTGCTCTAAGAATTCATCGTATCTCGGAATGTCCATTGGAATACTTAGATTCAGCCTAGGTTCAGATTCACTATCCAGCTTCTTCTTCATCACGATTGCCTCGTTATTAGTGAGCGTTTAAAGATGGTGTGTCGATATTTAATTTTAACACTTACACCAAGAAAAGGTGCTTGGTCACTAAATTTAAAGTACTACTTTTGTTGTCTTAGTCAAGCATAGAAAAGACCCGTATCAGAATGTTTGGCACGGGTCTGTGGTTATTTGGTTCTAGTTGAGAATCAAAGGTTTTTCTTCGAGAACATTTTCCCCAGGAATACTATCCTCTGAACAGCAAACTATAGTAAATATCCAATTGGAAAAAATCTCGTAGTCTATTTCCTCCTCTGAGTATTTCAAGTCTTCCTCCCAAACATCAGTTTCATTAAGCATCAACATTTGGGTTATGAACCAGTTTCTGTTGTTTTTTAATGCCGCATACTTAACCATTAGTTCAGAAATGGTGAACCCGATCTCGTCTCCTACTTCGATGGAAGCATCTCCAGGTAAGATATTCAACTTAATGGAAAGCTCCTCAATTTCATCCAAGGTAGCAACTTCATACGTGTAAATGTTTCTGGCGATGCGTGGTAGATAAAAATGTTGTTCTCCGTGTGTTACCTCGTTGTAAATTGGGTAGTGTTCTCCAGTACCACAAACTGGATCATTTTTGTCAGAGATGGACGCAACCAGAAGCTCTTCCAAGGAAAAATCTGCGATTTTCTTCATTTCAAATACCTCGTTGTGTGCTGTTTGCCTACTACTGAAGTTACCATTTTAACGGTTTTGGTCAAGGATTTGAGGTCTATGGTATTCTTACTCGCATGACACAAGAAAGAGCGTTAGATATTCTGAAGACGGGAGCAAATGTATTCTTGACTGGAGAACCAGGGGCGGGAAAGACGTATGTGATTAATAAATATGTAGCGTGGTTGGAAGCTGCCGGGCTAAATGTTGCGGTGACTGCTTCGACTGGTATAGCGGCGACACACATCGGTGGAATGACTATTCATTCTTGGAGTGGTTTCGGTATTAAGGGTGAATTGACTCCTTACGATTTGGAGCAAATTGCTGGCCGAGAGAGGTTGGTTAAGCGAATGAAAAAGGCTCATGTTCTTGTGATTGATGAAATTTCTATGTTGGACGGTCGAGGGCTCAACATGGTTGATCAGATTTTGAGAACTGTTCTACAAAAACCAGAGCCATTTGGTGGACTGCAGGTAGTTTGTATTGGAGATTTTTTTCAGCTTCCACCAGTTACTCGTCAGGGAGATATGATGCGCTATGCGTTTGAGAGTAATGCTTGGCTCAATATGAAGCCTTTGGTTTGTTATATAACTGAGCAATATCGACAAGATGACGAAATGCTTCTTGGACTACTTGGTTCGATTCGACGAAATGAAATCGAAGAGGAACATTACACATTACTCAATGAGCAAAAAGAAATTGCTTATGAGCAGATTGAGCCTACTCGTCTGTATACGCACAATGCTGACGTGGATGCTGTGAACTCCGCCAAACTGGCTCAGCTACCGGGGAAGGTTTACAAATTCCAGATGCAAGGAAAGGGAAGAAAGCCTTTGATAGAAGGTCTGGCTAAAAACTGTCTCTCTCCTGAACTCCTCGAGTTAAAAGAAGACGCTATGGTCATGTGTACCAAAAATAACTTTGAAGCAGGATATGTAAACGGAACCTTGGGAAGGGTTGTTCGCTTTGACGAAGGTTACCCAGTGATTGAGACCACTGAAGGAAAAGAAATACTAATGAAGACCACAACTTGGGAGATGGCAGAAGACGGAAAAATCCTAGCTTCAATTGAACAGCTTCCATTGCGTCTTGCTTGGGCGATTACTGTCCATAAGAGTCAAGGGATGTCGCTTGATGCTGCAGAAATAGACTTATCAAAGGCTTTTGTTTATGGACAAGGCTACGTTGCTCTTTCTCGAGTACGTTCACTAGATGGGCTTAAGGTGCTTGGTATGCACCCAAATGCTCTCCAGGTCGACCCAAAGGTCATCATGCAAGACTCTAAGTTTCATAAAGAGGCAGAAATGGCAGAAGATGCTTTTATTGAAATGGAAGATAAAGAGGTCTTGGAAATGCACGAGCGATTTGTGGTTTCTCACGGAGGTAAACTACCAAGTGATGACGAGGTTGGAATGGTAAAGGTTGGGTCGCAGAGAGTTCAAGCGGAAAGTACATATGCTGTCACTAAAGATTTAATACTTGAAGGACGGGGGATTAAGGATATTTCAGATTTACGAGGTCTGACTGAGACAACTGTCTGGACACATATCGAGAGATTGGTTGAAGATAAAGAGCTCACCGCTGAGCAAATCAAACACTTCGAGCCGACAGATATTGACTGGAACATGGCTAGGCAAACACTCAATGCTGCGATGGATAAATATGGTACTGAAAAATTAAAGCCAATCTATGAAGCAGCAAACGAGGAGTACGATTACACCTTGGTGCGATTAGCGCGTATGCAGTATTGGCTGGAGGAAGGGCAGGTGGTGTTTTAGTATGTGGAAATGGCGGAGAGTGAAAGTTAGACGAAAGCGGGGTAGTAGTGTTACTAAGCATTACTTGGAGAATAAGGAGAGGGCGCGCGAGCTTGTGCTCGCGCGCCTAGCTTTCTTTAATCGGCACTACGGTCTCAAGTGGAATCGAGTAGCGATTCGTAATCAAAGACGATGTTGGGGGAGTTGTACTTCGTTAAAGAATTTGAATTTTAACTACAAAATTCAGTTTCTCCCTCCACATCTTCAGGATTACATAATTGTCCACGAACTTTGTCACTTGAAAGAATTGAATCACGGGCAAGTTTTTTGGGGTTTACTAGGAGAAACAATTCCTGATTACAGGAAGAGAGTCGCAGAACTAAGAGCTATTGATAAGTTGGGCCACTCGGTGAATGTTTTGTTAAGGGTACAAGAAGGCTACAAAAACGGTTTAGTCGATACTGTTAAATCGACAGCTGTAAACGAGACTGATGTAGAAGACTGGTGCGAATCTTGTGGAGAAAAGATGGTTTGTGCATGCGGACCAAAATAAGTTTGAAATATTTATTACTCTGATGAGTATAAGTATGTATAGTAAACTTAACATTTAATATTGAGTATGAATTTTTTAAGCAGTCTTTTTCTTTCAATAGCAACATTTTTCGGGTTCGGTGAACCTGAAGTTATTGAAATGGAGACAATGCCGGTAGCTGAAGAGATTAGACTTGAAACCGAAGTGCTACCAGTGGCAGAGAATGATGTGTCTGATTTCGATATTGCCGTAGAGGAAGAGGAGGAAGAATCTGCTTCACCTTCGTCTCAAACACAGCTTCTTCCGGATGCTGTGGAGGTAGAAGAAATGTCATCCATAGACACACAAGAATCTGACGTAACTGCAGATATTAAAACGATGATTGTGGCGGGTGGATGTTTTTGGTGTGTGGAAGCTGATTTAGAGAAAGTTCATGGGGTGATTGAGGTTGTGTCTGGATACTCTGGTGGAAAGACTGATAACCCAACATATAAAACTTACGGAAGTGGAGGACATCGTGAAGTGGTTGAAGTGACTTATGACGCCAATCAGGTTTCTTTCGAAGATATTTTGATTGTTACCATGAAGACAACTGATCCAACTGATGATGACGGTACATTTGCTGATAGAGGTGATAAATATTCATCAGCATTTTATTACGAGAATGACGAACAGAGGGAAATAATCGAGAATCTAATTAAAGAAGTCGATGAGTTCGGGCCTTACGACAAGCCATTAGCAATAGATGTCGAACCTCGGGCAGAGTTTTGGCGAGCTGAAGATAGTCATCAAGATTACTACAAAGGTGCATTAACAAGACTGAAGTACGGATATTATCGTAATGCCTCAGGTAGAGATGATTTAATAAAGAAGTATTGGGGTGTTAATGACCATAGTTCAGAATTGCCGTGGAGGAATGAGCAAGCTAATAACAAAACATATATGTGGAGTAATTATCAAAAACCAAATAAAGAAAGCCTTAAGAATCAATTAGATGAACTTTCGTTCAAAGTTACACAAGATGAAGGGACAGAAAAATCAGGCTCTAGCCCTCTAGATAAAAACTGGGAAGATGGGATTTACGTAGACATCTTGTCCGGTGAACCACTGTTTTCTTCAAAGGATAAATTTGATTCAGGTACAGGTTGGCCTTCGTTTGTTAGACCAATCACTAGTAATGCTGTTACAGAACACGAGGATAAAAAACTCTTTACTACTAGAATTGAGATTCGTTCAGCAATTGCAGACAATCACTTAGGTCATGTTTTTACAGATGGGCCCAAGGATAGTACTGGTCTCAGATATTGTATGAATGGTGCGTCTCTGCGATTTGTTCCAAAGTCAGAAATGGAGGCAGAAGGTTATGGAGATTTCCTAAAGTATATTTAATTGAATGCGCGCTGGCCAAAGGCCAGCGCGCATTTTGTAAATTTGTGCTAGCATAGTCCTTATGAAAAAAATCTTTATTGCTATATTTTTAGCTGTTGTTGTTACGCCTTTCTTTTGGAGTTTTAATAGTGTTAGTGCGAATGAGAATGTCGCGGATGCTCAGCCGACAGTTTTCATGTTCGGACGAGATGATTGTGGATTCTGCAAACAACAGTTTGCTTGGATGAATGAGGAGGGGATTAACTATAGTTATCTAAATATAGTCACCGATGAAAACGCGCGCGAACTTTATAACCAAGTTGCAGAAAAGCACGAAGTTTCTAAGGTTACTCCAATTACAGTCATAGGAGAGAGGGTGTTTGTTGGGTTTAATGGTCCTGAAACAACAGGTAAAAGCATAAAAGTGGCGATCGAAGCGGCTAGAGATTCTGACATTACTTCTATTGAAGCTCATCTTGAAAGAGCGCCAAAACAAGACGTGGTGACCGGTGGAGGGTGCACAGATTTGGAATGTGATTCAGGTGCTGTATCTGGTTATGTTTTTGATTTGCCTTTTATTGGCATTGTCGACCTTAAGACCTTCTCCTTGTTTTCTTTGTCTGCGCTACTTGGTGTTATAGATGGATTCAACCCTTGCGCCATGTGGGTTCTGATTACTTTCTTGGTAATCCTGTCTCAAGCGGGTAGCAAAAAGAAAATGATTTTTTTGGCCGGATTATTTATTGTGGCGGAGGCTATAATGTATAACTTGATACTGAATGTTTGGTACAAGACTTGGGACTTTATTGCTCTCGACCAATATGTAACTCCAATGGTAGGGCTTTTAGCAACCGGAGGAGGATTATTCTTCCTATGGCGATGGCACAAAAATAAAAGTGCAGAATTAGTCTGCGACATCACTGATATTGAAACTCAATCAAAGACGATTGATAAGTTTAAGGCAATTGTAAATCAACCAATAACGATTGCTTCAGTTCTGGCCATTTTGGTTATTGCTTTCTCTGTTAATATAATCGAATTTGCTTGTTCTATTGGTATACCACAAGCCTATACCAAGATTCTTGAGCTAAATATGCTTACCTTTATGGAACGGCAGTGGTACATCATGATTTATACCATTGGCTATATGATTGATGACTTTATCGTATTTGGTTTAGCCATTTGGGGATATTCTAAGCTTCAGTCACATGGTGGAAAATATGCTCAATTATCACTCTTGATTGGTGGAGTCTTAATGCTATTGCTTGGTGGAATTCTAATTATTGACCCATCGGCCCTGGTGCTCTAAGGTATACTTCAAATATATGGATATAATTCAACTTGCTCAATGGTCAGGTATTCTGATTGTCGCTTTATTTGTTCTGGTTCGCGGAGCTGATTTATTTATAGAAGGTGCAAAGCGCATAGGATCTGCTTTTGGTATGAGTCCTTTTGCAATCGGGGTTTTGATTGTTGGAATCGGTACTTCTTTGCCAGAGTTAGCATCCTCTCTAGCAGCAGTCGTAGCTGGAACTACTGAAATTGTGATAGCTAACGCAGTTGGTTCTAATATCACTAATATTCTCCTAATCGTAGGTGTCTTGGCGGCTCTTGGTGGCCCAGTAATGATTAATAAAAATCTACTCAAGACAGAACTGCCGATTTTCTTTATTGCGACAGTTCATTTTGTAGCCAGTGTTTACGATGGATTTGTAGACAGGGTAGAAGCCGGATTATTGTTCGCTACTTTCTGTGCCTATATTTGGTATTTATTTTCTTCTAACAATACTGCTAAAAAAGAAATGGCCGTTCCGCATAAAAACGAGAAGATTACTTTGAAGTCAGTCGTATTTGTTGTTTTGGGAATAACTGCTGTGTTAATAGGTGCTCACTATACAGTCGAAATGGCAGTAAATATCGCAACTGGTTTGTCTGTACCGCTTGGTTTGGTTTCAATTGGAGCAATTGCTATCGGTACTTCGTTGCCTGAATTATTTGTTTCATTGCAGGCTTTGAAGACCGGAGAGACAGATTTAGCAATCGGAAATATTTTTGGTTCTAACGCATTTAATATCTTGATGGTGGTTGGTATTCCAGGACTGATTTCTCCTCTTGTTGCTGGTGAAGTTGTTATGGAGCTCGGTGTTTGGATTTTGGTGGCAGCTTCTTTAATTTTGTTTGTAAACGGATTGGCAAGACAAGTTCAAAAATGGGAAGGTGTGGCCATGATTATTTTCTTCTGTTTCTTCTTAGTGAAACTTGTTGCTTTTGTCTAGACCATGGATTCAATTCCAGAAATTTTACTTGTAGATAAGCCTAAAGGAATCACGTCGTTTGACGTGATTCGTCGTCTACGTAGACGTTATTCAGAGGCTAATAATGGTAATAAGTCACCTAAGATTGGTCATGCTGGGACTCTAGATCCACTCGCAACAGGATTGATGATTCTGGGTATCGGTTCTGGTACTAAGAAGCTGGCAGAGTTGGTTAAGTTAGATAAGGAATACATCGCCGAGATTCTAATCGGAGAAAGTAGAACGACTGGTGATATGGAGGGTGATGTGGTGAAGGAAAAGAAAGTGGTAGAAGCGGTGGAAATTTTGCGGAGCAAAATTTCCACCATTCTCCCAACCATGCTTGGCGAAATCTCTTTGCCGGTGTCTGCCTACAGTGCCATTAAGGTTGATGGTGTAGCGATGTACAAAATAGCCAGAAGAGCTGAGAAGAAAGGGGAGGTAGTGTCTGATGTGCCGGAAAGATTGATGCGAGTTGATGAGGTGGAGTTAATGAGTGTGTCAGCAAACGCCGGCCGAGCTGTAGCTACAGTGCGTTTTCGAGTCGGTAGCGGGACATATATACGTTCTCTAGGAGAAGAGCTCGGCCGGCGCCTCGGCTATCCAGCCACTCTTCAAAACCTACGACGAACCAAAGTAGGTGATTTTGATATTGAAAACGCCAAGCAAATAGAAGAAGTGTTTAAATAAAAACCGCCCAAGCTTACGCAAGGGCGGGGGTGTTTGTTGGCTCTACCTGATGAGTCGGGCGCAACATTGTGCGCCGTGTTTTCTCAGGTAGTCGGCAACTCTGTCAGCTGTGATGGGATTCAGCGGTTGAATTTGTACGAAGCTTTGCCGTTCGACAAAAATATCCAGTTTCCCGTCAAAGATTCGCTGTAGGCACTCGGCATCGCCGATGGTCGTAACAGCTGCTTGGTTTGGAGCAGATTGCCAAATATTCAAGGTAGACGCCTTCATGTCTCACTCCTTCAATGAACTACAGTGAATGATTGGGCTGGAAGATTCTCGGGAGAGCATAACACTCTTGGGATGTCTGAGTGCATTACATCCATGTAATTAGAAAGCTCTTTTTCTGTGTCTGTGTCCCGAGCGTGAATGCGTGTCCAGAACTTACCATTAATCATGGCCGGTTCTTCAATGGCAATCTTGCCCTTGAAGCGTTGAATCAATGCCGTTTCCTCTCTGTCACTAGGGAGGACTTTCTCAAGTGGCAAAGTCCATGTCCAACGACTTTCTTTGACTTCTAACATACTTTTCCCCTGTAATGTACTTGTTTGCACGAACTTGTGCGTATTCATTAAACCATAAATAAATATTATGTAAAGTAAAAGCCCACGCGAAGTGGGCTCTAAGGTAGTTTTTGTTAGGATACGAGCCTAAGGTTATTTTCCGAAAAACATTCAGTTACCAATTGCCGGTAGGCCGGCCTAAGTGCACGATCAATTTCGAAAATTTCCAGTATTTCTCGAATGCTTTGGTTTAGTGTTTCTCTCGCATTCTCTTGTTGCTTCCATTCAACTCTTTCTTTGACTCCTGAAAGGACTTCCTTCGCCTTGCCTTTGTTAAGCTCAGGGTAGGTGGATGAAATATTCTTAAATGCAATTTCAAAACTATTACATGGACTCATTTAAGTCTCCTTTGAAGTACTTAACTATTTCTTTTTTCTAATTTGACGTCTCTTCTTAGCGCTATGCTTGCCAAAATATACACCAGCTAAAGAAATATAAGCCTTCTTGTAGTCATGGTTGTTAGGAAAGAATCGATTCAGTGTAGCGATTACAGCATTTTTGTAAGGAACACCATTGTTCATGTGAGCAATGATTTCCTTAATAATACCTTCTGCATCGCGCTTGCTAAGAAACCGATAATTTTGTCGAGCGATTAGAAGCGCTTCATCCAAATCAGCTTCTGAAAACACTTGTTTTCTTTTCATCAGGAACACCCTCACATGTGACTGGGGTATTTATAAAACAATATATTCTTTTAGTCAATAGAAAAACACGAACACAATCCCTTCTGTCCTTTGTATTTTGAACTAATTTTTAAATAAATCTTTCAGCTTTTTCAGTTCTTCTTGAGGGTCTATAGTTGGTAATGTTGTTGTCTCTGAATATGGTTCCTGTTCTGAATCTTGATTGTCTATATCTTCTAAATGAATTGGAGGAGAATTCTTGATTTCTTCCTTTAGTGATTCAATTTCGGATTCAAGCTCATTTATCTCGTCTTTTTCACCAAGTTGTTTTGCTGTTTGCAAGGCGAATTCTATTTCACGCAAGCGAGACTTCATTTGCTCTAAGGATTCATTGGGGACATTTTGAGGAAAATCTTCAGACATAAAATCTAAGAAAATAGTGACTCAACCACAGCTTTTACATCTCCACCATCGGCTTTTCCAGCTAATTCATTCATTACAGAGCCAACCAACATTCCCATTTTAGACTTATCATCAATACCTAGTTCAGCCTTTTTTGCTTCTGCAATAGGGCGAATTTCATCTTGTGACATCATTTGGGGAAGGTAACTTTCAAGTACCGCTAGCTCTTCTTTTTCTGGTTCAGCCAGTTCAGGACGTGCGTTTGCTTCGTATTGGGTAATTGATTCCTTTCTTTGCTTTGCCAATCGTTTAATAACTGCGAGCACCTCTTCGTCTTTTAAGTAATCCTGAGGAGTGCGACTAGTAGAAACAAGTTCGTTCATAAAGGCTGTTAGCATACTTCGAACTGTTCGTAGCTTCACAGCATCTTTAGCTTTCATCGCAGTTTTTAATTCGTCTTTGATTGTTTCGTGTAGTGTCATATGTTGTCATTTTATCACGATAATATTTCTTTCCCACCTATAGGTAAGGTTCATTGTGAAATGGTAGTATATTAAATATATGGAAATGATATTGATTGGATTGATAATAATCTTGCTATTTGTTAATGCTTTTGTGGTTTATAAGCTCCTGCAACCAAAAGTTGAGGAAAAGAAAGATGATAAAGAGGCTTTGTTACTTATGCAAAGAATCGAGGAGCTTTCTCGTACCGTAGACGCCAAGCTTAGTGAGACCAACAAAACCATGCGAGAGGGAAGTCAAGCGCAGTTTAGAGAGAGTCGAGAGTTAATACAGGACATAAACAAAGAAATGAACGAACAGCTACGCAATGTAGTAAAAGGGGTGACAGAAGTGGGTGAGAGTTCAAAACAAGTTTTTCAGGTCGCAGACCAATTGAAGGAATTACAGAATATTCTCAAGAATCCAAAACAAAGAGGAATTCTTGGCGAGTACTATCTTGAAACAGTTCTACAAAATGTTCTTCCTCCAGAGAGCTTCCAAATGCAGTACGCCTTTGATGATGGGGAGATTGTCGACGCAGTAGTATTCGTGAAAGGAAAAGTAATTCCGATAGATTCTAAATTTTCACTCGATAACTACAATCGCTTAGTTGAAGCTGGTGACACACCAGAACGAGCTCAATACGAAAAAACATTTATCAATGACTTAAAGCTTCGTATAACCGAAACATCGAAGTATATCCGTCCGTCTGAGAAGACCACTGACTTCGCCTTTATGTTTATTCCGCACGAAGGGATTTACTATGACTTACTTTCTAATAAAGTCGGAGCAGGGGAGGAGAATCTTATCCAACGTGCTGCTGGTAAGCATAAAGTAATTATTGTTTCACCAACTTCTTTCTTGGCTTATTTACAGACAGTTCTTCAAGGATTGAAGGCAATGGAGATTGAAGAAAAGGCGCAAGATATCATAAAAAATGTTGAAAGACTGACGGGTCATATTGCGAAATACGAGGATTTTTATCAAAAGCTTGGAAACACTTTGTCTACGACCGTAAATCACTACAATGCTGGATATAAGGAGTTGAACAAAATAGATAAGGATGTTACTAGAATCACAGGAGCTGGTATAGGCTTAGACGTTCTGGAGCTAGACAAGCCCCAAAAGGCAGACGGTCAATAATCCCACAAAAGCATTGCAAAACCTGTGATTTCTTGTATACTCTTAGCCACTACAGCCAAGCGAGCGAGGGTCACGGACAAGTTTACTTGTACATGACCGAGGGAGCGCAGGGTGTATAAATACTATTTATATGGCAACAGAAACAACAAATTCAGCACCATTTGCAGTTATCGCTACCGGCGGAAAGCAATATGTAGTGCGTGAAGGCGATACTATGCTAGTAGAGCTCCTAGGGGATCATAAAGAAGGGGATAAGATTGAGTTCGATACCGTTCTAATGACCGACGACGGAAAGTCTTCTAAGATTGGTACTCCTCACACTGGAACAAAGGTTAAGGCAACTTATCTTGGTGAAAAGAAAGGCAAGAAGCTAACTATCGTACGATACAAAGCTAAGAGTAACCGAGACCGACGAATTGGTCACCGACAACACTACGCTGAAATCAAGATTGATTCAGTTAAGTAATCAAATAAAAGGCCGGCGCGAAGCGCCGGCCTTTTATTTGTTTTTTATCCATGCACTGAACGATTTTTGAAAGCGTTCTTTATTGTCTCAGCATCTGCGTACTCAAGCTCACTTCCGGTTGAAAGGCCTCTCCCTAAGTAGGAAATTACAATTCCTTTCTCTTTTAATATTTCTCCAATTATAGACTCGACGAAGCGCGCAGTATTCTCTCCGTCAGGGTTAACAGAAAAACCAATAGTTACTTCATTTAGCCCTTCAGGAATTCTTGTTTCGATAGTTGCTTTTAATGCTCCACCTCGGAGCTTTTTGTTTTCACCTGAGTTTAGAAGGGGGACGGTACCACCAAAGACAAAATACAGTCCATCGTATACACCTGCACGTTCGATGGCTTGTATGTCAGAATCTCTTTCAACAATTAGAAGCTTACTGTGAGTACGTTGAGCGGAGGAGCAAAGAGAACAGATTATCTCGTTATTGCCAGTTGCAAAAAATCTGTGACAGCTGGCACATTCCACAACAGTTCCTTTGATTTCCGCTATTAGTCTAGACAACTCTGCTGTGTCAGATTCGTGTGAGGTGAGTACATGAAAGGCAAAGCGTTTAGCTTGACGTGCGCCAACTCCGGGGAATTTCTCAAATTGGGCAATTAGTTTATCCAAATTATTCATAAGGTCTGATTATAACATTGAATCAAAGACTATAGAAAAAGGCCCTACAAGTAGGGCCTTTGCATAGAATATAAAAATTGGAGGCAGACCCAGAATCGAACTGGTTGGGCTATCATCCATGTGGCACCTTGCTCACGCCTGCCTATAAAGAAACTACTTGCTACTTTCAATATTACCACAATATATATAAAAGTCAAGTTTCTTGAGCACTATTAAAAATCATCTCCAGCTCCTGGAGCAGTGGCGTGATGTGTGTCGAGATTGAGGAATCGTACGTGCTGACCGTCGAAGTATAGCTCAGCCATACCTACAGCACCGTTTCGGTGCTTCTCAACCATGATTTCTGCAATGTTTGGGCGCTCTGATTCTTTGTCTCTGTTCATCTTGTCCTCGCGGTGAATGAACATTACAACGTCGGCGTCCTGCTCGATAGAACCAGAATCACGAAGGTCAGAAAGACGAGGCTTACCACCACGTTGTTCTACAGCTCGAGAAAGCTGAGACAAAGCAATGACGGGAATATTCATCTCTTTAGCAAGAATTTTAAGCGAACGTGAAATCTCTGTGATTTGTTGCACCATTGAGTCGCTGTGTTTGGTTGCTGTTGGAGACATCAACTGAAGATAGTCGACAATTAGAAGGTCTACACCATGTTCGTTCATTAGTCTTCTTGTTGCTGAACGCATTTTTACAATGTTCATGTCAGCATCGTCAATGATGTGAATTGGTGCCTTGTTTAGCTTTTGCATTGCATTCTGAAGAGACTCGTATTCAGAGTCGTTAGACAAACGTCCAGTTCTAAGCTTCCATGAATCCACCCCTGACTCTGCTGCCAGCATACGGTCTACGAGCTGTTGGTCGCTCATTTCGAGTGAAAATATACCGACAGATGCTCCGTGTAAAAGGGCAGCGTTACGAGCAATATCAAGAGCAAAGGTTGTCTTACCCATAGATGGACGAGCAGCGAGAATAATTAGGTCAGATTTTTGAAAACCAGCTAGGACATTGTCGAGGGCGGTAAAGCCTGAAGGAACACCGCGCTTATCGTCTGGGTTTTCGGTTAGGTGCTCAAATCTTTCCCAAGCTTCATGTAAAGCGGTGCCGATTGGTCGGAATTTTTGTGCTGAAGGAGCTTGGGTTGCTTGGAAAACTTTTTTTTCAGCCTGATCAAGAGCCTCGTCTACGCTCTCAGGGTCAGAATAACCAATCTCGGCAATATCATCAGCGGCGTGGATTAAACCTCTTAAAGTAGCTTTGTCGCGCACTTGTCCAGCGTAGTACATGGCGTTACCAGCAGCAGGAACAGTTTCGATAAGTTCGGTAATGTAAGCGGCACCACCAACTCGGTCGAGTTGATTCATTTCTTTTAGTTTTGTGATTATAGAAACAGTGTCTACTGGGTCACCATTAGAAAAAATCTTTTGTATTGCGTCATAAATAACTCGGTGCTTATCAGCGTAAAAACTTTCTGGATAAACAGTTACTGAAACATCATGGAGAACATCTGGTTTGAGGATGATAGCCCCTAGTAATGCTTTTTCAGCATCGACGTTTTGCGGGGGAGTGCGTAGTGAACGGTTGTGTTCGGCTGACATAGGTAATAACGATTCTACCACGATTTTTGGAACCGATTTATAAGGCTGTTTTGCACAGGGGTGGGGATTGGGTGGATAAGATGGGTGTATATTAAAGGTATGTTAGGTGGTCTCATATATTTCAATATATTCTTAGGTATTTGTGCACTTATATTCCTAATATTGATTTATAAAATTAAGTACATAGTTTTTGTTGATAAAATTAAGTTCAGCAAATTGTTTGGAAGTGCTTATTTACTTTGTTTTGTTTTTTGGTTATTTTTTGACGCTAGTATAGAATCTTTATTTACTGATTTATTTGTGTATTTATACCCATTGTTTATAGTTCTTGTATTATTTTCTGTAGCACTTCCAGTTGTCGGTGTCGAGCGACTGCTCAACAGAGAGTCTCACAGTTACTATTTTATTAGAGCAGGATTCTGTATTTTCTCAGCAATCGTAGTGTTCACAATTATGAATATAATTTGGTAATTCGCAGTGATAGCTGTCTTGATTAACCAACCTTAGTTACCTTCGGTCCATGAGCGGTATCTTCTAACTCATAGCCCTTTAGTTTTATTTTTTCTCTGAGGATGTCGGCGACATCCCAGTTGCGAGCTATACGGGCTACCTCACGTTCGTCAATCAGCGCTTGAATTTCTTCTGACAAATCATCCACTGCAATAACGCCTAGTGATTTAACTCCTTCTTGCAGATTGTCCGATAGACCAATATCAAGAACTTCATCCATGGACATCAGGGTCCCACATTTTGTTTTATCGTCTAACTTTGAATCTTTAAGCATGTCCCACATCACAGCTATTGCTCCTGGTGTATCAAAGTCATCTGCTAAACAGGTGTCAAAACGGTCTAAGTATGTTGCGTCAGGGGTTGAGGTTCTTTGCTTGAAATCCTCATAGACGTACCTTTTAAGTCGGAATAATGCTTGTTTGGCTGAAGTTAGGGCTTCCCAAGAAAAGTTTGCTTGAGTCCTATAGTGAGCAGTAAGAAGCCAGTAACGATAATCATCGCCAGAAAATCCTCTGTCCATAAGATTTCGCATTGTTATGGTATTGCCAAGAGATTTAGAAACTTTTGTGTTGTCGATAGTAATAAAAGCGTTGTGTAGCCAGTACTTTACAAATGTTTTACCAGTGGCAGCTTCTGACTGGGCAATCTCAGCGTTGTGATGGGTAGATGCCAAGTCTTCACCTCCAGTGTGAATGTCGATTTGTTTGCCAAGTGTATCCATGGCCATAGCAGAGCATTCAATGTGCCAGCCAGGGAAGCCTTTGCCCCATTTACTTTCCCAGCCTAAGTCACCCTTTTTCCAGATTGCAAAATCAGCAGGGTGTTTTTTTTCTGCGTTGACTTCAACCCGAGCTCCACTTTGTAGTTTCTCGATATCTATGTTTCCTAAGCGACCGTACTTTGGAAATTTTGAAATATCAAAATACAAGCCATCGCTAGTTTCGTAGGTAAAGCCTTTTTCTTCTAAGGCTTTAATTAAGCTTATTTGTTTTTTTACATAGTCACTGGCTCGGGCCCAAACTGCTGGGTGGATGATTCGCAATTCATCTATGTCGTTTTCAAAGGCTTTAATGTAGCGAGTAGAAAGTTGACGCATTGAATCCAGAGTAATAGGTACCCCCTCTTTCTTTAAAGCTTTCATCATTTTGTCCTCACCTTCATCGCCATCGCTGGTGAGGTGTCCAAAATCAGTTAGGTTAATCGTGTGCTTTACTGGATATCCATTTCTAACCAAAACCCTTTTAATAATGTCAGCGCTTAAAAAGGCGCGTAAGTTTCCAATGTGAATATTGCTATAAACAGTAGGGCCACAACTGTACATTTTTACTTCTTTTTCATTCAATGGCTTAAACACTTCTCGCTTTCGAGTTTCGGTATTGTATACGTACACATCTCTTACGTGAGCGGGTGTTTTCTTTGAAAATAGTTCAGTAAACATAATTGTCATACAGTGTAGCAGAAACTCTGTAAAATCTCATCGTTTGGAGATGTGACATGTCCCTATGGCACCATCACCAGCAACCATTTTGGTGTATTCATACTTTATGCGATAATGTCCAAATGTCATTTGACCCCAATTCAGAAACTATCTCCCAAAAACAAAAAACACCAAATCGAGGACTAGGCTACTTTTTGGCTTTTGTTTTGGCCTTAGGAGCATTTGTCTCTGGTCTACAGTTGGGTAGGGGAGAAATTGTAGACAATCAAACAGCTACGGTTTTTAGTTTCTTTACCAACAAAACTATAGCTGAGGAAGTGTCGGACAAGCCAAGTCTTGATGAATTCTGGAATGTTTGGAGTCTGCTTGAAGAAAAATTTGTCACTGGAAGCACAACCGAAGGGATTACTAGTGAAGACAAAATCCGAGGTGCTATCGAAGGGTTAGTAGATTCATATGGTGATCCGTATACGGTTTATATGCCACCAGAAGACGCTAGTGCATTTAACGAGAATATTTCTGGAAACTTCAGTGGAGTCGGTATGGAGGTGGGATTGAGAGAAGGTCTTATTACTGTTATTTCACCACTGCCAGAAACTCCTGCAGAGAAAGCGGGAATAATAGCTGGGGATGTAGTAGTAAAAATTGATGATGTTTCTACCGAAGGTATGAATATCGACGAAGCGGTACAGCTTATCAGAGGAGAAAAAGGAACTGTCGTTACTTTGCAAATGTATCGAGAGGGAGAAACTGAGTTCCTTACTATCCCTGTTACTCGCGACACCATCAATATCCCTACTGTAAAAACAGAAAAAATTGACAATACTTTTATTGTCTCACTTTACAGCTTCAACGCAGTCGCAGAGGCACAGGTAAACAACGCTCTCCGAGAATACCTCGAGAGTGGTGCTGACAATCTAATTTTAGACGTTCGTGGTAACCCTGGTGGTTTCTTGCAAAGTGCTGTTTCAATTGCAAGTTATTTCTTACCGGCTGGAAAGGTAGTTGTGAAGGAAGAGTTTGGCGGTACCGAAGAGGATGAAGTTTTCCGTAGTCGTGGACGCCAAATTCAAATCTTCAACCCTAAGAACTTGGTAGTATTAGTAGACAATGGTTCTGCCTCTGCGTCAGAAATTTTGGCTGGTGCACTTAAAGATCATGGAGTTGCTACTGTAATTGGTACTCAGACTTTTGGTAAAGGTTCCGTTCAGGAATTGGTCAAATTAGATGACGGCTCTTCACTTAAGGTTACCGTGGCAAGGTGGCTTACTCCAAATGGAACATCTATTTCTGATGGGGGGCTTTCTCCAGATATTACTATTACTCGTACCCCTGCAAATCGAGTAGCTGGTGAGGATCCACAAAAAGATGCTGCGGTTAAGTTCTTGAAAGGGGAAGAGGTGGTTAGTGAAACTTTTGAAGAAAAGGTAGCGGAAAATGCTACTAGTACAGGAGAAACAGAGTAGGTGGAGTGGTTTTGCAAATTTTGCTATTATAATGCTCGAATAAATTAATGTGATTTTTGGTAGGTAATTAAATGATATGAAAGTAATTCTTTTACAGGATGTGGCAAAAATCGGAAGACGTTCTCAAATTGTGGAGGTACCAGATGGTTACGCTCGCAATCAACTCATACCAAAGCGGCTCGCAGAACCAGCTTCTGCTTCTAATACAAAGAGAATTGAGAAAATTCAGGCTGAAGCAAAGGCTGTTTTGGAAGCAAGTAAAGCTAATTTTAAAGATGCGATAAAGGCTCTTAGAGAAGCTTCAATTAAGGTTGGTGTTGATGCTAATGAGAAAGGACACATGTTTCAGGCTGTACACGCAGATGATGTGGTTGCTGCCGCAAAAGAAGCCGGAATTAGAATAGATGAAAAAATGGTTGCTTTTCATTCACCAATCAAAGAAGTGGGTGTTCATGAAGTATTGTTGGTCTTAGGTAAGGATAAAGCCGAGTTTAAATTAGAAGTGGTAAAGAATAACTAATTTTATGAATAATTTTGTAAATCAAGCCAAACCAGTGATTATACTTTTGTTGGTTTGTGCAGCATTGATTGCCAGTGTGGTGTGGTTGATGAATGGTGGTGTAACCGAAACAGTTGAAAATAAAACAGAGTCTACTGAAAATATCCCAGCTCCGTTACCAGCTAATGAACTAGAAGCTTATAATGTAGATATTAAGAACCGTATGAATCCAATTGCAGAAATTAATACAAATAAAGGAACGATTGAAATTGAGTTGTTTGAAGATGTTATGCCAATTACTGCCGGTAACTTTGCAAAGTTGGCAGAAAGTGGATTCTATGATGGTGTTAAATTCCATCGAGTAATTGACGGATTTATGATTCAAGGGGGAGATCCAATAACGAAGACTGATCAAGTTCTAAAGTATGGTACTGGAGGTCCTGACTATACTATTCCGGATGAGCATGTAAGATCAGAACTGCTTACAAATACTAGAGGGACAATCGCAATGGCGAATAGTGGACCTAACTCAGGAGGAAGCCAATTTTTTATTAACTTGATAGATAATCAAAGGTTAGACTTTGATAAACAACCGCTAACTTCTCAGCATCCTGTCTTTGGTAGGGTGGTAAGAGGTATGGATGTTGTCGATGCGATTGCAAAAGTTGAAACTAATTCAACAAATCTACCGCTGGAGGATGTGGTGATGGAGTCAGTAAAAATCAGGCGAAACTAAGCCAACTAAATAAAGAAAAAGGCCGGCCCCATCGGGGCCGGCCTTTTTCAAAATAGAAACTTAAGCAGTTTGCAAAACGTCGACTGCTTTCTTGGTCACAGTTTGACCATTGAACTTAGTCTTACGCATGTTTCGAAATGAAACAATTCCGTCAATCATTGCGAAAATAGTATGGTCTTTACCAACTTTTACGCCCTTCCCAGCTTCAATTTTTGTTCCTCTTTGACGAACAATAATTTGGCCAGTCTTGACTTCTTGTCCATCTGCACGCTTCACTCCCAGATATTTTGGTTGCGAATCACGCAGGTTTTTGGATGTTCCACCAGCTTTTTTAGTTGACATACGATTAAGGTATAATGTTTAGAATTTAACCCGCAGAGTATACGACATATGTACGAAAAACTCAAGCCCTATTTGGCCGATGACTCTTTCTTTTTAGCAGTTTTAATAATGTTGATTTCTATTGCTTCATTTGGTCTAGGGAGGCAATCAGTCGAAAAAATGGAGGGTGGGCCGGCGCCTTCGGCGCCGGCAGGAGTCATTTTATCCCAGTCACCAAAATATGTTGAAAATAAAGACTCAAATATCGTTGTTCCAGATTATAAAGTTGTCGCTTCTAAGTCTGGTACTAAATACCATTCGCTCACATGCCCTGGTGCAAAGCAAATTAAGGAAGAAAACAAAGTGTTTTTTAACAATATTAAGGAAGCAGAGGCGGCTGGCTACACGCCGGCCGCCAACTGCCCAGAATTAGGAATGTGATATATTAAGCTCATGTTAATTTTAGATATTGAAGCGTCAGGAGTAAATTACAGTAAGCACTCAATTGTCTCGATTGGGGCACTTGATTTTGATAACCCGACGAATCAGTTTTATGCAGAATGTAGGGTTTGGGACGGAGCCCACCTGGATCCAGAAGGATTGGAGGTTTGCGGATTTACCGAAGAACAGGTAACTGATTCAAATAAAATGTCCGAAGCTGAACTAGTCCGTAACTTTACTGACTGGTCTAAGGACTTTGCTGACAGAACACTAACCGGACAAAATGTTTCTTTTGACAGAGATATGCTGAAAGCCGCAACTGAACGAGCGGGCTTTGATTGGAATTTTGCTCACAGAACAATTGATACTCATACATTATGTTGGATGCATATGGTAAAAGCAGGCTTACCTCCACCGATTGATGAAGAGCATAAGAGGAGTGCACTAAACTTAGATACTGTCTTAAATTATTGCGGTATCCCAGAAGAACCTCAGCCTCACAATGCTCTCACTGGTGCTCTGAGTCATGCCGAAGTCGTGTCTCGCTTGTTGTACAACAAGAAACTTCTCCCCGAATTTGAACAATTTGAAATCCCTTGGCTGTAGAGCGAGTGTTACAATATGTTCATGTTTGGAAAAAATAAAAAAAGTAGGAAAGACGTGGCCAAGGGTGATAACAGTAGAGTTGTAACAGAACTACTAGATCCAGATGGATCAAATGGGGACGCGGTGCAGTCTTGGCGTGTATTTAGAATCATGTCTGAGTTCGTTCAAGGCTTTGAGCTCTTGCGAGAACATGGCTTATCAGCAACTTTTTGGGGAAGTGCCAGAACAAGTCCAGATGACAAATACTACAAGGCAGCGGAAGAACTAGCTGCTAAGTTGGCCAAGAAGGACTTCTCAATCATTTCCGGTGGAGGGCCGGGTATTATGGAAGCTTCAAATGTTGGAGCCTATAAAGTAGGTGGTAAGTCTGTTGGACTAAATATCAAATTACCATTTGAACAAGTCCTTAACCCTTATACAACACATTCTCTGAATTTTGATTTTTTCTTTTCTCGTAAAGTGATGCTGACATTTGCATCAGAAGCCTATGTGTATTTTCCTGGTGGATTTGGAACATTAGATGAATTTTTTGAAATCATCACTTTAATCCAGACTAAGAAAATTGAACGCATTCCAGTCGTTCTTTATGGCCGAGAGTATTGGGAGCCAATGGTTAGATTTTTTGAACAAAATTTGGTTAAGAAATTTAAGACAATTAGTCCAGAAGATTTAGAGCTTTTTGTTATCGTGGACGATGTTGATGAGGCTTACAAGTATATTGTTAAAGAAGTAAAGAAAATTAAAAACGTCAGACAAGTCTAATATGTATTACTCCTATTTTGACATTGATTCAGTAA
Organism: Candidatus Nomurabacteria bacterium; assembly: GCA_020632015.1. Classification (GTDB taxonomy): domain Bacteria; phylum Patescibacteriota; class Minisyncoccia; order Phycocordibacterales; family UBA918; genus OLB19. The sequence continues at coordinate 177,964 of JACKGI010000002.1, read as the reverse complement.
CACCTGCATCTCAGTCACGAGGTCTAAAAAAGTTGAGTAAATATAGAGAAGAGGTCAAAGCTGTTATTGAACATAGTGATTCAAATAGACCTGAATATTCGTTAGCTCATGTAAAGAATCCAGATCTGCACGACACCATCGATGAGTTAAAGAAGAAGTTTAAAAAAATAGAACACCTTATTCTGGTTGGAATCGGTGGCTCTAATTTAGGTACAAAAGCAATCCATGAAGTTGTAGATAAAGGTAAAGTTTCTTTACATTGTTTAGATACAGTGTCCGCAAGGGATATAGAGCTTCTGCTTAGTACACTCAAGTCAGTCCGCAGTGTAGGGAAGTTGGCTGTGTGTGTGATTAGTAAATCTGGTAACACAGCCGAAACTCTAGTATCTGCCGGAGTCTTATTAGAAGCGCTGGAAAAAAAGTATAAAAAAGTTTTATATCAGCAGACAATTTTTGTTGGTAACCCGAACACTACCTTTATGAAGACAGGAAAGAGGCTTGGTGTCACAACGGTGCCAATGCCGGAAGTGGTAGGTGGTAGATATTCAGTGGCAACTGAAGTGGGTCTTGTCCCTCTTGCTTTACTTGGTCACGATACAGACTCTTACATTGAGGGTGTTATTGATGCGACAAATGATGAATTTGAGGAAGTGGTAGCAGAGAACGCTGTTCGACTGCATTCATATATTCAAACAGGTTTTAATCATTACAATTTCTTTGCCTTTGAAAAGCGCCTCGCTACGCTCGGCGCATGGTACCGTCAACTTTTTGCTGAAAGTATTGGAAAAGAAAAAGATCGTTCTGGTAAATCCGTGACTAAGGGTTTTCTGCCAACCATTTCTACACCAGTCGAATTACATTCTGTTGGCCAGCTATACATGAGTGGTTTTGCTGGTGTCTATACTGATTTTGTGACCTTTGATGACGATACGGTAAACTTCAGCATTCCTAAAAAAGGCATATCAAAACCATACGGTAAGTATGATGTACAAGAAGTGGCTACGGCCTTGTACGGTGGGGTTATGGGTGCGTATCAAGAACGCTCACTACCGTACCGTTCAACTATTTTTGATGAGGATTTGACCTACTCACTTGGTTTGTTCATGGGAATGCGGATGCTTGAAACCATGTATGTAGCAGAGCTTATGAACCTCAACGCTTTTGATCAACCCAATGTCGAGCTTTATAAAAACAAAACTAGAGATATTCTTGGTCTATGAAATACGTACTTTTCGATATAGGTGGAACCAAAACGAGAGTTGCTGTTAGCTCGAACTTAGAAGAAATTGATGCTATTGAGTCGTTCAAGACGCCAGCGAAATTTGAAGACGGAATCAAGAAGATTATAGATACTATAAAGAAGTTATCAAAAGAAGCTCCCAAGGCTATGGCGGGAGGTGTTAGAGGTGTTCTAAATGAAGACAAAGATGGTATAGACAATGATGCGGTATTGTCAAAATGGATAGGTAAGTCTATTACCGGTGAGCTTAAGAAGTTTGCGGACGTACCGATATTTTTAGAAAATGACTCAGCTATTGCCGGAGTCGGAGAAGCAGTTTTTGGTGCCGGCAAAGGCATGGAGATTGTTGCGTATCACACTGTGAGTACTGGGGTTGGTGGAGCAAAAATTGAAGATGGTGAGATAGACCATGCTAGTTCTGGTTTTGAACCAGGTCATCAGATTTTAGATATAGATCGTACAGTACTGGGGGATGATATTGTTCCTAGTCTTGAAAATTTAGTTTCAGGCACAGCTCTGGCAGAGAGGTTTGGAGTTCCAGCCTATGAGATTCCGCAAAGCGATGTGGTATGGGATGAGCTGGCAGAGTATTTGGCCCAAGGGTTACGAAACACAGTCATGTATTGGTCTCCGGATGTAATCGTTTTGGGAGGGTCAATGATAACTGGAGACCCAGCTATTGATGTCGATAACGTACGAAAATATACAGTAAAAGTGCTCGAGGGATTTGTAGAGTGTCCATTTATAACTAAAGCAAAGCTTGGAGATGAGGCTGGACTATATGGTGCTATGGCTCTTCTAAAGAAAAGACACGAGGAGCGTAGCGACGACTAATACTTTCTTAGGCAGACGCTTAATCATGATTCGACCCCTCCTAGGGGAGAATCTGGCTGTAGAAGGCTGCTAAGGAATTTTATTTAGTCAGCAAACCTTGAATTAAGATTGAAAATATATTGCTAGACGATATCAGTTTATGAATGTAAACTAACTAAATATCATTTAACTGAATATTTACTATGGATCTACTAGTTTTATTGATTATAGCCATTGTTCTGGCTGTAATTTTACTCCGAGAAGTGAAGCAGTATGAGCGAGGTGTGGTGCTGACTATGGGTAAGTACACGAGTCTGCGTAAGCCGGGTTGGAGTATCATTGTTCCAATTTTTCAACACATGGAAAAAGTTGATTTGCGTGTGAAAGCAGTAGATGTGCCAGATCAAAAAGTAATCACAAAAGACAATGTGTCTGCCAGTATAAATGCGGTAATTTATTACAAGGTTTCAGACGCAGCTAGAGCAGTACTAGAAGTAGAAAATTTCCGTTTCGCTGTTTCTCAACTAGCACAAACCACAATGAGAAATATCGTCGGTAGCGCAACTCTAGACGAAGTCCTTTCTGAGCGAGAAAAACTATCTGAAAGAATTCAACAAATCGTAGATGCTGAGACTGATGCTTGGGGAATTCGGGTAGAGAATGTAGAACTAAAAGATTTCTTCTTACCTCAAGATATGGAGAGAACAATCGCCAAGCAAGCCGAAGCGGAACGAGAACGCCGAGCTGTGATTATTAACGCTGAAGGTGAAGTTGTGGCGGCTGAAAATATTGCTAAGGCAGCTCACATGCTCTCTCAGGCTCCGGGAGCACTTCACTTGCGTACCCTACAAACTCTTAATGATTTATCGTCAGACCAATCAAACACAGTCATATTCGCCACTCCAATTGAGGTGTTAAGAGCTTTTGAAGGCATGAAGGACGGACTTACGATTAAGACTTCAGATAAATAATAAAGCCCGCTGGGAGGCGGGCTAGGGTGAAAACGATTGCGTCTCACACGTGTTTTGGTGATGATCGCCACGAGGCTTTGAAGAATTGTACGGCCAATATGTTAACAACTATCAGCGCGTACACCGTTAGTAGCAGAAACCAGTTTCTTGAAATTATTTCATTCCAAGCCACGATTGACATAAAAAAATCTGCCATCATAACTGCTACTGCCACCAGTGAACTGAACAGCAAATTGAGTATTGTGCTTAGCGTCAACATCTACAACTCCTTATTGTTTTTGGCTTACGAAGTGCAAACCAGCCTATAAAATAGCACTATTTTCAGAGTGCGCAACATAAGAAAGGTTAATAGTAATATTGACAATACAGTAAATATATGCTATAATGAATAAAATCCGTAGATTAGTGTTATAGTCTTCCGGTTATCGGTGTCGCAGACGGTGTATTGATTCCTCGGAGTCTCCACCTTACGCCCTCTATTTAAGAAGCGAAAGCATTCATAAATAGGGAAGTGTTCTCATCGAACACGACCTTTGTCACACTGATATTTATTCTATAAGACCTTTGGCTTATTATATCGACAGTGATTCTAGCGTTGTTTACGGCAGGTACAGTCTCGGCAGTACAACTACCTGAAACAGCATACGGACACATTGCAGAAAGTAGAGATGAAGCAGTTGAAAAGAATACAGAGGCAATTGTACGGACATACTTTGAAGATATTCCTATTATGGCCGAGATTGCTCGATGTGAATCAACCTTCAGACACGAACTTGAGGACGGCTCTGTTTTAAGAGGTAGAGTTGATCCAGCTGACACTGGTGTAATGCAAATCAATAAGCGTTATCACGAAGCTACAGCGACTGCTATGTCATTAGATCTCGATGACATTCATCAAAACATGGAGTACGCTCGGTATCTGTATGATACTCAGGGTACACAACCATGGAGTGCATCAATGCCATGTTGGGGTAACCTAGCGGCAAATATTTAAAAACAGGCGCGCCCGTAGGGCGCGCCTGTTTTTAAATTTTTACTACATAACGTCTGGCATACCATCACCATTTTTATCGTCATTAGTTGGGGCAAATTTTGTATTTGAACCACCTGGGCCGTACGCCATTAGATACAATAGACCACCAATAATAGCTAAGTTTTTTAGGATTGCTGTTAAATCAAACGGGGCCATGTTGCTCATTCCAGCGTGACCGATGATGGTAGCTAGGAACGTAAATCCGATTAGTACAGCAGATGCTAGACCAACTCTTTTTCCAATCATAACAGCGCCACCGGCAACAACTTTAACTATTACAACTAACCAAACTAATAATCCTGCAACTGGAATTCCAAGAGTTGTGAAATACGTGGCTGTGTTAGAGGGTCCACCTAAAACTATTCCTACTCCACTCATAAAGAATAAAAAGCCTATCAAAGCTCGGCCCAGTGTTGTTCCTTTGTCTCTGAGTAAATCTCTTTGCGGTGCATTTAACATCAACATAATTTTCAAATTATTTATAATAATAGTCTAAATATATTATAGCAGAGCTTATTGTATAATGGATTTAATGAAATACTGGTTGATGAAAACAGAACCCAATGAATTTTCGATTGACGACCTACAGAGGGTTGGGGTTGAAATGTGGGATGGTGTACGAAACTATCAGGTCAGAAATATGATGCGAAACGAAATGATGGTTGGTGATTCAGTGCTCGTTTACCACTCAAATGCAGGAGAGGAAACTGGGATAGCGGGTACTGCAAAAATTTGTCGGAAAGCATACCCAGATCCGACTCAGTTTGATCCAGAAAGTGCACATCCAGACCCAAAATCAGACCCACAAAATCCTCGATGGCTATGCGTAGATGTTGAATTTATACAAAAATTTAAAAGAATTTTGACTTTGAAGGAAATTAAGTCTGATCCCAATCTTTTAGATTACAAATTAGTTCAAAAAGGGAACAGGCTTTCTGTAATTCCTACTACAAAGAAGCAGTTTGATTACATTCTTAGGCTTGCAAAAACTCTTTAAATACTTGCTATATTAAAACAGAAGTTTCTTTCTATTGACGAATTTATAATTCGTGTTTTTATCACAGATTTGACGAGTTTTTATTCAGTCATCATTATTTCTTATCCACTTTTCCCCCTATATATACAATAAGTATATATAGCTCCTAAATGCTAAAATACGTTATAACGTATGGATATTTCGAGAAATCGATATAACGGAGGAGGACGCCGTGCCGTCGCTGTTTTCTTAATATTCATCCAGGTCTTAATCGGGGTAGGTTCTTCACTTCCTAACCTCGTTCCGGTAGCTGAAGCAGCGCCTACAGCCAACATAAACTATCAAGGAAAACTCACTGACACACTCGGTGTAGCTGTGTCTGATGGTCTTTATGATATGGAGTTCAGCCTTTATTCAGTTCCAACCGGAGGGTCTGCAATTTGGACAGAGACTCGTACTGGTGGCAGTCAGGTGCAGGTCACAAATGGACTTTTTTCAGTCATGCTAGGAAGTGTGAATACTTCTCTAGCTTCAGTAGATTTCAGTCAGCCATTGTATCTTGGGGTCAACATTGAATCAGATGGTGAAATGTCTCCTAGGAAAATACTAGGTACAGTTCCGTCTGCCTTCGAATCTTTTAATCTTGGCGGAGTTGCATCTTCTTCATTCTTGCGAAGCGATCAGGATGATACTGCTTCTGGATTGGTCACCTTCACTGGTGGCCTTATTAGCAATTCATCTAGCTCAATTTCTGATTTATTTACTACAAACCTCAGTATCAACAGCGAGGCATTCACAGACCTTACTGGCTCTGGTCTCTCCAACGTAGGTGGAGCTTTGACTGTCTCAACCTCTTCTCTTGATATTTCTTTAGAGGGTCTGACAGACGTGTCTACAATGACAGAAACTCTTGGCGACTTACTGTACTGGAATGGTTCAGCTTGGGCGGATATTGCAACTTCATCTCTAAACATCGCTTTGAGTGACACTACCGGAACTCTGGCTGATGGTCGGTTCGACAAGTCTGGGAACTGGTCTGGAACTTTTGATGGTGAGGAAGGGAGTTGGTATCAGGATTTGGCTAACTCAACAGGTGACACCGATGACATTGCTGAGGGTTCCAGTAATTTGTTTTCACAATGGGATAACGCAACAGGTGGACTGAACTACGCAGGAGGCAATGTGGGAATCGGAACTACTACTCCATACGCAAAACTTTCGGTTAACGGTAATATTGCTTTCACTGGTGGTATTTACGACAATGCCGCATCGCTTGGTGCCAACGGAATGATCTTGCAGACTAACGGAACTGCCGTGAACTGGGTTTCTACTTCATCGATGGGAATCAACATAACAGCAGATGACATTACAGATGACAGTATAGAAAATCTTTCTGATGTGACTACTATGACAAAGAGCTTCGGTGATTTGTTGTACTGGACTGGTGCGTCATGGGCTAATCTTGCGACTTCATCACTTGCAATTAATTTCTCAGATTTGTTCGGCGTAGCTGATATTTCTACTCAAACTAATCTCGGTGTGACTGCAACTGGTCTCGAACTTTCTGGAAATAATGTTGCGCTTACAGCTGGATATAATATTCCACTCTCAGCATCAACCACAAATTGGAATGGTTTTTATAACACGCCAAGCTCTCGAATTACTGCTGGTGAAGCGTTGTCATGGAGTGGTAATTCCTTGAATCTAAATATTGATGAACTTTCTACCGATGCAGATTTTGGTAGTGGAGACTACTTTGTTTACCAAGATGATGGAGGGAATACTTACAAAGTGCTTTATGACAACCTTCCAGGAGCAGGTGGCGGAATCACTTCACTTAATGGTTTAACTGATGCTACTCAGGGCTTTGCTACTTCAACTGATACAAACATTACGTTATCTGTTAATTCTTCCGGTTCTTCACATACCTTTACTCCTGGTTGGACAGGCACATTGTCTGCGGTTCGTGGAGGTACTGGTCTTGGTTCTGTTACTCAAAATCAAATTCTTATTGGTGGAGCAGGTAACACTTGGACACAAGTAGCAACTTCTGCGCTTAATATAAATACCGATAATCTAACTGAAGGTTTGACAAATCTTTTCTACACTGATAATAGAGTAGCTTCTTATATAAATGGTTCCTCAACTATATTGAGTGGTAACACTGAGTCTATCTTGGAATCATTCCTGTCGGATGTTTCAAACGTCTTTACTAACAACGACGGGTCATTGGATGACGATAACTTGGCCGATAATGACACAGATGATCTTACCGAGGGTTCAAATCTTTACTACACTGATGCCAGAGTTGCTTCTTATATAAATGGTTCGACTTCAATCTCTAAGCTTGGTCAGTCAATCGACATCTCCTCAGAAACCAACCTCACCGTCGGCAACGGTATTACCCTAACTGGTGACCAACTAACTGTGACTGGTGCTGGTGGTCTAACTCAAGCCGCTGGTGGACTAACCACGACTGGTGTTCTTGAAGACATAAACACTCTTGGTGCTAACACCATCGCTGACCAGTTCTTAGTTTCAACCGCGGCTGGTACTTTGGCTTGGGAGAGTGGCGCTACCGCTAGAACTTCACTTGGAGTTGATGCCGCTGGTACCGACAACTCAACCAACGTTACACTAGCTGGTACACCAAACTACCTAACTCTATCTGGCCAACAAATCACTTTAAATAAACTTGATATTACCGACGACACTAACGCTACAGGTGGCGTGGGTATCGACATTACCGCCAACGACTTTACCCTTGATCTAAACGAACTAACCACCGAAACTTCAATCGCGACTGGTGACTTCATCAGCATGGTGGATATCACTGACAATGGTTCAGGCAAGATTACCTACGCTAACTTCGTCTCGGGCGACTGGACAGGTACCCTTGATGGTATTGAAGGTTCAGCCTTTGCTCTTGATTCAGATATCGGTACAACCATCCAAGGGTACAATGCTAATACTTCAATCCTTGGCAGTACCATTAACGCTAATGAATTAGCCAGCGAAGACTTCGGCGACTTTACCTGCAACGGTACCACTTGTTCACTTGATGCCGCCTACCTAACTGGCAACCAAACTATCACTCTAACTGGTGACGTGACTGGTACTGGTGCTACCTCAATCACTACTTCAATCGCTGCCGACTCAATCGTTGAAGCTGACCTTAACGCTGATAATGGAGCAGTTGATGGTGACTTCTTGCAGTATGACAACACCGGTGGCAACTTCGTCTGGCGTGATGCTGGAGAGGTACGAAGCGATCTATCATTGGTGGTTGGTACCAACGTCCAAGCTTACGACGCTGACCTCACTACTTGGGCTGGTATCTCACCATCAGCTAACGCTCAATCATTAGTTTCAGCTGCTAACTACGCGGCGATGCGCACCCTACTTGACCTCGAAGCGGGTACTGACTTCTACTCAATCGCAGCGGCTGACGCGGCCTTTGAAGGGGAGTTAAATAACGAAGCTGGACTATATGCGGCTTTGTCTGACGTGACTCAGTTCTGGGAAGCTGGCGACACTATTACCTCAGGGGTTTGGCAGGGAACGGCGATTTTGGATACATATATAAGTGATAGTTTGACTCTAGGAGCTGGTTCATCAATTACCGCTAATGATATTGTGTCTCCAGATAACGTACTCTCAACTGGCCAAGCTGGAGCTGATGAATACTGTCTAACTTATGAAGCTACTGGCGACACTTGGGAATGGCAAGACTGTTCCGCTACTAGCGTGACTTTAGCCGGGCTAACCGACACTGACGTAGCTGGCGCTACCGGTGGCGACCTACTAAGCTTCGATGGTTCAAACTGGGTTGATGTATCAACCTCTACCTTCTTGATGGAAACTGAACTCGACTCAGAAGCTGAACTCGAAAGCCAACTAGTGGGCGTGACTAATGTCTTCACTAATAATGATGGAGCGCTAGATGACGATGACCTTTCTGATAACACTACTACCGATTTGACTGAAGGTACCAACCAATACTTCACCAACACGCGAGCTAGAGACGCTATCTCAGAAACTATTACCGGTATCACATACACCTCAGGTACGGGTGTCTTCTCCCAGACTGCTGGTTACGAAATTCCGTTAACCGCTTCAACTAGCAACTGGACAACCGCTTTCAACTGGGGTGATCACTCATTAGTTGGATACATTACCGACGATACATCTGTGCCTAAGAACAACCTCGTTAACTCAGGTACTTTGCCGTTTACTTGGGACATCTCCTCAGAAACCAACCTCACCGTCGGCAACGGTATTACCCTAACTGGTGACCAACTAACTGTGACTGGTGCTGGTGGTCTAACTCAAGCCGCTGGTGGACTAACCACGACTGGTGTTCTTGAAGACATAAACACTCTTGGTGCTAACACCATCGCTGACCAGTTCTTAGTTTCAACCGCGGCTGGTACTTTGGCTTGGGAGAGTGGCGCTACCGCTAGAACTTCACTTGGAGTTGATGCCGCTGGTACCGACAACTCAACCAACGTTACACTAGCTGGTACACCAAACTACCTAACTCTATCTGGCCAACAAATCACTTTAAATAAACTTGATATTACCGACGACACTAACGCTACAGGTGGCGTGGGTATCGACATTACCGCCAACGACTTTACCCTTGATCTAAACGAACTAACCACCGAAACTTCAATCGCGACTGGTGACTTCATCAGCATGGTGGATATCACTGACAATGGTTCAGGCAAGATTACCTACGCTAACTTCGTCTCGGGCGACTGGACAGGTACCCTTGATGGTATTGAAGGTTCAGCCTTTGCTCTTGATTCAGATATCGGTACAACCATCCAAGGGTACAATGCTAATACTTCAATCCTTGGCAGTACCATTAACGCTAATGAATTAGCCAGCGAAGACTTCGGCGACTTTACCTGCAACGGTACCACTTGTTCACTTGATGCCGCCTACCTAACTGGCAACCAAACTATCACTCTAACTGGTGACGTGACTGGTACTGGTGCTACCTCAATCACTACTTCAATCGCTGCCGACTCAATCGTTGAAGCTGACCTTAACGCTGATAATGGAGCAGTTGATGGTGACTTCTTGCAGTATGACAACACCGGTGGCAACTTCGTCTGGCGTGATGCTGGAGAGGTACGAAGCGATCTATCATTGGTGGTTGGTACCAACGTCCAAGCTTACGACGCTGACCTCACTACTTGGGCTGGTATCTCACCATCAGCTAACGCTCAATCATTAGTTTCAGCTGCTAACTACGCGGCGATGCGCACCCTACTTGACCTCGAAGCGGGTACTGACTTCTACTCAATCGCAGCGGCTGACGCGGCCTTTGAAGGGGAGTTAAATAACGAAGCTGGACTATATGCGGCTTTGTCTGACGTGACTCAGTTCTGGGAAGCTGGCGACACTATTACCTCAGGGGTTTGGCAGGGAACGGCGATTTTGGATACATATATAAGTGATAGTTTGACTCTAGGAGCTGGTTCATCAATTACCGCTAATGATATTGTGTCTCCAGATAACGTACTCTCAACTGGCCAAGCTGGAGCTGATGAATACTGTCTAACTTATGAAGCTACTGGCGACACTTGGGAATGGCAAGACTGTTCCGCTACTAGCGTGACTCTAGCTGGGCTAACCGACACTGACGTAGCTGGCGCTACCGGCGGCGACCTACTAAGCTTCGATGGTTCAAACTGGGTTGATGTATCAACCTCTACCTTCTTGATGGAAACTGAACTCGACTCAGAAGCTGAACTCGAAAGCCAACTAGTGGGCGTGACTAATGTCTTCACTAATAATGATGGAGCGCTAGATGACGATGACCTTTCTGATAACACTACTACCGATTTGACTGAAGGTACCAACCAATACTTCACCAACACGCGAGCTAGAGACGCTATCTCAGAAACTATTACCGGTATCACATACACCTCAGGTACGGGTGTCTTCTCCCAGACTGCTGGTTACGAAATTCCGTTAACCGCTTCAACTAGCAACTGGACAACCGCTTTCAACTGGGGTGATCACTCATTAGTTGGATACATTACCGACGATACATCTGTGCCTAAGAACAACCTCGTTAACTCAGGTACTTTGCCGTTTACTTGGGACATCTCCTCAGAAACCAACCTCACCGTCGGCAACGGTATTACCCTAACTGGTGACCAACTAACTGTGACTGGTGCTGGTGGTCTAACTCAAGCCGCTGGTGGACTAACCACGACTGGTGTTCTGCAAGATCTAAACACTCTTGGTGCTAACACCATCGCTGACCAGTTCTTAGTTTCAACCGCGGCTGGTACTTTGGCTTGGGAGAGTGGCGCTACCGCTAGAACTTCACTTGGAGTTGATGCCGCTGGTACCGACAACTCAACCAACGTTACACTAGCTGGTACACCAAACTACCTGACTCTATCTGGCCAACAAATCACTTTAAATAAACTTGATATTACCGACGACACTAACGCTACTGGTGGCGTGGGTATCGACATTACCGCCAACGACTTTACCCTTGATCTAAACGAACTAACCACCGAAACTTCAATCGCGACTGGTGACTTCATCAGTATGGTGGATATCACTGACAATGGTTCAGGCAAGATTACCTACGCTAACTTCGTTGGTGGAAACTGGACAGGTACCCTTGATGGTATTGAAGGTTCAGCCTTTGCTCTTGATTCAGATATCGGTACAACCATCCAAGGATACAATGCTAATACTTCAATCCTCGGCAGTACCATTAACGCTAATGAATTAGCCAGCGAAGACTTCGGCGACTTTACCTGCAACGGTACCACTTGTTCACTTGATGCCGCCTACCTAACTGGCAACCAAACTATCACTCTAACTGGTGACGTGACTGGTACTGGTGCTACCTCAATCACTACTTCAATCGCTGCCGACTCAATCGTTGAAGCTGACCTTAACGCTGATAACGGAGCAGTTGATGGTGACTTCTTGCAGTATGACAACACCGGTGGCAACTTCGTCTGGCGTGATGCTGGAGAGGTACGAAGCGATCTATCATTGGTGGTTGGTACCAACGTCCAAGCTTACGACGCTGACCTCACTACTTGGGCTGGTATCTCACCATCAGCTAACGCTCAATCATTAGTTTCAGCTGCTAACTACGCAGCGATGCGCACCCTACTTGACCTCGAAGCGGGTACTGACTTCTACTCAATCGCAGCGGCTGACGCGGCCTTTGAAGGGGAGTTGAATAACGAAGCTGGACTATACGCGGCTTTGTCTGACGTGACTCAGTTCTGGGAAGCTGGCGACACTATTACCTCAGGGGTTTGGCAGGGAACGGCGATTTTGGATACATATATAAGTGATAGTTTAACTCTAGGAGCTGGTTCATCAATTACCGCTAATGATATTGTGTCTCCAGATAACGTACTCTCAACTGGTCAAGCTGGAGCTGATGAATACTGTCTAACTTATGAAGCTACTGGCGACACTTGGGAATGGCAAGACTGTTCCGCTACTAGCGTGACTCTAGCCGGACTAACCGACACTGACGTAGCTGGCGCTACCGGCGGCGACCTACTAAGCTTCGATGGTTCAAACTGGGTTGATGTATCAACTTCTACCTTCTTGATGGAAACTGAACTCGACTCAGAAGCTGAACTCGAAAGCCAACTAGTGGGCGTGACTAATGTCTTCACTAATAATGATGGAGCGCTAGATGACGATGACCTTTCTGATAACACTACTACCGATTTGACTGAAGGTACCAACCAATACTTCACCAACACGCGAGCTAGAGACGCTATCTCAGAAACTATTACCGGTATCACATACACCTCAGGTACGGGTGTCTTCTCCCAGACTGCTGGTTACGAAATTCCGTTAACCGCTTCAACTAGCAACTGGACAACCGCTTTCAACTGGGGTGATCACTCATTAGTTGGATACATTACCGACGATACATCTGTGCCTAAGAACAACCTCGTTAACTCAGGTACTTTGCCGTTTACTTGGGACATCTCCTCAGAAACCAACCTCACCGTCGGCAACGGTATTACCCTAACTGGTGACCAACTAACTGTGACTGGTGCTGGTGGTCTAACTCAAGCCGCTGGTGGACTAACCACGACTGGTGTTCTTGAAGACATAAACACTCTTGGTGCTAACACCATCGCTGACCAGTTCTTAGTTTCAACCGCGGCTGGTACTTTGGCTTGGGAGAGTGGCGCTACCGCTAGAACTTCACTTGGAGTTGATGCCGCTGGTACCGACAACTCAACCAACGTTACACTAGCTGGTACACCAAACTACCTAACTCTATCTGGCCAACAAATCACTTTAAATAAACTTGATATTACCGACGACACTAACGCTACAGGTGGCGTGGGTATCGACATTACCGCCAACGACTTTACCCTTGATCTAAACGAACTAACCACCGAAACTTCAATCGCGACTGGTGACTTCATCAGCATGGTGGATATCACTGACAATGGTTCAGGCAAGATTACCTACGCTAACTTCGTCTCGGGCGACTGGACAGGTACCCTTGATGGTATTGAAGGTTCAGCCTTTGCTCTTGATTCAGATATCGGTACAACCATCCAAGGGTACAATGCTAATACTTCAATCCTTGGCAGTACCATTAACGCTAATGAATTAGCCAGCGAAGACTTCGGCGACTTTACCTGCAACGGTACCACTTGTTCACTTGATGCCGCCTACCTAACTGGCAACCAAACTATCACTCTAACTGGTGACGTGACTGGTACTGGTGCTACCTCAATCACTACTTCAATCGCTGCCGACTCAATCGTTGAAGCTGACCTTAACGCTGATAATGGAGCAGTTGATGGTGACTTCTTGCAGTATGACAACACCGGTGGCAACTTCGTCTGGCGTGATGCTGGAGAGGTACGAAGCGATCTATCATTGGTGGTTGGTACCAACGTCCAAGCTTACGACGCTGACCTCACTACTTGGGCTGGTATCTCACCATCAGCTAACGCTCAATCATTAGTTTCAGCTGCTAACTACGCGGCGATGCGCACCCTACTTGACCTCGAAGCGGGTACTGACTTCTACTCAATCGCAGCGGCTGACGCGGCCTTTGAAGGGGAGTTAAATAACGAAGCTGGACTATATGCGGCTTTGTCTGACGTGACTCAGTTCTGGGAAGCTGGCGACACTATTACCTCAGGGGTTTGGCAGGGAACGGCGATTGGGGACGCTTACCTAACTAAGACGGGTGACTGGACTGGAACCTTCGACGGACAAGAAGGAACATACTACTTAGATAATGCCACTCACACTGGTGACGTGACTGGCTCTGGAGCTCTGGCTATTGCAAATGATGTTGTGGCGTTTGGCGACATTGATTACTCTCTAACTCTTGCCAGTAACCCAGGATTATTGGTAGATGAATGTTACTTTGCTAAAACAACTTCAGGAGGCGGATTTATTTGTGAGGGCTCAACTGCTGATAATAATGAACAACTATACCTACTGCCTGACTTAAATGGTGCCGATACCACAGACACTATCGCCACATTAGGTTCAACTCAAACATTTACCGGTGTAAAGACTATTTCATCAAACTGGGTTAACACTGCAAACCCATGGGCTGACAACGAAGTATCAGATGTTCTAACAGTTGCTGGTGGAACAATTGGTTCAAACAATATTTCTTCAGCCAGCACATGGACCACTCTCGGTACACTGACTATCGGCGACGGTGGAGACAGAATTGATATTTCATCTAATACTTGGGATGTAACAAATGGTGTAATAACCAACGCAACTTGGAATGGAGCAGCTATCGGTGATTCCTATATTACAAAGTCAGGTAACTGGACAGGAACCTTCGATGGACAAGAGGGAAGCTATTATCTAGCAAACAGCTTCTCAACTTCTTCAGCTGACTACTGGGAGACCCAGCAAACGTCACGCTCTGCAGATGACCTATCAGACGACTCAATTGAAGCTTTGTCTGATGTCGCTTCAATGTCAGAAATCACTGGCGACCTCCTCTCATGGACAGGTTCAGCTTGGTCTAACGTAGCCACCTCTACTCTAGGCCTAGGCAACGGCACCTTCCTTGGTCTCACTGACACACCAGGCTCATACACTGCCTCAGCTATTCCATTTGTTTCAGGTAGCGCACTATCATTCGACTCTACCTTTGTTTATGATGGCACCAACCTCGGTATCGGATCCTCAACTCCCTCAAGTAAACTTACAATCGCAGGCACTGAAGGCTCAACTGACGACATCTTCAACGTGGCTTCGTCTAGCGGGTACTCTTACTTCTCAATTTCAAGTAACGGCGACTTAGATGTTAATAATGGAGCCATTTCTTACGACTCAACAAATAACCAAACCAGTATCGCTAACCTCTTACTAGGAAACGTTAATTTTGCTGATGATGCAGGGGTGGTTTCTTGGGTCGACATGAATGTGACTGCAAGTTCAGCTGTAAATACAGTTTTGAGTTACACAGCCTCACTTGATGGAAATAGCTTGCTAACCTTGTATGGTAAATCAGACGGCTCTGGCGGAGTAACTAATTTGGCAGTCGGTATTGGTACAACTACACCATCTGCGAAGCTCACAATCGCAGGTACTGAAGGCTCAACTGACGACATCTTCAATGTGGCTTCATCTAGCGGTCTTTCATATCTGTCAATTTCTAGCGATGGAAATATCGATATTAATAATGGTGCTTTCTACTATGATTTGGCACTTAATAAAACTTCTATCGAAAGACTAGACTTAGGAAATGTGGAATTTGAGCAAGATGCAGGATGGGTAAGTTGGATTGATTTAGATGTTTCAGCTTCATCGACTGTCGGTGACGTAATGGCTTATTCAGCACAAATCGATGCTAATGAACTTTTGACTGTATATGGTGAAGCTGATGGAAGTGGTGGTATTCAAAATACACGAGTGTTTGTGGGTACAACTTCATCCGCAGTTCTAGGTTCATCAAATATTCCGGATAACTCTTTGATTATTGGTGGTGGTGCACTATGTGTCGATGATAACGGCGGTTCAAACTGTGATGATGCTGCCCGAACAGCGGGAACAATATACGCTGAGTCTAGTTCAGTAACTGCAATCGACCTTGCGGAAAATTACCCAACTCTTGATACAAGCTTAGAAGCAGGTGAACTAGTGGCACTTGCTCCAAAATTCCAGGAAGTATGTACTGAAGTTGACGAAAACGGGGAAGTTCGCTGTACAGAAACTGACCTCTCTTCTGTTCCTTTAGTAGAGAAAGCAGATGTTACTAATTCTCCAACTGTGCTCGGTATCATATCTACAGAACCGGGAGTCTTGCTTGGCGGATTTGGTTCAAGTGAATTAGCTGAATTTGAGAAAGTACCAGTAGCACTTTCTGGACGTGTACCAGTCAAGGTGACTGATGAAGCTGGAGTAATTTCTCCAGGGGACTATGTGATGCTGTCTGACACGATGCCAGGGTATGCTATGAAGGCCAATAAACCTGGTATGGCTGTCGGTGTCGCACTTGAAAGTTTCTCACCTGTCGATATAAAGAACGAAGTATCGGAAGGTACTGATGATTCAATGGAAACTACAGTGGGTGTGCTTGAAGACAATGGTTTTGATGTAGAAGAAGCAGTTAATGGTAAGAAGGTCAAAGCTTCATCAACTGCTTCTTCTACTGATACAATCACCGCAGACGTACCGGAAACTGATCTTGAGGAAGAGAGTGGTGTTGCTACTGGTACCATTGTCGTGTTTGTGGAACGAACTCCACTTTATATCACAGACTTTGATTTCTACTCAGCTTCTAGCACTATCGAACTCGAGGAAGATAGTTTCTGGGGCAAGTTGGCTACCTTAGCAGCCAACTTCAAAGATGGGGTATTGTCACTACTTGGTCTCGTGATTGGTTCACAAGAAACTCCAGCTGGTATCACTATTTATGATACGGTGACTGGTGAACCATACTGTATGTATATCGCCAACGGCGAACAGGTTTCACAAGCTGGCACTTGTGACAGTCTAAACTTAGCTACACCAAGTTCTAATACAGCAAACACTGATAGTGCTGATTCAGTAGATAATAGCTCAAGTAATGATCAAAATAGTGGTGGTGGATCAGAAGAGGAGATAAATGAAATTTCTCTCACTCTAAACGGACTAAATCCAGTTGAGGTAATAGTAGGGGCTCAGTATTCTGATGCTGGAGTAACAGTAAGTGGGGCGTCTGATCAATCCTATGGCTATATCGAAACTGTTGATGGGGTAGCGGTAGACAATATCAATCTAGATACTTCAACTCCTACTCAATATGAAATTGGCTATGAAGTATTGGACAGCAATGGTAGCTACGCCGCGATTACCCGTACCGTGATAGTCGTGGAAGTTGTGACTGATGAAGGTGGTACATCTGGAGGAGGTTCTTCAGATGAAACCTCTAACCCTGACTCAGACAACGGAACTTCTGATGGTGCTGGCGGGGAAGAGGTGAGTGGTGAAGGGGATGGTAGTCAGGCTGATAGTGGTGCTGGAGGAGACACCCCCGACCCAGAGCCAAGTGCTGACCCAGTCGAAGATACTGAAGAGCCGGTGGTAGAAGAACCGGCGGAGGCTACGCCTCCGCCGGCCGACCCCGAACCGACCGTTTAAATATTTATTCTGTAACCATGACCTTCACGCCGAACAGTGTAAAAAAATTTTCTCCCACGACTAAAGTGTTAATCATGCTCGGGGTAGTTTTGCTTATTTCGCTACCATATATTTCCTACAAAGCGCTTGGTCTAGCCACCTTTGGTCTAACTTTAACTACCAATGAAAATCTAGAAAATGGCCTGATTGCTCACTACACTTTCGACGGCCCCGATACCACAAGAGCCGTCGCCTCGCCTACCGACAGTAGCGCTATCGCTAATAAAGGCCATTTGGTTGATACTGAGAATTGGTCAACATACAGTGCTTTAGAAAACAATGGTTGGAATGACGTAGTGTATGGTGGCGGTCGTTTTGTAGCGGTGGCTGATGATGGTACCAACCGCGTTATTTATTCAGATGACGGAATAAATTGGGCAACCACTTCAGCTGCAGCAGCTAACTCTTGGCAATCTGTAACGTACGGTGGAGGAATATTTGTAGCTGTGTCAAATGATGGAGGAACCACAGATCGAGTAATGTATTCTAACGACGGAATAAATTGGGCGTCTGGTACTTCTGTAGGTGGTACTACAGGTTGGAGGGCCGTGACATACGGCGGTGGCTTATTTGTGGCTACTAGTGGGGGGAGTAATGTGATGACATCCACAGACGGGATTAATTGGACCTTAGAAACTGGATCAAACTCCAATAGTAATTTTAGTATTACTTATGGTAATGGGCGGTTTGTGGCTATTTCACGAGATGGCACTAATAGGGTTATGTATTCTGATGATGGAGCTAGCTGGTCAAATGCTTCTGCGGCAGAGCAAAACTATTGGCATGATGTCACTTATGGTGAAGGTCTATTTGTGGCTGTTGCTTGTGGTTACAATACAGATGCTGGTTGCAATACTACTTCAGGAGGTAATCGAGTGATGACTTCACCAGATGGGGAGACTTGGACCTCCCGTTCGATAGATGATTATACTTGGGGTCAAGTAGTCTATGCTGGAGGGCAGTTCTTAGCCCTTACCTTTGCCGATACTGTTGTAGGGATTTCTGATGATGGTATCACTTGGGCTACTTCAAGTGCAGTCGAAGGGCGTGAATGGAACGGTCTCACTTTTGGAAAAGGTCGTTACGTAGCAATATCCGACTCCGGTAATGTTAATAGAGTTACTGCAACAGTTGATTCTGCTGTGCAAACTTCAGGAATTTTAGGTCAAGCCCTTGAATTTGATGGCTCAGATGACTATGTAGATGTCGGAGATATCGGGTCTAATGTTAAGACGGTGGCTTTTTGGGTCAAGACCGACAGTACTACCGCAGATTTAATCAAGCTAAACGGTAGTGCTACCGGTGGTGGTGGCGGAGGTTGTGGCTATGGGTCTGATATTGGGGGAGGGGAGTGTCAGGGCTACATCACTTCAGGCTCGACTTGGAGTGTGCCGAGTGACTGGAATTCTTCTGATAATACCATTGAAGGTATTGGGGCCGGTGGTGCTAGTAGCGCATCAGTCAGTAACACTCGGGCTGGGGCTGGTGGTGGTGGAGGTGAGTACCGCGCCGCTACCAATGTGTCTTTGACTGCCAATTCTACTGTCGACATAAATATTCCAGCCGGCGGTGACGGCAGTGGAGCTGATGGCGCGTGGGTGAAAAACGGCGCTGGTGGCGGTGGTAGTATCGTGATGGAAGCTAAAAATGGTAGTAATGCCTCGGCAGGTACTGGAGGTACTGGAGGTACTGGTGGTACTGGTGCTGCTGCAAACTATGACGGTGGTGACGGAGGAGACGCTGGGGTCGATGGCTCGGCTGCGGCTGGTGGAGCTGGTGGTGGTTCAGCTGGACCGTCGGGAGTTGGTAAAGATGGAGATGATGGGGCTAGTGCCACTGGTATTGGTGGTGGTGGAGGTGGTGGTTCCAATGGTGGTTCTTCAACCGCTGGTTCTAATGCTACTAGTCAACCTGGTGCCGATGGTGGAGACGGTAATGGTGGCTCTGGCGGTGGTGCCGGTGGTGCTGACCAAAATCCGGGAGGTAATGCTACTGCTGGCTCTGGCGGAGGTGGAGGTGGTGCTGGACGTACCACTGGTAGTGTTGACGCTCCTGGTGGTGACGGAGCCGCTGAAAGTCTGTGGGATACTAACGTTGGACCTTCCGGCGGTGGCGGGGCCGGAGGTTCAGCTGGAGGAAGTGGTGCAACTGGTGATAAAGACGGTGGTGACGGTGGGCCTTATGGAGGTGGTGCTGGTGGTTGTGGTTACTCTGGTACTATCGATACTGGCGAGTGTGATTTGTCGACGGCTGGACAAGGGATTATTGTGATCACTTACTCTCCTCTGGCAGCCAGTAATGACGCTACTAGTATTAAATTAGATAATGGATCAGCTAGCACCACTGCTATCACTAGTCCGACTTATTATGTGAATGGGGTAGCAACCACTACCGTGCCAAGTGATGGGGGGTGGCATCATATTGTCGTTACTACTCCTACCGCCGTGGATGCTACTTCTACTACGATTGCTAAGGTCGGCTCTTATCTAAATGGTAGTATGGATGATGTCCGCTTTTATAGTCGTGAGTTATCGAGTGGGGAAGTAGAGCGCTTATATCAACTCGGCGCCACTACACACATAGCCACCACCATCACCACCAATGACTCTTTAGAAAATGGTCTAATTGGTCACTGGACTTTCGACGGACCGAATATGGATTTTTCCGCTAGTTCCGCCGAGGTAATAGATAGCTCACCTTCGGGCAATGATGGCGATTGGCAAGCAACGACTCAGATTGTAAGACCTGGGGTTTTGGGGCAGGGGATATACATGAATGGTTCAAGTAATGATCAAGTGAATATAACCAATGAGTCAGACTATGATTTCACCTCTTCAGATAGTTTTAGTTATGGAGGGTGGATACAACCATTTTATGACGATCATCGTAGTACTATAGTGTCTCATTATGGTAGTGGTTGGAACTTTGGTGTTGAAGTCCAAGAAAATGGAGAAATTAATGCTTATATGGATGATAGTACCGACACTATTGGAGAAAACGATGGGGCAACAGCGAATTTTGATGAATGGAATCATATTATGGTGGTTTTGAATCGCGCTGATGATACTATGACACGTTATCTTAATGGGGTTCAGATTGGTACTATAGCTGATGCCTCTACTATAGATAATATTACACCTTCAATTCTAGATATCGGTCGTCGGGGAGATTTAACTAATACTTGCAACTGTGTTCTTGATGACATCCGCATCTATAACCGAGCGGTTACCGCTGAAGAAATCCAGCGTCTTTACGAGCTTGGCGCCACTACAAATATTGCTAAAACTTTGGATACGATAGATATTCTTGAACAAGACCTGATTGCCCATTGGACTTTCGATGGGCCAACCATTGATAGTTCAAGTAGCACCGCGGAAATTCGAGATGCCTCCGATAACCCTAATTTCTATGGTGACTGGATAGGCTCTCCCAACAATGCCACCAAACCCGGTAAGCTTGGCCAAGCAATACATTTGCGTTCAGGCGGTTCTGATAACCCTATCAGACTAGCTAGTAGCACAGCCTTAAATTTAGGGACAGATGATTTTTCTTGGTCGTTTTGGTACAACTCAACCAGTCCCACATCTCAACAAGCCATTGCGGGCTCAAGAGGCGGAGGAGCTTCTATTGGTTTACATATACGAATTAACGAAACGGCTGGAAAATTAGACACTTATATTTGTGATGACTGTTCGGGTAGTGGGCAAACAGTGACTTACTCAGATTCATCGGACTATGACGAGCCAGGGTGGCATCATGTAGTAGCGACTTTTGATCGTGATGGCAACGTAACTTACTATCATAATGGGGTAGAAGATGGAGGTGGGAGTATAACCGGCCAACAAGGGTCAATTACGGATGATGCAGACCCTCTTTATATCGGAGCAACTGGTAGCTCGGGTTCTACATATACGCAATTCTACGGCCTCTTAGATGATATCCGAGTTTATCGTAGGGTTTTAAATCAGGAAGATGTTATCCGCTTATACGAATTAGGTGGAGGGTAGGAATTGCTTGTATTTTATGAAAATCGGATTCTATGATTCAGGCCTAGGGGGATTGGTAATCTTAAAAGCAGTGGCAAAAGAATTACCAATGTACGATTATTACTATTATGGAGATACGGCGAATCTTCCGTATGGTGACAAGAGTGAAGAGGAGATATATTTTCTTGCTACTACAGCAATGGATTATTTATTTAAGGAAGGGTGTTCGTTAGTAATAATTGCGTGTAACTCAGCTTCCGCTGATACTGCTAGAAAAATACAGAATGAATACTTACCGTTGAGATATCCAGACAGAAAAGTCCTAGGGGTAATTATTCCGACAATCGAAGAAATGGTTAAAGTGGAGAAAAGTGCACTTTTGCTTTGTACGGCACGTACAGCAACATCAGGTAAGTATGAAAAAGAATTACATAAACTCAAACATAAGGGGACTTTAAAAACAGTCGCCGTACCTGAGTTGGTACCCTTGATAGAAAAAGGAAATATCATCGCGGCCGAAGAAATAGCTTCAGACACAATAGAGACCTATGGGGAGGGGAGAGAAGTTGTGGTTTTAGGTTGTACACATTACACTAAACTCAAGCAAGAACTTCGAAAAAAGTTTCCTAATAAAAAAATAATCTCACAGGATGAAGTTATTCCAAATAAACTTAAAACATATTTGCTGGCGCACCCTGAGATTGAATCTAAATTGTCGAGGGGGAGTGAGAGAAAGATACATCTAACTGAACATCGACCAGACTATGATAAAGTCCTGCAACAGCTATTGGGTGGGGTGATGGTAGAGGAAGATTAAAGCTATATATTAAAATACTCCCTAACGTCGCCACCACAAAGGGAAGAGCACTTCTATATTAATAGTAGCTTCGCTACTTTAATATATGTCGCACAATATATCTTTTGCGACATACAAACATGCACAAATAAGCTTTATATAGCTATAGTATCCTCCACTGAAAATCACCTTATTCCTCAATATCCTGATCAGTATATATATGTACGCGTTTATATAGGTTAAATAGTTCAGCTGGTCGTTCATTTAGCTTTTTGGTTTCTGAATCCAGTTTTTTAAGAATTTCTAACTTGTCTGAACCAACTGCATAGCCAATAACTTCATCAGCGTTATTTAGTATCCATGATGGTGTAAACGAGGCTCTAGAATCGATTTTAAGGCTATCGACATGTACCGAGACGTAGGTTCTATCGTCTTGATAGGTCTTCCGAAATGATGCTTCATCCATAGGAAGGATTCCTGCCACATGTCCATCAGTTCCTATCTCAAGAATAAAAATAATTTTTGGCTTGTTTAGTTCAATTAAAATTTCTAAAAAAGTTTTCTCAATTCTTTCAGAAAAAGTTTTTGCAGATTCACCTAGTTCAGGAATGGTAGAAATTGTATTACTCAGAACTTGATGTTTTGGATACCTAGATTGGAGTTGTAAGTAGTTGTTAATTTTTGCCTCCCCACTCACCCACTCATCCCCCATGATAAATATTGTGCGACATTCGTTTCTCTGACATTTTGTGTACTCTTCATCAGAACTATTTTCTTTAGCTTCAGCACAATCTTGATGAAAGCAGTACTTGGATAAATCTATGTACTCGATTATGTCCGAGGCTGAGCCACTAGCTAGTATGCAGACCACGTCTCCCACGTGCTCTCTGATTAAAGAGCTGATTTTTTCACCCGCTTCCCTAGCTGGGTCGTTAGTAATTATTAAATTAGCCACAAGTAATTATCTGACAGTTTAGGAATGATTAATTGTAAATAGTCGGAGGTTGTTGTTATAGCTGTAGGTTTAGCCCAGAAACCCGCCTACGAGCGGGTTTCCATTCGGGTAAGTTCCTACGATGCTTTACATCGCACTTTTATAATAACATCAAATCCCCAGACTTATCCACAGAAAAGTGCATAGTTTTCCACAGCTAGAGGTTTTTGCTATTTTGGTAGGTACAGCATTGGGTCTATGTATGCCTCGATTGCTGCAACTGGTGTAGAAGCTGGGCCACAGCTTGTGACTGTCTTGATCTCATTGAATTTTCGGACATTAACTCCGTCTTTTGCATATACCGTAAAGTGAAGGTGTGGACCAGTTGAGTACCCAGTATTACCGACGTAGCCAATGACTTCTCCAGTACTCACCTTTTGTCCAGGTGAAACAGCGATTACATCTTGGTGTGCATAGAGGGTTGTTAGTCCATTGGCGTGGTCTATAAGAGTCCATTTACCCCATGAGTAACAACCTGGTACGGCGTCTGTGTTTCCTGTGGCTCGTACTGTTCCTGTAAGTGGAGCCATAATAGCTGTTCCGCGCGGAGCTCCAAAGTCTACGCCTGGGTGGTAGGCTCGGCCCCCATATACACTGGCGTTACGTGCTGCGAACTCTGTACCACCAAAATACTGCGTAATAATTACGTTTGCTAGTGGCCAGCTAAAAACTTGAGTACCTGGAGAAGGAATAGTGTTTGGGTCTAGGATGAATTGTAGTTTAGATTCAAAATCTCTTAGCTCCTTTAGAACTTGTTCTCGAGCCTGTTCTTGTGAGGCTAATAATTGTTGATAGTTTCTTTCCTCACTTTTAGTGATTTCAAGCAGTTCAGCCTGCTCCTTTTTATTGTTTGTAAGAACTTGATTTTGATCACTGTACTGATTCTTAAGAGAACTCAATCTGTTGCGTTTGGATTCATTTTCGTCCCGTTTTTCTTCCAGTAAAACTCTAAACGAGCTAAGCTCTGAGACTTTTGTTGCTAGAGTGTCTCGGATGTTTTCGTGTGCTTCAAAAGTGCTCCAAAATTCTGATAATTTTTCGTGACTTAAAAGTAACTCAATTAGGCTCTCATCGCCAGCTTTGTACTCAGAACGAATCATAGAGCCAATACCGGCTTGTGTGTTATCTATATCTTTTTGGGTCCTTGAAATTTCAAGTATCAACTTATTAATCTCAAGATCGGTCGACGTTATTTGATTTTCAGTTTTGGATATTTCAGCGTTTACTTTCTTTCGTTCAAGTTCAAGTTGATTAATAGCAGACTGCAGAGTCTTCTTCTCGGCGCCTACTTCGGTAAGTTCAGAGTTATATTTTGCTATTTCAGCTTCGATTTGAGCAAGTCTATCATTTCTGGCCTCAATCTCGTTTCGTAGCTTATCAATTTCGGAAACAGCCTCCGCGCTAATTGGGGATGAAAAAAGTAATGGAGGAAGTAATACTCCTATTATTAAGGCTACGAGCGGTCTGGTATTCATTACCCAGATATTTTATCACAAGCCGTCTGTATACGGGAGATTGTTTCCTCTTTTCCAAGAATGTAGGCAAGGGTGAACGGGTCTGGTGATTGTTTACGACCAGAAAGTGAGGTTCTCAAAGGCCAAAGTACTTCCCCTCTACCTACTTCTTCTGCGTATTGCCAGATAGATTGCTTTATTGTTTCTGTGTTTCTGAAATCAGCGTCATTCAAGAGTTCAGCTGTTTTCTTTAGTCTTGGTAAGGATTCCTCGACAGACGAATCGTTTTTCCATAGCAATAGCTCTTTTTCGTATTCAGGTGCAGAAAAGGCAAAATCGTACTCCCCTGCTTCGCTCGCTTCAACAATCTCGGCTTTGTTGTGTATACGTTCAAAAACCACTGGAGAAAGCTTTTTGAGTCTTTCGTCTGAGAACTGTGGCAATGATGTAATAGTGTCAGGAATAGCCTCTTTGAGGTAGGTTAGTAAGAAGTCTTGATTTTGTCTTAGGAGATACTCCTTGTTCATCCACTTGAGTTTTTCTTCATTAAAAGCACCGCCTGAGCGTTGGATTTTTTCTAACGAAAACTTTTCTACAAGGGTGTTCTCTGATTCACTGCTAGGAAATATTTCATCATTACCGCCTGGATTCCAGCCGATAAGTGCAAGAAAGTTTCGCATTGCTTCAGGTAAGTAACCTTCTTTTTTAAAGTCGAGCAAGTCCTTGGCTCCGTCTCTTTTGCTAAGTTTCTTCTTTCCATCTGGACCCATTATAGGAGGAAGTGTGACAAAAGTTGGGTATGGGATTTCTAGTGCGTCATACAGACTAAGGTATTTTGGTGTACTGGAAATAAACTCTTCTCCGCGCATGACGTGGGTCACGCCCATCTCTAGGTCGTCGATAATATGCGCAAAGTTGTAGGTCGGATAACCATCCGCTTTGATGATTATAAAATCATCGAGCATCTCTTCTCCGGCTGACAGTTTGCCTCTTACAACATCATTCCACTCATATCGCTTGATTTCAGGTGTCTTCAATCTTAACGGTTTAGTACCATCCCATTCATCAAATTTTTCAGGTCTGTGGTGTCGATATAAAAAAGGTCGTTCTTCATTCTTAGCTAATTCACGGAAAGATTCTATCTCCTCTTGTGTGTATGGATCAGGATAAGCTAGCCCTTTGTCTATAAGTTGTTGAGCGTACTTTTTGTAACTGCCCAACCTTTCTGACTGTATACAAGATCCAAAAGGACCGGGTTTATCAGGACCGTAATTCCATTCTATACCAAGCCAACGCATAGAGTCTTGTATATGCTGAACCGCACCGTCTACTTCCCTAGCCTTATCCGTATCTTCTATTCTGAGTATAAACGTTCCGTTATTTTTGCATGCAAAGAGGTAGGCATAAAGAGCAGTGCGGACACTTCCAGTGTGCAAAAAACCCGTTGGTGACGGTGCAAAGCGAGTCACAACTTTATTTGTAGTGTTTTTATGATCCATGTTCAATTCCAATCGATAGTAGTATGTCGGCAATTTTCTTTGACGCTCCGTCAACAAAAACAGCTTTGGCGGCAACAGACATTTCAGAATATCGGTTTTGGTCACTCATAATAGTGCTAATTTCCTGTGCAAGCAAGTTTGGGGTTAGGTTTTGTTCTTCTATCACTGAGGCGGCACCTGTTCTCGCGTAAGCGTAGGCATTACTTCTTTGGTCGCGACTTATGTCTTCAGGAATTGGGATAACAACAGATGGTTTGCCGTGGTAAGCAATTTCAAAGAGTGTGGTACTACCAGCTCTCGTAATTACAAGTGACGACGCACTCATTAGCGCGGAGACCATTTTGGCATCTATGCTACCTTCTAGGTAATAACTATCTAGCAAATCAGTTCCTGCCAGTAAGCTTTGTGCCGCTAACTTCATCTCTTCAAGATTAGCTGGTCCTGTTTGATGGAAAATACGATAGTGAGGTAGTAGTTGATTCAGGGAGCGCAAAATAATATTGTTTATTCTTTCTGCGCCACTTGAGCCACCTGTAATATACAGAAGAGGTTTGTCGTTTGGGATGCCAAGGACTTGGTAAGGGTCAGCTGGTACGTCTTTGATGGCAGTTCGAAGTGGGATGCCGGTTAGCGCAGTTTTTTCCGGAGGAAAAAACTGCGCGGCGTCATCATAAGAAATTGCAATATACTTAGCTTGTTTAGTAGCCATTTTGTTTGCTCTACCTGGTATAGAATCAGACTCATGAATCACAACTGGTATACGTAAAAATTTTGCTGCCAACAAAATAGGTACGCTAGTGTATCCACCCTTACTAAAAATAACGTCAGGATAAATTACAAATAGCTTCCAGATTGCTACAAAAACTCCAAAGAAATTTCTAAAAATATCAATAAAATTCTGAATTGAAAAATATGTTCTTAACTTACCTGCTGGGCAATAAATAAATTTTATATTTAAATTCTGCAAAGCAGTCTTGTCGTATGGTGACGGACCGAAGTAGTACATCTGAGGATTGCGGGCATCACGACTAAGTTCCTCAGCCACTGCGATGAGTGGATAGAAGTGTCCGCCTGTTCCTCCTCCGACAAAACCGATTTTCATATTACTTAGTTTATCACGTGCTCTTTTTAAAAGTTCGATATCTAGACACATTTAGAACTATCCCTAGCGAGGCCAACGTAGACATTAGGGCTGTACCTCCATGACTAATAAAAGGCAAAGGCAGACCAGACAATGGTGCTACCGCTAGCATCGCGCCAATATTTAAAAAGGCCTGAGCAATTATGACCGTCATGAAACCAATGACCAAGAGTGTCCCAAAAATATCATTCGCTTGAGTGGCTGTTTTATAACCTCTTAAAGTTAGAAAAACTAAAGCTAAAATCAACATCATCGCACCAAGAAAACCGAATTCTTCTGCATAGACGGCAAAGATTGAGTCCCCAATTGGTTCAGGAAGATATTCGAATTTTTGGATACTTTGTCCGTACCCTCTACCGTTAAAACCTCCTGATCCAACAGCGATTAATGATTGTTGTATCTGATAACCACTTCCAAGCGGATCAGCCTCTGGATGTAGGAAGGTGGTAAGTCTGTCCATAATGTAAGGCCTAACCATTGCTACTACTGCCAGCATGATAAAGCCACCAAGAAATATAATTGCAATATCTCGCCATTTAGCTCCGGCAACTAGGAACATTGCCATACCAGCAAAAGCCATAATCAAGAATGTGTCAGTGTCTGGTTGAAGTAGCATTACCGCCCCCACTGCCCCACTGATGCCGGCAAAAGGAAATAATCCGTATTTCCATTGTCCGATTTTTGTATGAACGCCAGAAAGCCACGTAGCCAAATAAATAATAAAGCCTATCTTTAGAAATTCTGATGGTTGGATTGTGGTAAAGCCTAGGTCTAGCCATCTGGTGGCTCCGGCATGGGTCATACCAAGTCCAGGTATAAACACAGCCAAAGTGGCAGCTAAGGTAATAAGAAAAAGATAAAAGGCGTATTTTCTCCAGTGTCGATAGTAGACACTGCTCATTAGCAATAAGGCAGTTCCTCCACCAACTACTCCAAACAAAAATTGGTTTAGGGCCACAGAGCCAAAAGAAGCTCCGTCTCTGGCCATCAACCCTAATGAGGCAGAAGAAAAGATAAGAAAGCCACCGGCTACTAAAAGAACGATTATTCCCAAGAGAACTGTATCTACTGATTTTGGTTTGTTACCACTCATGCGATTGAAGCGATGATTACACCGATAACTGCACAGAAGATACTGATAATCCAGTAACGCATTGTTACCTTGTATGATGGCCAGCCGATTGCTTCAAAATGATGATGTAATGGAGCGATGCGCAAAAGCTTCCTGCCGGTCATCTTACGGTAACTGACCTGAACGACGTTAGAGGCGACTGTTGCAATAAGTGGCAAGCCCACTATTAATAACAGCGAAATACCGTTACCGTCGCCGAGTGAGTCTGTCATAAAGACTACTGTTGCTAGAGAAAGAGTTAGGGACATGGAGCCAGTTTCTGTCATCCAGAAACGAGCTGGTGGAATGTTAAACCACAAAAATGCCATAGTTCCGCCAACTACAGTGGCGCAAAAAACTGCCAAATCGAACTGTGACTGAACGATGGCGATTCCTGTATAGGCAGCGAAAATAGACGCAAAGACTCCACCAGACAAGCCGTCAATTCCATCTATTACACCACTCGCGTATAACATGAGTGTCAGAAGAATGAAGAAAGGAATGATTAGTAGACCCAACTCTAAAGTTCCGTCGAACGGAATATTGACTCCAGTGACACCAAGTTTTGTATAAAACCACCAACCAAGTAGACCAGATAGTAATGTAATAAGTCCAAGTCGAATTGAAAGCTTTAACCCCTTCCCTTCATGGGCTACGTCATAGAAGTCGTTCAGGAACCCAATAATAGCGCCAATTATAAGTGAGGTAGCCGGAATAAGCGTCTGTGAACGGGTTAGGTAGTCTAGGTCTGCAAAAAACGAAGAAGGAAATACTGATGCAAGTAAGTACGTTAGTACTAAAGTTATGATGACACTTCCCCAAATGACAATCCCACCCATGCGTGGTGTGGACGTTTCGGTCGCACCTTTGAGCCTATTGAACTCAACTGCTTCATGACCGCCCATCGCAATCTTGCCTCCTTGTTTCTTCCAAGCCTTATGCTTATAAAGAAAGTGAGTAACGATTGGTGTTATCAGAATACCAACAGTAAAGGTTAGAAGGGCTGGTAGTAAAACATTAATTATCATGGAATCCATATCTTTCTATTGTGAAGTTAGGCTTTTCTGTACAGCATCAATCAGGGTAAGAACATCAGTGAATCTGTCATCGTGAGTTGAGCCTAGTACGGTGATTACAATTGGTCTGTTGAGTCCAGCGTCAAAAGCAATGGTTAGATTTCCTCCTGCTAAGTCTGTGTAACCAGTCTTTGAGCCAATCATATTTGGTATTTTTGAAATCGCGTCATTAGTATTGCTGGCTTCGTGATAGGCTCCAGCTGTGTTGTAAATACGAGCGTTTGCTTGCTGTGTTGGGGCGATAATCTCGGGATAGTTGGTCACAATGTATTCCATCAAAAATGATACATCCCTTGCGCTACCAGTTGCTCCTGGCTCAGATAATGAAAGGTCTAGACCGGTAGGGTTTTTGAAATTTAGTGAATGTAGACCAAGCTCTTTGGCGCGTATGTTCATTCCTTGAACAAACTGAGAAGCAGAATCCTGTGAACCGAGAAGCGAACCTACGCTTGCGGCTAAGGTGTAAGCGGCATCATTTGAAGAAGAGATGAGAGCTAGACTGGTTAATTCTTCAGCGGTAAGTCGTTCACCTTCTGATAAACCACTGCTACCTTCTTGCTTGATGGCAGATATAGGAACGGACAATTGTTTATCTTCCGCTACTAACTCGTAGGCTAGAAGTGTCGTCATCAATTTGGTAATCGAAGCTAGAGGAAGAACCTCGTCAGGATTTTTGGCATACAAGACCCTTTGCCCCTTAATGTCCCAAACATAAGCTGACTTTGCTACCAGACTCACCTGCTCAATTTTTTGTGGAGTTATTGGATATTGTTCATTGTCTAATATCAGTTCTTCTGAAGGAGAAGTTGTTGGTGCTTCAGGTTCGGGTATTTGAAAAATCCATGTCCCGTATAGACCAATCATCAGAATGCTTAAAATACCAAGTTGCAATAAAATCGGAAACCGATTTTTAGTCTCGGTTTCTTCTATATCAATCATGTTTGGTCCGAAATCATTCATGTTTAACTAAATCAAATGAATCTATTGCGTCCATAAACTCGGCAAACTGTGGAAGTTCGCGTTTGTTTTGAACACCAAGGTGTTGCAGTAGTTGTGGACTTATTTTGAATTGGTAACCCTGACCAGTGATAGATTCTCGAATTATCAATCCTCGAATAAGTAGGTTTCTTAAAATAAATGATGAGTTTACTCCTCGTATTCTGTCTATTTCAACTCTAGAAATCGGTTCCCTATACAAGATAATAGCTAAGGTTTCAGCCCCTGCCTTACCTATGTCGCCTGATAGTTCTTGTTTTCTTTGAGCTTCGATGAAGTCTGACAATTCTGGAGCTGTAACAATCTGGATTTCGTTTTCAGTTTCGATTAATCTTGTAGCGCCGGTCTGGAGGCGGTTTCTTAGAGTGGACAAGGCAGTAGAAAGCTCTTCTGTTGATACAGAAAACAGCTTACACAACTTTTCTTTGTTCTGAGGCGCTGCTTTATAGAAAAGCAGCGCCTCGACATACACATCTAAGGTCATACTGTCATTCTATCATAAATACCTTTATTTTTTCAGGTTAGTTCTGCACCTGTTAATAGTATTTTGGAGTGTTTGTCCGCTCTAATTCTAGGTGTATGTCTTCGTAAAAACCAGTTTGAGTGATTATCAAGTCGCCTTGTTTGAAAAGTTCCAAAATAGCAAGAAAACCGACTATTATATTCTTCCTGTCCTTTTCGTGCGCCTGAAGCTCTGAAAACCTAGTTTTCATCTGAGTTTCTATTCGATTCCTTAGTTTGACCATCATATCTTCTAGTGAAATTGTCGGACGTACCTTCGCAGTCGGCTTCGTTTCAAACTTCGGCAAACTGGTTAGAACTCTCTCCATGGCTGTTCGTAGTTCACTGACGGCACATAATTTATCAGTAACAAAAATAGGCTCACGCGGTGGCGCATACTCTGGCTCATACATAACTTGCTGGCCAAATTTAATCTGTAGACCAAGTGCAATATCACGATAAAGTTGATATTTCTTTAATCTGTCCTCTAAATCTTCAATACTTGCTTCTTCTTCTGTTGTCAGATCTAGTACCGGTAAAAGAGACTTAGATTTTATCAAAAGTAAAGTAGCTGCCAGAGATACGAATTGTGCGGTATTTGGGAGTGACATTTCTTGCATGGCACTAACCATTTGCATGTATTCATCGGTTACTTCAGCCAAAGAAATATCATTGATTAGAAGCTTACGTTTTTCAACGAGCTCTATCAGAAGTTCCATTGGACCTTCAAAGGTTTCGGTTTTGATAGCGAAGGCAGTTGGATTCACAAAGATAATTTTATCACGACTCAGTGTAGAAAAAGTTGTCTTTAACAAATTTATCAGTTAGTACGTCAGTAAAACGCTTAATTGACTGAAAGCCATTAACATATGGATATTTTATGCTGTCTGACTGTTCTCTAGTTGTCTTGTTGTTTAGCATCGTAGACTGTCCTTCCAGGCTACATAAGTGGAATAATGGCTCCACTTTATCAATTGCTTTTACAAACTTTGACTCGAATGATTCCTGTTTCTCATATTCATCAAGAGAATCCTTGATAATACCTTTTAAAGTGTCGGGAAGACGGTCTATCACAGTTTCGGCTGCTGCTCGTTCTTCTGCATGTTGCGCTTCGGTTTTTGTGTAACCCAGTACGTCGCCTGTCTCAATTTCATCGATGTCATGATATTGCGCCATCAGGTGTATTCGGTGGGCGTTCCAATTTCCTTCTGGGTTTTCTAGCGGTAAGAAATAATCAATTAAGCAATGCATGGCATAAATATGTTCTGCCACAGACTCAGTGTGTGATTCGTGTACTCGCTTGTGATCGTAACGAATTTCTTTCTTGAGATTATATAAAACCCGCATTTTATTAACCTCAGCCAGAACAAATTCTTCTGACTCAAGGATTTTTTTCAATGTTTCGGTGGAGTTCATATTCATGGTTGGTATTTTATCATGTGTGTTGTTGCATGAGCATAATGACGGAAAATCGTGTATATTCTATAAAGAATAGTTAGTGGAGGGTAAATCATGTTATATCTTCAGTTGGTTGTATTTGCCGCTTGGGCATGTTACCTGTCATACGTCATTGATAAAATAATTATAGAGGATTTTGTCTCGTGTATTGTCGGCATAGTGTCATTTAGGTGGCTTGTCGTCAATATAGATATTTTTTTGAATCTTTTATGTATTTGCTATTTATCATGTGTTTAGTTGATGGGTAGCTGAGAAAAGGCCGGAACATTTATGTTCCGGCCTTCCTTAATTAATACTCCTCTACGAATTTAACTAAAAGCCTCACCGGTTCTCCTGTCGCTCCTTTGGCTAGTTTGTCACTTGGGATACTGTCCATGCGTGGTGCAATATCTATGTGTGCCCAAGGAATTTTCTTTGGTGCAAAGAATGAAAGAAATGTCCCACCTTCAATACATCCTCCCCATCTAGCAAAGTTAGTAGCAATGTTTGAAACATCGGCTCGATAACTCTTTAGTGATGCTTTGTATTCATCCCAGAGTGGAAGAGGCCACATCAAATCACCAGTATCCTCTCCTAGTTCAACTAATTTATCTTGCAGAGCTTTGTCTTTGGTCATGACAGCTGAAGAATGTTGTCCGAGTGCTACTAGTGACGCTCCAGTTAATGTTGCCGTGTCCAACATTACTTTTGGACTATAGAATTTTTCAGCGTAAGTCATCCCATCGGCCAGCACTAGTCGTCCCTCGGCGTCCGTGTGTAGAATCTCGACTGTCTTTCCTGACATCGATGTAGCGATATCTCCAGCTCGCATGCTGTCTGCGGATACAGAGTTCTCAGCGGCTGGTATGACTGCTACTACATTCTTCTTTAATCCCATTTTTGCAATCGCTCGCATCGCTCCAATCATGGCGGCTCCACCAGACATGTCCATGTGCATTTCGTGCATGGCTCCAGATGGCTTAACATTAAGCCCCCCTGTGTCGTAGGTGATTCCTTTACCAATCAGTGCAACTGGTGCTTTCTTCTTGTCGTTTTTTGTAGGCTTTCCTGCTCCCCAGTATTCAATTACTATGAGCTTTGGGCCATCGGTTGCACCCTTCCCTACAGCCTCTAAAAGACCCATCTTAAGCTTTTTAATGGCTTTTTGGTCCAATATCTTAACCTGAGCTTTTGTACCCTTTAGAGCCGATTGTGCCGACTTTGCCAAAAGACTTGGAGTCATGTCGTCACCTGAAGTGTTGGCGATATCTCTGGTGTAATTGGCTGATTCTGCAATGGTTAAGCCAGCTGAAAAACTACGTTTTTCAGCTGGCGTGTTTACTCCACAAACTAGTATTTCCTTCAGTTCGTAACCACCCTTTTTCTTTGTCTTATATTTATTGAACTCATATGAAGCTAACCCAAGATTTTCGGCGAGTGTCCGGAAAAACCATTCACTACCCTTTTCTTCAAGTGATGGACAGCCCATTGGTCCAAGATGGAGAGCGATGTTTTCTAGTTGGTGTGATTTAGCAGCCATTACAATTGAGCGTACAAGTGTTCGATACGAACGAGCTGTAGCTGATTTTCTCTTGCCCGCGCCCATGCGATATTCAAGCTGTCCATCTTTGGTTTCAACTAGTCTATGCCAGTTTGCTTTGTCTTCAGTCAAGATAATCCGGCAGTACTTACTTGGTAGTTCAGTTAAGACTTTATTTGTGAGTGATATTTTTGTCATAAAGATTATATTTCAGCAGAGTCACTTTGCTCTTTAGAAGTAAAGGTGTCGATACGGTTTATGTCTCGTGGGAATAATGTAGCTTCCTTTACGTTTGAGACTCCACAGAATTTTGCAGTTAGTCTTTCTAGTCCCATTCCCCAGCCACCGTGTGGCGGAATTCCGTATTGAAAGGCTTGCATGTAGAAAACAAATTTATCTGGATCAAGACCTTTTTCATTAATTTTTGTTTTTATCACGTTAATGTCGTGCACGCGCTGTCCCCCAGTCGTGATTTCTACTCCTCTGAAAAGTAAGTCAAAGCTTTTTGTGAATCCTTTGTCTTCACTATCTTCCATTGTGTAAAAAGGTCGTTTGCTAACCGGGTAGTGAGTAATAAAGATAAAATCACTTCCTAGGTTTTCTTTTGCGTATTCACACAACCAACGCTCGTCCTCTGGCTCAAGGTCTGGTTCATTAGTTTTATCTTGACCAGTTTCTTTTTTGATAAGTTCCTGTGCCTCTCTAAGTTTCATGTGTGGGAAGATATCGCCTTCTGGAATCTTTGGTAGCTCCACACCCAGAATTTCTAATTCTTTTGCATTATCTTCAGCTAGACATTTCACAATGTAACGCATAAGACCTGTTTCTACTTTCATGATGTCCAAATGGTCTTTAATGAATCCCATTTCCATATCGAGTGAAGTGTACTCACTAAGGTGGCGGCTGGTGGCACTCTTTTCGGCTCTAAAGGCTGTAGCAAAGGTGAATACTCTTTCAAAAACCCCAACCATAATTTGTTTATATAGCTGTGGGCTGGTTGCTAGAGAAGCTTTTACGTTCTTGAAGTAATCTACCTTGAATACTTCAGCTCCACCCTCAGCGTCCCCACCAACAATTTTTGGCGCTTGGAATTCAGTGAATCCTTCTTGTCGCATGTATTCACCGTAGGCTTTTACGATAGTTGCTTGTATTGCAAATATCGCTTTTATTTTTGGCTTTCTTAATGTAAGTGGTCGAGTGTCTAGAAGCGTATCAATATTTAGGTCTGCTTCCATATCAAACGGCATTGGTTCAGATGGGTTTAGGATTTCTAGGCCTGTAATCTCAAGCTCTATATCTCCATTTTGAACATTTGCGTTAACCATCTTCTCTGGTCTTTGGTTAACGATTCCAGTTATTGATAAAGAGAATTCTTCCCCTACTTGTTTGGCTGTCTCTAGTACTTCAGGCTTGCCGAAGACAACTCCCTGAATAACTCCAGTCCTGTCTCGGAAATCAAAAAATGCCATCTTGCCCTGTTGGCGTACAACATTAACAATCGCGTTGATTGTTACTTCCTTCCCTACGTGCTCGTGTAGGTCTTTAATTAATGTTCGTTCCATAAAAATTTTATATAGGAACGAAAATCGCCCCTATAAATTCATTAAATTAATAATAGATTTATAGGGGCGATTCCTATCATTTGATAAGTCGCGGTGCCACCCTACTTTAGCTCGAAGAGCCCTCGTTACTATTCGATTGTGTTACCTCCACAGTGTCATCTGTTTCTTCGGCTTGAATAAAGATTAACACTGAAAGAGATTTAGTCAATAAAAATCGACCCCGTAGGGTCGATTGAGTCTTCATCTAAAGTCTTATGATTCTCGCGATGAAGGTTTTTTGCATAGTATAGTCTGAGTAAAGAAATCTAGCGGCACCGAGACACTCATTCGAGCTTTCAGTTACCTCAAATAATCCTTGTGTTCTTCCGGAACTGTCCAGAAGTGTTTTCAGATTTCTGACGATTTCTTGAATCTCAGCTTTGCTCGGACCACCGTTCTCAAGTAGACAAAGGACGTTGATGACATTTTTCTCTCGGTGCGCCTCACTTAGTGCAATACTCTTGAGTCCAGCAACATTGAGACTTGAAGGGGTTATCATCGTCTCCAAGTCTTTAAGTGGTATATAAGTTCCAGCAGTGAACATTCTCAAATCTCCCTTTTGGTTGAGATGAAGAAAATTCTACGTCCTTTCTGTAGTTTGTCAACCGAGGTCTATTCCGATTGCTTCGCGAACCTTCTTGAGAGTTTGACCAGATGTACGCTTTGCTTTAGCGACACCCTCAGCCAAAACACTTTTTACATCATCATCTGTAATTTGGTTACGTTTTTCACGCATAGGTGCGATGAAGTTTTCTAGGTCTTCAATCAGAGCTTTTTTCAGGTCACCGTATCTACCTTTCTTTTCTTCGTATAGTGGAGCTAATTCGTCTTCTGACTTAAGTAACTTGTGAATAGCGTATACGTTCTCAGGTCTATCACCTTCTGAGTCAGTCACTATGCTCATAACTGCCTTTTCAATTTCTTCCTTGGTACCAAACAGTGGAATAGTGTTTCCGTAACTCTTACTCATTTTTTGACCATCGACACCGGGTACAATTCCAACACCGTCTAGAATCATTTCTTTTGGCTCCTTCAAGACTTCGCCAAAAGCGCGGTTGAACTTTCCTACCGCTTCTCGTGTGTATTCGAGGTGTTGTCGCTGGTCTTCCCCTACTGGTACCACATCAATATCATAGAGAGTGATATCGGCTGCTTGGAGCATTGGGTATGTGAAAAGACCTGCGTTTGGTTCAATTCCCTTATCAACTTTAGCCTTGTATGAATGAGCTTGCATCAGGAAAGGTACTGTCACCATACAATCCAATACCCAACCTAGTTCAGTGTGGTCCTGATTGTCTGACTGCCTAAAGATGACTGCTTTTTCTGGATCTACGCCGACTGCTAGATAGTCTTTAACCACATTGAAAATATTCTGTCGCAATTGAGCTGGGTCACGTAAGCTGGTTAGCGCGTGATAATCAGCCACCATTAAGTAGCTGTCATAATCTTGATAAATATCTAAAAAGGGTTTGAGTGCACCAAAATAATTTCCGATATGAAGTGTTCCTGATGATTGTAGGCCAGTTAAAAGGCGCTTCTTGGTGTTTGTCATAGTAGACACATACTAACAAATAACTGCCTCTCCACCAATAAGTTACATCGCCAGTGGAAGTTCTATAGTGAACCTTGACCCTTTGCCGTCGCCCTCAGAATGAGCTGTTATACCGCCACCCATAGCTTCAGCCATCATTTTTGCTACGAATAGTCCTAGTCCAGTACCTCCTGTATTAACAGAGTTGGCGTTGCTGGCGCGCTCGAATTTACCAAATATGCTAGCTAGTGTTTTTTCATTCATTCCAATTCCAGTGTCTTCAATATCAATGAAGATTCGTTTCTTGACTACGTCATCTCTAACGAGCACCTTAATACTTCCTTTCGGCGTGTACTTTATTGAGTTATTTATCAGGTTCTGAATAATTTGAACGGTTTTTCCGATATCTGCATGTACCACACCTCTACTCTTGAGATTAGTTCTAAATATTAGACCAAGACCTTGTTTGATTGCTTGAGAGCGGAGGTCATCAGTTACTTTTTCAGCCTCATCCTTCAGGTTGAAATCAGAGTAATTGTATTTCATGTTACCTGATTCAATACGAGATACGTTTAGGTAATCCTCAATTGAATAAGCCATATTTTTGGATGACTCTGAAATTCTCTCCAGCGCTTCCGTTGCTTTGGCAGGAAGCTTGCCGTACGTGCCGTCTGTTAATAGTGAGGCATATCCTCTGATGGCAGTTAGTGGACTTCGTAGTTGGTGTGAGGCGATTGAAACGAATTCAGATTTTAGTTTATCAAGCTCCTTGAGTTTTTCGTTTGCATGAGCCAGCTTTTGAGTGAGGTGTTCTAGTTCTGTTCTTTGTTTTATCTCCTTTCTAACACTTCGCAATAAAATAAATCCAATTATTGCAGTAAAGAGAAGGGTTATTGAAGTTAGGACAATACTTGTTATCGATTCGGCAAATGTATATTGTGAAATTGTTAAAATTAACAATGCAATCAAGATTGCTTGAGAAGCAATCATTCCAACGTTAAAAGTTCTGAATCGAACGATTAATACTCCAATCATCACCATGAAAATTCCCATGCCGAAGAAACCATAAAGCTCAAGTCTTGAGTCTTCAACAAACTTGATAGTCGCTAAATAGTCACCCAAGGCAAAATTAGTAAAGAAAAGTAACAAGAAGGACTCAATACCTACTCCCATTAGTAGTATCTGCTTTTTCAGTTCTCTAGTTGCACCTTTGTACTTTCTTGCCAAAAGAATAGATGTCCAAAGAATTGCTAAGAATCCTAGACCATTGTAGTAATTACTATAGAAATCTCCTTCGTATTGAAACGAATCACACCACGCTAGGTCAAATCCACTTAAGTTTAAGTTCGTGGCAGCAAACAAAAAGGTTGGTAATAAAAGCAGACTAAATACGGTTTTAATTTTCAAAGATACGTCTTCCTTGTTTAGGAATACGTATATAAAGTAGATACTTAAAACTGAAATTATACCTTGGAGCGGACCAAACAAAGACCAGCTAAAAATAATGGCAGAGCTTTCAATGCTTGTCCAAGTGACAAGATTAATGACTGTTATCGCAGAAAAACTAAGTGCTATAGAAAGAAGAATCTTATTCAGTAAGTTTCTAGGGTTATTTACGAAAACAAATATACCGACTAACAAAGCAAGAATTGTCGCTGGTATATGAGAATAGTAAAGAAGTTCAGGTATGTCTGGGGCAAAAAATAGATATGTTGGTGCGTCGTAGTAGTAGTAGCAAATCATAGTCCATCGATATTACTTGCACATGCCTCTTCTCCGTCCTCCATTGGGTCACAAAAAGATATGGTGCAAAATTCTACATCTGGTTGACACTCATATGCCTCGTCACATTCAGTTACGTCTTTTCCACAAAGTGCTTTGATTTCTTTCACTTGTCGCTCAATGATACTGAAATAATAGTACTCGTTACACTCGTCGTCTTCACAGTCGTAGTAACAACTCTCAAAATCAGGATCGCAATCACCCTCATAAGCAACGACATAATCTTCTAAGACCACAAATCTGTAATAGGAGCTCCCTACAGCGAGTATTAGTAAAATAATATTCAGGAAAAGTAAGATCTTACCAGCTAGTTTGTTGTTCATCGCGAACGCCATAGTTAACTTAGTATATCAAGTTAACGCCACGAATGTACGAGACTGTACACACTAAGAAGAAGCGATAAGTAGGTACGTTCCGATTCCGGTAATTAGGATAGCAATTAATTTTTGCCATAAGTGTTTAGCTTCTATATTCTCTGCAACAAGTTTTGGGAAAAATATTGTCATTGCTACGCCGATTATAAAAACGAAAATTGGTTGGAATGAATCGCCAAGAAGAATTAGTGATACTGGAGCAAGAAGTGTGGCAAAAGACACAACGATGTTACCAATCATGTATATTACTTCGTTAACAAAATTCCATCCAAGGACAGGTTTTGAGTTAATCCTGAGTGCACGCAAGAAACTTTTTCTATATGTAGGCACCAACCAAAAAATTAAAATTCCGATTACTACTAAGGCAAGATTCTCCCAGAAGACAGCCCTCCATAGATTTATTTCAAGTGCGACAAACTTAAACAAAACAGCCTCTAGTGCCCAGAAGAAAGAGGCTGCGGTCATGTAGTAGATAGTTTTTGTTCGCAGTTTAAACTTATTATCATCATCTACTTCAAAGGCAATTAAGGAGGTTCCTAAAATAATAATAGCCATTGATATTAGTTGAAACCTTGAAAGAACCTCTCCTAGTATAAAATAGCCTAGTACTAAAGCCATGACTGGCATCAGCTGGTAAAATACAATTATTATGGAAGCTTCGTCATCTTTAAGAGCTGTGAGGTAACACCATAAAACTAGGACGTTAAGTACGCCAATAATTGATAGTATTCCAATGCTGAACCGGTCTACATCAAGGACTGTTGGGTCCATGAGGAAGATGAAGGGCAAGGCCACAATTGAAAGTAGTGATGATATGAGGATAAGAGTCCCTACCCCACTACTTTTAAAGTATTTTTCGAGCAGAATTTTATCTATATGGTTCGTAACTGAATATAGGAAGGGGCCAATTAACGCTATAAAAAACCAGTGCATAAAATTATTTAAGTTGTTCTGACGGCTGACAAAGGTGTTCCTTAATAACTGGGTAAATCTTTTTTGGATATGAGTTCCAGTTTCTAATTTTTTCCTCTTCTGGCGATATGTGTTCAACTATAAGGGGTTTGACACCAATGGTTTTCTCTATTTCAGCAAAAGCTGGTAGGGCAACATTTTTTACAAAATCAACTTCGTCAGATGTATAGGATTCGAGCATTATTCCATTCACGCACAATAGTGCAAACATGTGAACGTACTGCTTATGTATATCGTCTCTGTGATGTCTGGAAATCCAATCAGACTCGTCCACTACTTCAACATTATTTAGTTGGGTTTCTTCAAGAAGGCCTTTATGAAAAGAAAGTATAGATTCTCCGTGTAAAGTATCAATTTTATTAAAAGGTAATCCTTGTTTCTTGTTGAAGTCAATAAGTGTAAAATTCTCTATAATTTCTTGCCCATTGTTCGACCTGCCCTTTACAACACTAAGTTTTCCAAGTGCTGTTTTTAGCTCGTTGCTAGACACAAAGATTCCGCCACTGTCTTCACTAATTACTAGTGGAAATTTGTAAGGTTTAATCATCCCGAAGCATTTAAAAGCTTCGTAATTGGGTGTTGCTATATGTCTCGCTAAGTAGAAAATTGGCGTATCTTTAACAAAGTGTTCAGGAATATCACCATTAAGAAAATCCTTCACTCTCGCTACTAGTTCCTTGTTATTTCTTCTTTCTTCAATAATAGCCACCGCTTCCGGTAAGGGTGTAAACAAAGGGCGTATGTATCTATTGTAGTTCCACTCAGTAACTAATTTAGATTTTTTAAGTTTCTTCAGTAAGCTCATTGTTGTAAGTTAATATCGGATACTACAGTGTATTTCGTGTCTAGGCAACATTAAAACCTTTGTTTACTTAAAATCATACAACATACAAGATAACCATAGGTGCAAGTAGCCACCAGAAGAAATATACTTCAGGGGCGAACAAGGATTGAACAGGTGTACCAGGAGTCAGGAATTCAGTCACTGGTAATACATGAAAACTAAAAATCATAATTAGAATTGTAGCTCCAGCAGAGAGCAGAGCTTTTTTTCCAAGGCTTTCAAACTTGTTTTCTCTAAACTCAGATGGCATGACTCGATAGCAAAGTAATGTGGTGAGAGCTGTAATTATGGCAAAAAAGCTAAGCTTAGCTAGAGCCAAAGACTGATCTGTTGCTAAGTTTCCAAAAATTACATCGTGATTTGGAAATTCAATAAAAATCAAGAGTGCCAAGTAAAAGCCAAACATTAAGTTCATAATGGCTTGTCTTCCCTTGAAGATTGAAAAAGCTAGACAGATTCCAAATACGGATAGCAAAAATGCTATTTCAGTAATGAAATTTAGTATATAGGACCAGTCCATTTTCTAATTATATATACCAAGACAACCTGAAACGTTACTTGTCCACCATCTTTTCAATAGCATATTTTGTAGCGTCTTGTACGTGTTTGAATCTGTCACCCATAAGCTTTACTCCACCAAACCAGCGAGTAACACAAATAACACAGTCAGACACTTCTTCTTTTTGCATAACTCTAAGTATAACCATACCTGCTCCAGTCTCTCCATCATCTGATTTTGTTTCAAAAATTGCCCCATCGTGTGAGATGCGAGTTGCCCATGTGTTATGAGTAGCTTTGGCATACTTTTTATCAGTCTTTAATTTCTTAAGAAATTTCTTAACATCTTCCCTGCCAGTCACCTTTCCGTAGCTAACAGAATACTGACTTCCTCTGTCTTCAATAATTTTTTCAAAAAGTGCAAAACTTGATTCTGGAATTTTCTTATCTTCAAAATCAAAACGAGTAGACTGAGTTGGCATATGGAAAGTATACACAACTACGAAAAAATTTGACGAACGATATATTGGAGTATATAAAGCATTTAGGTATTGTAAGAGGAGAAGTTCATGTTTAAAACATTACCAAATAAGCTTTTTCATTCGTTCTTCTTTTGGATTACTTTGGCAGGATTTACGCTTGTTGCTGAAGTCAGGTATCTAAATAGCCTTCAGACACACACAACCGAGGTTCATTTGTGGGCAATTCTATGGTCGTTTGTAGCTGTATGTTTGGTTATAACTTCGCTGTGTGTTCAGTCGCCAGAAGAGGTTGAGGAAGTGGCAAGAAAACTTGAGAAAAAAATTGTCGAGGATTAATACCAAGCTTGACATCTATAGTTTTTTTTATCAAAATAATCGCGGGGACATTATCTACATCCACTTCTATAGAATGAGGAATGATATGTCTAATGCACAAAGTAGTAGAGGTTATTGGATTGTTTTTGCGCTCTGCGTAACTGTCCTCTTGGCGCTGTTTACAGATATTTCATCTGAATCAGTCGCTCCAAAGGCTGATTCAACCACATCACCATTGTCACAAGAATAAGGCCTGGTTAAGCCATGATATCTTGCCTTCTGACCCAGCAGTTTGTTTGCTGGGTTTTGTTATTTAAGTATTGACATTATTGAGTGTTTAGGCAAAATGTGGCTAGTTTTAGTTCGTTCATCCGAGGGAGTTCTTATGAAAAAGTTTTTTGCTAAAAATGTTTCATCAGGGTTTAGGATTATTCTATTTATTGCTTTGATAACCGCCTTTGTCTTGATTGTCAGAAATGAAATCCAGAAGCATGGTTATTCATATACTATCTATAATGGTGGCTCTGATGTGCATGAATAAAGCAAAGTTCATCAAGTTAATAGGTATATTCCTGGCGTTGGTCGTTTTTTCTCTAATTTCTTATAGGATTTGTCTTGCAAATAATGCGGATCTAGAAAGCGTCCTCTCAGGTATGTTTATTGCATTCATCTCAATGGCGTTCTTTGTGTTTGGGTACGTTACTATACAGGAAAAGCCATGAAATAAGCCCGATAGTTAATAGTTAACTATCGGGCTGTATTTAATATTAGATACCTTCACTTCTTAATTCCTCGACCAGTTTCTGTGCCTTACGAGACAATTTCTTTGGTGTTTCGATGGAAACTTTTACCATAAAATCTCCCCGACTACTTCCACCTCCTATTGGTACTCCTTTGTTCTTAATGCGCAGCAGTTCCCCGTGAGTAATACCAGCGGGAATCTTGATATTTATTGGTCCGTCGAGGGTTTCGACACTGTAGGTAGCTCCAAGGAGAGCGTCTGTAAGCTTGATTGGAAGTTTCGACGTCAATGTGGAGCCGTCACGCTTGATGGTTGCGTGTTGCTCTACGTGTACCTTGATATACAAATCTCCTGGCTGGCCGTTTGCCATAGCTTCTCCTCTGCCGGTCATGCGAATAACCTCACCGTTTTGAATTCCAGCCGGTACCTTGATTGATATCTCTTCTTCCGTGCGAGCGATACCAGCGCCTGCACAATGACCACAACGGTCTTTTGGGATTTTTCCAGTTCCTCTACAGGTGGAACATTCCCTAACGGTAGTAAAGCTACCCATGATGCTGTTTCGGTTTTCTCTAACCTTTCCTT
Organism: Candidatus Nomurabacteria bacterium; assembly: GCA_020632015.1. Classification (GTDB taxonomy): domain Bacteria; phylum Patescibacteriota; class Minisyncoccia; order Phycocordibacterales; family UBA918; genus OLB19. The sequence goes on along the minus strand of JACKGI010000002.1, from coordinate 133,999 downwards.
GTCCATTACAGGTGCTACAAGATGACATTTCTGTACCCTTTTTGGCACCTGTGCCATCACATTCTTTACAGAGATTGTTTTTGGTAATCAGTAGTTTTCTAGTAACACCAAATATTGACTCTTGAAAGTTCAGGTTGATATCAATGGAAACATCTCGGCCACGTCTAGATTGTTGTCCGCCACCGCCAAAACCAAAGTTCTGGAATATGTCATTTAAGTCAAACTCAAATCCGCCACCAGCTCCTTGTTGGAAACCAGAAAAATCAAAACCACCAAAACCTTGACCTCCTCCACCACCAGCTCCTTGAAATGAGTGTCCGTAAGTATCGTACTCAGCCTTCTTCTTTTCATCACCAAGAACTGCATAGGCCTCTGTCACTTCTTTGTATTTTTCTTCATCTCCGGTTTTTTTATCTGGGTGGTATTGAGAAGCCATCTTACGAAAAGCCTTCTTGACTTCTTCTCTTGAAGCGCCTTTTTGTAGTCCTAGTATTTGGTAGTAGTCTTTCATGGTTTGGTATTAATTCTGGATAATTATTCAGATGATGAGAAGTGGGACGAAGCCTTCGGCTTCGTCCCACCTACTCACTGTCTCAATTACTTTTTCTCGTCCTCTTCTGCGTCTCGAACGTTTGGTTCATCGTCCTTTTTTTCTTCTGTACTTCCTCCGGCTTCAGAATTCTTTTGGGCATCTTCGGCTGCTTTTTGCATGATTTCTCCAATTTTTTGTAAGGAAGTTGTGAGCTCTTCAACAGTTTTTGCTAGCACTTCTTTATCATCCTTACCTTTCGCTTCGTTCACCGCTTTAATTTTGTCGTTGATTTCAGTTTTAACATCTTCCGGAACGTCTTTGTCGTGATCTTTCAAAGCTTTTTCAGCTGTATAGATCATCTGCTCAGCATTGTTGCGAGCATCGATAAGTTCTTTCTTCTTAGCGTCCTCACCAGCGTGTTCCTCAGCATCCTTCTTCATTCTTTCGATATCATCTTCAGAAAGTCCTGAGTTAGCCTCGATTCGAATAGATTGTTCCTTACCAGTTGATTTGTCCTTTGCGGTTACGTTAAGTACACCGTTACTGTCTACGTCGAATGTTACTTCGATTTGAGGTACGCCACGAGGAGCTGGCGGAATTCCGTCTAGAACAAACTTACCAAGAGATTTGTTGTCTGCTGCCATTGGACGTTCCCCTTGAACAATATGGATTTCAGTTGATGTTTGGTTGTCAGCTGCGGTTGAGAAAACCTGTTGCTTCTTGGTTGGGATGTGTGTGTTCTTTTCAATTAGCTTTGTATTTACACTACCCATTGTTTCAATTCCTAGTGATAGTGGAATAACGTCCACCAAGGTAATGTCTTGAACGTCTCCTTGGAAGATACCAGCCTGAATAGCTGCGCCAAGGGCAACAACTTCATCAGGGTTGATTGTTCTGTTTGGTTCTTTTCCGAACAAATCCTTCACTGCTTTTTGGATTGCTGGCATACGAGTTTGCCCACCAACTAAGATGATTTCATCAATCTCTTCTTTCTTAAGTCCAGAAGCTTCTAGTGCTCGCTTGGTGATTTCGATAGATTTATCGATGTATTCATGCGCTAGTTCTTCAAGCTTCGAACGAGTAAGTTTGATGTCCATATGAAGAGGCCCGTCAGAACCTTGAGAAATAAACGGAATGTTTACATCAGTTTCTGGAGTTGAAGAAAGCTCAAGTTTTGCCTTCTCAGCTGCCTCATCTAGTCTTTGTAAAGCTAGTTTGTCTTTCGCTAGGTCAACACCGTTTGATTTCTTGAATTCATCAATCAAAAACTTCACGATTCCTTGGTCGATATCCCTCCCTCCCATGTGAGCATCTCCATCTGTAGATTGTACTTCTACGACGTCATCACCTACTTCCAAAACAGTAACGTCGAATGTACCTCCTCCGAAGTCATAAACAACAATCTTTTCATCTTTTTTCTTATTGAATCCGTAAGCTAGTGCTGCAGCCGTCGGTTCGTTAATGATTCGCTTAACATCAAGTCCAGCGATTTTACCGGCGTCTTGAGTAGCCTTTCTTTGAGCGTCGTTGAAATAAGCTGGTACGGTAATCACTGCTTCAGTAATTTTCTCACCAAGTTTTGCCTCAGCGTCATTTTTTAGTTTGGTTAGGATCATTGCTGAAGCTTCTTCCGGACGATAATCCTTACCGTCCATAGTAACTATCACTCCCCCGTCCTCACCTTTTTTGATTTCGTAAGGAACTACGTCTTTATCTTTTTGAACTACATCATCTGTGTAATTGTGGCCCATGAACCGCTTAATGCCGTAAATAGTGTTTGTTGGGTTCGTAACTGCTTGTCGCTTTGCTATTTGTCCAACTAATCTCTCGTTAGTTTTTGAAATAGCTACAACAGAAGGAGTGGTACGAGCACCTTCACTGTTTTCTACAATTACTGGTTCACCAGCTTCAATCACAGCGATAGCTGAGTTGGTTGTTCCTAAGTCAATTCCTAATATTTTTGCCATATTTCTTTAAGTATTATTTTGCAATTCCAGTAGTAACACGAGCCGGTCTGATGGTTTCAACATTTCCGTCAATTGTCATCTCGTACCCTTTTTGTACGACAGAAACAACTTTATCTTGCATTTTTGTGTCTTCCACCTCTTCTGTTCCAATCGCTTCGTGTTTGTAAGGGTCAAAGGTTTCTCCTTGCGGGTCTACAGTGGTTACTCCGTAGGAATCTAGTAATCGCAATAATTGCGTATGTATACCTTCAATCCCCTTTCTCCATGATTCATCAGCCTTCTCCCACGCTTCTGTGTTTCCCATTGCCATCTGAAAGCTGTCACAAAGCGGTAGGAGCTCTTCTACGTGTTGTCGACGATGTCTGACTCTATCTCTGCTTCTTTCTTCGTCTAGACGCTTTCTGGCGTTAAGGAAATCTGCTTTTGCTCGTTGGGATTCCTCTAGAATTTCTCTTTTTTCTTCCTCGCAACGCTCAAGCTTCTTTCGTAACTGTTTAAGCTTGTCAGCGCTTCTTTCCTCTATTTCCTCTAATTCAAGTTCTTCTATTTCAGGTTTGTCATCGTTGGTGATGTCTACCTCAATTTCATCGTTTTCATTGTCCAAATTCACCATACGGTCAGCATTATAAATGGAAAAAGGTTTGGTGTCAAAAAAATCCCCGAAGGGATTTTTTGAAGCTTAACGCTTTGACCAAGCTGGTCGTTTTCGAGCTTTTCGAAGACCAAATTTCTTTCGTTCTACAGAACGTGGGTCTCGCTTAAGGAATCCGAGGAGCTTAAGTGGACTTCGTCGATCTGCCTTTTCTTTTACTAGAGCTCGAGCAATTCCAAGTCGGATTGCTTCTGCTTGAGAAGAGATACCGCCACCGTACACTTTTGCTGTGATGCTGTAGTGTTCGATACCAGCGTCTTTTGTATCCAGTACAGAAAGAACGTCTTTTTGGTGTGAAAGATTACCAAAGTATTCATTCAGTGGCTTACCATTAACTGTGATTTCAGTCTTTGTTGATGGTGTAAGTCGTACTCTTGCTGATGAAGTCTTTCGACGACCCAATCCTTCCACGTAAGTTGTAGTTTTTGATGACATACGATTATTCAGAAATGATTAGGTTGTTAAGTAGACGCTTCTTGTGCTTGTTGTTTGGAAGCATTCCGCCAATAGATCGACGAACTACCTCGCTGTAACCAAGACGTTCAGCCAAGTGAATCAATGTTTCCTCACGACGACCTCCTGGGTATCCGGTGTATCGTTGATAGATTTCACCTTCCTTTCCTTCAGGAATATCGAGCTTACTTACGTTCTCGATAGTAACCTGTACATCAGCCATGATGTGCTTTGCAAAACTTGGGTCATTTTTTCCAAGCATTACTGTAGCTGCTTCAGTTGCAACTTTTCCTAAACGCTTTCCAGTTGCGTCTATTGTGTAAGTTTTTGTAGTTTCAGTAGTCATAATATTTATTCAACAAAAGCAATGATTGCTTCGTCACGTCCTGGTGAAGTTCGACCGAGTTTCACAACGCGAGTATATCCTCCGTTTCGTTCTACGAACTTTGGAGCGATATCTTTAAATAATTTGTTCAAAATAACATCTGTTGGTTCACCAAGAGTACTTGCGACAAGTCGTCTTGACTGTACAGTATCCTTCTTCGCGTGAGTTACTAGACGTTCTATGTTTGGTTGTAGTTCCTTTGCCTTAGCTAGAGTGGTCTTAATTTGACCGTCTCGGATAAGGGACACTGCCAAACCACGTACCAATGCAGTTCGCTGGCTTCGTGATCGTCCTAGTGTTCGTTTATTGTTTGCGTGTCTCATAAGCTTATTCTTCTAGGCGCAGTTTCATCTTTCCAAGTAGGTCTTGAATTTCTTCAAATCCCTTTGGTCCGATACCATCGAGCGCTAAGATATCATCTTTTTTCTTTCGTACAAGCCCGCCGATTGTTCGGATGCTGGCTTCTTCAAGAGCTTGCAGAGTTCGGCTAGTAAGGTCAAGTGTTTCAATTCGAGTCTTCAGAACTTCTTGGTCAGGTTCAGAAGCTTCTTCTTTTGGTGCTTCTGCTTCTGGTTCAGCAGTCTTAGTGTGCTGGTCTTGGAAACCAATAACTGACTTCAGTTGATGAATCATTATTTCGATAGACTTCTCCAGCGCCTCACGGGCTGTGTATGTTCCGTCTGTCTCGATAATAACTCGAAGTCTGTTGTAGTCAGTTCGGTCACCGACACGCATGTTTTCCACTTCGTAATTAGCTCGTCTAATTGGAGTGAAAACAGCATCTAGAGCAATTGCCCCGATTTCCATCTTGTCTTTCTGATGTACTTCTCGTGGTACATAACCAAGACCTCGCTCGATTGTCATTTCAATATTGAGCTCAGTACTTTTGTTTGTGATTTCTGCGATATGTTGATCTTTACTTAGGATATCAACTTGAGAAGGAGCGTCGATATCTTTCGCTGTTACAGGACCAGTTCCTTTTTTCTTTAGTGAGATTGTAACTGGTTCATCAGTGTGGGAATTAAGACGTACTCGTCTAAGGTTTAGAAGGATGGTGATAACGTCTTCCTTTACTCCGTCAAGAGTTGAGAATTCGTGTTCTACACCATCAATTTTAACTTGAGTTATAGCTGCTCCTGGAAGTGAAGAAAGAATGATTCTTCGTAGTGAGTTACCAAGAGTGTGGCCGTATCCAGGATATAGACCGTCGATTTCAAAGATACCTCGATTCTCTTCTTCTGATACTACTCGAGGCTTTGACGGTAGAGTTACATTTGTTTCCAACATATTTGTGTTTTTAACTTATTATTATTTGTAATTCTTAATCCTATCGACTGTAGTATTCCATCACCTGCTCAGGATCAAACAGTGATTCAGCTGGATTGAAAACCGGCACTGACTTCATAACTCCTTCCATCTTCTTTACGTCAAATGTTACCCACGCTGGTAGAGCAGCTGCTTCATGCTTTTCCTTCAGGTCGATAAACAGACCAGTTTGTCGACTACCCTCACGGATAGATATAACATCACCAACTTTTACCTTGTGTGAAGGAATCGTCATCTTCTTACCATTTACACAAATGTGCCCATGTGAAGCAATTTGTCTAGCTAGACGTCGAGTTTTAGCGAGTCCCATTCGATAGATAACACTATCAAGACGAGATTCAATTCGCTCCATCATTACTGCTACTGGTTGGTTACTCTTTTCAACAGCATCATCGTGGTAACGACGTAGTTGTTTTTCAGAAATACCATATGTAAATCGCAGTTTTTGCTTTTCAATTAGCTGCTTTTTGTAATCGCTAGCTTGACCTGGTCGTCTGTTTTGACGTTGATTTGAACGTCGTGACAGTGAGAGTTCAAACTTCTGAGACTGTGTCTTTTCGAAGATAGGTGCTCCAAGGCGCTTTGCAATTTTGAATTTTGGTCCAATTTTCATAAGCTAAAACTATACTCGACGTGCCTTAGGTGCACGAGGGCCATTAAATGGAACAGGAGTTCGGTCGGTGATTCGACTAATACCGATACCTTTTCCTGCAAATGCACGTAGTGCTGACTCTCGTCCAGCTCCTACTCCACGGACAATGACTTCTGCTTCTTTCATGCCCATTTGTTGTGCTTTTTCTCCGATGATTTCTCCTACCTTTGCAGCTGCAAAAGGAGTACTCTTTCGTGAACCCTTGAATCCAAGCGCTCCACTTGAAGCAGCCATTACTGAATTACCCTTTTCATCACAAAGAGTCACTAATGTGTTATTGAAGGTCGCCAAGATGTTTAGTCGGCCAGTAGCCAACTTTCTCTTTGGGATACGGTTTAGCGCTCTTGATGTACCTGCTACATCTGAGCCACCGCTCTTCTTCATGATACGTTTCTTACCCATATGTCGTTACGATAATGAAATATTAATAATTTTAAGTCTTTTCTAGCTTACGACGACCACTACCCATAGTCTTCTTAGCACCCTTAAGAGTACGAGAATTGGTTTTAGTTCGTTGTCCTCGCGCTGGTAATCGCTTAGCGTGACGTGATCCACGGTATGAATCAATGTCCTTAAGTCGCTTGATGTTTCCGGCAACTTGTCGCTTTAATTCACCTTCGATAGAAAATGCTTCGACTTTTTCACGAATTGCGTTCTCTTCTTCAGTTGTTAGTTCAGTAGCCTTTCTTGTGTGCTCGATAGATAGCTCATCGAGAATATCCTTTGATCGAGATAGACCAATACCGTATACAGCAGTGAGTGCATACGCTAGTTGTTTCTCGTCTGGGATTGTAATACCTGAGATTCTCATAATTAACCTTGTCTTTGCTTATGTCGTGGCTTCTTTTTGTTAATAACAAAAACTACTCCACGTCGCTTGACGATTTTGTCGTCGGGACTCATTTTTTTAACTGATGATCGTACTTTCATAATAATTGTTTATAGACGCTTTGTTATCCGCGCTTTTCCTCCGTATGGATCGGTCACCATGCCAACTTTGTCGCCGACTAGTACTCGAATCCGGAATCGTCGCATTTTACCTGCTAGGTATGCGAGAACGGGCTCCGCCTCCCCTTCTACGGTGACACGAAAAAGAGCATTGGGTAGAGCTTCCTCTACAATCCCATACACTAAATCGTCCTTAACCGCTGATGTCTCTTGATCCATTAAACGTGGGTGATACTAACAAATAATAATAAACCCGTCAACTACAAAATGAGTTTATCTTGTTGATATCTTTTATAATTCCTTCAGTTCTTCTATGATTATGATTTCTTCAGGATCTTCAGGGAAGGTTCTCTTCCAGAACGGTGTTATGTGTACTAAGGCTGAGCTAATGCCAGGATATGCAGTAACGGCGTTATTAATTGCTGTTTTTGGTAGTCCTGCTAAGTCACCAGCTAGTTTTTTTGCGTCGTATTCCCAGATTAAAAGTGGCTTTCCTGTGAGTTTAAAGGTCAGTGAAGGATCGTTTGCAATTATGCTAGAGCTTGTTGTCGGTGAAGTGTACTGGAAATTTAATACGGTAGGGTCATCTACTCTGATAGGTCCCTTTTCGTAGGTCGGAATGCTTTCCTTAGCTAGGAAAGAACCAAATTCCTGTGACTGAAACAATGGTATTTGTAAAATAGCTTGTTCTCTAATAGTAACTAAATCATTTCCGTATTCGACAGCTGGAAGTTGATTGTAGGTAATAGCTACAGCATCTTCAAAAGCTATAAAATCAGCTGGCTTTTCGTTTTCTACTCTCATTAAGAGGTCGTCACGAAGCTTGATTTGAAGAGCTTGTCTTGCAGTACTAAGTTCATTTTCATCAATTTGGAACTGAGGTCCGCTGTATCCTCCAGTAAATGCTTGAGGGTTTCTTGCGGTGATTGATTTGAATAGTTCTGTGAAGCCGTTTTCTTCAAAGCCAGGAATGTCTAGATTGGTACCTGCTGGTAGATTGTATTCATCACCCGGTTCGTCTGCAAAAACTTCAGCTTGGATTGTTCCCGGAACTGAGGCTCCGCTAGAGTCTTTGACAGCTCCTGGTACGACAACGGATTCTTGGATTCTGAAGATAAGACCGTCAGGACTTCGGAATCGTGTGTTTTTAATAAGTCGTTCAGTGCCCGGTGTGGTTTTGATGATTTCGATTTTACCGGTTGTTTGTTTTTCTACCTGAACTTGTCCAGAGGCCTTAACCTGTGCTTCACCAGTTGTTTCTAGTGTCATTACTTCATAACTAAGTGCCCCGTCTCTTTTGTCTGGATAAGCAGTAAATTCAGCACTTATGTTTGGGGTACGGTGTTCTGGGTATATTGTGAGTTCAGTTTTTCCCATTATGGCGCTCAGTCCAACAGCTCCACCAACAATTACGAAAAATAGTACGATTGAGACCACTAATCGTTTACTTTCCTTTTTTGTACCATCCTCAATTACAATGCTAGGAATATGCTCCCTTTCAATAGTTTCTTCTTGAGAAACAGTCTCCTCATTAATAGAAGGATTTGAAGTGTTCATTGGTCTCGGGGCTCTCGACTTGCGAGGTTCTGCCGGACGAATATCCTGCAAGTTCCATTTTTTTGTCATATGTATATTTTACAGTATATAGGTTTAAAAGTACTCAATGGTCGGATGTTTGGCATTGTTGTGGAAAAACTGAGCTGACACAAACAGAGCTGTGTCTGTAGCAATCTCGTTTTCTGTGTCAGTTGTCTGTGCTTTTTGGTATTGGTCGATAATTTCTTTTGATATTGGTGTGACAGTTGGTTGAGTTTTGAGGTTTCTGGTAGCAGCTTTGTGAATGAGGTCGGTAAAAAGCGTCTCTGTATTTAAGTCAGTGTGTAACGATATCTTTTTCGGAATAGATAAACTATCGCCTGTTTCTTTGAATAAATTACTAACTCTTTCAGTATAGGCTTCAAAAACAAGTTCGACATCTGCTTTTTGTTGCTTATTGAGATTGGCAATGAAATCATAAGGTTTTTCAAGGTGCAAATATCCAAAGGATTCGTGTAGTGGAACTCCGGTTATGTCAGATATTTCTCTGGCAATAGAAAACGACCCAAACGGAGTATGAGTACAGTATGTAAGCACTCCTTCACGAACAACTCCTATCTCAGTAGCTTCGTAAGTAATATCTACCAAACAAACGTCGTTACTTTGTCTCAAAAACTCCTTAGTTATTGTATATAGCATCAAAATAAAGGAAATACTCTTTGGATTAGTTTTTGGAAAGAGTTTATCCTTTAATTCTTCAATTGCGTCAACTAGATACTTGTGTGCGACAGAATTAGATTGAGAAATTGTCAGTGTTTGCGTCTTGTTCCCTTCAGGGTGAGATACGTGATAGCCATTTGATGACAAGTCCATAGTCATTTTTGCTATTACTTCCAAGCCCAAATCCTGCAAGGTTTTATCTTGCTTTAACTCATTAGAAATTTTATCCTCTATCGCTTTATATAATTCGTCGATAAGTTCCTCGGTAACAAGAAAATCCTCTTCTTGAGAGTAATTGATAGTTTTCGTTATTGTGTAGGCCCATGGTGCACTTATACTAAACTGAAGTTTGTTAAGTTCTGCACCAGCTCGGTAGGCTTGTAGCGCCTTCCTACCCTCCCCATCTAGTAGCATCGAAGCGTTCACTAACGCTGTCATTACGGCCTTGGCACTCTGTTCAATTGACTCAATATTTCGAAGTGGCGCTTGTTCTCGATGAGACCAAACAATCTGAGGAAACTTTTTGGACGGATCAGAATGAACTACGGATACTAATACGCTCCCTGAGCCTATATCAACTACAGCGCCAAAACTTTCATTTGACTTACTTCCCCCGAAAAGTGACATAAAGATAGTATAACAGGTAAAGCTTTACCGGCAGTACAAAAACTCCTCATATATTCGTGGATAAGACTACTTTATCAAGACCGCTTTGATTCTACGTACACCTGCTGATGACGATTCTTCCTTTTTGATTTTGAAGGTTCCGGTTATATCTTCTAGATTTTCAACGTGTGGACCCCCACAAAGCTCGCGGGAAAAAATAGTTCCATCATTACCGTTTACTGTATAAACTTTCACCTCATCAGGATACCTGTCCCAAAAACTACCTTCCACAGTTGGATCATTTTCAGCAGTTTCTTTCGGCATCATGTCAATCGTTACCTTACCTCCTGTTTTGATAGCTTGATTTACCCAGTCTTCAATATTGTCTAGGGTGTCACGGTCGATTTTTTCAGGATGAGTGAAGTCAAATCGAAGGCGTTCCCCGGTGATATTTGAGCCAGCTTGGTGTACGTGGTCTCCCAAGAAATGTCTAAGCGCAGCTAGAAGGAGGTGTGTACTAGTGTGATACTGAACCACTGTCTCAGAGTGATCAGCAAGTCCTCCTTTGAACTTTTGTTCCGCTCCTGCTCGAGACTTTTCTCGATGTTCCTCCATAAGCTTTTCAAAGCCAGCCTTGTCGACAATTAGTCCTTTCTCTTCAGCGATTTCTTCAGTTAACTCAATCGGAAAACCGTAAGTAGTAAATAAATCAAAGGCATTCTGAGCACTGATAGCTTTTTTTGTTACGGTTGATTCCTTGTCTAGAACTTTTTTACCATCCACCACCTTAGTGTTTACATGAACTTGAAGTGAGATTTTATTAAATTGTTTAAGTCCATTTTCAAGTGTCTTGCGGAATTGAGCCTCCTCTTGAGTAATTGTTTGTTTTATTTCCTCCTCCTTATCCTTAAGATTTGTGTAATGTCCTTTGTAGGTTTGAATTACAGCTTCTGCGAGGTCAGAAAACATTCCCTCAGGAACTCCAATCATGTCAGCGTAGCGTACCGCTCTACGAAGTAGCCTCCGTACGAAATAACCTTGTTCAGTATTGCTTGGTAGTATGCCGTCTCCAATCATGAAAGTTGCTCCTCGAACATGATCAGTCACAACTCTAAAAGCGACTAGATTATCTTCATATTTCTTTCCAGACAAGGTTTGGATTTTTTCAACCACATTCCAAAGTAAATCAACTTTAAACATGTCATTCTCTTCTATTGCCGCTGCTGCGATACGCTCAAGACCTCCACCAAAATCAACGTTTTGCTTTGGTAGTTTTTCAAAGCCGTTTTCTGTCTTGATGTATTCCATGAATACAGAATTCCCGATTTCAAGAAAACGCCCGCAGTCACAGTTTGGGTGGCAATGTTTACCAAACTTTGTGTCATGTGGAGTACCAAAATCATAGAACACCTCACTATCAGGACCTCCTATTTCACCCACTGGCATGTTTTGAATCTTTCCAGCGCGCGTCCACCAGTTCTTACTTGCGTCGTAGTAAAAGATTCTTTCGCCTTCATTCATTCCCCTTTCACCACCCTCTTCTTCTGAGCCCATTTCAGCCACGCCAGCAGAGATACCTTTCTCAGTGAAGAGTTTCTTCCATATGTCTACAGCTTCTGTATCTTTGGGGACATTTGCTTTTTCGTCACCAATAAATGTTGTAACGTATATATTTTCTGGATTTAGTCCTACTTCGTCAGTCAAAAATGAATAGAACCAAGGAAGTTGTTCTTGTTTAAAATAGTCACCTAGTGACCAGTTTCCAAGCATTTCGAAAAAAGTAGTGTGTCGATTATCTCCCACTTCTTCTATGTCCTCAGCTCGAAAGCACTTCTGTGAGTCAGTTAGCTTGGTGCCCTTTGGGTGGGTTTCTCCCATCAGGTACGGTACAAGTGGCTGCATACCGCTACCGGTAAAAAGAGTCGTCGGGTCATTTTCTGGTACAAGAGCAGATGACGGAATAACAGCATGGCCGTTTTTGGCCATGAAATCTAGGTATTTTTTACGAATGTCGTTGCCTTTGTTCATAGATTCAATAATTTACAGTATTGTGAATATAACACAATATTGTAAATCAATGTAGAAGTTACTGAGACAGGATAGCAGCAGCGTTTAGGGCACACTCTGAGCCAAAGCAGGTTAGCATTGAAACAAAGTCATAGAAGTAAATTTCCATACCGTAGCCAGCCACGATAAGAACTAATCCAGCTATAGTAAGTGAATGTTCAAGCCTAAAGCTTTTGAGGACTAACTTGTCTATTTTGCGTTCGTGAGCAAGCTCTGTATGTGCAATAAGCACTCCAACTGCGAGCATCGCTTTGCCGATTGTTCCAACTGTAAGACCCCAAAAAAGTAAATTCATATTAGAAACATTATTACACAGACTTAATAAAATCTTTGATGTTCTTTTGAACAGTTTTAGTTGGTCCCGCGCCCGAGATGGTTAAGTTGTTAGGGTTTAGGTATGTTTTTACTGCTTTATTTACCTCATCAAGAGTTAGAGAATTGACTCGATTCTTATGTTCCTTCATCTCATCCAACGAAAAACCGTTGTAATGATAAGAGTGAAGATCACTCAACAGTCCACCGATTGAGTCGTTAAGAAGGACTTGGCTGGTGTTCATCACCGTCTTAAACTTTTCCAGCTCCGCTTTCGTAATACCTTTATTATAGAGTTTTTTGATTTCTCGAAAAGTAGATTCGAGGCCTTGTAGTGCTTTGTCAGGCGAAAAGAAAGTGATAATTCTCCAGTAACCCTGCTCTGTTCCAGAAAATCCTTCCAACTTTGCGTAGATTCCATAAGTAAGACCTTCCAATTCTCGAACAGTACTCATAAGTCGTCCCGAAAAGCCTCCCCACCTTCCTAACACTGCTAATCCAAGACTAAGTGGGACGTAATCAGGATGATGTAATGTGATTGGTAGTGGAGCACCAATGCTGAAATCGATGTTAGAACGACTAGGTATGTTACTCAAAACCGCCACTTGTTTCGGAGTCTTTTGTTGATGGATAGAAGTGGTATCCTTGCAAGAAAAATTATTAGTTATTCTCTTCACAGTTTTGTGAAGTTTTTCACATTCAGTTGAGTTGCCGGCGATGCTACATGTCCAGTTGCGACTAAGAACCTTACTGTGTAGAGCCTTGATGTGTCTAGCTTGAGTTGTTTTGACGCACTCGATAGTTTCCTCTATTGGGTATGTGTACTTTCGGTCACTGAATCCATAAATAGTATTAAGTAGATTTTCCTGAGCAATACTCTTCGAGTCTTCTTTCGACTCGATAAGTTCGTTGTGTACAGTAGTGCGAATTCTTTGCAGTTCAGCCTTCGAAAATAACGGTGAAATCATCATCGTTTCAAAAAGACTCAAAAGCTTTCCAAAATGTTCTTTTCTAGACTTTAGGGAAAAAGTCACTACTCCGCTTCCAACATTTACGCTTAAAGTTGCGCCTAAAGTATTTACAGCGTTTAGAAATTCCTCTCTTGTGTGTTTTTCTGTTCCAGAGAGTATTGCGTCCCCGTACATTAATTGCGCCGACTGATCTGCTACAGTCCTTTCGTCATGAACATCGACTGTAATTAGCGCGCTAACAGTCGGTGTTTGCCTAGGAATAATAGTTGCTAGTGAGTAGTTCTCAGATTTATTTATGTGGTATTTCATACTAGTTTTTCCCAACAAAGTAGCCAATAGTAAGGTTGTTTTCTTCAAAGTTTTTCTTGATAGAGTCCAAAATATCTTTTGTAGTTATAGACTTTAATATTTCAGGTGTTCTCGCATAGACCTCCCATTGTCCAGATGATACGTATTCAGTAAGTTCTTGTGCAATTCGTAATGAATGCTGTCTAGCAAACATTTCGTCTGTTAGAATTCCTGCCTTAGCTTTTTTTAGTAGTGGACTTATTGTTTTTGCGTCTAAGGCCTTGAAGCTATTGAGTACTAGACTTTCAATTTCATTGTGAGTTTGACCTTCTGCCAAGGTGACACTAAGTAGTCCGAGGTTTGTTTCGGAAGTGGGTTCAATTGCTCCATCAACACTCGATGCCTTGCCTGTGTCGATTAATAAACGATGAAGAATACTTTCCGGACCAGTAGATAGAATACCCAACATTATGTTAGTTACGAACCAGTCTTTTGTTGGGAAGCCCTCATGTTTAAAACCGATAGATACAATATTTGTGTTTGACTCTCTTTCGATTGAAATTCTACGGACACCTTCTTGTTTGGGTTCCCTGATTGTAAATCTTGGTATAGAAGTGTCAGGGTTTTTGATGTCACCGAATGACTTACGCACTGCTTCAAGAGCAGTCTTCTTATCAATATCACCAATAACCATCATAACGGCATTGTCAGGTCGGTAGTAATTTCGGTAAAACTTTTCTAGCTTATCAGGTGTATAGTCTTCTATATCTTCACGATAGCCAATAGTTTCATGTCCATAAGGATGAGAATGAAAAGCGGTGCTACACATCTGCACAGAAAGGGCGAAATGCGGGTCACCATTGTACATATCAAACTCACTAAGGACATTGCCTTGCTCAGGCTTTAATTCTTTATCATTTAGAATCACACCATTCATTCTCTCTGCTTCAATTTGAAGAGCTTCGTTCAAAAGCTCCTTAGGGTAGCTGAAGTAGTATGTGGTTCGGTCTTTCCAGGTGTTGGCATTAAGTATTGATCCTGTCTCCCTTTCAAACTGCATACTTTTCCCTGACTTGATTCCCTTCTTAACATCAGTTTCGGTTGGCTTAAACAACATGTGCTCAAGCATGTGTGCGACACCGGTCACTCCCCTTTCTTCATCTCTGGCGCCAACTAGATATGTGATATTAGTTGTAACCACGCCTGTTTCTGGGCGATTGTGATACAAAACACGAAGTCCATTGCTTTTGAGCTGGTACTCATCCACCCCACCAGCACTTTTGATAAAGGTGTATCCGGTAACTGATGTTTTGTTTTTTGCTTTAGCTGAGGCTGTCTTTGACATTGAAAATAAATTCCTTATAGGCTTTAAAAGTATGATTAAACTCGTGTACTATACCATCTGAGAGTCTGCTGTTTATAGCATTCGCTATATTTTGATACGCTTCTAACTTATTGTCTAGATTGGTGCCGAAGTCGCGCAGGAAGCCATTGTGATTATCATAATACTCATCAATTACACTACGAAAATTATGGATTTTGTCAGCAGCCGCAACCAACACTGCTTCTTTTGGACCTCTTCTTAATTGCTTGGCGTAAGTTTTTTTGACTTCAATCCATGGCATTCTGTCTAACGCGGTACTTTGTGGTTCGCTAACTGTCCTAACTATCTCGGCCACTTTCTCCCCAAAATCATCAACTAATTCTTCGTAGGTATAGTCAGTGTCTTCTAGCGTATCGTGTAATAAAGCAGCGACCAGAGTGTCTTCATCGTTGGTATAATCACGCACTATCATCATGACAGACATAAGGTGGGTTGCGTACGGAAGCGGAACATCACCTTTTCTTAGTTGTTCTTGGTGTAACAACGACGCTGCTTTGATTGCTTGTTCAATTTTGTAAGTGTACATAACAATTGATGAATATATCTATAATATAGCACCTTCTGATTGCAATATTATCTTTTTTGCGGATTCTCCACCACGGTTGTAACCTCCGAGTCCACCGTCACTTCTTATAACTCGATGACATGGTATATCAGAGTCGAAATTTTTCGCCATAATATTGGCTACTGCTCTAGATGATTTTGGATAGCCTGAAGCGATTGCCACTTCTTTATAAGACATTGTCTTTCCTTTAGGTATTTTTCTAACAACATCTTTCACTTTTGTTGTAAATTCACTCATACCTATCAGAAATAAAGGATGATCAGTTATTTTTTATTAGCAAAGTGAATTGCTTGAAGTTTTTTACCTGCAGCTTCTCGATAAGGACAAAATTCACATTTTTCTCCGCATGGTGGTAAGTCTTTCTGATCCAAACAATCTTTAATCTGAGTTAATGTGTCATCTATCCAACTTACATCCGCTTCAACGGGAACCAGTGTGGTTTCAAAAATTAGTTTGTTATCAAAGCTGGGTAGTGCTTTGTCAGCATTTGCATAGACTAGATACCCTGTAGCTTCAACCTCAAAACCATTTTGTTCCAATAGCCACCTATAGACGCCTAATTGTCTAGTGTATTGCTTCTCCCAAGGACTGTCGCCAAGCTTATCAATCTTTCCTTCCTTTGATGTGGACTTGTAGTCAACAATTATTAATTTGTTGTCAGGAGTTACCCAAATATCATCAACTCCACCACTGACCACTAATCCTGTGGGTTCGTGCTTGTGTACGATACCAACAAATGGGTCGCGCCATGTATCCATCTCTTTGTGTTCAAAAGGAACGGCCTCAACCTTATATTCAAGCATAATTGGATGAGGTTTCTGCTCCTTTCTATATTTATCAAATTCGTTCTTGAATAATTCGTCTACAGCTATATTAAGATTAAAACTAGGAAAGCCAGGTCTCTTGGTACCAAGAACGTTATCAAGATAAAAACATCTTGGACATTCAAAGAAAAAATCAATTTTAGACCGTGATAATTTCCATTTTGGACCTTTGTAATTCCACTCTGCACTTCGGTTCGGATTGTATTTGTATGTATATTCTGCCATTTTGTTAGTATACCATCGACAACTTAATACAAAAAAACCGGCTCAAGCCGGTTTTTGCAACAAATGTAAATGTTATTGAGCAACGAAGGTGTCGAAAATCTTGTCGATTTGAACGTCACCAGCTAGGTTGAAGTCATAATCTCCGTCTTCAGTAAAGATAACCACAGCGTATCTCTTTCCAGGAGTTGTTGATCGTTGTAGTACGATTTCTGATGGGACAATTCCGTGTGATTCACTAAATCGAACAACACCAAGAATATAACCAAGCTTTTCATCGTTATATTCACGAACACCAATCCAACCTTCGCTTACAGGATATGTAGCACTTTCAAGTTTCACAAAAGCAGATGCTTCTTGATCCTCTACGGTTACTGAACCATCTCCAACTTCTAACTTCGGCATTTCAACTTCAACTTGCTCTTCGGTTTCTTCATCGCTATCTGTTGATGTAGTTTTGTCTTCTGCTTCAACTGATTCTTCAGTTTCGTCTGTTTCTGTGACTGATTCTGGTGCAGTAGCACTAGGACCAGAAAAAGCCCAAACTAACATTCCGCCGATAAGGAGTCCGACTACGAAGGCAACTAATGTCTTCTGTCCGTCTTGTTTTTCTTCTGCCATACAAAAAGTTTAATGATTTGCTGTAATTAAGTAATACTGGGAGTATAGCACAAGGCAAAAAACCCTGTAACATTGACAGAATTGCCATTTTGAATGCTATTCAGAACCACATAGAGAGCGGACTTCCTGAAGCAGGGCCTCATGTTTCCTTTTTGGTAGATGTAAATGTCGCAAAATTGACTCATGTTCAATGATGTCTCGACAGAGAATAATATCTCTTGCGATTAAGGTTTCTGCTTGTGCAGAATTTAAATTTTGTAAAACCGTCACTGGATACACTCCAGCTCTCTGAATCCTGTCGTGTAGATTGTTATTTTTCGGAAAGTCCCAACTAAGCATTTTGAGACCAACACAATTACCGTAGTGTTGCGCCGTACTGGTGAATTTTGTATTTGTGATTAGCCAAAACTCCCTTATGCCACAAACGTCATCTGCACAGACCTTAGCTTCCTTTAGATCGAGAAGACGAGCGTAGGAGTACATTGCTACTTGCAAATCTGATTTTACACCGGGTCTAGAATGAAACTTGGCCTCACCAACAAAACTATGACTTTCTTTGTATGCTGCTAGATCAATTTCATGAGGTGCGCATTTTCCATTGATTGTTATACCTGTCTTGGTTGAATAGCCGTCAATTTGAAACAAACGGGCTAAGAATTTTTCAAAAGGAAAGCCAGTTGGTCCTAGGTTAAAAAGGGCTCGCCTTAGAGAATATCTCGCTGCGGCCGGAGGTCGGCTGTCTCGAAGTAGCGCAAAAGCGTGTCGGTATATTTCTTGTGTCTGTACCCCGTCATAAAGAGTTTTGCTGACTTCACCGACGATGTCGTTGATTTCATCGGCACTCGCCCCCGCCCTACGAAGCGATCGCCTAAGTTTTTCAATCTTAAAGAACTCAACCGAACCATCGGCTTTGGTAATAGTTATTGCCATTAGCTAATGATACCACCTCCAATACAATGAGTGCCTCTGTACAATACACAGGATTGACCAAGAGCAGGAATCTCCACTGGCTCAGTTGTTTTTATTTCTAAGGAAGAATTTTCCACCTCTAAAACTTCTATTTTAAAAGGTGCTTGTCTATATCTAAACTGCGCTTCTATTACATCTCCTTTTTTCAAAACGTCACGTAAGACTAGGTTCGAAATTTGAATAACATCAGAAGAGTTAGTTTCTGGTTTAGTTGAGCTAACTGTAATCGTGTTTTTGTCGATGTCACGATCGACTACGTACATTGCTCCGCGGTTAGTGTCTTTTGTGTGTAAGGTAAATCCATGACGTTGTCCTATTGTGTAGACCAAGGCTCCTTTATGCTTGCCGATTACTTGACCATCTTGATTAAGAACATCTCCAACTTTTAGGTCGATATAGTGAGACAGGAATTCAGGAATATCTACATGACCAAGAAAACAAATTCCCTGACTATCTTTTTTGGTTGCTGTAGGAACACCTAGTCTCGTTGCTTCATCACGTATTTTGTCTTTCGGTGTATCTCCAACTGGGAATAAAGAATATTCTAGCTGTTCGTTGCTAAGGGTCCATAGGAAGTAGGTTTGATCCTTCCCTTCGTCTACACCACGGTGCATTTCTACTCTATTGTTGTCTTCTATTCTTTGTGCATAGTGACCCGTGGCAATAAAGTCAGCCTTGTGCTCCTTGGCGAAACGTAGAAATGCACCAAACTTAACTTGTTTGTTGCACATAACATCTGGATTCGGTGTTCGACCTGCTTTGTATTCTTCTATGAAATATTTTGCCACTTCATCGCGGTATTCTGCTTCGGCATCGCAGGTTAGGAATGGTATTTCTAAGTGTGCAGCTACCCGCATAGCGTCCAGCCTTTCTTGTTCCCAGTTGCACACCATGAAGTCTGGGTGCCAAACTTTTATAAAAACACCAACTACGTCGTAGCCTTGTTCAATTAGACGAGCAGCAGCAACCGATGAGTCCACTCCTCCAGATAGTCCTACAAAAACTGTTTGTCGTTCGTTCATGATAATTAAGCTATCACAAAGCTATTGGTAACGTAAGTATTTCTCGATATTTGATAAGTGTTGTTGGTATGTTTTTGCGTAATGGAACTCCCCTTCCTCATCAGTTATGTAATAAAAGTACTCAGATTCAGCTGGTTGCAATACTGCCATTATCGCATCTAGTCCGGGATTACCTATCGGAGTTGGAGGAAGTCCTGTGTACAGATATGTGTTGTACGGTGAATCGATTTTTAAATCCTCGGGTGTTAGTTCTTTAAGAGGTTTGTCTAGCACGTACTCAATAGAGGCGTCTGCTTGGAGTGCCATGCCGATTTCTAATCTATTCTGCAACACGCTAGAAACTAGTTTCATAGAGTCTGGTGAATTTGCCTCCCTTTCAATGATTGATGCTAAAACTAAAATTTCTTCCAACGTAAGCGCGTGGCTATTTATCTCGTCTTGCAGGTTTGATATTTCTTCGTCAAAGGTTTGAGTTAGAAGATTAAGTAAATCTATTTCATCAAACGTCTCGGGTACAAAATATGTCTCAGGATACAGTCTCCCTTCTAACCCCCTTTCCGTAGCTTCTTTGATGAACTCCTCACTAGAAAATTCAGGTAAGACAGCTTCTGCTCTTTTGGCTAGGAGCGTAAATCTTTCACCTTCAAAGTGAGTAAACCGTATAAGATCAGTATCAAAATCACCTTCAGCTAGCCTCTTGGCTACTTCTTTTGTAGTGATTGGTTCCTCAAATACATATGTACTAGCTTTAATCTGGGTTGGGTCATAGAAAAAGACAAGGGTGTAATACAAAAGATGTTTTGACTTAACTATCCCAAACGATTCTAGGATTTGTGTTATCTGTCGTATGTCCGTGCCTTGTTCGATAGTTATCGGCTGATTACTTGGAAAGTCTAAACTTGGCTGGTTAAGATTTTTGACATAAGCATATAGACATATAACAGCTATAACAAAAAACACAAAAAAACCTAAAAATAGTTTCAAAAGGTATCTCTTTTTAGGAGGTGATGTGTTAGGTATAAATTCTTCGCTCGGAGAAAACTGATTTATTGGTTCTGACATATTCTAGAATTCACCAACTGGAAGGTTTGCTGGAGCTTCCTTTCGAACTGATTCAACACGGGATAGGTTTGGTGTCACAACAGAAGAACCAGGAATATGCCACAAAGTAGCGATCTCTTCAACTGACATTATTTTTTCTTTGTCTGCCCCACCTTTCTTATCGTCATACAGATAGTATCTAGATTTGTAGTACTCAAGTTCACGTTTCTTAGCCATAAGTTTTCGTTGACCAGTTATATCTTGGAAAAACATATAATCAAAGTCAGTTCTCCACCTTGCACCGATACCGTTTCTGCCAATCATGTCGTACTGCGCAAAAGAGCGAAGCAGTGGACTAATCATGTCAGGGTCAAACTTCCCGTTTTCTGTTATGTAGATAGCTCTGATAGCAACTGAATAGGCGTATTTACTTACATTTCTCTCAATTGCAGCAATAGTATCTCTTTCACTTGCTGTGAGTACAGGACGGCTATCAGTCTCTTCTGGACCGCGATGACTCGAGTCTCTACCCATAAGTTCGTTTACTTTTTCTGCAGCTCGTTTTTCCCATGTTGGTTGAGGGGTCAAATAACCTTCTTTGAAGCCAAACTTACCATGAGGAGTAAGTAAAAATTGTATCCAAAGTCTCTCGTGTGGTTTGGTTTTGCCTAAGTGTTCTATCATTGGTGACATTGGCTCAAACTTCAGCTCTTCTTTTGGTTGTTTGTCCAAACCAAAATCAATATAAGTTTTTATAGGTAGAACACTTTCATCCTTTTTGCCCATATGGAAAGAAATCATGTCCCACTTTTCAGGGTCCCACTTTATTTCTGCTGTGTAATCAATTTTTTCTTCCACTACTTCAATCCCAGGATATTGTGCATACAACTGTGCCTCTAAAGTATTTTTGATTTTTTTAGTTGGGACATTGGCATAGAATCTGACGTCTCCACCGATTGACGCTAACTCGAGACTAGAAACAAGTGGATGCTTACCGTCAAGGTATGTTTGCATCAAGTTGTCTCGACTATTGATGTTGTGCATTATGGTTAAGACACTTTCCATTGCTTCTGGAGATTTAAGAACTTCTTGCGGTAGCTTAATGCGCAAGGTGGTACGTCCGTTCTCGTATGAGAACTTTGCTTGCACTGACCACATCCACTGCTCGAAAGTTACGTGAAAAACAGCCAGAGGAAGCCAAATTGGAGACAGTGCAATGACAACAGTTAGAATCGGTTTAATGTTGACATCGAGAGTTCTGAACATGAAAAACATCATTGCAAAACCAACTAGCATTAAAAAAAGTGGAGCAAAGCCCGCAATGATGGATCTAATCTGAGGTCCCATGTAGATATATTGTACACTATAAAAATAGCCGTCTGGACAAATGTCCAGACGGCTATTTTTTGAGAACGTTACTCAGCTAATGCGTATGTTCCGTTTGAAAGTTTCTTAAATAGATTTGTGTCTTGGAGATTGACCAGAATCGTATTGTCCTTCACGTATCGTTCCTTTCGAACCTTGTCGATAAGTTCTTCGCGTGAAAGCGGGCCTTCGTTTGCTAGGATTTCCCTAAGGACATCCTTAACTACTCCGGCAGTGTAACCCCATTCTGTTAGCGCATACAGACCACGGCCCACTAGTACAAATCGTGCATCCTTGATGAGTTCATTGTGTGTTGTGGCTACGTGTGCCTTATGGTCAAACAATTCGTTAATAGTCTTGGCTACTTCTCGGAAGTGCATAGGTGAACCATGGCGCTTTACCGCTAGGTAAGCATAATCTCGAATACCTTTAACTCTGATATTCGGACTGTCGGCTGGTCCCCAATCACCTAGCGGATTCTTACCAATTTGCTTTGAAATCTCTAACCACTTCTTTAGAACTTCCTCGTTGTGAACTTCAGCCATTTCAGCTAGCTCTGTTTTGAATCGTGAAATTATTTCTGACTCACTTACAAGTTCGTCTCGATTCAGTCCCTTGTGGACGTTACGAAGGGCCTTTTCAACATTCTCCGCGACTCGCCGTTCAGTGAACCAACGATGAGAGTATTGTGGGTTTTCCTTGCTTTTGTAGAAAGGATCACCAACAACAAGTAGGAAATATAGATGATTTCTAGTGGCAGGGTCTTTACTTAGCTCGTCAAGTAAAACGTGCTCAGCAATTATTCCTCCGCCAAGTTGGTCGATAAGCTTTTGCATTTCGATGAAAAGCTCATAGTTCTTCTTGTATACTTCTGATTTTTGGATTGACTGAATACCGTAGTTTTCAATCTGTCGAACACGCTCACGAGTAATACCGTAAGATTGTCCGATAGCCTCAAGTGTGAATGACTCACCATCTGGTCCGAGACCATATCGTTTCTCCAGCACATCTCGTGCTCGCTCTGGAAGTACTTCCAGAAGAGTTTTAGTAATTTGTTTTGGTTTAAATGAAATCATATAAATTTTCGAAGGTTGGTTGTCTATTGCTCAATCTCCAATGCGTGGCCAAATTTATAACATGTTCGCGGATATTGGTCAACACTTGTAATCATTTTGCGCCTTAAATAATAAGATTCAAAATTCGACCTTGAACATAAATCACTTTTTTAATTTCAGCACCATCGATTTTACTTTGTAAAGAATCGTTTTCATCCACTAGTTTTAACGCTTCTGATTCGTCTGCTTTGGGGCTAATTGATATTTCCCCTCGCATCTTTCCATTAATTTGAACTCCGATTGTCACTTGTTCATCTTCTGTCATTTTCTCATCAAAGGCTGGGAATTCTTCCGTATGGATACTTCCCCCGTTGCCCAAGTCAGCCCAAATTTGTTCTGTTAAGTGTGGTGCAAAAGGTGCAAGCACTTTCAAAAAAACTTTGTAGCTATTGAGGCTAATCCCACTTTTCTCTGCTTGATTAACAAAAATCATCATCGTACTAATGGCCGTATTAAACTTGAAGTTTTTAATGTCATCACCGACTTTTTTGATGGTTTTATGTAAAAGCACAGTAATTTCCTTTGGCTCTTCACCTGAGACATCGTCCACAAGGCCGTATACACGCTCTAGGAAGCGTCTTTGTCCCGCAATCCCACCCATGTCCCAAGGATAGTTCGCAGCTTCTCCATACGGCCCCATGAAGGCCAGATACATTTTTACTGTATCTGAACCAACAAGCTTTACTTGTTCGTCTGGATCAACGACGTTTCCTTTGCTCTTACTCATCTTATTCCCATCTGGGCCAAGGATAAGACTTCGATTAATCCTCCTTTTGTATGGCTCAGAATCATTCACTAAGCCGAGTTTTTTTAGTGCTTTTTGCCAAAAGCGTGAATAAAGAAGGTGCATGGTTGTATGTTCTGCACCACCAAAATACATATCTACCTGCATCCAATCATCTTGGGCTTTTTTGCTTACAAGCTCATCGTCATTTTTGTTATCTAAGTAACGAAGAAAGTACCACGAAGAATCCACGAATGTGTCCATAGTTTCTACTTCAGGTGTCCAACCTTCTCCAAAAATCTCAATGGTTCGTCTTTTTAGTTCTTCTGACTTCGCCAAGGGAGCCACTCCGGTCGGAGTAAAGTCTACATCCTCTGGAAGAGTCCAAGGTAGATGTTCTTTTGGTACTGGATGAGCCTCTCCGTCAGGAGAATAAACAATTGGAATTGGCACTCCCCAATATCGTTGTCGACCAATAGACCAATCACGTAAACGATAGGTGTTAGTCATTTCCCCTCCCACTTTTTCAGCAATAGCTTCTTTAGCTTCTGAAATACTAAGTCCATCAAACTCCGCTGAATTTATTAGCCGTCCTCTGTATTTGTAGAATGTTTGTTTGGACATAATTTTCTCTTGAATAAGAGCGAGAAGTTTGTCGTCGTCACTAATGTTCACCTTGTTATCGGTTGCCCAATTTTTGACACAGCCCCCTATGTGATCTGGGTAAATTACAGGAGTAATTTTAATATCAAATTTTTTCGCGAAAGCGAAGTCGCGCTCGTCATGTGCCGGCACTGCCATGATTGCCCCTGTTCCATATCCAGCTAGTACATAATCTGCTATGTAGACAGGGATTTCCTCTCCGTTAGCTGGATTAGTGGCTGTAATTCCTTCTAGTTTCACCCCAGTCTTTTCTTTAGTGGCGTCCAGCCTGTCACGTTCTGCTTTTTGCTTACTTGTGTCAATGTATGCTTCTACTTCTTCCCAGTTGGTGATTGAGTCTTTGTGCTTTTGTACAAGTTCGTGTTCTGGTGCGAGTACCATGTAGGTTGCTCCAAAGAGTGTGTCCGGTCGGGTTGTAAACACAGTCACGTCCTCTCCAACAGAAAGGCTAAAGTTTATTTTTGCACCACTGGAACGTCCTATCCAATTGCGTTGAGCTTCTTTGATATGTTCTGGCCAATCAACACTTTCCAAATCGTCTATCAGAGCATCAGCAAAATCTGTAATCTTTAACATCCATTGAGGCATTTTTCGCTTTTCAATTTTGCTGTCACAACGCTCGCAGGTGTCATCGCTTTGAACTTGCTCGTTAGCAATCACTGTGTTGCACCCTGGACACCAGTTCACTACACCTTCACCACGATAGGCAATTCCGTTTTTGAAAAACTCACCGAACATCCATTGAGTCCATTTGTAGTAATCTTCATCCGTAGAAGAGGTAGTTTTGTCCCAAGAGAAAGCGGTTCCCATGCTCGCCATCTGACCCTTCATGTACTCAATGTTACTTTCAGTCCATTCTTTGGGGTTAATTTTTCGTTTGATAGCTGCATTTTCTGCCGGAAGTCCAAATGCATCGAAGCCCATTGGAAAAAGCACCTGCTTACCGGTCATGCGCCGATATCGTACGTAGATGTCAGGCACAGCAAATGCATACCAATGACCAATATGAAGATTGCCCGACGGATAGGGCCACTCCACCAATACGTATTCTTTCTCTCTGCTTGGGTTGCGGTCGCCAACATTGTAGATGGCATTGTCCTGCCACACTTTCTGCCATTTTTTCTCAATCTCAATGTGGTCAAAACGTTTGTTCATATACTACAAATTAATTACCGCGAATAGTGTCTTATTCTGCCATCCTTACGAAAATAGTCAAAGTATTAAGTTGCACTTTCTCTTTCTTATTGTATTGTTTTGGAAGCAAGATTTTGATCATTAATAAGCTTTACAACACTGGAGATACAAAATGAATACAGTACACGAAAGTGAGCTTGAGTACTTTGTTGATAGGGACAGAGCGACCTGTCACAAGTGTGGTGGTGTAGAGCCTTCTGTCTTCCCTGCAAATGACATGTGTCAGAAGGAGTACAACAGGATTCAGGCTGAATGGAATGATTGGGTGTTCTTTGCAAGAAGAAACTTTTTTCATCAATTAATCTCTGTTTCTTGTCTTTCAATTCTTACCTCTGGGGTCGGGACATACTTAATTGCCTGTCAGGATTATAGTTCCATTTTAGAGTTGCCAATCATCTGCTTTTTGTATGTTGTGGTGGCTTTAGTGGCAGCAGCCTTCATTAACTATTATCGAAGTCTGTACGACAAGAAAATAGAGAAGCTCAAGGCTGAGTTCTCATGTGGCAGTCGTGCCGACAATGTCATTGACAGGATTAAATTGGAGCTAGGTCACTAGCAATGTATTGAAAGCAAAACCGGCGCAAAGCGCCGGTTTTTTTCTATACTGCATGTTTGTGAGGTTGCTACTGTAAATACTTATCATTTATTTCTCTTTCGAAACACCAGTGTCCAGCTTTGTAATCCCAGTTGTTGTTCTTTTCAAATACGGGATAAGCGTATGAGTTGTTTCGACCTAGGTCAACATCTTTTGCAAAAGTGGCGCAAATTTTGTAAGTCTTTTCACCAGTTACTTCAAAAGTGTAAGCCTCCCTACCTTCTGGAGCAGTTGGTGCAGTAAACTGGCCGTAGATTTCATTGATTGATTCAGGTAGAGAGTTGTTTGTTCTATAGTAATCTTCAATTCTCCACTGCATGTCTTGCAAGTCTCCTATCATTTGGTTATCGATTTTAATCTCTCTTGCATCTGAAGGAGATTGGATTTGCATAACTCCAAGTCCAACAACAACTAGAACAATCGCACCAGCAATATAGCCAAACAAAACTGATTTCTTTTCGTTCTGCATCCAATGACCCCTAACGTCCATTAGATAATACTGGAAGGCTGCGCCAATAATCACTAAAACTGAAAGCGCTTTTAGAATAAATCTAGTTGTAATATCTCCCTCCAAGAAAAACATAATTACAGCTACCAAATCTCCTAAAAGTACTGCCCCACCAACCAAAAGTGAAAGGTAGATAAGCCACTTAGTTAGACCTAGGTACGCATGGTCTGACGATTTACGTCTATTATTATTTACTGTTCGGGTAAGCCATAAGTAAGTTGGAAAAAATACGACCACCATTGCGATACCAATTTTTATTCCTTCTTCAGCGCGCGACATGTCCCATATGTTATCAGCCGCGTCCGGCATAGCCATGTTAATTAGTCCAAAGACTAAGACAATAAAAAAACTTAATGATAAATATAAGCTCGCTAGTGAGCCGAGTTGGAGCACGAAGTGCTTAGCTGTGTTGTTTTCCATATATACTAGTATGTAACAACCTCATGAGAAGTAAAGTTCTAGTAATAAATAAAGAGCGACCGAAGTCGCCCTTAAGGTAATCAGGCCATTCGTGGAAACGGCGGACTCGTTACATCGGTATTCCTTATGTATACATGACTGAAACCAAACGTAGAAAGATAGTATTTTTGTAAATACTCTGCCTCACGGAGACCCGCCATGTACTCAGTCGAACCAACTTTGTAGGTTGGATAATAATCAATATAATCTCCAATCAGACCCTGACAGAATTTTCGATACTTAACAGAGTCCAAAATATGTTTTTCCCATATCTTGCAAGCGTTTGTCGTGGGAGAAATAAAATGATTTCGACCGTTTTTTCTACTGCACCAGTGCAGAAGCAAAAAGTGTCTGTACTCATGCTCAGATTCTTTCACTAAGCTTGAGTACCAGTTGCTACTGTTTTGCGCTTGCCTTATGTATTCTTCGAAATTTGCTTCCCTAATCATAGCGACAGCTTCTTTTTCAGTGTAAATCAACATCCTTACCACCTTCCCCTTTCACATGTTAAAAGATCAAAACGACGCTGAATATATCACTCTACGAACTGAAGTCAAATAAAATTTCCCCAGTCCATAACTATTGCTGTATAATCTCTAACATGAAACAAGAAGATTTTAAAAAAGCGCCAAAGTTATTTTGTGAAAGCATTAGTGTAGCCTTTACTCCTGAGTATTTTGTGATGGGACTAACCTCAGGTAATCAGGGAACAATTTACTCACTTACACCACAACACACCAAAAGACTTCAGCAGTACTTAGCACATCAGGTTGAAGAATTTGAAGGTAAGCATGGAGAGATAGATGCCAAATGGGATCCAAATATAGTAAGTCCAGTGCAGCGCGCAAATCCCCCTACTGAATTAAGTTAAAAAGAATCGCCCCTTTGGGGCGATTTTGTTTAGGTAGTCACCTACCGGTGCTGAGTCCTGCGGTTTTTATACCGCAGAGCCCGAATGTTCTCTTTGTCCCTCATTTTTTCTGCAAACCTCCTTTTGTTGCGTGAAGTTTCAGGACCCTTTGATTCCTCTAAAATAATCTGAGAGGTGACAATTCGTTGGTTTGGATAGAACAAAATGTAAAAAATTGAACTTCCCAGTAATCTCTTCACAATAATTACTCCTATTTATGAACACCTTGTTTCTTATACCAAACTATCATAAAAAAGAAAATACCAACTTGCGTTGGTATTTAGAAGGTTGTGGTGGTGCTCACTACTCTGTTTTTACTGCTCGTATTTCTCTTAGTATTGTTCCTACGAGAGAAGAGGCGAAGACAAACCAGAAGGTGGCAACAAATAATTTAAAAACTACAGTTCTAAAAATTTGGCCAGGATCAAGCACAATAAGTATAATCAGAGATATACAAAAAAGTATTCCTGATGCAGTGAGACCTTTCATAAGTGCTTTTGCTACAGCGATGAAACCATCTAGAGTTTCCTTTTCTGAAAACATCTTAACTACTCCTATATTTTTGACTTTAAAAAGTATATCATAGTATACAGATTTTGTCAACCTGTAGTGTTGGGGTAAGATACTTATTATTTATCTTATGAATGCATGAATTCAATCACGTCGCCGTCTTGAACTATGTACTCTTTACCTTCAGTTCGTAATTTCCCTTGGTCTCGTGCAGCTGACTTTGATCCAGCTGAAACTAAGTCTTCAAACTTCACAACCTGTGCTCGGATGTACTTAGTTTGGAAGTCAGTGTGTATAGCCGCTCCTGCTTCTGGACCAGTACTTCCGATTGGAACTGTCCACGCGCGAGTCTCCTTTTCACCAGTGGTGAAATAGCTCATAAGTCCTAGTCGGTGATAACAGGCCCTAATTAATGTTTCTACCCCACTATCTTGCGCACCATATTCGCGTCGAAATTCATTCTTTTCGTCATCTCCTAAGTCCTTTAGTTCGTGCTCCATACCAGCGTCGACCATAACGTACTCAGAACCAGTATCCTCAAAAAAGTTTAAGAGTTCTTGCCATCGATCATCATTGTGTTCGTCAAGGTTAAAAGCATCTTGCTTCTTGTTGCAGACATAAAGGAATTGCTTCATGGTCAATAAGTGTAGTCCTTTTAGAATTTTTTTCTCCTCATCTGTTATACCTAGGCTGTTGGCGAGGTGCCCAGCTTGTAAGTGACCGGCTATCTTTTCAAGTAGTGCTTTCTCTGCAACTGCTTCTTTATCGCCTCTTTTCACATCTCGCTCAAGGTTGCTGAGTCTTTTACTAACCGTTTCTGCATCGGCCATTATTAGTTCCAGATTGATTGTCTCGATGTCTCCCATCGGATCAACAGAACCTGATACATGGTGAATATCGCTATCCTCAAAAATACGAACCACTTCAGCAATCATGTCGGTTTCGCGGATGTTGGCAAGAAACTTATTGCCAAGACCTTCACCTGCTGACGCGCCTTTTACTAATCCAGCAATATCAACAAACTCAATGATTGCTGGCAGGATTTCTTCAGAGCCTGATATCTCAGACAAAGTAGCCAATCTGCTATCGGGCACAGCAACCACACCAACCGATGGGTCGATAGTGCAAAATGGGTAATTCTCCATTGGTACAGAGTTTTTTGTTAGCGCATTAAAAAGCGTTGATTTTCCAACGTTTGGTAATCCAACGATTCCGACAGATAGTGACATATGTGCGCTAGCCTAACAGATGCAAGTAAAGTTTCAAGTGGGTACGTCTAAAAAGGCAAAAAGCCAGACTCATACTCGCAGAAAATTATGTCACTATCATTTTTTTCAAGTATCTCAGCAAATGCTAATTTGGCTTCGTTCCTCCCTCCTAATTTGTCGACTAGATTATTATCGAGCGCTCGGGTTCCGGTCATAGTTGAGCCGTCAGACAAGACTGACACAGCCTCCCTGTCCATATTTCGGTATTTCGCAACTAGGTCTATAAAATAGTTATGCACAATATCTAAATCTTTTTGAAGCAGTTCCCGTTCTTCTTCGGTAATTGGTCGGTTTGGACTTCCAGTATCCTTGAATTTCCCAGTTGTAAGTTGGACATAGGTTAATCCCTCTTCCTCGTTTTTTGCTGATTCTTCTACATAGGACATGTTCACACCAATACCACCGACGTCTGACATTGGAGATGCGATTAGATAATCCGCAGCTGAAGCAATCATGTATCCACCAGAAGCACCTTGATCTCCGATTAACCCAATGATTGGTAGACTACTTTCTCGAAATCTTTCAGCAATCCTTTCGGAAGCAACTGGAGTTCCGCCTGGTGAATTTATTTCTAGGAGCACACCGTCAATCTCTTCATCGTCCTCAACCAAACTCATGAATGACTCAACGGTCTCTGGAGTTGTAATTAGCTCGAAATCACCCACACCATGATATGGCACAATGACGCCTTCTATTGGAAGTACGGCAATATTACAAGTCCCATCACTGATACCGCTTTCCACTTCGTATAAAGCAGAAATTGAAACAAAGACTAAAACAATTGTGAGTACAACTACAAGTGAGCGCATGACCGCTCCGGCCGTCTCACGTAAAAAAGATTTTTGCATGAAAATATAATAACATGTCGAAATTTTTGTATAGAAAAACGGCGCATACTTTCGCATAACGCCGTTAGTAGGTCAGATTCCCTGACGGGATACATTCACCTTTATATCCACAGGTTTCCCTAATTAGCCCATTCCTCGTAGTCTTACGTTCAGCCATTGTCACGATTACATAGGACTCACCGGTATGGCACTGAATCTTTGGTGCAACAATATCAAACGCAAGACAGGTTTGTTGAGCAACACCAGGGAAATCGCTCGTTACTTTTAGGTGGGAGCTTGCGCACCCACCGCAGAGTAACAAAGTCAGGATTAATAGTATCCTCCTGCAGTTAGCAATCGCCATTATTATATGTCTTGACTTTGTCGTGGACAGTACGTCCCCGATTTGTTTGCTGTTCTCCCTGGTGTGAACTTGTGTAACCAGCTTCCTTGTTGCTAACATTATCGTTAGGACAAGGGTTAAAGTTTATATTGTTTCTACCGTAACGTTCTTCGTCACGCCAGAAAGCTTCAGGGTCAGCTTGTTCCGGCTCGTATCTGTTGTCGGTAACTTTGTCTACTGGTGCAACCATGCAGCCAGATAAAACAAGAGTCACAAGAACTACCATGCTAAATGTTTGAATTTTCATGACAAGCCCTCCTTCAGGGTTTGTTTGACTTGGGCGGAATGCCCGTATCTCTATCTAATATTATACATGAATTAGCTTAAAAGTCAAGCTATTTAGCAAGTTTTCCGAGTGATTCAACTTCTTTCATCCATTTTGCTCTTATACTGTCATCTACCCTTTCACAAGGCCCATAACTAGATACTTGGGTCTTAAGGCCAGCAAACTCTAAAATTCCGTATTGAATTTCATTTGTGTAGTCTCCAAACTGCCACCATGTCTTAAATGGACTATGAGACCCAGATAAAATAAATACCCTAGCAGTCTTCCCTTTTAGGTGCTTTTCAATTTTTTTTGTTTCTTTGTTGAAATTGAAGGCAAAGCCTGGAAGCCAAATTCGGTCAAATAGACCTTTCAAAAGTGCTGGCATCGTACACCACCAGTTTGGATATCCGATAACAACATGGTCACATTCGCGTACCGCGTCTTGGAAAGTGATTAGGTCAGGTTCGAGTTGTTGAATTTCTTTGTATCCTTTGTGCAGAATTGGGTCAAAGTTCATTTCTCCCAAGTTAAAACGACGCACCTCGTGCCCTGCGTCTTCGGCTGCTACATGGTAGCGCTCAAGTAGACTACCAGTAAAAGAATCTGCGTCTGGGTGACCACAAAGTATTACAATTTTTTTAGTATTCATATAAATGTATTGTATATGAAACAGGCGCGCCCGAAGGGCGCGCCTGTTGATATAGTAAGAAGATTATCTTCGAATAGAACCATTCGGATTAAACTGTCCTTGAGCCCCCATTTGCATCTTCATCAGCTTTTCCTTCATTTCGGGACTCATAACAGCCATGATTTCTTTTTGGTATTTCGGCAAAACCTTGGTTGCAGCTGCCATTTGATTGTTGCCGTTGCTTTTAAGTTCAGCTTGCATTTCCTTTGCTATCTTTTCGAATAGCGCTGGATCCTTTTCAAGCATCTCCATAATCATCTGCTGTTGATCCTCTGGTACATTCTTCATTTGCGATTGAAGTACTTTCTTCATCGCGAAATTTTTCATTTTTCCAAACATATGCGCAAGATTGTACCATACTGTGCGTAGTAAGGTTATAAGTAGTACAAACTATAGACAAATACTAATTTATATGGTATTTTCCAACAATTATTTATTGAATTGAGTTATATGCAAATTATTGAACGATTGAAGCCGTGGCTAGGAAGAAAATCAGTACGAGGAGCTATTATTGTGATGGTTATTATCATCGCTGTTATTTATTACAGCTCAAATGGAAATGAGACCGTCGCAGAATTGGAAGTACAAAACCCTGTAGTAAAACTTACTAACGCAACTGAATACGCGGGAGGACAATCTCTTTCTCTAGTTGGAAATGTAAGGGCGTTTACCGAAGCTCAAATTACCTCTGAACGTGCTGGAAGAGTAGTAAGTGTTAATGCTTCACTAGGTCAACAAGTATCTGCTGGGGCTGTTTTGGCTACACTAGAAAACGCATCGGAAAGAGCGTCAGTTTTACAGGCTGAGGGAGTGTACGACGCTGCGGTTGCAGCCGCTGCGCAAAGCAATGTCGGAGTAAATGAAGCACAAAATGGTCTTAGAACAGCTCAAAACAATGCAGTTTCTGCTTTTAAATCAGCTTACAACACAACAAATGGCATAGTAATCAATTCAATCGATGCTTTTTTCTCTGATCCTACTAACAAAAATGTTCCAGGTTTGAGAATTGACGGTAAAGGGTTTACCTCCCAGCTAAACTCTGAAAGAGTTGCGCTACAGACAATTCTTTCAACTTGGCAAACAAAAACTAATACAATCTCCGCTCAAGCTGACTTAGATGTTGAACTTGAGTACGCTAGTCAAAATGTACAAAAAATCATTAACATGGTTGATACATTCCTGCTTATATTCAGCCAACAAGACAATGGGAGTCGATACACAGAAGCTGAGCTACAGAGTTTCAGTACCAGTTTTACTGGACTTAGATCTACTTTGATTGGAGTTCAATCTAGTATCGACACTGCTGAGGCAGGTCTATCTTCTGCTAGAGACGCTGTAAAGCGTTCAGAATTATCAGCCCAAGGAGGAACCACTTCATCAGCTGATGCCCAAGTAAAGCAAGCACTTGGTTCTCTGCGGTCAGCTCAAGCAAACCTAGCTAAGACAATACTTCGTACACCAATCAGCGGTACAGTCAATTCTCTCTCTATTAGAACAGGAGACTTTATTAATTCATTCACTCAGGTAGCAATTGTTGCTAATAACAATGCCCTCGAAGTAGTTACGTACATAAGTGACAGTGAGAAGAATTTAATAAAAGAAGGTGATGTTGTTTTGATTGACGGAAAATACGAAGGCACAGTGACAGAGATTGCTCCTGCAGTGGATAGTGCAACGAGAAAAACTGAAGTAAGAATTGCTACAGAAGGTACTGACATTGTGAACGGCGACACTGTTCGTATAACAAAGGAAGTAAGTTTAGATGAAGCCGCTGATGGTACGGTAAAAGTTCCCCTAACCGCTGTTAAGTTTGAACGTGAAAATGGTTCAATGTTTATCATCGAAGATAAAACTTTGGTCAGTAAGCCAGTTGTTCTCGGAAATGTTCTTGGTAACTCAGTAGAGATATTAGAAGGTATTACAAAAGATGACTTATTTGTGGTCGACACTAGAGGTTTGGTAGCTGGTGAAGAGGTAGAGATTCAAAATTAGTATGTGGGATTTCTTTATTAAAAACAGTAGGTTTGCCTACTTATTTCTTATTGCTCTCATTGGTGTTGGTACATTCAGCTTAGTCTCTATCCCTAAAGAGTCTGCGCCCGAAGTAATTATTCCGGTCGGTGTTGTTAGTACAGTTCTACCCGGTGCCCCAGCCTCAGATATTGAGTCTTTAGTAACAAATGAAATTGAACGTGGTCTTACGGGACTCGAAAACGTTAAAAAAATAACCTCTACTTCAAGAGAAGGAGTTTCTAGTATTGTGGTTGAGTTTGAAGCCGAAGCAGATTTAGACAAATCAATTCTTGATTTGAAAGATGCTGTTGACACGATAAAGCCGGATTTGCCAGACGATGCAAACGATCCGTTTGTTTCAGAAGTGAACTTTGTTGATCAACCAGTGATGACTATCGCAATGTCTGGTGACTTATCGGACTTCGCCTTTACACAGTTAGCTGATGATGTAGAGCGTGAAATTGAGGCAATTTCTGGAGTGTCTAGAGTAGAAAAGAGTGGCGTCAGGGACAGAGAGGTGACTATTATACTAAATCAGGAGTCACTCCAAAGATTTAATATTTCTATTAGTGAGGTTACAAACGCTATCAGAAATGCCAACCTTACCTTCCCTATCGGCCAAATAGTAAATGACGGTGTTTCGTATAATGTAGCTTTTGAGGGCGATATTGTTGATACATCAGAGATTGTAAATATTGGTATTGCGAGCCGTGGAGGCCAGCCTGTCTTTATTAAAGACGTTGCAGTGGTAGAAGATGGACTTGCTCCAGCCAGCTCCTTATCACGTCTAAGCGTAGAAGGAAACCCGTCACAGAACTCAGTTTCATTTAGTGTTTACAAACGTTCTGGTGGTGATATTACCAAAATCACTGCGGCCGTTAATCAACGAATTGACGAACTTAAACAGCCAAACGAATTGCTGGCGGGCTTAACAACTGTAACTGTACTAGACGCTGGGAAAGATATTAAGACTGACTTGATAAGGCTTTCTAGTTCTGGGTTACAGACCGTGACTCTTGTAGTCGTACTGCTTATCTTCGCTATCGGCTGGCGAGAGGGTTTGCTTGCAGGAACAGCCATCCCGCTTTCATTTTTGTTCGGGTTTATCGGTTTGTACTTCTCTGGTAACACAATCAACTTTTTGAGTTTATTCTCACTCATTCTTGGTATTGGTATCTTGGTAGACTCAGCGATTGTGATGATTGAAGGGATAAATCGTAAGATGAAAGATCATCCTACTATCAACAAAAGAGAAGCTGCGATTTCAACGATTCAAGAATTCTCTTCCCCACTGATTTCAGGAACTCTAACAACTGTATCGATGTTTGCGGGGTTGTTCATCGTCTCTGGTGTAACTGGACAGTTTATTGCCAGTATTCCCTTCACGTTAATCTTCCTACTCTTTGCTTCTCTATTCGTATCTCTGGCTATTCTGCCATTGATTGCTTCAACCTTCTTGCACCGAAAGAACGCTACTGAGTTTGAAGCCAAGCAGATTGCCTATGCTCACAAGCTTGAGTCATGGTACAGAGGAAAGCTCGAAAAATATGTTGGAAACACAGAAAAGGAGAATAGATTCTTAGCGCTTATTTTCTCAGCTCTAGTATTCTCTATTTTCCTACCAATCAACGTTTTTGCTGGAATTCTAGCTGGTCCACTTACTTACTTGGCTACACTAAAATCCTACAGTATTCAGAAGAATCGAAACTGGAGTGATATGCGTCGAAAACTTCTTGCTTGGTTGCCGATGACAATTGCTTCGATTGCACTATCTGTCTTTGTTGCGAGCGCAGTATTGCCTTCTGTAAATCTAGTGAAAGTTATTTTCTTCGATCAAAGTGACATTGATTACTTGATCGTAGAAGTTGAAAAACCTGAAGGTACTGTGAAGGAAGTTACCGACGTGGCTGTGCGCAGAGTTGAAGAACTGCTTTATGATGAATCAGAAATAGATTCATTCACAACTACTATTGGAAGCGGGAGTCAGTTCGGAAATGGAGGGGTTGGTGAAAAACTCGCTAATATTTTTATCAACCTAGATAAGGATAGAGAAAGAACTAGCACTGAAATAGTAGAAGATATGCGAATTCAGTTTGCTGAATTGAGCGATATTAAAGTCACTATCAATCAACCAAGTGATGGTCCTCCAACTGGAGCAGCCATCATCGTAAAGTTCTTGGGCGATGACTTGACTGAAATCACAAATTTAGCAAACAAGTCAGCAATGATTTTCAGAACCATCGACAACACAGTCAATGTAGAAACTAGTACAAACAACAATAGTACTGAGTTTGTGATGGAGCTAGACAGAGACAAAGCAACCGCACTTGGAGTAAGTGCTTTTCAAGTGTCACAATTGGCTCGTACAGCGCTCTACGGAACTGAGGCGACATCACTCACTACTCTCGATGAAGATATTAACGTTGTCGTAAAACTCAACGTCGACGGTGATGATAAAGCGACTGCTGAAACAACCAAGATAACTTCTGTTAACGCCCTTAGTGAAATCATGATTCCAACCGCTACTGGAAATGTGCCTCTTTCTAGTTTAGTAGAGATATCTCTTCGCGAATCTAGCTCAGTTATATCTCACGAAGATGGTAAGCGAGTGGTATCTGTAACTGCAGATGTTTCAGAAGGTGGCAACGCGAGAGAAATACAAGTTGAAGCTATAGAACGAATTGAAGCTGAACTAGATATTCCAGACGGAGTAATTATCAGTACTGGCGGTGGAGAAACAGACGAATCAAACAAGGCTTTCATGGAAATGTTTCTCGCCCTCATTGTTGGTATTGGTCTAATGGTGGGTATTCTTACCTTACAGTTTAATTCTTACCTTCACATGAGATATGTTCTATCGATTCTTCCCTACTCCTTAATTGGTATTATGCTTGGCTTAGCAATTACTCAAAACACCCTATCCTTCCCTTCCATGATGGGATTCATAGCTCTATCTGGAATTGTGGTGAACAACTCGATTCTTCTAATAGACATGATGAACAGCATGCGCCGAGCTAACCCAACTAAAGATATAAGGACAGTGGTTCTAGACGCAGCTTCAAACCGTCTCCGACCAATTCTTCTTACTACAATCACAACTGTAATTGGTATGATTCCACTTACCTACGCTGGAGACCTTTGGTCACCACTAGCCTACGCTGTAATGTTTGGATTGGTCTTCTCAGTAGTCATTACTCTTGTACTTATTCCGATTACCTACAGCCGGAAACCGGGCGATTTGCCAAACACTAACTAATAAATAAGCAATAAAAAACCGGTCTGATGACCGGTTTTTTGTTAGGATTATGTTTGCTTCCTTTTTGATTTTTGGATGGCCATAATTCCATTTACAATCCCAACAGCAAGTATGAGCCACGTAACATAAGCCATTATGAAGTGAGTGAAAGTGAAATTAACGATGCCAACTACACTTAAGGCGGATAATGTACCAAGTGTGTACCAGCTTCCAGCCTGTAGGGCGGGTCCAAACGTGCTCGGCATTAAGTGTGCAGTCATCAGCATGGCGTTAATAAACAAAACAAACAAAGCAAGCATCTGTGCGTAAGCGAAGCCAGACATGTTTAGTATGCCAGCTGAACTTCCGTGATATGCGATAAGTAATAGTGATGTAACAAGAATAGCGATCATGGCTACCCGCAAGACAACATAAACTACCCCCATCATTCTTCTTTCTGTATCGTCTATCGTCCCGTCTGCAATTGCAACAAAAAAATTAATTATAGCTAATGTCGAGGAGCCAACCCCAAGTGCAATAGAAAATGATTGCAGAATTGTTACTAGAGTTATAAATATAGTCATAATTCAATAATAGCAGTATTTTGAAGATAAATAACCTCATGTTGTGAATTTACAGACAATGAATTTGAGTTTATGCTATCCAACATGAATAAATACAAACACCTCTTTTTTGATATGGATCAAACAGTTGCTCCAGCAAGACAGCCTATTTTGCCTGAAATGTACCAACTGCTTGATTCACTTCCACACGATATCATTATTGTTTCTGGACAGGAGGTAGACAAAATACTGTGGCAAAGCAATAACCTGCCTGCCTACACATTAGGTCAAAACGGAAATCACGCTAAAGATTTACAACGTGAAGAGATCTGGAATATTCCACTAGATGAAGCTCATCGCCAAGAAATACTTGCACACATAGAAGCTATAACAAAAATTCTCGACCACGAATTAAATCATGACTGGAATCCAATAGAAGACAGGGGTGCGCAGATTACTTTTAGCCCTATCGGAAACACAGCCCCAGTTGAACACAAAAAATCATACGACCCCGACAGAAAAAAGCGCGAATTTCTAATGCAACAAGTTCCGTTCGAATCAGAGGAACTAGTGGTTAAAATTGGTGGCTCTACCAGCCTAGACTATATTCATAAAGACAGACATAAAGGAACAAATGTGCAAAAGCTTATAGACCATATGGGCTGGAACAAAGACGAGTGTATTTACTTTGGCGACGGACTTTACCCGGGAGGTAACGACGAAGCAGTAATTGGTGTTATCGAAACAGTACCGGTTGATGACCATAACGATACATACAAGAAGCTTCGAGAAATGCTTGGATAAATTAATCATCCAAAACAAAAACAGCACTTAGTGCTGTTTTTGTTTTATAGTGGACTCTAGCGGACTTGAACCGCTCGCCTCTTCCATGCCATGGAAGCGCTCTACCGGATGAGCTAAGAGCCCAACGTCCGAAATTCTAGCATGGAGTTATGGTTTAAGAAATATAAGTGGACTCGACAGGACTTGAACTCTACGAGTTCAGTACAGGTTGTCGCTATTTTTCAAAATAGCTGGCAACCTCTTCAAGTCCGCTCGACAATAAAAAAAATCTTGCAAGAAATATTGCAAGATTATTTCATTGTGGACTCGACAGGACTTGAACCCGCTACCTCCTCAGTGCAAATGAGGCGCTCTACCAGATGAGCTACGAGCCCGAATATTGGGCTATTACGCAATGCGTAAGTGCGCACTATAATAAAGGTCAATACTCCTAAAGTCAAGGTAAATATTGGTGTTTTTACACAGTCGCTGTTTCGACTAGATGCTTAATTAAATAAGGAAATTCAAGTCCAACTGCAGAAGCAGCTTTTGGAAAATTTGAATGAGGGGTTAGTCCAGGTAAGGTGTTAATCTCCAAAAAGTAAACTTCTCCATCTTTGACGATAAAATCACTTCTTGAATACTGGTCACAACCAATCGCTTCATGTACTAATGATGCAGCTTCTGACAACATTGCTTTTTCATGGTAAGAAAATCGTCCAGGGCAGATTTGTTCGGTCGAGCCGTTGTACTTGTTGGTAGCTGAGTAGAAAACATCTGATTTGGGCGGAACTATCTCGACGACAGGTAGTGCGTAAGTAGTGACATTTCTAAAATTATTTAGAACACCAACAGTAGCCTCTTTTCCACGTATAAATTCTTCGACTAGAACTTGCTCGTACATATCGAGCAGTGTAGTCAGTGCAGACTTCAGTGTTTCTTTTGTTGGAGCGTATGAAGCTCCAACTGATGAACCCGCCGAAATAGGCTTCACAAATAATTCCTTTCCCACCTCTCTAAAAATATTTGGAATCTCTTCATCTAAAGACTTGAGTTCGTGTCTAGTGACTCTTCTGTGTCTTGGCATTCTTATGTTTAACGAACGCAAGGTTTCCTTTGTAAGTTCTTTATTAAAAGCAATTGATGAAGGCATGGCACGACTCCCTGTGAACGGCACATTCTTTCTTTGGAGAATTCTCTGCACTTGTCCATCCTCACCATATTCGCCATGTAAGGCCAAAAAAACCACATCTGTAGCATCTAGAACAGCCTCAGGATTACGTACAAAGCCATTATGCAACCACTCACCTTTTTTGCTAACAACGACATCCTTATGGGTGTATCCAAGTTTGTTTAAAGCTTCTAAGACAGCTTGTCCTGTTCGCATAGAAACGTCATACTCTTGACTTGGGCCACCTCTAAGAACCACAACATTTTTCATATCACTCTAAGTATATCATTCCAGTGGTTTGTCTCCATTAATAACTTCTTTTCCGTATACCCCCTCAAGTAAGTCTATGTCTTTTTGTGTCGAAATTAATAGATGGTTATTGTAATCAATCATTCTTGTTAACATTTCATGTGCTTTATCTCTACCAACCTTGTCAGCATAGAATCTTCTAAAGGCTTCAAAATCCTTAATAAAACAGTGGCCTCCAGCTCCTCTTTTGATTCCCTCTTTTGAGTTTACGTGACCACTATGATGAATTGGTTCAGTATGACTGTCACCGATGCGTGTATCCTTGGTTATTGCTTCCCTAACTAATTCCCAATTGGCACCTGATGCTGTGACCATGTCATGGAATGTGTTCATCATTACGACTTTTGAATACAAAAAACAGTTTCCAATGTACTTTACGAGTTCAGCTTCTAGAGCAGGCACGATGCTTTGGTAGTTTGCTTTCGGTAATACAGCCATTACCTTATCGGCACGTAGTTTAAAATCATCTGTCTCTTTTGGTATACCGATAATATTTCTGTCTGGAAATGAAGCGTCGTAGGCTGCTGTAGCTTCACGCAAAAATTCGGGACTATGCATTAGATACAGATTGCTAAATTTCTCTTGAAGTTCGCTAGTGGTGCCGGGCAGAATAGTTGATTTAATTACTACAGTGCTTCCATCAGCAACAACCTTAAGGGCATCTATTACCGGTTCATAGCTGAAGCCTGTGGCAGTTGTAGGAGTAGGAACAGCAACAAAGACAATCTCACAATCCTTAATTTTATCTCTGTTTTGTATATATGGTTCTTCTAGAGAATACCTAACTACTGAGTAGGCGCGATTTTCAAAATCATCTGCGTAGTGCTTACCAATCCAGCCTTGTCCAATGAATCCAATGTTTGTCTGCATATATTTCTGTAACAATAAAATTTACTTAAAGGTTATGACTTAAGCTTCTTCCTCCTTTTTTCTCGATGGTACGTAATAGCAAATCGATGAGACTCTGCGTTTGCTAGTAGAATAGACAGCTTATGGAGATTTATAATATTTTTTTGTCCTATCAAACGGGTAGGATTATGCTTGTCATCTTTTACAACTGCTACAACTGGTATCACCAAATTGTTCCTTCTCAGTATGCTTTCCACTACTTTTTTTTGAGGCGTACTTCCGTCAACGACAATCAGCTGAGGTAACGACCAATCAGTATGAGCAATTCTTCGCTCAAACATTTCTTTTAGAGCTCCTGTATCATTGGCTTTTGTAAAATTATTAATTTTAAACTTCCGATACTGGCTTTTCTCTACCTCCCCTCCTTCGACAACAGTCATAACTCCAACCATGTCATCTCCCTGTAAATGTGCAACGTCGTAAGCTTCAATTCTTATTCTCTTTTCATCACGGTAAATTCGAGACTCATCCTTTATGAGAGAAATATCCTGAATGTGATTCAGGGCGAATATTCTTCTTTTGACAGCTTGCGCTTCCTCAAACTTTTGAAGTTTAGCAAGCTTCATCATTTCCTTTTCAAGCTCCTTTACAACCTGGCCTTTCTTGCCCTCAAAAAACAATTTAATATGACGGATAGTTCTGGCGTATTCTGATTTTGTTTGCTTGTCAGGATACAACCCAATTTGGCGGTTAAAATCAATTTTTCCTTTGGCAAGTTTACTTTTTTGTAAATCAAGTGGCGATTTTGTGTCATAAAACTGGAATAGTTTTCTGATGATTTTTAATGCTTCCTTAAACAACATGCCACTCGGGAACGGACCAAACTCGTACTTAATTTCATCTTTATCGAACTTTTCAGTCAAATCCTTCCCTCGAACCACCAGCACCCGTGGGAACTCTTCATTTGTTATCACTAGATGGTTGTAACTTTTATCGTCCTTACTTCTGGTGTTGTAATAAGGCTTATGTGTCCTGATTAAATTGGTCTCTAAGATTAGAGCTTCCAGCACACTGTCTGTTTTAGTAAATTCAACACTTACCGCTTCTGATACCATCTTTTCAATTAGCTGAGATCTTTTCTCATCAATATCGTGTACAAAATAGCTCCTAACTCTATTCTTGAGTGATGTAGCTTTTCCAATGTACAAAATATTCTTCCTAGGCCCAAGAAAAAAATACACACCAGGTGTGTCAGGAAGTTTAGATTTTGAAAATTCGTCTTTTGTCATTTGTGTCACTATACCAGAAAAAGAAAACGCCAGTAAACTGGCGATTCAAAGAGCATTATCACGACGCTAGAGCTCTTTCGTAAACTCTGGCAACCCAGTGCGGGTGGTGAGATTTTTTAGTATAGTTATCAACTGCTTCCTGAACAGTTTCTGCTACGCGTTTGCGTAGACATTCTGATTTAGGAAACAAAAACCAATCTGCGTACGATGCTTCATATACTGCATGGCAGGTTGGCTCCACATTGAAGTAGTCTGCCAAGAAAAGAATCATCTCATCCTGACACTCTACAACTGCCCTAGCTAATTGTCCCATTTTCCCTCTCCTATTTGTGATGAACGGGTCAAACAATCTGACCCTCTAAAAACTAATTATACTCTTTTATTGTATTAATTCGTAGAGATGTCCACTCTTTTACAAGATTTTCTTTAAATAATGACCTGTATGTGACTT
This sequence comes from Candidatus Nomurabacteria bacterium, assembly GCA_020632015.1. GTDB lineage: Bacteria > Patescibacteriota > Minisyncoccia > Phycocordibacterales > UBA918 > OLB19. The sequence continues at coordinate 91,776 of JACKGI010000002.1, read as the reverse complement.
AGGATTGTCGGCAACCTCTTCTGGAGTGCCTTTTGCGACGATTTGTCCGCCTTTTGCTCCACCTTCAGGGCCAATGTCGATTATGTAATCAGCGCTCTTGACTAGGTCAAGATTGTGCTCAATTACCATTACGGTATTTCCTTTGTTGACTAGTTGCTGGAGAATTTCAATCAGCTTCCTAACATCTTCATAGTGTAAACCAATAGTAGGTTCATCGAGCAGGTAGATAGTCTTTTGAGTGTGTGGTCGATAGAGCTCCGAAGCAATTTTTACTCTTTGTGCCTCACCTCCAGAAAGAGTCGTTGCGCTTTGCCCTAATTCTAAATATCCAAGTCCAACATCGAGTAGTGCACGAAGTCTTTCTTGAATAGCAGGTACATCTTTGTAGAAATCATGAGCTTCTTCAACTGTCATGTGAAGTACATCGTATATATTTTTCTTTTTGTAGGTTACTTCAAGTGTCTCTTTGGTAAATCTTGTACCATCGCAAACATCACAAGTAACATACACAGTTGGTAGGAAGTGCATTTCAACGGCTATTACTCCGTTACCTTGGCAGGCTTCACACCTGCCACCTTTCACATTAAAGCTGAATCTACCAGCCTTCCATCCTCGAGCTCTGGCTTCACTCGTCGCTGCAAACAAGTCACGGATATGAGTGAATGCGCCAGTATAAGTAGCTGGATTACTTCTTGGTGTTCTCCCAATCGGAGACTGGTCAATTAAAACTGATCGACCTAAGTATTCTGTTCCTGTAAAAGTAGAGCAATTATGAGTCTTTGCGTTTCGATGTCTTTTTTCGAGTCGAGACTTTAGATTTCTGTCTACTATCTCGTACATAAAAGTAGACTTTCCAGAACCTGAAACACCAGTTACACAAATTAGTTTTCCGAGCGGGATATCAACATTTAGGTTTTTAATATTAAAAGCTTTTCCACCTTTGATTATAATTTTGCCTTTTTCTGCAGTTCTTCTTTCGGGAACCTCAATAACTTTGTCACCTCGCAAATAATCTAGAGTAACTGATTTTGTTTCGTTAGTTTTTTCAGAAAGTAGTTTACCTAGGTAATCCGAAACAATCACCTCTCCTCCATGCACGCCAGCTCCTGGACCAATATCTATCAAATAATCAGCAGCGTGAATCGTATCTTCATCGTGCTCTACTACAATGATAGTGTTACCTAAATCACGTAGCTCTTGCAGAGTTTTTATCAACTTGTCGTTATCCCTTTGGTGTAGGCCAATTGTTGGCTCATCTAATACATAAAGCGCACCTACTAAGCCAGAACCTAACTGTGACGCCAGTCTGATTCTTTGCGCTTCACCACCTGAAAGTGTGTTTGCTCGACGATTAAGAGTTAGGTACTCAATTCCAACGTCCATCATAAAATCCAGCCTTTCAATAACTTCTCTAAGGGCTGGCCATGCTATCTCCTCTTGTTTTTTTGAGAGCTTAAGGTTTTTAACAAATTCAACAGCTTCAGCTACTGTAAAATTAGTAAAATCAACAATATTTGTCCCTAAATTTTTCTTTCCGTCGCCCCCTAGATATACTCGTAGTGCTTCTGGTCGTAATCTGGCACCTTTACATGATTGACACTCATCTGATTGGAAGATGCCAACAACTCCAAGACCGTTACATTCAGGACATGCCCCGTAGGGAGAGTTGAACGAGAATAGTCTAGGCTCAACTTCTGGGAATGATGAACCATCAACGGGACAGATAAACTTTGCGGATAAGGTACGCTCTGTACCATCAGGACTCTCTATCTTTACCAGACCATTTGCTTCCGCTAAAGCTAGTTCTACAGCTTCTGAAAGTCTTTCCCTTGAGCTCTTTGGGTCATCTGTAAACTCGCTAACATAGATTTCATCAATCAAAACGTCGATATCGTGCCGTTTTGTTTTTGTCAATGTGATTTTTTCACGTAATTGCTTTATCTGGCCATCAATTTTGACCGTTTCATACCCTTTACTTAATAAGTCGTAAAGCATTTGGTAGTACTCTCCCTTTCGGCCAACAACTACTGGAGCGAATATAGCGACTCGTCCTTTCGACAGTTCTATACCCATTACTTGCTGAGATTGTTTCTTTGTTGCAGTTTTAACCTCTCTTTCTTCAATAGACTTTAAAACAATACCTAAGATTTCATCTTGTGATAATTTTTGAATGGGAACGTTTGTATCTAAGCAGTATGGTTGACCTATGCGAGCATAAACAATACGCAGATAGTCATATATCTCAGTAATAGTTGCGACTGTTGAACGAGGGTTTCTTGAAGCGGATTTTTGATCAATTGATATAGCTGGAGAGAGACCAGAGATTTCATCTACGTCAGGTTTTTGCATTTTATTTAAAAACTGTCTTGCGTATGGAGAAAGGGATTCGACATAACGACGTTGACCTTCGGCAAAAATAGTATCAAAAGCTAAAGAAGACTTACCTGAACCGGATGGACCAGTAATAGCTATCATGCTACCTCTTGGCATTTCTACATCAATATTCTTTAGGTTATGTGTTCGTGCTCCACGTACAATAATCTTACTGGCTTCCGTGCTAGCAGGTTCCTCCCATTTAGTTTTTGTTTTCTTTTTTGGCGTTGCCATATTAATCCGCCTCCACGTGTGGGTGAAGGTTGAAAGCTAATTATACGGATAACATGATTTATCGCAATGATTTAGCTTTGAAGTTTAAAACCACGTGAGAACCTACACCTTCTATAGATTCAACGCTAATACTGCCTTCTAGTAAAACAACCAACTTTTTTGTGATGTACATACCCAATCCTGTCCCAGTTTTTTCAGAATCTTCGGCACCACCAACTCTTTCAAAAGGTGCAAAAAGCTTCTTTTGATCCTCAGCACTAATACCCGCCCCAGTATCCATGACACGAATTTTGATTTCATCATTTTTCTGTGTACACGATACCTCTATTTGACCCTTTTCAGTGTATTTAATTGCGTTGTTTATTATATTTATTAAAGCTTGAGTAAGTCTATTTTTGTCTGTTTCAATAAAGATCTTCACGGCTCCAGGATTATACTTAAGCTCTAATCCTTTTTCTTTTGCGGTAATCTTTAGGTCTTCTGTGACAGCAATTATTATCTCTCTAATGTCTATAGTTTCATTTTGTAGTTTCATTTTTCCTGACTGCAATCTCGCCACTTCAAGGAAATCATTTACTAGTAGCACTAGCCTTTCTGCTTGTGAACGAATAATTGATACGTAGCGTTTTTCCTCGTCGCTTATTTCTTTAGCGTCCTGCAGAAAACTCGCATAACCTTTAATTGCAGTTAGCGGTGCACGGAATTCATGGGCAATCATATTTGAGAATAAATCCCTCTCTTTTAGTTGTGCCGAGAGCGTGACGTATTTTCTGTGCCAATCAACTTGCTTATTTAACCAGTACGCAAGAGCAATTAAAAATACAAAAATGGCGGTTAAACCATAGTAAGCCTGCATCTGTCGGTTGGACATTATTCCATCAATAACAGTGAAGTTTTGTTCGCTAAAAATATAATAATCTCGTTTCAGAGTTGAGACCTTAGTGTATCCATGCCAAATTCTTTGCCCTTGAAAAGTAAAAGCAAATCGATTAAAGTCACGTTCTTCAGTGAACCCAGCATTCAAAACATGCTGGTTAATAGGCTGTTTTGCTCCTATGACAGACGTGTCGTCAGCATATAGCACCTCAAACCCATCTTCGCCCTCCACAAGGACTCGAAGCGTTACCAAGTCCTGCTTGTTGTCAGCAACTAAATCCCTTAGAAGATTATTGATAAAATCAGATTGTGTTTCGTTGTAGGAAATTACAGTTGAGACAGCCTTATGTATTGCACCTAGTCTTTTTCCATCAACAGTTTCGATGTTTGTAGTAGCTGTTGCTAGAAAACTGTGCGTCAACCAAGTAAATAGCAATGGAAACACAAAGACTAGAATTGCCACTAGCAACATTCTAGAATTTGAACGCATGACGGTAATCCCTTTTTCTAATGCTAGTAGTAGTTTAGATATCATGTATTACAAGACTTCTCTATTTATCTTCGTCTGTTTTTACGGTGTTGTCGGTTATAGTAATGCCGTCCTCATCGCTAACTGACACTGCTTCTAATTCTTGCTCTTTAGTTCTCAAACCAATTCCAAGCATTAGCAAAATAATTCCAAGTGAAAGTACTGCTAAACCAATCGCAAGGTTGTAAGAGGTGTTTACAGGCGAAACGTCAGGGTAACTATTTGTTACAAATTCACTATCAGAATCAATTGGAGAAAAGGCCTGCGCCTCTTTAACGAATGAGAATGGGTTACTTTGAGCAATAATTGAACCAGTATTGTCAGTGACAGCAACATATACTTCGTGTAGGCCATCTTCTAGCTCTTTGTCAAAAGTATAAACAAATGCTCCTGTGTCGTCAGTTTTTACCGTGACCACAGTAGGGCTACTAAAGATGTAAAGAGTTACGAAGCTGTTTGGGAGAGCAGTTCCTCTGATTTCAGCTCTAACAGGCGCTTCTTTATCTGAATTACTTTTTGCCTCAACCATTGGGACGACAGACTCTACTCTTAGCACATCATCTCTTTGAAGATTTCTAACTTCTTTTGGTGATTCAAATACAATTAAAGCTTCTGGCTTTTCATCACGTGGATTGAAGCCTTTCATAATTTCGATACCATCGTTGATACCATCGTTATCAGTATCGGGTGATGCAGGATCTGTTTGGTACAAATTTAATTCATCAAAATCTGAAATACCATCTCCGTCTGTATCCTTAGATGTGTTACCACTAGTTTTTTCCTTTCTAATTTCTTCAAAGGTTCTAACTTTCTGTTGCAATACTTCAAACTTGAATTTAAGATCTACGTCGATGTTGTCGGAGATATCCTTAGTAGCCTCATCTTGAAGAGTTTTTAAAACGATGGATTCACGTCGCTTTTTAAGATCGCTTTCAGCAGTTGCTATTAACACTGAGTCTCCAGACTGAAGAGCCACAGCATAACGCTTCAGTAAGCTGTCTAGTTCTTCTGAATCCTCATTGAGCAACTGATTGGCTTTCCTCTCTACGTCTGATTTAACTGATAAATTTGGATCAAATTCCTCCTTTACACTCTCAGCAAATGGTCTATTAGGTCTCAGCGGTTCAGTATCAAAAACCTCAGATTGGTCGTCAAGCATTTGTTCATCAAGTTTTTCTTCCAGCTCTGCTATTTTAGGAACAGTAGAAGAGTTCTTAATTGATATTTGTAGTGAGTTTGATGTGACAGCTTTTCCATTACTTTTTGCTTTAGCTGTAAATTCGTAGTCACCATTCGGAAGATTGCTTGTATTGATTGGGAATACCCATCCGGTTGTCCGTCTGACCGCCAAAGCTACAAACTTGTCTTGCAGAGAGTGTAATGGTCTTGCGTAAAGCTCGATAAATGAAAAACTTGATTCAGTCTTGATACTTAATACAGATGGACCTGACAAGACATCGTTATTAGTACTTAACTCCAAAGAAGAAGGCTTTTCGATTTCTTCTAATCTAGATTCAACTTCACTTTCAGAATCAGGTTTAGAAATTATTTCTTCAGTCGAGGTAGAGTTTTTTTTGAAATCTGACTCCTCTCGTAATACAGGTTCAGCAATTTTTAATGGTGTCCTCTCAACGGTTTCCTGACTTGAATCCTTTTCTGAAGCATTTTGCTCTTCAGCCGAATCAGCCTCCTCTTCTACGTCTTCTTTATCTTCTTCGACCTGTTCATTTGCTGGCTTTTGCGGGTTGTTATACAAAAACTCAGCGTTCTCAGAGCCTAGGAAAAACGTTCGCGTGGTTAATCCTGACTCATGTGCTGACCCGAGTGGTGTGTAGACAATCTTAACCATGTAGTAACCTACTCCAAGGTTAGAAGAAAACCTAACGCGGTACTTTCCATCTAAAAGAGGTTCCATGTCTAGCGGGATAGTGAGTCCAGTTTCGTTAGACCTCAAAAAAGCACGTACGGATCCAACGTTCCGTGCAGAAAAGTTTAACTTAAACTCGCCTTCTATATTTCCAGGAATACTTGTTAATATATCAACTTGTGGCGTGAGTAATACAGTTGTAGAAGCTGAAATAATTTCTGCCTTTTGTGTTGCTCTAATAGTACCTTCGGTAAATAATTCAGAAAAAGCTGCAAAAGAACCCACCAAAATAAAGCAGATTGCCGACACGTAAGCGACGATGTAAACAGAGCGATTTATGTAGTCACTGAGCTCTTTCTTAAGTGCCAGTGACTTGTTAACTGCTTTAATACTCATGCCAGATGGCAGATTAACTGTCTCTTGTACAAGTGATTTATCTTTGGGTTTCTTTTGTTCTGCGTCCTTTTTTGTAACACTCTTTTTCTTAGCGACTACCTTCTTGGCTGTCTTTCGTGGCGCTGTTGTTTTATTTGAAGGAGAATCTCCCTTAACAATTTTTTTAGTTGTTTTTTTCGCAACTTTTTTAGCAACTTTTTTTACAGCCCTTTTTTTAGGAGCAGTCTTTGCGGTTTTTTGTTTTTTTTCAGCAGGCATAGTAAAAATAGAGCAACATTACTTCTTAGCTATAGTTTCAATTGTCTCAACAAGTTCAGACAGATCTGTCATAGCTTTTACATAAAAGCTTGAGGCTCCCAGTTCCTTTGCACGTGTTCTGTCTCCTGCTCCATCTCTGTTTGAAAAAACGATTACTGGAACGTCTTTTGTATACTCATCTGACTTAAGCTCAGCAAGTACGTCGAAACCACTTTTACCAGGTAACATAAGATCTAGAATAATTACATCTGGTTTGAACTGCTTAAGGATTGGAACAATGTCATTGCCATCCTTACTAAACTCGAACGGGAAAGAAGATTTATCTAGTCTAATAGACAAAAGGTTTCTTAAGAGCGGATCATCTTCGACTACATAGACTCTAATTCCAGTCGCGGACACATCTGCCTTTAATGGTGAAATATCGATGGATGCACTGCCAGAGAATATATCTCCTTCATCAAATACAGCCTCAATTTTTTGAATAATTGAGTCAACAGATTCAGTTGGAATAATGTAGTCTGTAGCACCCTCAGACAGTACTTTTTGTATATCGTCTGGATTATCTCTAACAACTGCAAAAAGAGGAATCGGTGCAACCTCTTTGCTAGTGAGAAGAGTTTGAGCTCCAGAACACACATCGTCTGCATGCTCGTGATTTAAAATAATTAAATCTACCTTATCATCACTAACTAAGTCCGTAGAAACTGTCGAGCACTCTTGCTTACTAACTTCTACACCCCTTGCTTCGAGCTCGCTTATCAAAGAATCAACTTGGTGATTTGGATTTCCGACAAAAAGAACCCGCTTGTTAGTAAGTACTGACATAATACTAATATTATCACTAGTGTAACCTCAATACATTAATAACTCACAGTTATTGCTTACTCTCTAACGTCTCAAGATAGATTATTTCATCTCTGATTATCGCAGCCGTTTCGAAATCTAGTATTGAGACAGCTTCCTCCAATTGTCGATTCTTTTCTTTTAGTACCTTTTTTGGATTTTTTTTGTACAAATCGACGTCAATTTTCAACAACGTATCAATGGTCTCATCATGTTCCGAACGCATTTGATCTGCTATTGACTTAATCTCTTTAATAATGGTTTTGGGTGTAATACCATGTTTTTTATTATAGGCTATTTGTTTCTCGCGCCTTCTATTAGTCTCCCCTATTGCATATTCTAAGGCTGGGGTCATTTCGTCTGCATATAAAACAACTCTACCGTTAACATTTCTAGCGGCTCTACCAATTGTTTGGATTAAGGCTGTCTCACTTCTCAGGAAACCAGCTTTATCTGCATCAAGTATGGCCACAAGTTCAACTTCAGGTAGGTCGAGTCCCTCTCGTAGTAAGTTTACTCCGACTAAACAGTCGAACTTTCCTTTTCTAAAATCAGTTAGTATTTCAATTCTTTCAATCGTATCGACGTCACTGTGTATGTATTTGGTGCTTAAATTTCGCTCAGACAAAAATTCTGCTAAGTCCTCGGCCATTCTTTTTGTTAAGGTTGTTACCAAAACTCTTGCTCCGCCCTTAACTATCTTTTCTGCCTCCTCTATAAAATCCTTAATCTGACCAGGATACGCACCTTTTTCAACTATTGGCCTGACCTCAATCTCTGGGTCAATCAAACCAGTTGGTCTAATTACCTGTTCCACTGGTTTTAGATTATGCTTCTTTAGCATTTCTAGTTCATACTTGCCTGGTGTGGCGCTAGTATAAATTCTCTGGCCTAGACGCTCATCAATTTCGTCGTATTTGAGTGGTCGGTTGTCTATTGCAGATGGTAACCTAAACCCAAACTCTACAAGATTGTCCTTGCGGGACCTATCACCAGCATACATACCATTTAGCTGAGGAACAGTAACGTGGGACTCATCAATGATAGTCAAAAAATCTGGAGTCCCATCTTCCTTGTGCGGAAAATAAGAAAGTAATGTATACGGAGCCTCACCCGCCTTTCGTCGGTCAAAGTGTCGTGAGTAATTCTCAATTCCATTACAATAACCAACTTCTCTCATGAGTGCTAGGTCATGCTGAGTTCTCCTCTTTAGTCTTTCTGCCTCTAGTAATTTACCTTCTTTTTTAAACTTCTTTAACTGCTCCTTCAGTTCCAGCTCAATATCCTGAACAGCCAACTTTCTTTCTTCTTCTGGCGTAACGAAATGTTTAGCTGGAAACAAGTAGAATTCATCTAAGTCAGCCAATATTTGTCTTGTAACTTCATCTATCTTAGTTATGGAACTAATTGAGTTTCCTGCAAAACTTAAACGATAAATTGCTCGTTCGTTTGTAGGCATTATTTCAATTGTGTTTCCGACGGCTCTGAATGAGGCTGGTGTTAGGTCTGCGTTTGTTCGTTCAAACTGCATGTCTACTAAGGTACGAAGCATCAATGACCTTGTAGTTTCGTAACCAACAGAAAATTTTATCAATTTCTTTTTATATTGCTCAGGAGAACCTAAACCATAAATACATGAAACCGACGCCACTATAATTACATCATTCCGAGTAAGTAGCGCCTGAGTCGAAGCGTGTCTTAGGCGATCGATCTCTTCATTTATTTGAGCTTCTTTTTCAATATAAGTGTCGCTTGTCGACATATAAGCCTCAGGTTGGTAGTAGTCGTAATATGAAACAAAGTAATGAACTGCATTATTGGGAAAAAAGTCTCTATACTCTTGAGCTAATTGAGCAGCAAGAGTTTTATTATGTGCAATAACAAGAGTGGGTTTTTGAATTTGCTGAATAACATTTGCAGCAGTAAAAGTCTTACCTGAACCTGTCACACCTAAAAGAGTCTGGTGAATTTCACCTGATTTTATTCCCTTAACCAAGGTTTCTATAGCTTGAGGCTGATCACCAGCTGGAGTTTTGTCTGTCGATATCTCGAATTTCATGTTTGTACTATAGCTTTTATTTGTGAATTAAAGAAGTAAATTATTTAACTTCTCATCTGAATTGAAAGTACTAGCTTAGCAGTATTTGCTCCCTTAGTTTTTTTGTAAAATTAACAATGTAATAAAGATTGTGAAGAGAAGCTAAATGTGGGCCAAGCATTTCTCCAGAGCGAAATAGATGCGCCAGATATGCTTTGGTGTAGTTTGTGCACACATAACAATCACAAGATTCATCAGGTTTTGAAAAATCACGTTGGTACTTGGTATTTAAAAGATTGGTTCGCTTATGACCTTGATTTGTCATCTCATAAATGGTTCCTGTTCTGGCAATTCGAGTTGGAGCAACACAATCAAATGTGTCACAACCTAAAGACACACCTTCTGTAATATCTTCTGGTTCACCTATACCCAATAAGTGTCGGGGCTTATCTTCAGGGAGATTTTCGTTAACAATACGAAGAGCGTCTCCTAAATCCTCCTTTGAGAAGGATCCGCCTATGCCAAAGCCATCGAAATCCATATTTGAAAGAACACGAGCACTTTCTTCTCGTAAATCCAAATAACGTCCGCCCTGTACCACACCGTACAAACCCTGTCTTTTCAAAGCTTCATAGTTCTGCTTGTGTGCCATGATACTGCGCTTAGCCCAACGATGAGTGCGGTCCATAGCTTCTTTTTGATAAGCCTTGTCAGCAGTTGGGCTGGTGCACTCATCAAAAGCTATGATTATATCGGCTCCAATATTGTGCTGGATATCAATTGAGCGCTCTGCCGTAAACCTGTGCATTGAGCCATCAATATGTGAAGTAAAAGTCACACCTTCTTCATCAATTACACATAACTTTCCATGATCCTCCGCGAGTTTCTTTGAGTACACATTCAGACCTGCTTTTTCATTTACTGTTTCAGTCTCTCCTTTGGCAAATTTAGTTACTCCTTTACCAAAAGCAGCGCCAAGAGAAAAAACCTGAAAACCACCACTGTCAGTAATGGTTGGCATATCCCAATTTGAAAATTTTGCTAGACCACCAGCTTCTTTAACAACATCGTCACCTGGTTGTAAAAAAAGATGATAAGTATTAGCAAGAGCTACTTGGTTTCCGACATAACTTTTCATGTCTTCTGGCTTTAGGCTTTTTACTGTTCCTTTTGTTCCAACCACAACAAAAGCAGGAGTTTCTATATCTCCATGGGGCGTATGAATAACACCAGCCCGACCAAGAGTGCCGGGCTGTCGTTTTACAATCTCAAATGAAATTGGAATCTCTGTCATTTTACTTAATCTCAACTAGTTCAATCATGAAGACAAGGGTTGAATTTGGAGGTATTGGTCCTATTCCTTGCTCACCATATGCCATTTCAGGTGGAATAACCAACGCTCTTTGTCCGCCAACTTGCATCCCAACTAGACCTTTATCCCAGCCTTCTATCACCATTCCCTTTCCGACTGTAAACTCAAAAGGGGTTCCTCGTTTTCTTGAGTTATCAAACTCAGCCCCTCCTTGCAAGTTTCCTACGTAGTGCACAGCTACTGTATCTCCTTCCTTTACTGCATCACCAGTACCTAATTTAATATCGTCTATAACCATACTATTGAAATTACCCTTCTTATCAACTGCTTGTAAGTAAGCTCCTGCTCTAGTTTTTTCATCGGACTCAGACACAATAACCACATCCGGTACCGCAGATTCAATAACTTGCGCAGATTGACCAGCCTTTCCTGACTGAAACAGTGTTGTTTCAACTTGGACTAGATATATTGCTAGCGCCATAAAGAAAACACTAACTCCAGCTCCTATTAATTCAAATTTATTAAACATATTAATGATTTATAAGCTTATAATAGCTATTTTTAGTGATACTGCAACAAATTTAGGCTTGAAAGAATAACCCGACCTTGTGTAAGTACATATAAATTAAAACTCCAACAACGGCGCAAACGACTGACAATACCCAAATTAAAACAAATTGAAAGCCGTTAATTTCACGCGCTTTACTCTTTGGCTCAACCTTTTCGTTGATACTTACATCAATACCTAATAACTGAGATATTTCGTTTGGCTTTAGAGTTTCATCTGTCCTAAAGATTTTGTGGAGGCCTTCTACTCTGGTTTTATTAGTCTTGGTATTTTCTCTAAGAACCATGATAGCAGTGTCCACTTCGTCCTTTTTGTATCTCGCACTCAATAAAACCGAACGAATTACTTCATCGGGCGAGCTTACAGAAGCTCCGTTTATTTTTAGGATTGTCTCAATTTGATTCTTATTCATCATATATCATCTTCTACATTTTCAATCGATTCTTCCTTCACAATATACTGATTATAAATTTCCAACAAAACGACAAAAAGAGTTACAATAACTGGTCCAATCACGAAACCAATTGGTCCCATTAAGGATATACCGCCAAGTACGGAAATAAGAATAATAAATGGGTGTAAGTTGTTTCCTCTACTAATCAAATACGGGCCAATAAAGTTATCTACCAGACCGACAATTAGAACTGACCAAACCAAAAGTCCAATTGCGCTGAACATTTGACCTGTAAAAAAGAGATAAACGATTGCGGGCACTGTGACGATAGTTGTACCAATACCTGGAATCAAGGCTCCCAAAGAAGCAAATGAACCCCATAGTACAGCTCTTTCAATACCAAAAATAGTGAACCCAATCGCCACTAGCGACCCTTGAATAATAGCCACTAGAACTGTACCAGTAGCCACAGCACGAACAGCTCTCGCAAGACGATTTAGGATGATTCTATCTTCATTATCTGGAAGTGGGCTTGCTTTAATTACAAGCTGTAAGAGTTCGTTACCATCTCTAAAGAAATAGAATGATCCAATGAGCGCAATAAAGAATATAAACAGTGTCGAAAGTGTGCCTGCGAAAATAGCGCCCAAGTTCCCAGTAAGCCATTTTGCACCTGATTCTAACTGTGAAGCTAGATCAATATTAAAGCCTGGGATCAATGCCTGAAGCGTCATTTCTACTTTGTCGATTTGAGTTTGGATACCACCTTCACCACTACCTAGTTCTTGATAGAATGTAACGATTTCATGGACAACAAGTGACGACATTAGTACCAAAGGTAAAACAATCACAGTCAAGACAACCAGGGTTGCAGCCACAGCTGCCAAGGATTTGTTCTTTCTTGGCATTGCTTTTTTCAGTCTGAGATAGAGTGGGTGGCAAATAGTTACAATAATCACTGATAAGGCTAAGGCAGTTAGAAACGGGGCCATGATTAACCAAACCATGTAACCAGCCAATAGTAACAATCCAAAAAAGAATACATACTCTACAATTCTTCCCAATTTCATAAGCCTAAGTATACATTATCCAACCAATAAGCAAAAAGGGTCAAGCTTATAGCTTGACCCGATTTCTAAATCTTTTCTTTGATTTGCTGTTGTGATGCCACCGCAGTGACTTCAATAAGCTTCAATGATTCTCTCGCAGCATCATCTAGTGCCGTGAAAGATGTTGTAAAAAATTTAGATAGTCCCCAAAGAACTATCAGTAGTCCTAGTGCATTACGCATAGTTTTCAATTGCGACTGGAGCTTCTCTTCGACGGAGAAGTCCCAACTGATTTCGGGCCCAATCGCATTAGTGACTACCACCTTTTTTTATTATAACACAGAATCTTAAAAAAAAAGTTTCTACTGTATTGCCATTGCTTGCGAAATGATTCTTCTTAATTTTGATTCAGACATGGCTCCTCTTTCGTGATGGAAGATATTTCCTTTTGTGTCATACACCACAGTTTCAGGCATGTTATATCCACCAATCGAAGCAAAATACCTATCGTCATAATCAAGTACAAGCATTACATCCTCACTAATACTATAGGTTTGTAGAAATGACTTTGCCGTATTAGCCGGTTCTCCTCGATTAATAGCTATCACTTTTACTGAACTGTCTTTATATTCGTTTGTAATCACTGACAAGGTTTTTAGTTCATTTACCGATGCAGGACTCCAACTTGCCCATGAATTAACCACTAGAACCTGACCAACAAAATCAGACAGCGACACTGAGTTTCCATTTAAGTCCGTATAAGGCGTGTCGTCACCAGAAACAGACAATGAGCGCATAGCTGGGCTAATTTCTGTAGTTGCGTTTCTATTCTTGGAGATGACGCTCCACGTATAAATACCTGAAGCTAGGATGACTACAAAAATAAAACCAAATATTATCTTGTGTTCTTTTACGAAATCCACGCTATCCTTTTATGAATATTTCAAAATCATCTGGGAATTCACCTTCAGCTGCAGGTATTAGATTGAGCTCAATATCCCTACCCATAAACCTCGCTTTAAAACTTGCGTTCTCAGAAGCAACGACATCAATCTTGAACCTTTGAGCAGTTGGTATCTCGACACAAGAGTCTGAATTATTAATGACGGAAAAATCAAGAATGACTTGCTCTGGATAAGATTCCATAACAATTGCATCAGTTTCTAACAAATCACAAGGTGAAGGAAACACTATTTCTCCAACAAATGTGTGCTTACCATCTATGTTGAAGTGTTTAGCGTCGACTCTAGTGATATCAGGATAAAGCACAGGTGCTTCTTCCTCCTGCGATGGAGTGACTGTAACTACCTCCAACTCAGAGCTTTTTAGGTGCGCATAAATGAACATCCCCACTATCAACAATGCAAATAGTACAACGGTTAAGATTATAGATTTTTGACTCATACAAAATTTAGTTACGAGTAACTTCGCTACTTATTGTACAGCATTTTGAAGATCTTCGCCTACATATATAGTTATCAGTGCTTCGCTATCAGTCTCATCAGAAAAGGCAGACAATAGTGCTCCGTAAACTTTTTGACTTAGAACTAATGCTTCTTCTGACAACTCGGGATCATAGACAATAACAGTATTTTTTTCTGCTGAACCTAAATCATTTTCTATGCCGATGACTTGATAACCATCAGATTCAAGCTTCAACCTTAAGTCGGCAGCTAGACCACTTACCCCACTTCTGTTTACTATTTGAATTTTCGGTAGTGACAAATCTGGCTCAGTACTAGCATCATAAACAGACTGCTCTTTAAGCTCTTGATACTTTACATCCTCAGAAGAAATCTTCACTTCTTCACTTAAACCATCGAAAGTAACGTCGTACGCCCTCTCTGACACAGAGGCAGACTGAATATAAGCAAAAATGAGTGTTATAAACAGAATTACTAGGAATACCACTCCAAAAAATACTTTATATGTTCCAACAAATGATGTAAGTGTGCTGACCCTTTCTCTTAGACTTGATGTTTCCTGCCACTGTTCTCGAAGGTCTAGCATTCCTTCCTCAATCGGTGCAACTACTGAAACTCTCCGCTTTGTCTTGACTGAAACAAGGGGCTTCGCTCCTAAATTCTGTGACACCCCGGCCATAAGAAGCATCTTTTTGATATACAGCTTAACTGCCCAAGTAAACAATAATCCGAATCCTACCAAGACCAGTAGAACAGACAATAATATCTTCCATGGAATAACCCAAAAAGTAACTTCGCTAGACGAAAATTTCCTTCCGTCTTCTCCATAGGCTAGACTTGCTATAGCTGTATATCTCCCAACATCTGAAGGTGACCATTCACCTGTCCAAGTGAAATCATATTTTCTGACACTATCTGGCAAAACATTGCCATACAGCGATGATCTATTAATAGGGATAACGCCTCTTTCTTGACCCCACATATTTGTAATTCTTATCTCACCCTGCGGGAGGATATGAACATTCCCTGTGTTCTCAAACCTAAGCTCAAAAGTAGCTTGCGGTTGTTCTAAAATTTTCTTTGTCGTTCTAAATGAGCGAATATTTCCCGACTCATCTATGTCTCCAGTTACACGCAGGAACAAAAGAGTGGTAACGATTTGAGAGGTAATAACCTGAGTTTGTTTATCTTCCTTTGGTGGCTTAGTGCCGATTAGTAGCGCGGCAAAGTGACCTCCCGGAGGAGCATCTTCAGGTACGTTTACAATAAAAGGCACTTCTATAGTTTGCTCCGGAGGGATAACAATTTCATCTGCTGTCACGTCTATCCATTCCGCTATAGTTTTTCCTTTAGATTCTTCTTCAATTAAAGGGACAAATTTACCCTGCCCTAATTCACCTTGAGGCGCGAAGTTCACAACATTTGCATAGACCCTTATTTCGTACGGATTAGGATTAATCACTCTTACAAAACTTGTCCAGTTCTGAGTCGGGTTTGCAGACATGTCAAAAATTGTTGGGGATACACTCAGTGAAAGAGCTGACTGTGCAGAGACAGACTGATATGAAAAAATAAATATAGAAAAAAGGACTAACCCCGCTTGAAGAGGCCTACTCTTTATTAACGTTTTTAAGGTCGATATCATGATCTTGTGGGTTTGGTTCGTGACCTTCTTTTACATACATTGTAACAGCGTCACCATCATCTGCATCTGTATTCGGCGTAATGAATGCTTTTCTAAATAACAACGCAACAATAATCGCTCCTAATAAAATACCACCGAATATCAGTAATAGTAAGTTTAGAGGCATCAGAAAAAATGTTGTAGTGTCGTACAGTGATGCTCTTTGATTCTCGCCGTACTTAAGGGAAAGGTTCGCTTTAAATCGCCCAAGCGTCTTGTCGACAGGCACAAACCCTTTTAGAGTAGCAGTTTCTCCTGGAGCAATAACCACACCGTCAGAATTGAAAGGGGCCGAATCAATTTCAACTCCTGTTGAATCATAGAATATGATTTCTCCCATTGGTGCTGATGGGAGATCGCCAGTATTTTCAATCACCACATCGACCTCACGCTTACTATCATCTGTTATAAAACGATTTATTATGAAGCCTGAAATCTTCATACTGTCTTCCCTCTTATCCTCAACAGTAATCTTAATAACTACCCCATCTGCTTCTCCAGACATCGCAATACTTTCTGCCTTTGGCCTATTTGGCGCCGGCACAAAACCGATAAAAGCATGATATTCGCCTGGCTCTGCAAAAGGATTGACCCTAAGAACCACAGGAATTTCTGCCTTTTGGCCTGGTTCAATTTCAATCCTCCCCCTCTTTACTTCTATCCAACTAGTTACAGTGTTTGTTCTGTCAGTCATCACTGGAGAGACAAATTCTTTAATTTCTCCTTCTTTATCAACCGATATTTCATTTACTGTTGCATAGACAACATACTTTCTATACTCACTATCATTAGTAAGTTGGACTGTTTCAGTTATCGTTTCTCTCGGTTCTGCTGTGACATCAATCAGAA
The DNA here is from genome assembly GCA_020632015.1 of Candidatus Nomurabacteria bacterium. Taxonomy (GTDB): domain Bacteria; phylum Patescibacteriota; class Minisyncoccia; order Phycocordibacterales; family UBA918; genus OLB19. Next base: position 75,082 of record JACKGI010000002.1, on the reverse strand, counting down.
ACGGTCTGACTGTAAATTCGCCAGCAAAGGTAAGTGATGCAGGCAAAAAAATTGCTGTCAGGATTAAAAGATTTCTAAATAAGTTTCTTTTCACAAAAATATAATAACATTTAAAAGACTGGTACGGCTATATAAGTAATCGTAGTTGTGTAATCACCAATTGGCTGTAAGGCACCTATCCTGAGTCTGTAAATTATGTTCTCAACATCAACAGAAGGGACTGAGCTATACATAATCTCACTAAGAGATGTGCTTAAGGCAGCGTATGAATCTGTCGGCGCAAATCTACCAGACCCTCCTTCCAATGTTGCGTCAGTTGTGTGGTATCCAGAACAGCTTACAGCAGAACCAGAACAGCCAGTTCCCCAGCTAACAGGAACAGCATTTGTGCCCGTTATCGGTTGAATCTGATCAGAATATGAATTCAATAACTGTTGATCAACGTATTTATAAACCTGATAACCTTCGGTTGCGTTTGTGTTTACTGTTATTTCTTGCGCTACTTCGACATCTGTATCGAATGGCAAAAGACCAAAATCGAGACTGGTTGCGGTAGTTGTAGCGTCAGTTACTATTCCTGCAATTGTAGTGTTGGCATCTACTCCGTCGACTGAAAACACTAGGGATGTACTTTCTCCAGCTAGCGTTGGGTTTGTTGAACTAGCTACTACAACCTCATCATTTGCTATATCGTAAAGTCTAAAATAATAAACCTTTCCAAACTTACCGGTCACATTTGTATAGACCAGTGTGAACTCATACTCAGTATCATTTGAAGCTCCGTGAGTGAAGCCGTTGTAGTACTCTGAACTCTCATTATAAGTACCACAGCCAGCTCCAACACCTGCTACACATGAGTCAGAACCTGACAAGACTGACGATGTTATAACGTCGTTATCTATTCCTGCACCGTCATAGTAGCACCAGACAGAACTAGCAATACAACTAGTACTTGCTACTACATCTTGAACATCACTAAAGTCTGCTTCCTCGGCAAATTGAAGCTTAAAGCGTGCGTTGATTTGTGAGAGATTCTTAATTTCATCAAGAGTTACCCTCAACTTAACAGCATTACCTTTGGAGACGTTAGTTGGTGCGATATTTTCAGCAGCTAGAGCGGTTGTTGGCGTTTCATTAGTTTCGTCGTCATACCAGCGCCACGAATCTACTACAGGGGTAAAACCTTCTGTTCTTATCTCTGGATAATGGAAGTATCCGTCTAGCTGAGTATCATCAGACTTGACCATTCTGAAACAGTAAGTCTTTCTCTGTGAAGCTCCATTTTGTTCAATTATCCAATCATACTCGATGTCCTCACCATCATAAACAGCATACTGGTTCGCAGCAGAAGGACCAGTCTCTGTATATCTTCCAGCTCTATCAGAAATAGAAATAAGCAGATCTCCACCAGTCGGCGGGTTACCTGAAAGCGAATCACCGTCAGTAACTCCTGATGCATCATACCCTCGCCAGATTTCTCCACTAGCAGGTGAACCAACATCACTCCACACTGTAACAGCAGAGCAGGTTGTGTCACGCAAAGCATATTGCAACTTTGTCTCTAGTAAACCAGCCGGAAGCGTGGCATTAGTGACTTTTGCTGACATTCTAATGCGGACGACATCGCCGTCAGCCAAAGGTTCATCCAGTGCACCAACAGAAGTATTCTCACCCAAATCTGTAGCTCCTGCTGGCCATGGGTCAGTTGGCAACAAAGCGTCATTATCTACATAGAACCTATAATAATTTTGTCGCACAGCAAGATCAGCTGCGGGCCATTGTACAATTTCTGTACGATATGATGCAGAGTTAGCACTTTCACTCCTCCAAATTTGGTAGGTAGAAGTAGACACAATAGTCGCTCCCATTAAAACTCTTGGGAACTGGTTACCAGTTGAATCCAGTGAGGTCATTAGGAAAATAGAAGCGTTGTTAGTTGCGTTAACATGAGTAGTAATTGGTACTGATATAGCAACAGGCTCTGGACCTCCGGCGATAGTGTTTCCGTTTGACCTTTGTACAACCATCTGACCAGCACTTGTTTGAGTATTTTCGACAACCCACGCTACAGAATAATGATTAACACCGGTCGTAGTCGCTGATGGTTCAAGGAAAAATGACACTGCACCGATACTTGATAGCCAAACATCATGACCATAATCAGCAAGAGAAATAGCTCCGTCATACCGCTTCTGAGTATGGATAAATGTTCTAGACAAACTATTAACTGCAGTTATATTTTCAGTTTGCGTTGTTCCTACTGCTGTAAACAAATGCTCAACTCTTTGTATCTTCCAGTTTAGACCTGTGAACTCGACCACTGAATAACTTACATTACCTGAGTTGTTTCCTGTTGCACCTCTCGTGAATACTGGCTCACTTGAAGTAGACGCCCAAAATGAAGTGGATTGTTGAGCGAAACTTTCACTTCGATTACCACCGTTATGCATCTGGCCAGTTATGAATACCACCACATCATTGTCGTCAACAACACCTGAGACTGCGGTACCAGTAGCGACTAACTGTGAGTTTGAATAACTTACAACACTTTGATCTCTGACTATAATTTCATTATCACCACCTACTGGACCGACATACTCAATAATTTCCCAAGCCACGTAAGAGTTGTTTATGGAATCTGTATCGCGCATCAGCGTGAAGCTTGTTTCAATATTGCCAGGGTTTAAAATATAGACTGTGTAGTCGTCAGAGTTTTGATTTCCACCCAATGTATCCTTACCTGCTCCAGTATGGTGGGCATTTGTAATTCTCACGAATGCACTAGTCGATGCACTCGGAGCAACGTAATCAACACCGGCAGTCAAAGTTACTCCAGACGTACCTGATACGGTAGTGGTGCCTCGCTGTATCTTAAAGTCGCGCTTTGCTTCTATAGAAATTTCTGGATACACATCATACTGCAAAAGAGGAGAACCATTTTGGGTTACTCTGAAACAATATGTAGATTCATATGGTGTATCAAAGGTGCTTGTAATGCTGTACTCCAAATCTACATACTCTGTCTCTGTCAATGTTGTAGTTGCTGAAAACGACTCCGTATCTCGCACCCCTCCGTTAGAACTTAGGAATGATGAATTCGGGTCACTTACTCCTCCATTTACCTCTGCAATGTCAGTTGTATCTTCTCCATTAGTGAGGAACCCTGAATCGTGCATACTCCACGAAACTCCCCCTCCGTCGGCGTCAGTCCACACAGCAATATCCTCACAGGTTGATGATTTTATTCCATACTCCAGGCCATATCTTTGAGGAACGGAAGATGTACCACCTTCGTTAGAAAGTCCAATACGAAGACGGATTGGCGAACCAATACTGAAGTCAGTAAGTGGAGTATCCTCACTTCCCCCAGTTGCAGAAGTTGCACCCGTTTCTGTTCCGTCGTCATTTCGCCAGTGGTAGTTTGTCAAAGTTACAATACCTCCTGCTAAGGTTGTTGAACCAGTAATATCAAGAGCAGTTAGAGGCCCAACTGAACCGCCACCTGATACAAGAACATCTTGACTTCCAGAATTAATACTAATATCAAGTGTCTCTCCATTGTTGGCACTACTTGTGACATCAAGCACGGTATATACACACATTGCTTGGGTGGTAGTAATTGCAACCGAACCAGTAAAAGTGGACGAACCATTTGCTGAACTAAATGAAGAAGACGCAGTTCCAAACTGTGCTTCTCCACCAACATAGTTTTCACTAGCACAGTCATAAGGAAAACTGGTATCAAGATCATAGAACAGCCTAATATTTTCAACACCCGTCGTTCCGTCAACAGTACCATTTTCAGTTATGGTTATACTCGTTACATTTCTTGATGATTCATTTTCTATAATTGAGAATTTTCCTCCAACATAAAAATCAGGTGTGGGAATATCTACAGTCGATATTTGGCTACTTGTTGCACTCACTTTTACGTCAGCAGCAATTGTGGCTCTAGGATAATTTGTGTATACGGGTAGCTCCTCACCATTATTAGTTAACCTAAAGCAATATGTATTGCCCTCTGTTGCAGAGGTAGAAGCTACTATTGAAAACTCTGTCTCAACCCAATTTGTTGGTAAAAGTGTTAGTGGGCCCACTGTAGAAGACGTATCTTTTTGTCCGCCATTTGGTGATAGGAGTACTGAATTTTCGTTCGAAACTCCACCTATCCCAATTCCAATATCTGTCGTATCAGTGCCATCAGTAACGAATGTAGAATCGTACATGTTCCAATCATCGTTTACAGCGTCGACATCTGTCCAACCAGTTGCCAAATCACAAGAAGATGTGTTGAGTGCATACTCGAGCCTAAGTGTTGTCGGCAATGAAGAAGTTGAACCTTCATTTGAAACACCAAATCTTAGCCTTCTTGGAACTTCTTGTTGTAGAGCCAGCAATGGAACATCTTCTACGCCAGCGGTTCTGGAGGTGGCTCCAGTTTCATTTCCGTCATCGTTTCTCCAATGAAAATGTGTTTGCGTAAGATCTGAGTCAACAACATTTGTTGTTCCTGAGATTAATTTTACTGTTTCTGGAATGGCTGTTACCCCACCTGAAACCAGAACATCTGTAGATGGGTTGGCAATTTCAATTTCAATATCGCTTGAATCTGCAGCTTCTTTCAGTACATCCATTACAACGTAAACACACATTGCTTGAGTTGGAGAAACACTAACAGAGCCTGAGAAGGCAGAGGTTCCATCAGCGCCTGAAAAACCATTTGTGTCAGTTGATCCAAATTGTGATTCACCTCCACCGTATGACTCACTAGCACAGTCATATGGACTGCTAGTGTCTAAGTCGTACCTTAGCTTAATATTATTTAGTCCAGTTGAAGCATCTACTGAACCATTTTCGGTAATCACAATATCTGTAACATTTCTTGATGCTGACTCTTCTGTAATCACAAACTTTCCACCAACATAAAAATCAGTTGTACTGGCCCTAACTTCAGTTTCCTGTGTTCCTGAAACATCCACCGTAGTAGCCGGTGCGACATCTGCAATTGTCTCTCCAAACAAATCGTCTACCACAGCACCGAACCATGTCACATAAAGTCTCTGTACCGAAGAGTAATTAAATGAAACTCCATAAAAGTTTCCACTTGATGTATTTACCGGTCCCTGTTCAGCACCCCAACTTGTCATTGCTGATGTTGATGTAGCCCAATATACATTGGCAGAATCAGCTGTCGCCAGAGTTGTTCTGGCGCTGTATGCAACGTAAACAGTGTCTGTGTTTTCGTCTACAGTTAATGAGATTGAGGTGAGCCCCCTTGTGTCATCTGTTATTAAGTCTGGCAAATTTGACCATGAGCCACCTGAATACTTCGCAAGTCTAATGTCATGGTCGGCCACAGTGAAGTTGTTTGCGTCAGCAATATAGGCTAGATAAATATCTCCCGTTACAGGACTTCTCACAGCTGACATCTGAATGTCGTACGCCCCACTCTCGACCGCATTCGCGTCTACTGTCGACCAACTAGCTGACCAAGAAGAGCCATTCCAAACCTTTGATCTAATATCATTGGCACTGATGTCACGATTAATTAAAAGAATATTTCCCCCATCAAGAGGCAAGAGTAGTGTTATATCTTCATCCAAGTCCATAAATGTTCCATCGCCTACTTCCGTCCAATTACTTCCGGTACCACAACCACTGGAACAAGAAACTACAAATCTATCTGTGTTGTCTGAAATTGACATGTAAAGCGTACCGTCAGTTCCCTTTGTCATAGAGTGATTTGCGGTGGCTGCGGTTATGGACATTGCAGACTGTGTCAAGGATGTACTAGTCGGATTTGAACCCATCAAGAGTGTGTCGGAAGTGGTGTCCAATCTGTTATACCAAAGGTCATCATCACCAGAATCCATAGTGGCAATATGAATATACGATCCAGCATCGCCTGGCGTCCACTTGTCATACCAAACTACAATTGCTTCACAATCAGTCTGGCTATCAACAATAGTTTCAGTACCCCAAGAGGTACCACCGTTTGTAGTTTTTTTGTAGACACATGTACCATTGGTTCCACCGCCTCCACTACCATCGCGATAGAATTTGTATCCAACTTGATCAGAAATGAAAACGGTTGTTGGCTGAACTGCAGTATGAGACAAGCCATTTGTGCTTGGAGTATCGTCAATTGTTACCTCAGCAGCAAAAGCCTGAAACAGCAAAGGCCAGTCAAGAATAGTATCAAAGTCCGTAAAAACAAAAGTAGTTATTAGGAGCATCACAACCAGCTTCCGCATACATAAAAAACCACTTTTTTTGTGCTCCAAAAAAAACATAACTTGTCTTTATATTCTACTCTATATACAGTGAAAAACCTTGTATTTTATAGTGGAAATCTAAACAAAATTAGAACATGAATCAAAACTACTGTTCGGTTGATGAGGCTGATTCACTTGCTTCTACTGTTGAAGTGGGAGTCAAGATTAAATCGTAATCTGTTAACTCAAATACTGGGTCTGCTGTAGATTCAGTTGAAGTGGAGATGTCGGTCTCAGTTGACGTTGCACTATCTGAAATTTGTTTCAAATCAAGTGTCTCAGGCACCAAATCGGTTGATGAAGCTGTACCAGAAGTACCGTTCGGGGTTGAAGATCCTGTGTCATTATTTAAATTATCTGGATCATATTCATCTTTTTGTGAAGATTTATTTTGAATCAATGCTCGAGTTTCTCCTGTCGAGTCTGTGTCTGGGATATCAACTGGGTCCTCAGCTGGTCTTGCGGCAATTGGTGCAGAGAGACCTGTGGTCGGATCAAACCCTTGTGTTATTACGTCACCGTTATCAAACATAGTGTCATAAACCAGCACAAAGCGCGGGTTAGCAATGACACCACCCTCATAACCATTAATATTTAATGTTTCCCCGCTAGCAATTGAGTAAACTTTTGCCTCTTGCTCACTATTTCCAAGAACACTCCAAAGTATGTACCCATCATCTATAGCAGGAGCTACGTCTTGTGTAAGATTGTCTGTCAACTGGTCTGTATATTGACCATCGAAATACATAATCTCCCAATCGTGGCCGTCCCATGCTTGCCACACTATTCCTGCTTCAGAAACTTTTGGCTCCATGTTGTTTGTACGAGAAAATGTCAGCTGCTTTTCTTCACCCTCTTCTATGTCATACAAGACAATTTGATACCTATCGTCCACCAATCTTTGCCATACAATTTGTAAAGTTTCTGCATCATAGCTAGGTGAAGTGTCATCAAAAGAATTGTCAGTTAGTTGTTTAACCTCACCCTTAGAAGTTTTAAGGAAGATTTCCATATTTGAATTCTCACCTAGTTCGGCATAAACAACAGCATTGGAATCAATTCCTGGCTGTGCGTTTACCGTACAGTGATATGTTCCGTCACCAATAGCTACACAAGACTGCCTGTTAAATTGATAGAAGTTATCTTCTGTGTTGAGTGTTTGTGCCTCAATGACAGACGTCCCCACCTCTTCCTCAACATCTTCATCAATAAAATCCTCGGTCGTTGTAGATGTGTCAGAATCGTCTGATGATACCTGCTCTTCTTCATCTTCATCACCACTCGTTGAAGTTGTCTCGTCTGCTTCATCTGAGGAAGTAGTTGTAGATGATTCTGAATTACCAGAGGAACTTGTGCCTGACGAAGTAGTAGAGGTGGCCACCTCTACTACTTCACTTTCGTTTGTAGAAGTTGACGTCTCAGTCGTTGATGTATTTGAACTAGATGGCGTTGAGGTTGATGATGTGCCTGAACTAGTATTCTCACTTGAAATTACCTGAGTTGAAGAAGCTTGAGGTTCCGTATTTACAATGGCCTCCGAAGGATCGTTTTCACCAGCATCTTCGTTTTGAGTTTGACCCTCAACTACAGAAGGCTCAGGATTTTCATCATCTGATTGATCCAACTCAATTTCTGAAACATCTTCGTCTTCTGTAGCTTCGACTTCTGTGCTTTGAACACTGACTGATTCAGGAACAACCTCTTCTTCTTCATCCGGTACTAAGGTGTCCACCTCGTTAGCGTAAGCCTTGTGTACCGGCTGAACTAGGAAAGATGCAAATAGCATGAAAATTATAAACACTGAAAAACCACTGTTGAACACAACATCGTAAATAAATGCGGCATGCCGCTTTTTATGAAAACTGAGTTTTGGTTTAAATAGCATTTACCTTACATAAGTATCTTCACTGAGAGATACAATCTCCCCGTAATTATAATAATACCAACGTTTTACGTTGGTAGCTTGTCGTTTATCAACAGAATTTTAGTATTTTAAAAAAAGAAATTTGCCAGAATTATAGAAAAATCTTTAAAAGTCATTCTTCCGTCACCATTGAAGTCATAAAGCTTATTTTTCTGGTGCCACGCTGCCATAAATGAGCTTATATCTTTAAGAGTTACCTTTCCGTCACCATCTATATCAGTAATTAAATTAACGTTAACATTAACTCCTATACTGTCTGGTGAGGTGTTTTCATCGTAAATATACAGATTGACTACAGAATTATTTGAATCCGCTACGGACACAGGACTACCCGCACCATCTCCAGCAAGCAACATAACATTAGTGGCTTCAAAGGTACTTTGCCCAGTTTCTTTAGCTCTCACGTTAATTGTTGCAATTCTATGCTCTTTTAGGAAACCCTTTCTATAGGTTCCACCTTGGAGAATGACTTTTCCATTTTCAATTACTGGATCCCTAGTCCATATTGTTAAAACAGACTGTCCTCTATCTACCCCCAAAACTTCTACTGCTTCAGAATCGAATTGCAAAGTTACATCTACAGCATTTACAGGAACATGGGCATAAGCAAAAACGTCGATTGAGAACTGGTTACCTGCTTCTACTGTGGTATCCGATGTTTCTAACCTTACATAAGAAACGTCTTTTGACGTAATGACCGCAGCGCCCATCATTGCCACAAAGGAGATGATTGCTGGAAACATGTAACGAACCGTCCCATTTCTACTTGAGAGCCTGAAGCTTGATTTTAGAAACTGAACGATTCGGTTCATGTTATTGCTTATAGTGATATTAATCTGCTTCTGAGGGCTGATGCCTGAGCGTTAGCTACTAGGAGAGTTTCTTGAACCTCACGGACTTGCTGGAGAATTTCTTCTATCTCTGGAGATTGGGCATTTTTTCCAGAAAGCAATGTACTGATTATTTCATCTTGTAACACAACTAAATTTGCAAAGAGTTCGCTTTGTTTTTTCTCTTCTTCAGACAACTTTTTCCAATCTTCTAGCGAATATTCACTTGAAATGTCCTTGTCTAATATAACGCTTAGTTGATTTACATAACCTTCTAGTATCTCAACTTCTCTAGTCAGTCTTGCCACCATGACTGATTTTCTTTCAGAATAAAATGACCCACAACGACCAAACAATCTTTCTAGTTCAGTTAATTGAGTTCGGTTTAGATTATTATTTAAATTATTAAGTAAATCATCAAACTGAATCCTTTCAGATACTGAACAGTCTTTTACAATTGATTCAGTAACAGCGTCAGCACCATTTCTTGAAGTGGCCTCAGAAATAGCTGACACCAAAACTAACTGTTCTGTGATTTGAGATCTCGTGTTTGTTTCAAATTCAGCAAATCTTTTATCTACCATGGTTGTCACGCCAAAATACATGACGAGCATTCCGATCAGTAGGACAACTAAGTTTTTTCCGCTAAGCCAGTGAGTTTTATTTACCGTGTTCATATCAGTTAGATTCGTTACTCTTTTTAATTAATTCTGTAATATCTGCGATTTCTTTCTCCACCTTTTTCTGAGAAGACTGTAGAGCCAAATCGAGAACTTGTATCATTTCTGTTTCAGCCTTTGTCAGTTTCTTAGTTTTTCTTGAAGCTTGGACGATTGATTCTTGTTCTCGAAGAGTTGTTTGTAGGTCTCCAAACTCTCTACGAAGAATTTGTAAAGCTTCAAAAGATTCCACTTTCACACGCTTTCTAAAGCGACGTGAATACAAGATAAGATACCATATACCAAGAATTGTTATTCCAAGCAAAACTAGAAGAGGAATAATGACTGACAAAACACTAACAATTAGCGAGCCGATTTTAAGGTAACCCGGTTGTTGTACAGCAATCCGTATCTCGTCAGATGGGTCACTTTTTGCACCATACTCATCTGTTGCTACTGCGGATAATTCGTACACTCCAATCGTAAATGTTCCTTCTGGTATAAATATAAATTCACCATTCTTATCGCTATCTACAGAGTAAACTATCGGTTCTGAACCAATCTTAGTAACAGTAATTTCTACCTTAGAATTTGGTCTGGTCTGCCCCTTTAAAACAGGAATTACTTCTTCATTGATTTCATTTGGGTATTCGGTAAACAATGGTCTATCGAATGAAGCTATAGTGAATGAATATGTCCCTACTATGCTATTTCCAGCTTGATCGAAGGCCTCAATAATCAATGTATGATAGCCCGGTTCAAGTGATGGTAGTGTAATAGTACTCGAGCCTGTTTCATCAATATATTCATAAGGTTCAGCTGAGTCGACTTTGACCTTGAACTTATCTACATTGGAAGTTTCGTCCTTAACATCTACCTTTATAACCTGAACAGGGTTTGATAAATCGACACCCTCTGCTTGAGTAATTGAGATTGATTCTGGATTGACGCTATCAATTGCCAAGCGATAGTGAGTGACCTTACCCCATCCTTCTGCATTTTTGAACTGTAGGTGAAAATATGAAACGCCCTGCGGAAGGTCGGACAAGGTTATTTCCGAAATAGGACTATCGTATACTTTTGTTGGAACTGAAGTTGGATTTTCATTTAAGAGAGTTCGAACAGCAACAATCCCGCTACCTAATGACCATTTGAGTTTTGCTTCGTTTTCTTTATACCATTTGGTTGGGTCAGAGTGTGTGTCAGATGTGATATTGGGAGCAGAAGGTGTGTTAGCGGGAGCAATGTACTCAATTACTTCAGGTTCAGGAGTGACATTGGCAGCTTGAATAGTGAAAGTTCCACTGTTCATGGAAGTAAGGATGTTTGTACCCTTTCCGTCATTAGCCAACACTGAACCGCTCTTGAAGCTTACTCTGGCAGTCCCAGAACCAAGTGCACGGAAAGTCACATTCATGATAGTTCCTGATTGTCCGGTGTATCCTGATGGCAATCCACCACTAAAATTAATTGTTCCTGCAGAATTAGAAAAAGTTGGTTCTGTTACCCATAGATTGAATATAGAACTAGAGCGACTAACTGAAACGACTGATAACTCTTTAGGATTAAAGGAGATTACACCGTCAGCAGCATTAACTGGCTGACCACCTGTATTTACCATAACTCTAACAGTAAATGTATTATTGGCAGTATAAACTCCAGTTGATGGAGACAACGAAAGTGTTGCTGCACTAGCTATTGAAGCAGAGGCAAAATAAAGACCAAAAACAAGGAAAGATGCTCCAAAAATACTTACTATTCTTAAAAGTGTTTTTTCTATATTAATCATTGTGGATTTCATTATCATCGGATGTTGCGGTTTCGTCATTCTCATAATCATCATCTGTGTTGATACGTTCTTTTCTCCTGTTTCTAATGACACGCCAAGAAATGAAGCCTACAGCGAGCAGAACAACTAGTGAAACTACTGTGAGAGCCACGGTTAGTATCTGCGAAGAAGATAATGTACGCATAGAGCCATCAGGAATAAGAGTTGCAACGTATTCATTACCAGCTTTATCAATAGCTTTGACTCTGACAATACTGTTAAGACTTTGATCCTTTAGCACGTATGGGCTTCGTGCTTCCACCCACGGAGCGTCAGCTCTTCCCCACTGAAAAGTACCGAATTGAGTTAATGGTTCTTCCATAACCTGATATTGATCTACACCAGTTTGTTTATCAGTTGTGTTGAAGATAATGTAGTATTTATTTGAGAAATTACCCTCTCCCTTTTGCAAGAGAATACTAAAATCTTCGGGTGGAACGACGTCCGCATCAACTTCCTCCTGCCACTGATTAACCAAGGCAGAACCAGCTCCCTTCTCTAAACTTATTTTCGCAGGATATAGCGCTAGAGACACTTTGGTTCCACGACCGTCATTTAGGTACGCAGTAGATTCATCACTTAATGTCACAACTGCTTCAGAACTATCTGAAGACCCTCCACCAATCGTAAATCCGGGTGAACGAAAAACCACCTCAACAAGAGTATTGGTTAACCTAGGGTCTCCCGATACGCGACCACAATATCCATTAGGAATGCCACCAGCAAAGGTTATTGTTCGCTCTTGTTTATTAATTTTTGGTTGCTCAACCCAGATATTAAAAATGGATTTACCTATGGAAATATCCACTGGTTCAACGTTTGCCGGGTAAGTAATTTTTGCATCAACTGCATTAATACACTCACCCGCAGCTTCGTCTGTATCCAAGCGAACGGCTAATGTGACTGAGTCACCACTAAATAAAGTACTGAAAGGAGGGTCAATGTAGAGCGAAGCAGCCTGAACGGAGCTAGGTACGATGAATAAAAGAGCTACTGTAGCCAAATAAAAAACCCGAACAAACATTTGTTTCATTACACTTAGTATACCAGCGTAATCACAAATTATTGCTACCTGTACACATACAAAAAACCCTTCTCGTGGTGGGAGATAGGGTTTTTTGTCTTTTAACTCCAAGCTTAGAGCCAATATTCGTTAGAACACTGGTGTTGCTACGTATGTCAGCGTAGCTGTGTAGTCGTCAGCAGCTTCTTGCAAAGCTGTAACTTCAATTTTGTAACCAACTCGGGTGGTACCCTCGCCAGTTACTGTTCCATCTGTTGGTCCTGTGTGTCTGAACACTTCTACAGGTGTAGTTGAAGCGGCCGCATAACGACCTCCTGCTCCTCCTGCATCGAAGGGATCAGCAGCACCAGCTAGTGCATCATCATCTGAAGTAAGACCCCAGTGACCATAAGTATCTTCATCTCCTAAAACAGGAGTTGGTGCTTCCCAATCTACTGGTGTTGACTGATCATTTCCATTTCGGAAACTATCAATATCTGCACCATTAGTTGAGACAAGTTGACCATCAGATACCACAGTTACGACAAAACCATTATAGGCGTTTGTAACAACTGTTAAGTCTTGCGCTGTTGTACTTGCTGTATCAGCTACAAGCTCTCCAAAAGGAATGGTTGTAGCTGTTGTTGGACCATCAGTGACGTCTGCTGTGTTAACAGTTTGACCTCCTGCCACACCTGCTACAGTAAATGTAAAAAGTGTATCAACAGAAGCAGTAACTGTTACCGCCGACACGATAGCAACTCTTGTTGAACCAGTATCAGCTGAACCAGCAGTTACATTAATCTCGTAAGAGCCAGCACTCGGGTTGGTTAGCTGAGCGTCTGCATCTCCAGTATCTCCACCGTATGTAGCATTTGAACCGATTTTAATGGTAGTTGTACCATTAGAAGGGATAAACGCTCCATCACCAGCACATAGTGTGATAGTAAGGGTGGTTCCTGAAAAGACAGCACTTGCTTCATCCGAACCTGAACAGTCTGCTGCAATAACGAGATCGTTTGTGTCATCCAATACGTCGACATCAGTTTCATCAACTGAGCCAACTACGAATGGACCGTCTGAGAAATCAATCGTGATTGTCTCACCGTTAGCAACTCCAGTTGGAGTTACAAACGAGATGGTGTGATCTGAGACTACGCCCGGACCAGAGTCTGTGAGCGTGTCGCTAAGTGTGGTGACATTTGCAGCTTCTACAAATTGTAGTGATGGTAGACCCGCAGACCATAGAAGAATGGTTAGGGCTACAATCGCTGCCGTTGCTTGGAGTATTGAGAACGATTTTGACGTTCTGATCATACTCTACGTTGTATTAGGCTAACAGTCTGTTACTCGTGGTGAGGTAACAAATGAGCGTGAGCTCATACCGTAAAGTGGTCTCCACTCCGCTTTACAAAATAGCACTGCAAGCATATCTGCAAAGTAACACCCGGCTGAAGTGCTCACGTACAAAATGAACGTGCAGTAATACTAAATGATTACCTCCTTTACAGATACAATCTCATTGTACGATGAGAAGATTTGAAAAAAATTACTTATACACAAAATTTTATAAATTTTGTGAATTATCCTGTCCAGTTGAACAAAAGAATAGAAAAATCTTCGAGACTAACTCTTCCGTTTTGGTTTATGTCAGCTGGTGGATCTGAATCGCCACCATTTGTTTGCCACCAAAAAATAAGAATAGAAAAGTCAATAAGGTTAATGAAGCCATCTCTGTTTAGGTCAGAGGGTAGTGTGGCTTGACCGTCAACACCAACGAACAATTGGATTGAAGTACTGAAACTACTTTCAGTTCGTAACGGTGGGTTGCCAGTCAATGTTCTAGCTCTCAGAGTATGCTGAGCTACAGACACTCTACTTGTGTCAAAACTCAAACTCCATTTTCCATCAGTTCCAGCAGTTACAGTCTCAACGATAGTACTATTGTCGACATGAACTTCAACTCTCGAACTCGGAATTGACTGACCAGAAATCAAAATAGTATCACCAGGGTTAACGTTAGGATTTGGCACAGAAATAGTTGGCGGTAGAATTATTCCGTTAAGATTTGTTATAGCACCCTGAGTTACATCAAAAGTATTATTTAAAGTGATAGAGCGTGTACCATCGACGTCTGTGGTCCAGATACCCAGAGTAGCTGTACCTGGAGACGCATTTGTAGAAAATTCAAACCTTCCACTACTGTCTGAACGAACAGTTCCGACAGATTCAGTATCGAGCAAAAAATTAATTGTTCTGAGCGGATACCCACGACCTATTACATTTATTATCGTATCTCCTAAGTCAACAGTACTTCCCCCTCTTCCTGACGTTCCTCCACCACTAGAACCACCACCGCCAGAACCAGCTGGTTCAATTTTACAAATAGCAGAACAGAAGTCCCCATTGTCGTTATTGCCGTCATCACATTCCTCAGCAAAAGCCGTCTGAAGAATTCCGTCACCACAATAAGGACCAAAATTACACGACGCGGTACATTGTCTACCAGCAATAGTTTGGCTATAGACTCCTGTTTCGCCAAGCACGTCGCACTCCTCACCGCCATCAACAATCTCATTACCACAAATACTTATTGTTAGTGTTGTGGTTGCGATATTTGTAGATTGCGCAAAAGAAGCAAGAGGAACTGCTACAAAGACAAATAAGAAAAGAAGGTATAGATAATTGCGCATACTATTTTCTTCGGGTACGTACACGAACTTGAGCTCGTGAACGCCAGATATATAGCGCAGCAATTATTACAGCAAATATTGGCAAAAGGATTGAGATTTTATGTGCTATAGAAAGACCGATAAAGCCAAAGCCAGCTGTTTGAAGGCTACCTTCAGGTAAAATGTTAAGAGTTATGTCTCCTTCCTGTTTAATCTCATCCCCATTGAATACCTTATACCTAGCGATGTAGCCACCCGCCGGTAGTCTAGTCGGTATTTTTGCAATAACACTTTCCGTGGCGTAGGGTTTAATTTTTGTAACTCTTCCAATATTCTTTGATTCCTCAAGCATAACCTTTCCTGAACGATCAAAGATTCTAAACTCTACTTTTGAAGGAGCGATGTCTACGTTACCAGTATTTTCAATTAACATTTCAAAATTAATCTTTCCCGGGAAAAATAGCCAACCAACCTTGTTTCCTTCGTTGAGGTCAGGCGCTGAAATCTTACGCACTCTAAAGTCCTTAATCTGTCTATCTATGACTAACAAATCAATATCCACCAATGCACCAAGAGAGATACTTACTGCTCCTTGAGCCACCTGATCGTCATCAGGAAGCGTTCTGATTCTAATAGACCCCTTATACTCGCCAAACTGAGCATTGTCTGGAACTGTTACTCGTACAGTCATTGGTACCTTTTGAGTACCTTTTGGCATTTTAATTTCTTCGCCTTCAAGAACTTCTATCCAACCTTCAATGTCTGGAGCATCGATAATAATTTCAGCCTTTTGTGCAATGTTCGCATCACCTCTCACCAAAAGAATTTGCTGCTCGTAAGTAGAATTACGAGTTAGGCTAGTGTTTCTAACATAGGGAGGAGTAATACCAAATCCTGCTTCAGCTTTGTAAATACCCGTACTAAAAAAAAGCACAGGCAAAAAAAGAACTAGCAAAAACTTTCGTGAAATAAAATTCATGTACGTCATACTATTATCGGAAAAAAAGCTTTAAAAAGCAACAGCCATTGTTGTATAACAATGGCTGTTGAAAAATTATGTTTTTTGTGTTCTACCAGTCTCCTGGCTCAGCAACGATGGCTGTGAAAGTGTTGAGCCCTGTATAGCTACCAGCGAATGATATTGTCCATGGTACATTGATTCCCCAATAAGTCAGCTTATTGTTTGGGGTCGTTGTTGATGTTGACTTAGCTACATCAAGCTCTAAGTGAGTTGGGCTTGTTGAAGATAGATTTGTAGCTAGTACGTTACCGTAAGTCATCGTGGTTGAAGCAAATTTTTGTTCACTAGCATCTACTGTAGAGGTGGCTGAACCCGGACACGGAGTTGATAACGAATATGTGTTACACATTGATGATCCTTGCAAGTCCTGGTCTAATCCTGTGTTTCCGATATTGATTGTTGTTGAAGTAGCTACCAAGTCAGTCGCATTACCAGGCTCTACTCCTCCGTATGCAATCTGACTGGAACCAACATCAATATATGCAGCACTTTCTACATCAACACCATTTGTAGCTGTTGCCATTGAGCCAACCGCAGCATTGTCATCAATTCCGTATACACCGGCAGACCAGTTCAAAATCTCTTGTGCAGCTGGGGTATTCGGACCAGCATCTGTTGCATCTGCAATAAACCAAAGCGGGAATGAACAAGTGTAGTCAATATCGGCATCACCGGTACCGCCACAAGCATCAGGAGTACATACGAGATTCCATGTGGTTGTCGCAACACCACTGTCGTAACAATTGTTAGCATTATAGTTTGCCCCGCTTCCATCACAGGTAGTTGTCCCAATATCCGAACGGAATACCGTTGCTCTATATCCTGTAATCTCTGCTCCAGCACTGAAGTTTTCACAACTGTTTGCATCGCTAACTTTGAATGTCAAACTAAAGCCAGTAGTTTCTCCTGCGTCTGCATTTGTCAAAGACATGTCAATACCACCGTTCAGGATGATATCGCCACCAACGACAACAGGAGCTACGTTACTTACAATGTAGTTTGCTTGTTGTCCGTTGCCTAGGGCTTCGTGTCCATGTTCGTCTACAATATATCCATAAGCAGGATATGTATCGTCTACTTGAATAGCAGGAATTGTAAGAGTTGCAGCTACGTCACTAAGGATTCCAGTTAACGTAGTTGAAGCTAAGAAATCTGACGGGCAAGTGTTTAGGTTTGGATCGTAGTCTGAGTTTGAGCTACAGATAACTAAGTAAATTTCATCTTCAGCATCAACTGTGTCTGGGTCTGAAGAAGTAGAATTCCATGCGATAACTCCACCTGGGTCTACTGGTCCGTCATTAGTTAGATTAATATCAAAAACTGGTCTGTTATTGATGTGGAATGGAGATGAGCTGGTTGCGTAATCTCCTGTTTCAGGAATAACACTACACTTTGGGTCGGTTGGGTTAGCATCACACACCCACGCATACCACTGGTTTACTTCAGAGAAATCTCCAGTACCCCACTCAGCAGTAGTTGTAGACACTGTTGCTAGAGCTCCACTAGTTGTAGTCGCAGAGACTCCCCATTGTATTCCAGCTCCACACTCAGGAGGAGCATTTGTTTTAGGCGTTGCTGAAGCAGAGTCTGTACTACATACAAGCAGGAAGTAGTCAGCTGCGTTGGCGTCAGTACCGATAGCAGACCACTGCAGAACGTCACCAGAGTTGGTTGGTGTTGAAGTAGATGACCCGATAACTTCATATGGGTTGAGTGTGAACACTGGAGGTGTGTTCAATACAGTTAGCGTAGTAGTCGCGTTTCCGGCTGCAGATACTTTACTCAGTTCTTGAGCGCTGAAATCAAACACGAAAGCGACGAGGAAGACGAGAAGTCCGGACAAGGCCGTAACCACGGTTATCTTCCCTGCGGTTCGAACATAGTTTGGTAGGTTTTCCCTGTTGTACAACATAATAAAATATAACTAAATAACTTTTGCTATATTGTACTGTTTAATTGCAATAAAATTTGTGAGTTATACACAGGATTACCTAAAAACTGTGGACAAAGAATCTATTCGTATCTAATAGCGTCTAAAGGATTAAGTGTTGAAGCACGGCGTGCTGGGAAAATACCTGTTAAATACCCTACCGCAGCAGAGAAAACAGCAATGAAAGCTAGGAAATTAATCGGGAAAGAAAACAGGGTCACAGACTGACCGCCAAATTGTCCCGCCACTATATTTAAGAAAATATTTACGGTTATACCGAGAGTGACTCCCATCAAAATACCACTGACCCCTCCAAGAAAGCCTACAACCACTGACTCAGATACGAAAAGATACTTTACGTCATTGGGAGAAGCGCCGATTGTACGCATGATTCCAATCTCTTTTGTACGTTCAAGCAAGGTAACTGTCATTGTATTAAACATACCAATAGCTGACACCACCAGCGCAATACCACCGAATGTTGCCAACACAGCCTGAATCCCTTGGAAAATCTTGGAAGCTTGTTCGACTGTTTTTGAAAGTGCTGTTACTCGATAGCCTTCTTCAATCAATTTAGTTTCTACTAACGGAAGGTTTTCGTTTGTATCTACACGCACCTGAATGCGCTCATATTCTTCTATACCAACATAATTTCTTAGCTCGGGAAGCATCATCATGGCGTTTAACACCCCTTCTTCTTTTGTGATACCACGTACGATGTATTCCTTATCAATCAAGATTTCGTTTACATTTTCTGTACCATCATCGGCTGGCACTAAAAGTCGTAAGGACACCTTCTGTCCAATAAAGTCTTTAATCTCTTCATCTGGTATACCAAAAAGCTTAAGGGTTGCTGGCGAAAGCATAATTGAGTTAGAGTCTCCAATATCTTCTTCAGCAAATACAGTACCGGCCACAGCTGTTACTCCTGCGTACCTCAAATACGGAGGTTCAACTCCTTGCACAAAAATATTACCCGTTAGACCCTTGTAGGTCACAAGAGCTGGGAATTTTGCCAAGGGAGCAGCATCCAAGACAGCTTCATTCTTTTCAAAATCAATAACTGTTTCTGGAGTAAGACGTAATCCTTGTGCTCCAGTTGAAGATACACCCAGTGAAAGTAGAGTCTCTCCAAAAACGATTTGTTCCAAAATGATTTGCTGAAGTCCGAAACCTAGACCCACCAAAACTACCACGGCTCCTGTTCCAACTCCCATACCTAAAATAGTCAGCCATGTACGGAGCGGGTTTGTTTTGAACATTCTAGTTGAAAGTTGTGCAAGATCTTGAATTCTCATGATTAGTTTTTATAGTTAACATCAACTCCTTGAGCAATCACTTTTTCAAAGTATCGAGTCAAATCGTCCGCTTCTTTCTCACTCAACGCCATACCTCCTGAACGGACTCCTTTCATCATACGTTCATTCATCTCCTCATCTTCTATCACACCAGTTACTCTGTCGGCTATCATTTCGACCATGTTCTTGTCCTGATCCTTTGAAAGCTTAATTCTGTGACCATGAATCAAGTGCTCCTTCATTCTTTCTGCTAGCTTATGCTGACTAAAGAAGATACCGTCATTATCTTTTCTTGCTCGATAACGTCTAATATCATCTCCTTGCGTAATCATTTTTTGCGCAATAGTGGACATTCTCCTTGCTTCTTTCTCATCCACCTGAACACCGCCTCTTTCGAGAGGAAGAATAAGGCTTTTGATGTAGGAATCTCTATCAATTTTTCCTTGAATAAACAATGAGGTAGCTTTTTCAAGTCTCATTAACTGGTCGAATGAATAATCTTGAGTTAAGTAGTTAACCAAGCTTTTTACTCTAAGTGTCTCCACTGAATCATAAGGGAACAACCTTGCCAATTGCTCGAGTTCAGTAACAATAGTCTCCCCTTCTCTAACTGGCTTAATTTGTTTTCTCTGTGGATTTACAACTTCACGTACCACTTTTCCGTCTTTGAGGTAATAAACTCTGTGAGCGTAGCTCAAGTGTGCGGCGTTGTGGGAAACCATGATAATTGTTCGTCTATCAAAGGTATTAATTTCATCAATTTTATCCATTACCTGTTGGGTTGAAACCGAGTCCAGGTTTCCGGTTGGCTCATCGGCTAGCAAAATCTTTGGATCGTTAACCATGGAACGCGATACCGAGACACGCTGTTGCTGACCTCCAGAAAGCATGGCTGGAATCTTGTGTGATACATGCCCTACTCCAAAACGATCAAGTAGGGACTGAGCCCTTCTATCACGTGTTGTTTTGTCAGCATCACAAAAAATCATCGGGAGTGCCACGTTGTCTAACACAGAAAGTGAGGGAATAAGGTTGAATGACTGGAAAATAATACCCATCACATACCTCTGAAAGTAGACTCGCTCAGCAGGCGGGTACGAGTACACGTCGTCTCCTTTAATCAAAAGTGTACCTTCACCCGGAGGTAAAGAACCCTGAATAGAATACATGAGGGTTGATTTTCCACACCCTGAGGGACCAAAGAGAATGATGTATTCACCCTCAAAAATGTCAGTACTGACTCCAGAAAGCGCTTTAAATTCGTTTGATTTACCCTTGTTGTAAATAATCGAAAGATCCCTAGCTATAATGAGCGGTTTTGCCATGTATAGATATTATCGCATCCTTATGTGAGAAAAATCGCTCTCATCCACAATATAGACTAACCGCCTATATTCTTAACCCAACCGAAGGTTGCTTCAAAGTTCTCCAAGATTAGGTCGATAATATTCTTTTCCTGTATTGGAGTGAAGAGAACGAAATTCTCTGATTTAACCTTATTTCCGGCCTCATCTTCACACTCTAAGTGGAACTGGTAGACCGTGGCTGGCGCGAAATCGACCACCACTTCTACGTGTTTACTTGTAAACTGGACCTGTTCTTTTTCAATCGTGTAAGGGTCTGTTCCTCCAGCCACACCTTCTTGATAGGTCATCAGACAGTAAGCTGGTTCATCGGTATCCCATTCAATAATAGTTTGAATTCTTGATTCACTACCTGGGAAAAGTGTAGATTCGTTTGTAACGTTAGTAATAATCGGCGGAGCAATATCTCTAACGGTAATAAACTGAATTGGCTGACTCCTTACTCTGTCTCCACCTGAATTTTCCGCTGTAACAAAGGCAACATATCTAGTACCTAGAGTTAGATCAGCAAGTCGCATTTGGTGTGTTGTAGCTAGTGTAGGACGTCCAACCGAGCTTTGTGCTCCAGTTGTTTGGTCCTGATACTCAACCAAGGCTTTTGCTGGAACATTTGTATCCCAAGCCAAAGTCGCTGCGTTCTCTTCAACTTTAACTACTCGAAGGTTTCTAATTCCTGGAGCTGTTGCTTTTGTCTTAAAGGTGTAATTTCGACTTTCACCTGTAATACCAAATGTATCAGTAGAAAGAACCTTGAAGCTGTAGTCTGTAAAAGCATCTAGACCAATAACCTGAATTTCGTGGTCGGTTGTATTTCCT
The DNA here is from genome assembly GCA_020632015.1 of Candidatus Nomurabacteria bacterium. GTDB lineage: Bacteria > Patescibacteriota > Minisyncoccia > Phycocordibacterales > UBA918 > OLB19. The sequence goes on along the minus strand of JACKGI010000002.1, from coordinate 53,462 downwards.
CCAGTGGATTGCTGCGAGAAGGCGTATACCCCTCCATTGAAACTTTTTGTCGGTGAAAACCGCACTTCAGATGAAGCTTCACGATCGGTGGTCCACTTTATAGTTGCAGTGTTTGTTTCTGGAATAACTGTTGGTGGACCCACAATGGTCAGGTCTTCCGTAATACCCTCAATCGCCTTTACTGTTTCATTTACAATTTCTTGCAGTTGCTCAGGATTATTAATTTCATTAATCATTTCAATCACTCTAAGAGTTGCCTCCGAATCGGTGAGTGAGTCAGTTGTAATTTGTGATTGTGGATCTCGATTACTTCCATCACCAACCTGAGGTTTTGTCCCCTCCCCTTGTCCATCAGCAGTGCCGGAACCATCTGCTTGTGGTGTGCCAGATGTCTGCACCCTGTAATCTGCAGAAATCCCCTGGTTTCCCTCTTCATCGGCTGACACAACACGGAAATAATAAACTCTACCTGGTTCAAGGTTATCAAGAGTAATAGAGTGCGACGTCCTATCGGCCACTGGAATTCTGACAATACCGTAATCAGGCTGCAAACCATAGTTTACCAATGAATCTGCATCTTCATCGGTTTCCCATGTAATAGTCACACTTGTGTCGTTTACTTGAGAAATTTCCACTGCAGAGATTTCCGGAGCCACTTGATCTTCTGCTCTTAAGGAAGAAAAAGGTACAGAAAACAGCATGGTAAACAAAAGCAAAAATGCTATCGAGTTTGTACACCTTAGTTTCATTACCATAAGTTTAGCACGTGATGTTTTGTGTAAAGACAACATATTAGAATTAATCAGAAATTGCTGTAAATGTGTTTACACCTGTGTGTGGATTGCTTGCTGTGCCAAACGGAACGGCAATACCCCAATAGATATCGTCTGATATCAGCGGATCATCCACAACTGGCTTACTCAAATCAACTTCAATATTTGTTCCTGTTACTGAAAGCGCGTTACATGTTGCACAGGATGCGTAATCGAAGGTTGTGGTCGCAAACTTTTGTTGGGTAGCTGGAATCACCGAAGTAACACCGTCTGTCATATCAGTACCAGCAACCTGAACGTCGATTGCCTCGTTTCCAATGTTTACGATTGAAGTTGATGGATTAAAGGTTCCTGTGTCTTGATTGACGTCAACTACTCCATAACCAATAGCATTTTGTACGTCCAAAGCACGGAGAGTAAGCACCTCAACACCTGGAGATGTACCAAAGTCTAGTCCTCCGGACATATCACTTACTTCCATGAAGGCATACCATTGCTCCCCACCATCTGAGTCAGTTGAATCAGTGTGGAATTGGAAGTCTGCACTACAACTCAATGTACATGAAGTCGCATCACAACCTGTAAATGAACACGCTGTGCTAGTAGCTACATAACAATTATTATTGTCTGGCGTACACGATGCTCCGACCGAAGTCTTGAAGAAGGTTGTTGTTGCGTAAGCCAGGTCAGCTACTCCGTTCAAATCAGTAACAGTTGTAGAGGCGATGACTGTAGTAGTGGTGGCTGGATTGAGTGAGATATCGATTCCGTTATTTAGCGTTACAGTGTCGATATACGGATCGAAGGCTAGGGTTAACTCTGGAAGCAAAGCATAAGAATCAAGCAATGAGCCAGCGTCTGTAACACGGAAACAATATTCATCGTTAACAGCGTTTACTGTAAGTTTGATGGAATACTCAAGCTCAGTGTACTGATTTTGATCAACGTCAATGTTTGTTGATTGGTTCGCTGTATTGGCAACAATTTTACCTGGTACAAACTGTCCTGCATCTGTCACCAAATGGTCCGTTGTTGGATTATTATTTGTTGTACTAGCAGATGTTGTCATACAGATAGCTGAAGAACCACAACTTGCCAATACCGGAACCTGCACGAATGATCCAGATGACACCGCCTCACAACTTGGAGCTGCTAGTTTTGGAGCAAACTCAAGTCGGAACTTTTGATTAGTGATCGGTAGACCAGTATTTTCTATACCTATTCTAAGTCGTGCTGTTTGGCCGATATTAAAGCCACCAACAGCAGTATCTTGAGGTGCAGCCCACGTAGCACCACTTCTTACTTGTTCTGCGCCAAAGAACGTAGTTGGTTTCGTGTCAGTTCTTGGCCATGACACGAGACTGTCCCAGGCTCCATGTTGACCCCAGAATGTAAATCCGATACCTCCTGTTGAGTATGTGCTATCTACTGCTGAAGTAGTAGCTACCAAAGTACCGGCACTATTGTAGACAGAAACATCAATCGTATTATTTGTTTGCCAATCAACTTCAACCTCATACCAACCTGTACTGTATGTAATAGTAGTTGTTGCTAATTTTGTACCAGTTGAATCAGTATTAACTACGTTTTTAACCAAAGAAACTCTATCGGTTCCGAATTGTTCTAGACAAACACCGTAGTTTTGGTTGTTTACGACCGAGCCAGTGACACCGAACATTGTACAAGCTTCATCTCCACTTCCGGCAGATGTGTCAACGTATTGCATGTAGCGGATAATATTTCCTTGATAAACAGTTCGTGAACCAGTACCAATACCATCAGTTGCTTTAGCGTTAGGGTTTGGCGAAGCGTCAAGGCTGTACCCGCCACCATAAACAAGGGTACCTGCAGTAGCAAACAAAGAATTGTCTCCCGTGTAATCAGTTATGTCGTTATCTTCGAAGTCTTCGTAAGTATCGAACACGTTACTTGGATCCGATGCCGAACTTGCACCCACGTTACCGTAGTACATATAAATCTCAGTCACGCTTGATGTGGCCATACTTGGCACCTTTACCCAGACTATGGCTTCGCTACCAGTGGTAAATCTTTCCTTCCAGTACGGAATAGTTGTTGTTCCAGAAGAATCTGTAAAGCGAAGATCGTCAAAGTCTGACTGCATATCGGAATCGTAAGCTACAGTTAATTTAACTGCTACGTCGTTATAAGCTGACGGATCGTCGTTAATAACCCTCACTCTCTTTCTCGCGCTCCAGCTAGTGTTGTACCAAGTTCCTATAGGAGCTCCTTCGCCACCATTATCATTTCGCCAACGATAGGTTGTTTGTTCTGTAAGAAGACAGGCACTGTCATCCCAACGGATAGAACTACAGTCGTCTACACCGTCAACGTCGAAGGCTTCTCCCCACATATCTCCAATTGAGCCTGTGAATGTCCAACTATTTGTTGTAGTAGCGTCCAAGCTAACGTTTACTCCTCCAGTAAATCCGCCATCTGCAAACCGAGTATTTACAACACTTAGCGATGCGTTGTCATTAATTGTTGAGGAATTAATTGTTATAGCATTGGAGTTATCTTGAGCAATTTCAAAGTCACCATTACTTAAGGAAGCAACATCTATATTGCCAGTCATTTGAAGACCGTCTACATCCATATTTCTAAATGAGTAGTAACTTGCGTTGATATTTCCACTTGTAGCGAAGAATGAATAACGGCCAGTTCCCTGATTATTAACAGTAGTAGTAGCTCCTGCGGCCCCAATCATATTCAAGGTTCCTCCGTCAACCGAAACAGCAGAACTACTTGCGATAGACACATTTACAGTTCTAGGAGACGTTGCTGCGCCGTCAAAATCAATAGCGCGACTCCAGTATTCGGTAGTTGTAGCAATATGGTAATCACCATAGATATATAAACTTCCGTCTGTACCTGAATGATCTTGTGAATACCATGATGATGAAGCCGGCACCGCTGTACTTGTCGCACTAGAGTTCCAACTACTGATATCTGTGTTTTCACCCAACGTTAGGATGTTATACCGTTCAGTCGGGGTAGACTTTAGATTTGTTTCATACTCTGTACCACTATCTAGAACTAGATTTGAGCCTTGCCAATTAGTGGCCGAACCACCAAGAGTGTTGGTAAACACACCTCCAACATACAACACGGTACCCGAACTCATTGTGAAGGATGAGCCTGTACTCAAGGTAAAGTTACCGGTAGTAGTTGCATTATTTAGGATTGTCCATCCTCCACCAGCTCCAGCGATCACAACTGTGCTGAAGTCGTTCGAACCAGGGTCAATGAGTTCGCCAGTATCATTTGAATTGAACAAAATAGTTCCTGAATTACTATCAAACACTCCTCCTGTCGCATCGAAGGAACCAGCTATGGAGAGAGTTCCAGTACCGGTTGTGAAGGTTCCGCTTTCAATAAACAGGTCACCAGTCAATGAAGCTGACACGTCGGTTAAAGTGTAGTCGCCCGCTCCGGCCACAACTCGTAAGTCTGCTAAGTCACTACCATTCAGAGTTAGGAGATTACCTCCACCTGTTCCAACTAGTCGAACCGTACCTCCGCTATGGACGACCGTATCTTCAACTACGAAGTCGTCTGAGATGGTCAAAATACCTGATGGCAGAGTGACAGTACCTGTTGCCACTACAAATGAATCAGTGGTTGTGGCGTCAACGTCCGCAAAAGTCCAGCTGCCAGAATTTGTGAACATTACAAGATTGGCATCAGAACCACCGAACTCAATTGAGTTACCACCAGATGGAGAATTGAATACTAGTGCTCCAGAATTAGCATCAAAGGCGCCTCCAGTATTGTCGAACGAACCTGAAATTGTTGTTGTGCCTGAAGGTAGAGTAATTGTTCCGTTGCCGATAGTCATATCATTACCTACAAGCAATGCTGTATCTGACATTGTCCATGCACCAGCGCCAGTGAAGTTTACGTTGTAGAATCCAGACTCATTTGTGTCCACGGTTCTGCCTGAAGCAGTAGAAGTAAAGGAAACGGTTGACTCAGCTGGAGTAAACACTGAACCAGTACCAAGAATCAAACTTCCACCAATTGTGTGGGATTCTCCATTAGCGGCAATGAAGGATGCGTTGTTATACAACTGGACTGTTCCATCTTTTGCATCACCAGCTCCACCACCTGAAACTGTCACATCACCATTTGGAGCAAAACTTTTACCAGTCCAAACAATTAGTTTTGTATCGGCAGGAAGCGTTAGAGTATCAGGAGAACCGCTAGTATCTACATCAAACAACACGTCAGCATCATCATCACTGTCCCAAGTTCCCATATCAGCAATTGTCATTGGAGCACCACTTTCATGTTTGATAATTACCCTGTTTTCATACAAATCAAGATTTGAAATAGAAGAAATAGGGTCCTGTGTCACAGTCACGGCTTTCTCCGGCTCATTGTCAATGTAGACAGTTAGAGTGTTTCCAAGACCGTAACTGATTCCAGTGAAGCTATATGCTCCAGTACCACCACCAAGACCGTCACCATTACAGGTGGTGGTTGCATGAGTTGTACCATTGATACTTAGGTAAATATTTTCAGTCGTACTATCACAAGCAGCAGAAACAGAAGTACCCTCGTCGCTATAAACTCTTCCTGAGATATTTATGATTGCTGCAGAGTCTTGCCATGTTAAATAACCTGGGTCCCCTCCTGGGTCCACATCTTTATCTTCACCATCAAGATTACCGATAACGTTTACGAACCTCCAAGCACTCGCGCTTGTTCCAGTTGCAGTTACGTTGTAGGCATTTATTGGAGTTGTAGTTGCCAGACCAACCAAGTTAAATTCTTTAGCAGGATTTACATCAATCACGGTTCCCCCAACAGTCATGGCTGAACCTTCAGGAATCGCCACTTCGAAGTCACCATTTGATAAGTCAATCACGTTTGGTGTTCCTGTGAATACTAGTCCGTCAATAATAGTGTCCCGTATTTTGTAGAAGCTCATTTCTACTTCAGCATCACCACCAATTACAAACTCATAAGTACCAGCTGACTGCACAGCAATACTAGTAGAAGCGGTTGAAGTTCCAATTACATACAAGGAACCACTTGGGTATCGAGCTGAACCACCAGCTTCAATAAGAACATTTGCCTGTCGTCCAGTTCCGAGAACAGCTCCATCAAAGTCATTTTTGTAGCTCCAATAATCGTTGTAACCATCATTTACATAATCACCAAATATATACAAATTACCTGATACACCTTGATGATTCATTGAATATAGAGAACTAGAGCCATTTGTTGTCACTAGCGTAGAGGTAGAATTCCAAAGTCGAGCGTGAGTATTGTTTGCAAGGACGATGTTTTCATAAGTATCACCCACTGATTTAGAACTTATCTGGAATGATGTTCCACTATATAAACTCAGAGTAGTTCCAGTCCAAGTTGTATTGATGTTAGACATAGTATTTGTGAAAGCTCCACCTACAGCTAGAGTCAGACCAGGATTAAGTGTGAAGTTTCCGGCTGACAATGTCATGTTGTTTGTAGTGGTAGCACTTTCAGTAAACACGTAAGCATTACCGCTAACGATACTTAGGTTTGCAAATGATGAATTTCCAGCCGCCACAGTAGCCCCACCTCCAGTGTTAATCATAGAAACGGTTCCGCCATTAGCGTTAAACACACCGTCGTTATCCCAGTCACCATTGAGCGTCAGAGCTTGCAGGTTACTTGCCTCAATTGTACCGAGAGTACCTATGTACAAGTCTCCACCAACTGCAAATACTGGATCGTTTGTGTTCACATTTAGTGTCGATGTACCAAGTGCGCCGACACGCAGATTATTGACCACCTGTAGACCAATTGTTGGCGCAGTAGCGTTTACCGTGCCGCCCTTATCAGTGTCTACTACTAAATTATGATATGTGGTTCTAAGAATATTTGGAGTCGCACCACTGTATCTAACGGTACTTGTATCTTCCAGGAAGTTTCCGGTTTCCACGAAAACATTGCCGTTACCAGACAAGTCCCAGAGCGAGTTGTTAGCATCCAAGAAGTGGGCGGCTGATATTGTTAACACACCTCTAACAGTAGTTGTTGCTGTACCCGCTGGAGTTGTAATATCTGCATTTATTCCGTTACCTAGAGTCAGGTTATTGAATGACCATGGCTGAGTTCCACCAAGAGTATTGTTTCTGTTTATGCGCACAGTACCACCCGTCATATCGACCAATCCATTTCCGGACAAAGAACCGTTTTGGACTGTGACATTTGCAATACCAGACATGGTACCTGTCGAAACAAGAATACCAGTTTGTGACACAAGTGGAGTTTGTACTGCCCAGTTACCACCGACACCAGTGAACTCAATATCATAAAGAGTGATGGTTGAACTAGCACCAGAACCAATATATTGTCCAGAATTAGTTGAAGCGAAATTAACTGTACTTGATGCACCATTAAATACAGCTCCCGTTTCAAGATACAGAGAACCTCCGATATCAATATCATCATTTAGATTTGCCAATAATGTAGCTGAAGGATTAAGTAACAACGAACCATCGGCTATAGTTGAACCAGAACCTGACAAAATAATCTCTCCACCAGCGTCAAAGGTTCTATCATTCCAAACTACCAATCCGCTGCCAGATTCAACTGTTAGGTTGTCTGGCGAACCAAGTGTGGCAGTAAATGGTAAATCACTATCATCATCATTATCAAAGATAATCATGTCTGAGATAGTAAGTGGAGAAATATTTTCGTGACGAACGATAACTCTATCTTGATAGATATCCATATCTGTGACTCTATCTGTAACAGAAATAGGAGCAGCGTTTAGAGAGAACTGAACTACGTTCACATCATCTGTACTACCATTTGTAAGAGTAGCAGCTCCTGTATTACCAGCTGTTGTCATGGAACGTCCAGCTACCGCAAGCAATCGACTGGCTTGCTGAATATCTACTGCCAAACTATCCCAAGGTGACCCTGGCATATCCAAAGCAGCGTCATCAATCACATACCAAGAAGCGATTGCGTAGGAACCATCTCGAAGAGTAGTAATAGCAGGTGCAGATGGTGATGACGTGTTTTGTAAGTTGCTCCAGAGAGGGTCAACATCAAACACATCAGTTACGTCCACTCCATCAAACGAGCCAACCCAGTAACTGTATTCCTCTATGCTTGTATCGTTACTTGTAAAGTTGTAAGTTGCAGGCTCAGAACCAGCATTCGTAATTACCTTGTACCAGATACCAGTGAACATATCATTACCGGTTATCTCTGACCTGAAGTCTCCTAATATCCATCCGGCTGGAGGAGTAATTGTAAATTCATCTTCTCGAGCCACAATAGCCACCACAACATCTCCGTTTTCTACAGCAGGCATATCTACCACGATATCTAAGCCAGCATCAACAGTTCCAAATCCAGTTGTCTGATCTCTCTGTTCAACAACTGCGTATGGTTCTGTACTTCCTAACGGGGTCTTGGTCACAACTGCACCAACCATTGTTCCTGTTGCAGTTGGAGAACTTGCTGGTCGGAATGCAAACTGCCCTGCGTGAGGATCACGAGTAGACACAGCACTATACAGAGTTGAACTTCCGGTGAGGCCTGCAGTTTCTTGTAACTTAGAAGAAACAGACAGGTTGTTTCCACCTACACTTACCAGATTAGCAACTCTTGAATCCCAGCCATATATTGGTACCACCACCTCTGTATCATTATCAACATACCAAGCCGAAAGAACTAATGCGCCGTTGGTAACTGTGGTGATTCCCTGAGCAGATGGAGAGCCATTATTTTGATACTTGGTCCATGTACTAGCCACATCTACTGGAGTCACTGTATCAACGTTAATCAAAGTTCCCATCCAATAACTAAATTCTTCACCGTTATCTGCTACCGGGAAATCATAAGTGGCCGGTTCTGTAGAAGCGTCTGACACAACCTTATACCAAACACCTGTTCCTATTTGGTCTCCAGTCGCATCTCCATAGTCATGGAGCGTGTTCCATCCAGCTGGAGGTGCACCAAATGGAGTATCGTCATCCTTTCCGAGAATAAGAACCAAGACCGAGTTATCAACTGCACTTGGTCGAGAAACAGTCATTAGGTTTGAAGATACTGTTCCCGTACCTGATGTTTCTGCGTAAATTCCAGCATTAACTTGAGTTTCTGTTGCTTCAGAATTGATGTATGTGGTTATCTGAGGTTCTCCTGTGTAAACAATGCCTGAGACTTCATACGAACCATCTATTGGATTACACGGTGCAGTATAGGTAGTAACACCATCTAGTACGACTGTGACAACTTCGGTTGAGTTGTTACATAACGGGAAGCCTTGTGGAGTAACTCCGTCATCACTATAAACAGTTCCTGAGATGCTCACCGCGTAATTACTATCGTCCCATTGTATAGAACCTGGGTCCCCATCATCGTTGTCAAAAGCTTCGCCGTAAATATTTCCTGTTCCTGCAGAGAATAGCCAGAAGGTTGAAGGAACTCCTTCCGCTGTTACGTTGTAGAAGAATGATTGGGCTGAACTTGTAGCGTAGAAACTAGTAACGTCTGTTAGGTTGGTGTACTCAGCATCCATTCGGTTTACAGAAGGAACGCTAGTAGCAAACCTAAGTTCATCGACATTAATATCCATATATGTACCACCGCCGTAGCGACCGATTTGCAAACCAGTTTGTGATGGGTTTTCTCCAGTGCTTGACTGGAAGTATGAATCACGAAGAATGTTATCTTCATAAATTTCTACTGCTTCTCCATCAGTCGCTCTACCAATTGTAGTGAAGTGGTGCCAGATTGAATTGTCTCGAGTAAAATTGTAATCGTTACCAGTAGTCTCTCCGAATCGGTGGTAACCACGAGTTGCATTGTCGTACCACGGCATGAAAGCTATACAATTATCTGTCGGGCAAGTACTACTCCATGCCCAAAGCGCACCAGTATCAAAAGCGTCTTGGTAATACAATCCAGAAGAAATCAAATCTTCTCCTGCTGTCCATACCCAGCCACCATTTACAAGTACGACGTTAGAAGCAGTTGTATCAAGAGCTGTTCCGAGTAGACCAGTAGTAGTTGCGGCAGTACCCACTAGTGGGAACAAATTGCGATTATTACCTGACATGTCAGTAATACTCACAGCCGGATCTTCGTTGAAGTGGTAAACAGCTTCGTAGTTTACCCACACAGAATTCGCACCATATTCATCAGAAGGTTCATACGCAGTTGCAGATGGATTGTTGAAGTGAATATAGAACGGTGTGTTTTCAGTTGAAGATAGACTTGGAGCCAAGAAGTGTAATTCACCAGTTTGAGCACTTGTGTCAATTTCAACTAAGTCGATTGGGAGCTCAAGACCGTTGTCTGTCGTAACTCTAATGTCACGACCGTCACTTTGAACTCCTGCCCAGAAATCAGAACCTAATGTAGAAAGGTCAATATAAACTGGGAATTCAGTGAAATCTTCATACAAAGCAGAACTTTGTACCGATACAATCACTTGGTCTGTCCACTGTGGCTCATAGATGCTATTAGCGGATGAGGTCGCAAACTGGATGTTCGAATATTCAGAAGTTGGTTGCGCATTAATAGTGTCCGCATCAGCAGTTAGACCACTTCGACCTCCTGCCACTGAAAAATCAACCGTATCCAGATTCGTAATACTTGTTCCATTTGATAGATACAACCCCTTCGGTCCTGTGTTCTGTAATGATGCGTACTGAGCATTGAGTGTACCCGCGTTAACATTTAGTGAGTAGATTCCACTAATTGAACTTACTGTTGTAGTCGCGCCTGTTGCGCCAAGCATTTCTAGTGTTGTACTTGTTGCAAAAACTATCGCAGAACTTCGGCCGATTTCAACCGTTACAGGGCGCTCTGAACCACCGGTCAAATCTGTTCCATCGAAATCAGTATCATAGCTCCAATACTCAGTACCAGACAGTCTCGTATAGTCACCATAGATTCTTAGCGTTCCATTGTTGCCATTGAAATCTGGCATATAGATGGAAGAAGTATCTCTAATAGAAGAAGTACTGATTGAAGAATTCCAAATCACCAAGTCAGAGTCATTCGAGACCACCAATGTTGCATAATCGTCACCAGAATCTAGTCTACCCGTAACAACGTAATCCCCTCCCGACAAAACTAAAGTACTGTCTGTCCAAGTAGTAGAAGCTGAACTAAATGAGTTACTAAATATTCCACCAACTGACATGGTTGTTTTCGGAGACAAAGTAAACTCAGAACCAGTAACCAATGAAGCATTATTTGCAACTGTTGTGGTTGAAATAGTCCAACCTCCACCTACACCATTAAAGCTCAGGTTGTAGAATTCTCCAGTTCCAAAGTCTACTGTTTCGCCTGTGTCAGTACTATTGAATGTTGTAGTGGCAGTGTTTGAATCATAAGATCCATTCGTATTTAGGGCAGAACCACCAATTGTGAAGTTGCTTGTAGGGGCTACTAAGTTAGCAAAGGCAATACTTACATCACCGTCAGCGTCAGTAACCGCTTCGTCTAGAGTAAACGAAGGTACAACCCCGATATATGTTTGTGATGTTGTTGCGTAGAAATTATTTACATCAGTAAAGTTTGTGTATTCGGTATTAATCCACTCGAAGCTCCTAGTTGTCGTAGCAAAACGAAGTTCGTCCACATCAATGTCCATGTAGGTATTTGTAGTGTAACGACCAATTTGCAAACCAGTTTGAGATGGATTAGCTCCTGTTGGTGTCTGGGTGTAGAAATCTTGCAATACTGCATCTTCGTAAAACTCTACTTCTTCACCATCTGTTGCTCGACCTAAAGTAGTAAAGTGGTGCCAAACTGAATTGTCACGAGCGAAGTCATAGTTATTACCACTAGATTCTCCAAACCGGTGATACCCTTGAGTAACGCTTCCGTACCAAGGCATAAACGCTAGACAGTTATCATTTGGACAAGAACTTCCAAATTCCCACAGTGCACCTGTGTCAAAATTGGTCATAAAGTAAAGACCAGAAGAAACCAAATCTTCTCCAGATGTCCAAGTCCAATCAGCATCCTCCAACATCACGTTTTGATCTGTCGTATCAAGAGCGCTACCCATAAGACCAGGTGTGGTTGATGGTGTACCAACTGATGGCGCCAAATCACGATTATTGCTGGTTGAATCTTCCTCTCCCAACTGCAAATCACCACTGAAGTGGTAAACGGCTTCATACTCAAACCAAACTGCTTCTGAACCATATGTACTATCTGGGGCAGGCGCTTCTGCATCTTCGTTTCCGAAGTAAACATAGAATGTTGTATCAGTATTTGAGTACAATACTGGCGCTAAGAAGTGTAATTCTCCACTGTCTCCACCAGTATCTATTTCAACCACCTCGACCGGAACTTCTGTTTTACCATCCGCTAGAGTAACCCTGATATCCCGTCCATCAGTTGTTACTCCGCTCCAGAATCCAGCCCCCAAATTACCCATGTCGACAAACACTGGGAAATTAGTAAGTGTAGAAAGGACAGATGTAGAAGCAATATCGATTTTTACTCGACCATCCCACGCTACTCCATACCATCCTGCTGATGTACTTTCTGAACCGAAGACAACGTCATTGAATGAAGAACCACCTGTCTTAATGTTTTCATTTTCGGCAGAGACAAACTTAACTAATCCGCCATTAGCATTGAAACTTCCTCCATCCACATCAAGTGTGCCACCGATAGCCATAACTCCTGAAGGGAATACGACCGAACCATCGTCTATCACCAGATCATTTGTGGTAGTGGCATTTGTATCAGTGAAAGTAAATGTTCCGGAGCCATCAAAAGTAACATCGTACAAGACATTAAAGAACTCAGTTCCATTTAGAGTTATAGATTCTGAGCCAGAACCCACAAATCTTACTTCAGCGTTATTGTGCATAAAGTAGCCACTATTTAAGAACGAACCACCGATTGTAAGTACTCCAGTTGGAAGGGCGATTGTTCCTGTTGCTACTGTGAAGTCGCCATTAACTACAACCGAGGACTCAGTGAAAGCGGCAGTCGTAGTAGCATCATTGATTGTTAGATTGTTGAAAGCAGAACCTCCGGCAGTAATATCATGAGTTGCACTATCGATTACAAGGTCTGGAATATATGTCTGAGCTGAACTTGTCGCAAAGAACAGACTAGGTGTGTATTGGTTATTGTATTCAGTCGTAATCCAGTCTGCGCCACGTAGGACAGCTGCAAATCTAAGCTCGTCTACCTCACCATCCCAGTCTCCCGCAGTTCCATTCCGTCCGATTTGTAGACCATTTCCGTCAGTGTTTGATGGATTAGCAACTGTTTGAGCTTGAGTCTCACGCAAAATTCCATCAACGTATACATAGTTTGAGTCACTGGTTGAAGTAGCTCCGATAGTTGTAAAGTGGCTCCAGTTTAGAGTGTCTCGTGGAGAGAAGTTATAAGTTGAGCCAGTTGTATTACCGAAAATGTATTGACCTCTGTCTGTGCCGTTATCCCATGGTTCGAAGTATAGGTTGTCTGGCTGTGCACCAGTTCCAAACTGCCACAGAGCTTCAACATTAGCCGCAGACATTTTGTACCAACCAGAGGTTGTAAGCGGATCTCCAGCCTCCCATCGGAAATTAGAGGCTCGGAATCGCCCGGCTATTGCATTCATGTCTGCACCAAGACCAAGTTGACCACTAGAAGTCGCCAGTCCAGTACTTTCTACTACCAGATTATAGTTATTACCTGTTGCATCAGTAATAACATTACTTACAGCAGTAGGATCATCAGTGAAGTGGTAAACAGCTTCATACTCAGCCCAGACTGCGTTTCTTCCATAGGTGTCTTCAGGACCATATGCGACAGCTGCAATATTGTTGTAGTAAATAAAGAACGACGTTGCGATAGTTGAACTGATGTTATCAGCTAAGAAATGGAGTTCTCCTGTCTTTGCAGTCGTATCAATCTCAACCAAGTCAATCGGCAACTCAGTTTGACCATCGCTTGTTGTAACCCTGATGTCACGACCATCACTTGTTACATTACTCCAGAAACTATCACCGAGAAGCGACAAATCCACGTAGACTGGGAAGTTTGAAACATTACTTGGAACAAGTGCGTCATCAATAACTACGGGAACACGATTTACAAAATTATTATCGGCATACCAATCTTGAGAGCCCAGCACTGTCGCTGGATATTCCCTGTCATCTACCATTATTTCTACTGAACTTGTCTCAGCGTTAAATGTACCCTGATTTACCCAGTCTCCTCCAACTGCAATTAAATTACCAGAACCTCCTACTAAAGTATCATTCGCACCAATACGGATATCGTACGCTGCGACGTCTGTCGTAATTGAAACAATTGTACTTGCTCCATCAATAACAACATCTCCGATGTTTTGTGAGACTGGATTGTTGTCAGTCCACGTCTTTCCAGCACCGCTTCCATCAAAGGTGGTGGTTGCAGTTCCTTCCCAGTATCCTCCTGCTCCAGTTGTAATGTTTCCAGCTACTCTGATGGCGATATCATCTCGACTCAAAATACCATTTGAAACTGTCAGACTTCCATTAATATCCATCAATTCTTGTGGTAACCATGTTGAATATCCAGATGTTTCACCAAAAGTTACGTTGTAGAAATCTAGAATTCCATCTTCATCTTCGAGTGTATTTAGACCCGCTGAGTAATCTATGTAATTGATTGGAGCGTTGGTTACATAGAATGTAGAAGCGTCATTTTGGTTATTGTACTCTGCATCAATCCAGTCAGCAGAACGTGAGGTGGTTGAAATTCTAAATTCGTCGATTGTTCCACTGAAGTCGAAGTTTGATGAACCTCCCCAGTAACCGATAGTGGCACCACTACTGTTGGCTGGAATAGTTGTAACTCCCCCAGTGTTTGTTCCACTTGAACTTCCGTCTACATAAACAGTACGATTTCCACTACTCATTACACCGGCTACGTACTGCCACTGATCACCAATAGAAGCTCCTGTCGCACCATCGACTCGGTTTCCACCAACACCAGTATTACCCACATTAAAGGTGTAAGTGTCATTATCCGTGGTACCGGATATGTTATCCCACATCAAAATTGGGGTAGCTCCTGAAGTGTCTCGAGTGAAGAATGAGTCGTCATCAGAGTCATCACTGATATTCACCCAAGCAGAAACCGTCATACCAGAAAGTCCAGTTAGCTCTGAAAGATTATCGCCAATATTGATGTAGTCGCTTCCTCCGTTATCAATAATACTTACACCGGTTCCGATTCGACCAGTTGTAGTCGAAAGTGAATCACCAGTTGCTGTACCATTTTTACTGTAAGCAGTCGAGTCGACAGCACTTGTTTGATTCATGTGGTAAACAACCAAGTAGCCATTACTCCACACCGCCTCAGAACCATAAGGATCAGATGATGCGTAAGCAGAAGCGCTTTGGTTATCAAAGTAAATAAAGAATGAATTATCTGCAGCGGTTGAAAGATCCCCCTTGAAGTACAACTCTCCGGTCATTGCATCTGTATCTATGGAGACCAACTCAACTGGCAACTCTGTTAGCCCGTCGCTTTCAGTAATTCTGATATCTGCCCCATCTGGAGAAACATTATCGAAGAAGGCAGTATCTAGGTCTGACAAATCGACGTAGATTGGGAAATCAGTAAGTGAAGAATTAATAGTTGTAGATGCAATAGTAATCTCAGTCCTGCTTAGCCAGTTTGTGTTGTACCAAGATAAGCTCGTAGTAGTCGCTGAAGTTGTTGCTGTAAAGATAACCGATGAAGTATTTGGCACGAAGATGGAATTGTTATCCCACGATCCATTAACACGCATGGTGTTACTATCGAGCTCGACTTTTCCATCATTGATGAAGTTGTTTGTAGAAACAGAGACGCCTCCGGCTTCAGCTGGAATATAAATATTATCTGGACCTACATATAGACTTGCGTCTGAGCAAGCACCTGTTCCACATACTGATAAATTATTTGAACCATCAACTTCAAAGAAGATATCCTCCTCTCCTAGAGCTGAGCTGTCATTGAGAGCAAGTAATGCATTTGTTGTAGTCCCAAGCTCATCAGCGGACAAGGACAAGTGTTGTTGGAAGAGCTCAACACCTGTTATATCTCCCAAACCGTCATACACAAACGAGGCCACTGCTTCTTCTGAATCTACAACATTATCCACAAAGACAGTAACGATTTGACCAGCCAAAGCAGACACATTGCCCATTGACCACACTCCACCACTCACAACTCCATCGGTTGCACCGGCCAATATAGTACCGTTTACCGCAACCTTAACTGTACCAGTCGCAATATTGGTCAACCGGTCATACCCTTTCAAAGTACCACTCATATTTACACCTTCACTCCATTCAAGCTTCCAGTCATTAATAGATGGGCAGTTTCCGGCGTTACATGTAAGAGTTGCAAAAGCTCTAATCTGCGGATAAAGATTAATATCTACTCCTGTTAAATCAATTGGTGAGGTTGTTGTTCCCGAGCTGTTTCCTGGAATTTCAGTATCTGGAATAAGAGCATACACTCCTTCACTAACTTGATACTGCATCTGCATCAAGACTGAGCTACCACCTGTGGTTGTTGCATTCCAAGAGAAGTTGTCGAACTTTGGACCGGAGCCATCACTAAAGATAATATCTTCACCAGTAAAGGTACCGCTAAGGCTACCAGTGTTTTGTCGCTTAATAATCCCTGAAGAACCTTCAAAAGCAACAATTGAAGCGATTTCTTGAGTGTGTTGGTCAGCTGTCGCACCTGCTTCGTGTACGGACAAGAACAATGATGTATTAGACTGAGTTCCAACTAAGTTTTTGAATACAAAACCTCCGTCTCCTCCATCAGTACCGTTATTAGCAGTTACTGTTACACCAGGAGTAGCGGTGAATCCAGCACCCAGAGCTTGTGCGTGTCCTCCATTAAGAGGGTAATCATCTACTGAATCAACTGAATTGAAACTTCTAAACTTAGTTCCGTTATTAGTTCCTATTACGGGCGCGAAGACTATATAGTCTATATCTTCCGCTTGTGAGTGAGATAGAAGTGAACGACTCTTTGAAAGAGAGAGCCCCATCTGGGTAGTTGTTACTTCATTCTGGTAACCAACACCGTCGTCTATTGCAACCCCAGTCCATGTACTATCGTTATTACTTGAAACAGTAGCTAGAGGTACTGGTGCAGTAGAAAAAGCAGGTGAGAATGTAACAATACTTCCTACTCCATTAGCATATGGTTGGTTTTGTACACCTGTTACCGACTCAGTACCAGCTACTACTCTAAAACCAGAAGAGCCATCTTCGAGTGTCCAGTCACCTGCTTCCATAACAATGTAGTCAACCACTGTGGAACCACTAAATGCGCCAGTGTAATCATCAACCTTTATTTTGAAAGTGTTTGCTGTTTTGTCGTACACTCTTGGTGTGCGTGCGTCCAGATATGAAGTACTGTTGTACTCTGGAGACGCCACTACAACCATATTTTCGTAACTCAATTGAGTAGTGATGGTAACCTCATTATTGTTGGTCAACGAGACTGTTCCGTATTCACCAATATCAGTTGAAACCACTACTGAACCACTGGTAGATGCTGTTGTACCTTCTCCAAATCCTTGTTCAAACTGCTCTTTTGTAGTTTGGAACCACGTTGAAAGAGAAATTCCAGTATCAACTGTAAACGAATCAGGCTCTGCCCATGGAGACCATGCGTTACCCCCATCTGGATCCTTAGCCCTAGTTCTCCACCAATAAGTCTCACCGTCTGTAAAAGCATCACCAATTTGAGTTGTGTACAAAACTGTATCCCCTGAGGTGTACTGCTGACTTGCAAAACCTGGGCTAGTACTAGAGTTGAATGTCGATGAGCTGACTAAGAAATCAATGTCAGTACTGAATGAAATCTCATACTCCAAATCATCACCTTGAGGGTCAGTGGAGTAGAAATCAAACACTGGCACAGTAGTGTTAACTTTCTGATTGTCGAACAAATCTCCTTGAGTAGGAGTATCAACTCTCAATGCCCAACGAACCACCCAATCCTGTAGAGATAGGGTTGTTCCAGTAAACTTAGCTACTAAGCGGATTTCGTTGTATTCGTCAGTATCGAGACTCAATATGTTAATCGGTGAAGTTGTTGTACCAACCAAGTTCCCTGGGATATCTGTATTAGGTATAAGTTTCCATGTACCGTTATCGTTGTACTGCACCTGTATAGTAATTTCTCCAGACGTTTCAGTGTCACTCCAGTCTATCTCTCCCCAAGCATTACCAACAACCGCATCATCGAAATCTATCGGAGTACTTGTCATCGTCCCAGGACTTGAAGCGACTGATACTTGACCACTACCAATGGTTACTCCTGAGTATGAGTTTGTTTCAAACTGTTCAGTTGTAGTTTGGAACCACTCTGAAATTGAAATTACTGTATCTGTAGTGAAGCTGGTTGGGGTTGACCAATCACTAGAAGTAGCAGAGCCACCTGGATCTGACGCGCTTACTCTATACCAGTAAGTTGTTGTAGGTGACAACTCAGTTGCACCAGTAAATCTGATTCTGTTTCCAGAGATAAATGGCGCCTTATCCGATGGTAAGACAAGGTTTTCAAACTGGGTGAAGTCATCTTCTGAATTCCTATCAACATTAACAGAACCAAAAGTTGCATCATCATCGATTTGAACTCTGTAGTGAATATCGTCACCAGCAATGTCTACGGCTGAGAATTCCAATACCGGAGTAAGGCTTGTAGTCTTTTCGTTATCAAAGAAGGTCGCATTTGTTGGAGTATTTGGTGGACCAACTGTCTCAAGTTCTGGATACGTTGTATATGTCTTCAAGGCCCCACCGCTAGCACGAACCATGCGGAAACAGTAGTTGGTATTTACATCAACATCGTTAGCAACAATCACCCAATCGAACTCTATTGTCTCACCAGGAGCAACGTCTTCAGGAATAAGTTCAGAGTAATTCCTTTCCTCATAAGAACCTGGGATGGTTGAATCAGCCAAAGTGGTAGTAGCAAGTCTAACTCCATCAGAGATACCACTATTGTCTAATCCTGCAAATATAGCTGTAGTACTTCCCTGTTCTCCAACGTCAAACCAGTCAATCACGGCATCACACTGCCCAGCTTCAGCTGAAGTATATTGCAATGTGAAGGCTTCAGAGCCAACTGTTCCTGTAGCGTTTGAGACGGTTAGGTTCATTCGCAAACGTAACTCATCTCCATCGTCTATCGCTCCAGCTCCTCTAATTGCTTCACCTTCTGATACAAACTCCGTTGCGTTTAGTGGCCACTTATCTACAGGGGTGTTGAGTGCTGAATTTTCATACCACAAGAACGATAGTTGTTCATACTCAGCGTCATTAGCTATTTCTTGAGCGCCAAATGTGTAATCCTTGCTTACTGTTCCGTCAAACTTTCGAGCCTGTACTGAGCCGGCAATATTTTTTTCATCTTGCTCATTTGAGACATCCTCATATATGACATAGAAAGGAACACCATTTGTTGAGACAATCTGAGCGCCAGCTGCAAAGTTTGCAGCGTCACCGTTTGCCCCATTTCCGTTATTAAAGAACGCTTTACCTGGAGTTGATGCACCTGGTGTACATGTACCAATCTCAATCTGATTTCCGGTACTATCCTGTATCTCTAAATCTACTGAACCAAACCGAGGAGAACACACAATTGCAGCATAAGCAGAGGTGTTAGTCATTGCATATCTAGTACCAAATTCGTGTTGCGGCCAAAATACTGTTGATTCGTTACCGTCTGAGTCTGCCTGACCAATTGCAGTAATCGGACTAGCTTGTGCACTAGCTCTTACCGCAGCTCCAGAACCTTCTGTTCCGGCTGTACAAGACGCATCGGCTTCCTGATCTCCTCTAGTAATACCAGAAAGTGTTCCTCCAGATCCTGCCGAACATGAAAGTAGAGGATCTGAATTGGAAGCCAAGGCAGAGAAGTGCATGTATTGGTTGTTAACACCAAAGATATCTCTTTCAGTTGGAGGATACATAACCATACCATCACCAGGGTTTGTTGTTCGGTGAGACAACAGAACTGGACTACTCGCCTCAACTACAGCCCCTGCTCCATCTGCTCCCTGAGCTGTATCAGTTATGTCAGTATTTAAAGTTCCAACTGCACCTTGGTTAACATTAATTGTATTCAAGGCTGTAGCAGATGCTCCTTCGTAGATTCTCACAGTCGTACTGGCAAAAGGGGCATAGGTATACCACCTATCTACACTTCTACTGCTTGGAATTGCAAACGTAGTGGTAGCAAAACTAATCGGCGCCAACATGTCACCACCGTCTGTACTTGCTCCAGTTACGGTTCCTGAGATCGGACCAAGAACACTTATCACTGAAGCACCAGTGAAGGTACCGAATGTTGTAGACTCTCCTTGCTGAAGAGAAACTGGAGTACCACCGTCGATAGAAACTTCGTTATTATCAACCAAACTTTGTACTCTTATACTCGAAGCACCATGATTATCTGTTACGTAGAAAATATCAGTAGAAGTACTGTAAGAGAAAGTAGCGAACTCATCACTTACTGATGGAGCTCCCGAGTTACCGTAGTACATATAAATAGTAGTACTAGTTCCTGCCTGTAAGTCGGCGACTTGAACCCAAATATCTGCTTCGTCTGCAGTATTATCAAAGTGTTGTATCCAGAAATCTAACTCTACGAATTGAGTTGGTGTTAGAGTTTCTACTGAAGAAGTAGCAATAAAGGTAGCCTGATTGGCCATGTTTTCGTACTCAAGCTCTGCCCATTCTGCCGAACGAACCACACTCGCAATACGCAACTCATCAAGGAATCCTTCAAAGTTTTCTGCCGTACTAAAGTTTCCACCTAAAGCATCTTGGTCTTGACCAACAATCAAACCACCTGGAGCAATATCAAGCGCAGCGATTGGTTGAGGGTCTGGGTTTTCATTGTCACCAACACCGTTTACATACAAATTCATTGAATCAATAGCATCCTCTGAAGTTACCAAGAAATGCTGCCATGTTTCGTCGTTATAAGTAGTCGGATTGTCTAGATTGAACTGCTCACCTGCTCCTTGATAGTAATGGAAGTATCGGGTGCTATTATCAAATCTTGTCCAGAACTCATTAAACTGGGTAGCGTTTGCACCGCTCAAAATAGTCATATCATCAGTTGAGGATGCAGTAACATGCCACCACGAAACAGTAGTGTCAGTTAAGCCATCCATCGCTTGGTACGGCAGACTAATATAGTCAACTGAATCAATACCGAACTCTTGTCCAGCACCAAAGAGACCAGTTTTACCTGAGGAGTTATTTTCGTCGTCGCCGTCGTACTGATTACTTGTAGAGTCTTTGTACGCATCAATGTTACCGGTACCAGCGATATTTTCTTCTAAGTGGTAAACCGCTTGGAAGCCGTTAGTCCACACATTGTCAGAACCATAGGTGTCTGTTCTATCGTAGAAGTCTGCATCAGAGTTATCAAAGTATAGGTAAAATTCATTATCCAATACACCAGACACCAAATCAGCTTTGAAGTATATCTGGCCAGTTTTTGCTCCAGTATCAATATTTACTACTTCTATCGGTAGTTCAGTTCGTCCGTCCCATGCTGTCACACGTAGGTCACGTCCATCTGAAGCAACATCATCAAAGAAATCGTCACCCATCATGGATAAATCCACATAAACTGGGAAATCAGTGACATCATCAACAACGTTAGAACCTGCAATTGTGATTAATTGTCGCTTATCCCAACTGGTGCTGAACCAACCAGTTACCGGAGCCTGTCCAATTCCATTGGTACTTGTGGAGTAGAAGGTTGTCGGAGCAGACTGGTTGTCAAACTCTGCCGCAATCCAGCCACTACTTCTTGTTGTACTTGAAAAGCGCACTTCATCTAGATATCCGTCGTAGTGTTGATTAGCAGCACCTGAATTCAAACAACTACCGTCTTGTTCAAGTCCAGACAGTACACAGTTTGCTGGAACAGACATTGCTGACATTGTTTCAGACAATGGGTTTTGATTATCGGCTACACCATCAATGTACAAACTCCACTCGTCATTATTTGCGTCACGAATTACTGTCATGTGCTTCCAGCCTGTACCGATTACTGTGCTGTCTAGAGCAAATGTGTCTGAGGTTCCCCCGTTATAGAGAGTGAGGTTGGTATTCTGTAAGAAGACAATTAACTCGTTATTTGCTCCAGCATTCAAAATCGCCTGATCGCCAGTTTGAGAAGTATTAATCCAGAATGACATTGTTAATTCATTCTGATTATTTACAACTGCACTCGGATATAAGATATAGTCGTCAAGAACACTTTCTCGAGCGCGAATTTCCTGACCAAGACCTAATTGACCAGTCTTTCCTGTTGAGGTAATTTCATCATCTGCATCATAAGAATTACTTGTAGAGTCTACATATAGACCAGCATTTCCTGCACCAGCTGAATCCTCCTCAAGGTGGTAGGTGGCAATAAAATCATTAATCCAAACATTTTCTCTTCCGTATGTATCACCTGGTGCATACGCAGTCGCACCAGAATTACCATAGTAAATATGGAAAGTATTATCTGATGCGTTACTTAACGAAGGAGCTAAGAAATGAAGTTGACCAGTTTTTGCGCCAGTATTAATCGCCACTAGGTCGTAGGCTGTTTCGGTACTTCCGTCAGCAGTAGTAATACGGATATCTTTACCATCAGACTCTACGTTTGACCAAAAGTCATCACCTAAAGTCGACAAATCAACATAGACTGGGAAATTTGTTAGCGTCTCATCAAGACTTGAAGCAGGAATAGTAAGGGCTACCCGTCCAGTCCAGCTTGGATTGTATTCGTTGTCAGATGTCTCACCGATAACAGAATTCAAATTACTCTGAGCAACTTCTTGAACAAACCGAATATCTGAACCGTCGCTGTTAACATTTGACCAGAAATCACTCAAAGAACTATCTAGCTCCATGAACACCTGATACTCTGTCTGATTTGTACCAGTAGAGTTATCAATTTGGATAGGCATTCTATATGACCACTGTGAAGACCAGAATGGGTCGAGTAATCCGTATTCACTGTTTCCGATGGCCTCAATCCAGTACTCACCATTAGTGAATGGTGGGAAGGAAATATCCATTCTAAAGTATTTCGTTTCACCAGGTGCAATCGTGTGCTTTTCAGGTGTATGAACTCTTACTTCAAAATTATCAGGAACCTCCTTTCTATCAGGACCGAATCCAATAAATTCAGCCACTCGTCTCAATAAACTAGGTTTTGGAACTGAACCAGAAGCAATATCAACAACATCCCAACCTGGAGCATACTTAGTAACATCATGATCCTGAACCTTAACTTGATTCATTCGACAAGCGGTGTTACCTCCATCCAATTCGTCACATTCACGAACAATGTTTGTATTTCTACAACTGTAAGCTGGTACTTGATCTACCTCGTCTTCAGAAGAAACAGTACTATCGACACCATCTGAGCTGCTACTTACTTCTAGATTCTCTATTGAGGTGGTACCTGAAAATTGCATCAATTGAGATATCGACGGCAAATGTTTCAGAACAGTAGTGGTGGTATTTGATGAAGAATCATCAAGCGAACCATCAAGTTCCGGAATAGTTGTAGTCGGTAAGGAGAAGTCTATGTCATTAACTTCTTCCGCTTCTTCTGTATCAGACAGTTGCTCAGAAAGCTCCTTTAGGGTTGCCGGAACTACCTGACCAACATAATCCCATCCATCTTCACAATGATAAACATAAGGTCGGTACTCAGGTATAACAACTTGTCTTGGTTTGTTTTGATTGAACACTTCAAGAGAAGTCACTTCACCAACTCCATTAGGGAAATATGTTTGAACAGAGAAGTCTTCCTCATCATTAGTTGTGTTCGTAACACTAAAGTAAGTAGTTACTTCAGAAAGACCCTTGTAAGTAGATTCGTTTGTTTTAATTATTAAAGTTTCGTCCTCATTATCATCAGTAAACTTGAAGTCCAACTCTTTACCATCAGGAAGAACTAATTCATCGCCAGAAAGAACCTTGTCTTGATATCCATCATCAGCCAGAAGTTCTAGGAAGTCCGTCGTAGCTTCTTCAGTCGATGACTCAAGAGTAAACATTTCTAGCCAAGCGCTTTCCACGTAAAGCTCATCTAAAACCTCAGGATTGTCTTTGTAAACCAATTCAACCTTTAGTGAATCTAAAGCAGATTGTGAATCAATCTCTGGTAGTGAGAATAGGAAGTATCCGCCATTTATACTATTTGAAATTTCATCATCTATAATAATTACTCCACCCGCACTCCATGTAAGACCACTGTCTACCGAGTATCTAATTGAAAACTGAGGTATATGCTCTCTTGTGATTTTTTTCTTTGCAGCAAAAGATAATCTGAACTGTGCACCAGAAATTTCAACGTTTTCACCTAATGGGAATCCGAAGTCTGACATCGAAATAACATAAGGTACACAATCATCTGCACAATCAGTTACTTCTTGTATGCCTTCAACCTCTTCTACCTCCTCCACAACACTCTCTTCAGTGTCGTCTACAACCTCATCTTGAATCAAGTCTTCATTAACAGTCTCTTGCAGTTCGGTGGTTGATGCAGAGCTCTCAACCTCATCTTCTACAACAGTTTCAATTGTGGTAGATGAAGCGTACCCAACCTCTTCATCAACCTCTTCAGTTTCCACAGAAACAGGAGCAGGCACATCAGTACCACCATCAATCACTTCTTCAAGAACCTCATCAATTTCATTCTCAGTTGTTGAAGCTTCATCAAACAAAGCAGTGACAGTAGAAACAGCTAAAGCAAAGAATGATTCTGCCTTTCGCATAACTGTAGTTGTCGCCTCATCTATAGACGCAGGAGTATCTTGTTCTTGTTCAGGCTCCTCGTCTACAATTGGAACGGTCGAGGTGTTCTGTGTAGGTAACGCTTCTGATTCATTTAATACTTCCTCTTCTGAAGATTCTGACGGTAAACCAAACTGAACTTCCTGAGTTGAGGTAGCGCTATTATCCGCACTGCCTGTAACTGTTTCATCGTCGTTAAGTACAGAAGTATTATCAGCACTTGTCGAAGCAGTTTCATTAGACGAAGTAGAAGTCGCTTCATCTGAATTATCCAGAATGTCATGAACTTCGTTTTGGTCTAGTTTATTTTTATCAATTAGTTTCGCTCTACTTGTATCAATAGTTGCAGAATTGATTGCGTTGAATTCCTGCAACAATGCATATTCATCTAGATTCTGGAAAGTTATAGTTTCAGCATTACTCCATCCCTCTGCAGAAATCTTAGACGGGAAAACATTAACAGTCCTTACTACAACTGCGTCAGCGAAAAATTGAGCATGTACAAACGGCAACAAGCCAGCTACTGAAATAGCTAGCACTAATGTAGAAACAAACTTCTTTTTTGCTAAGACACCAAAAACAGCCCGCATATTCCTTTTTGGCGCTTTAAATAATGTTTTTATTCTATTTTCTCGTAAGTTGTGAAATCGAAAATGCTTCACTTGTACGTTTGACCCCACCCCACTAAATTAGAAGAGGGGCCAATTATAAGTATACCGCGCACTCCTTTCGGAAGTGCGCGGTTATCCTCATATTATGTGGATTTCGAGTCTATTTTACTTCAAAATCGTTTTTACGTCATTGATTTCTTTCTCTATCAAGGTCTCTGATACTTCTAGTGCCTGAGTTAGACCTTCTACCGCTTCTTTTTCTTTAGCTGATAACCTTTTACGTTTGGTTATAGAATTTATCTGGTCATAAATTTCATCGCGTAGAGCTGAGAATATTTTTTCCATCTGATCTTGAATTTCTCTAGTCTCCCTTCTTAGCTTCTCTTCTCTTTCTTTGAGTTGCTTGTGTTCATACCAGAAGTAAATGATCTGTAGAATTATAACAACAAGTAGGAAGAATATAAAGAGGTTAACTGCTGTGAAGAAATCCCAGAATGAACCCTCGTCTACGAGCTCAATTGGCTTAATCCAGCCAGCGGTAATCAGAACAGCCACACTACTTTCTCTTATGTTCCCCGCCTTGTCAGTTGCAACCACCTTAACTGTATATGTTCCATCCTCCAACTCTTTCAGTAGATATCCTAATCTTGCTTCATCTGGAGTAATCCTCAGAGGCTCCTTATCAGCTATGGTCATGTCATAGTATTCAATACCTGACGTTACGTCTTTAGCCTCAAACCTTAGCAACGGGAACGATGATGGTGAGTTTCCAGCCTGAACACTAATAGCAAATGGTTCAGGTGGTGTGGTGTCAATTTGAAGCTTTCTGTTTGTTACTGCTCCCCAACCAACTTGATTTTTGAAGTTAACACTTACGTATTGAACACCGTCTGAAATATTTTCTTTTGTGATAGCAAACTCTTCAACCGGCGGATCGATTATCGCTTCCTCATTGTCTTCAGGTACATTTTCTGGGTCATTTGTAATTTCAATCGCTACCGCATTCACATCAAATGGTAGTGTCCATGAGAACAAACCGTTTGTTTCGTTGTACCAAACCTCAGGATCTAAGAAAGTCGGCGAACCTATTTCTGGTGGTCGTGGTGGGTCACCGAAGATAATAGCTTCACTATCTTCATTATCATCTTGGGCTGGTGTCGGAGTTGGAGTTGGCGTCGGGGTTGGCGTCGGAGTGGTTCCGGCAGCAATAGTAAATGAACCATTTGTGGAAGCCTTATAAACATCTGTTCCTCTTCCGTCTGCAGCAAGCACAGATGCCTCAGTAAATCTAACAGAAGCTGACCCCTCTGCTACTGTACGAAAAGTAACAGTTAGAAGATTGGATGTACTAGTAAAAGGAGACGGGCTTCCACCACCAAATTGAATGGTCCCAGCAGTATTAGAAAAAGTAGGTTCGGTGGTCCAAAGAGAAAAAGCTGATCCTGTTTTACTTACACTTACGACAGATAGTACCTTGGGATCATATGAAAGAGTTGCTTCTACAGCATTAATGTTGTCACCATTTGGAACAGCACGGATGGTAGCTGTGAAGGTTTGCCCAACTGAATACGAACCCGTACTCGGCACCAAAGACAAATCAGCGGCATACGCTGACAAGGCAAACACAAAAAAAGCAAAACTACTTGCCAGAGTGAGTGTTAATGAATGAACAATTTTTTTCGTAAGGTACAACATAAGAACAAATAACTATCGTCTATCTTGGTTTGGGCTTATTAATACGGCGACCACCCGTGACTCTAAGCTGGACTTTTTCCTTCTCGCTTGGCTTCAAGAGAGGAAGGACCAAAATCAATACTCCATTTTTAATCTTTGCTTCTGCATTATCAATATTTACGCTTTCAGGTAGAATGATTCTTCTGTAAAAATCTCCCCAGATACATTCCTCTGCTACAAAAGACCCTTTGACTTTTTTCTTTGGAAAGACGATATACTCGGGACGTATTCTTTTTCCTTCTATTAAAACAATATCTGCATCACCTTCAATCGAAACATGCACATCATTCATGTCAGCGCCGGCTGATTGAGCGTAGACAACAATCATGCGTTCCGTTTGAAACACATCTACATGGAGCTGAGCTACTTTGTCTACTGCTGTTTCTTCAGCATCAGAAAGCAGTGAAGCGTCCCCACTTCTTACTCCTCTACCTTTTAGTCTTTGCAGAAAGGACATACAATAACATTATACTTAGTTTTAATTTACTATTTGTGATTTACCCACAGGGGCTGCACATCATTTTTGTCTACCCTGTCCAGTTGAACAATAAGATAGAGAAGTCAGTCAAACTTACTGTCCCGTCAGAGTTTATATCAGCTGGAGGATCAGAATCCCCTCCAGTACCATTCCACCAGAAAAGTAGAATTGAAAAGTCAATAAGGTTTACTTTGCCATCTCGGTTTAAGTCAGCATTGAGTGGTGTATCAGCAGTTCGACCGACACCATAGAATGTATATTTTGAGTATTGTGTGGATTGTCCATCAGTCTGTTGTGACTTAGCTCGAACCTGATAAGTATCAACCGAGAAACCTGATGTACTTTCTGTTGTGCTCCATTTTCCTGAAGAATCAGCATTTACAACTAACGTTTGACTTGGAGTTTTGTTAACTCGACCATTTTCTAAAGTAACTATTGAGTTTGGTAAAGCATATCCTGAAAAAGTCACTGACTGGCCAGGATCAACTGGATCAGGTGTTACTTTGATGGAAGGAGATACGTTGATGTTGCTAAGGGCTGACGTTCTGGCACCGCTAACTGTAAAAGACGTACTAAAAGTGGAAGACCGGACTTTCGATGCGTCTGTTGCGTAAACACCAAAGGTGTAAACACCTCGGGCGATTTCATCCAGAGTTATCGAGTAAGCTCCCGAACTATTACTTCTTGTAGTATCAAAAAAGTTTCCGTCAACAATTATCCCTACATCACTATTTGGATAAGCGTAACCAGAAATCACCACTCGACCATCACCACTTCGGTACGGAGCGTCCGTACTTTCAAAACCACCACCAGCAGTACTTCCAGTATTACCACCTCCTCCACCACCTCCTCCTCCACCAGAGCCACCAGTACCAGATGAGCCACCAACTAGTGGTTCTTCACCATCAGACTCACCGGTCGTTCCCCCTCCTCCAGCACCATCTCCAGTACCACTGTTACCGGTACCAGAGCCATCACCATCCTCTACACCGTCTGAGGTGGAACTACCAGTTGGAACATCGTTGACCACAAACTGAATTAAGAAATCATCAATATTGAAGTTTCCTTCATCGTCAATACATCTAACGTAGAAAGTTGCGGTCGAAGCCGGAACAACTGATACCACAGTAGAATGATAGATTAAACCAGTGTTAGAAAATGTATTTGTCATTGAACCGTATGCCACGTCAGCACCTGTGGCGTAGCGACAGACGGCCAACTCATCTGTCTCGAGAGAAATTTCTACATTTAAGGTAGTTCCTCCGACCGAGCTGGTTGGTGCAGGATTAAAACGATACGGGGGGATTAACTCGGTTGTGTCAACATTTGGAACAATGATTTTTTCATTCAAGAAAATTACAAAATTTGCATTTGCTACCAAGCTACCATCAAACACTTCCACTTTTACGTCATGTCTGCCTAAATCTGGAGAATTGGTAATCCCTTCAAGGTCACCTGGAGATGTTGTAGTACCAGTAGAAGTACTGTACGAAGTAACGGGAGCCAGAGAATTTGAGGTGTGATTACCAATTCTAAACTCAATCCGGCTTCCCGAAGAAATATTTCCGTCTGGCGCTAATGTATATCTTATAAAACCTGGAGAACCAGTGGTTATATCCACCTGATCAACCCCTGGCGAGGCTGTTACACCTGATACTCTTGGTGTTCCGTTTACATAAAGTTCAATATTTCTTTCTGCAAAAGTTGAAGTAGAGACGACCGTAAAACCTGCTGGCGGAGTCACTTCTATCGTACTACCGGGTGACAAATCAGTATTAAGTGTGAAAGAAAGTGTGTGGTTTGATTGTTCAGAAGGACCTGAGTCTGACAAAACGTCTTTGTATTCAATTATGTTTACCGCCTCAGCTGTTGTCGGCATCAATAAAAACAACCATAACATCAGGCTTGAAAACACGCTTAAAACTAGTGCCTTTTGTTTTATCATGATATCCATGACTTCATATATTGTACCGCGTGTATCGGTCATTTTTTTGAGCATTACACAGGTAGTGCGTCTTGGTTCTCTTTAGCTCGTATGTAGTCGAGAGAATAATTGAGCAGGATTAAAACCAGCAGTATAAAAAGAATACTAGCTAACACGTACGTAGAAGTGTCCGTTTCTCTGTTTGAGTCAGTAGAAAGATTCACCGATATTTCACGGTCGCGCAAAGCAGCTTCGCGCGCTTCTAGTTCTCGTTCTTTTTGAGTCAGGGCAGCGGTGTAGGTATTGAGTTCAGTTGGTTTTACACCGACTGACATACCTACCGCATTAGCCATGTACCGATGTGTGTTTTGAGATAACTCAGTGGTCGTTTCATTTATTATTCCACTTTCGAACAATAGCAATAAAGCACAAACTAGCGAAGACACTCTAAGTACACTGTGATACATGGAATGCTGTTTCATAAGTAAATATATATTACCTAGACTAGGCAAAAAGTGCCAGTAGAACAATTAGGAACAAAGCTGTAACCGTTAGTGTAATCACCACAATCAAAAGAGTTGTTGATGAGCCTTTTCGACGACGAGTTCTGACGATTCTTCGACCCGGACTTAGATGTGCAAGTGAACGTTTAATATACACTCGTACAAATATAAATGTCAGCAAGAAAATGAAAGCAAGCACGCCCAAGGCCGGACCGATGATACTCATTGGCAACACCCAAAAAGTTACTGTGCTGGACATGGTTTTCTTTGCACCAGTATCACCGTACTCTGCACTAAGTATCGCTTCATAACGACCAAAACCAGGTGAATCTCCCTTCCAGTTTATATTTGCGAACTCTCTAGTGTCATTTGGAAAAACCGCAGCACGCTCTTCATTAAACATTACTGTTCCGACTTTCTTACCAAGCATATTGTAGACCTCAAGTGGACCAATAGGTCGAACAAGAACATTACCGGTGTTTTCAATTCGTGCAGAAAAATCTACGTTCTGAGAACCATGGAAAAACTTAGAAGTAGAGAATTGTCTGATACTCGCTTCTTCTACTGCGTCTCCTGCTACTCGGATACTTATAATGTTGGCAACTTGATAACCAACAGCCGCTCCACTTTTATCGATTTTAGGTGGTTCAACAGAAATGAAGACTCCACCAAAGTGACTGCCTGGTGATGCGTTTTCCGGAACAGAAATTGTGAACTCAAAACCTGATTTTCCTTTTTCTGGAATATCAATTTCAGATATTGGAAGCTCAATCCAATCATTCAATTCATATCCGGTTCTTTCTAGGTTACTGTCAGCAAACACTGGCACACCACCATCTTTTACACCAGATATGTTTCTGGTGAACACATAGTACTTTTGATCATTCGAGCTAAGATTTTCTACGTTTAGAGAATATGTCTTACTTACACCCGGTTCGAGAGTTTCTTCGATTGTTGCCGGAGTGATACTTACCCCAGCTCCTTGAGCAGAAACTTGGTGAGCAAAGGAAAACAAAACAAAAAATGCAAACAAAGCCGACACAAGTCGAACAACCGTTTTGGAATAAGTAAATGAGCTAATAGATAACATACGGTGGAAAATTCTTGAACATTCGATAATAAAGATAAAATTAATAATAACACCTAACTATTCAACAAATGTAACTTGTATACACAAAAAGCCTCTAAAAGAGGCTTTTTGGTTCTAGATATTTGCTTGTAGGAACTAGAAAGTAGGTGTTGCAATGTAAGTTAGGTTTGTATTGTAGTCATCTGCCGCTTCTTGAAGTGGAGTGATTTCAATTTGGTAACCAACTGTTGCTAGACCGTGGTTTTGAGTTATCCCGTCAGACGGACCACTGTGTGAGAATACTTCTCTTGGTGAAGTCGACACAGCGATGTATGAAGATCCAGTAACTAGGTCATTAGCTAGGTTAGCGTCATTACTAGTCATACCCCAGTGTCCCCAAGTTAATGGGTCAAGCAAAGAGTTTGACGGTGCTGCCCATGCTGTACCGGCTACTGATATATCAGTACCATCTGTGAAGCTGTCGATGATAGCTCCAGTTGATGATTCTAAATCACCATCTGATTGAACTGTTACAGAGAATCCGTTAATCGCGTTTGTTGCTACGCTCAACTCTTGAGCTAGAAGCTCTGGAGTATTGGCTACCAACTCACCGAAGTTAATTTCTGTTGGTGATGTTGAACCAGTAGTGTTGTCCCCATTTACTGCTGTTCCTGTCGCTATTCCTGTAATTACAAAGTCAAATGATGTATTTACAATTGCGGAGACTAGCACGCTATCAATAATCGCGACTCGAGTCTTACCTGTATCTGCTGCCCCCGCGGTCACGACAATCTCGTACGACCCTGCTGTTGGATTTGTGATTTGGTTTGAACCACCGGCAGCGTTAGTACCGATTTGAATTTCAATTATATCTCCAGGACCAGCAGTACCAGTACCTGAAGTAAGTGTTAGTGTCTGTGATGACACAACCGCTCCCCATGTAGCACCTGAAGGTGCTGCCGCTAGAGTTTGATCACCTGCGTTAATGCTTAGGTCAACATCTCCAAATGCGACTGATCCCATGTTGAAACCTGCTGGAAATGTAACAGTAATTGTTCCACCTGCTAGTACACCAGGAGAACCTGCTGGTACAGTGAAACTAATTGTGTGATCCGACACAACGCTGACTCCTGAGTCAGTTAAAGTGTCACTTACGTCTGTTAAGTTAGCTGCTTGTGCAGTTGAGTAAACTCCGATTGACCAGAGCACAACTGAACATGCAACAAGTGTCGCGACCACCCGTTGCGCAAAGCCAACATTAGTTGCTTTTGCGAACATATTATTATGTATATTATTTTTTAAATAACTATTACTTCGACACTAGTGTTGAAGCAAGTTCGATTGAAGTTTCTGTGGAGATGATGAGGGGTTCATTTATTTGAGAAAAATCTCAGCCTGTATGAAACTCATCACTTCAATCGATCTACCTGTATTGTACTAAGTCTTTGACACTATGTCCGAAATCAGCTGTTGATAACCTTTAGGGTCTGCCCTTTTGTGCTTTATAAAAACTATAATTATAAGGTTTTTCCAATCATACCTAGGACATGACTCTTAATTGAGGTTAAGTACAAATGTCGATTATCCTTAATTAGCTTTTACAACCGCTACATCGGACCACTTAGTCGTATAAGCTGGAGAACGAACCTCGCTCTTAGACTGCCATGCAGAATTAAGTAGCCTAGAACCTATCACCACAGACTCCTTCTTAATCTTTTTGTTGAGGCTATCAAGCACAGACATCAGGACTGTATTTTCTTCTTTTTTTTCGTAATTAAATAAGGTCTCCTGCCCTATCTCAGACTCACAGAGACCCAGCAAGGTAACACCTGCTTTTTTGTACGGAACATCTGCTTCAAACAGCTCCTCCAACAATTGACTGGCCACCTTTAGTAGGATCATTGAATCATTTGTTGGCGCAGTTAAAACCGCTTCTTTTGAACCACCACGCAAGACAAAATCACTGTGTCTACTGGGCATTATAGAGACTCTGATACGGTTTGCCGACATATTCATCGCTCTCATATTGGTTGTGACGTGTCTGACGTGATACGCAATAGAATCATGTAAAACAGCTATATTTGTAGTTGCTTCGGAAAAAGATCTGGAGCTTAGCACGCTCTGTTGAGGTTCAGTTTTCTTACTCACTACGTAGACTGGATTACCAGCCAACTCTTGCTGTAATCTAACTCCAGATACTCCAAACACCTTAGCTATTGTGGCCTTGTCTGAGCTAAGTAAGTCACGAACTGTCTCTAACCCGTGACGTTTGAAGGCTAGTTCGGTTTTACCACCAACACCCCAAAGTTCTGAAAGCCTTATCGTGACCATTCTTTCAGACCAATCTGTGTCATTTAGGACATAGATTCCGTTTCCTTTTTTAGCTAAAGAATTAGCGTATTTTGCTTGAGTTTTAGTTCTTGCAACACCAATAGAAACGGGTATTCCTACCCTCCTTTCAACCACCTCTTTAAGTTCTTGTACAAGCCTTTCAGGCTCCTCCTTTACTACAAAAAACGCTTCATCTATCGAGTATTGTTCCATCAATCCAAGCTCATCTTTCATGACCGAAAACACCCGTCTTGATATATCACGATATAAAGCAAAATGAGAAGAAAACGTTACAGCGTCTACCTTTTTTAAAGTGTCCTTTATCTGAAAATAAGGGACACCCATAGGGACACCCATGTCCTTTATCTCCTTTGAGCGAGCGACCACACAACCGTCGTTACTAGATAAAACTACGACTGGTCGATCTTTCAATTCAGGTCGAAACAACCTCTCGCAGGATACGAAAAAATTATTACAGTCTAGTAGACCAATTAGCGGTTTTTCCATATCTTAATTATAGCAAAACCACTTAACGACTCACGAGGACTCGAGCCACATCAAACTTCGTGTACCTCTAGAATAACTTCCACATTTTAGAATCTTCTTCACCGTCAACCTTGAACACCGCTACTCCTCTAAGGTCGTACTTATCCACCAAATCTATCTTCTCATCAATTGCTTCAGCATCACTCCAGATAATGACTCTGACTGGTATTTCGATATTTGCGTATGTAGCCACCATAAGTGCTTTTGCTGCAGCTTCAAAACCTTTTGGAGTACCTTTTGGAGTTGGTAGAGCATTGAAGATTTTCCAAGGAGAATCCTCTGGGAAATAACTAATCACAGCTTCCCCGCCTTCAGTTCGTCCAATTGGTGAATTGTACTTCTCTGCCACTTCCAGAATACGGGTATGATTTATCGCGGAGACTTGCTTGTAGTCACGATACCATTCCGGCGCAACAGTCACATCCCACGCCCTGCCATACGTAGCTACTCCGAGCATTATCTTATCTTCATCAATATCCTCAAGGGCCAACTTAATGACTTTCTCTACCCAATCAGTATCCGCTACAGGCATATAAGGCACACCTCTTCGCTCTTCATTAAGCTTCAAATCAGCCCTTTGTTGGTCATAGGCCATTATTTCTACCCAATCACAGTGTTTGTTCATTTCCCTATAATCGTTCGCATACTGAATGACTTCAGGCACTTCCTTCCAGCGTGAATCAGGTGGGGTACGAGCTTCTATTGTGCAAGTTAAATCTTTTCTACCCAGAGCGTCTTCCAGTTCCTCAAGAAAGTCAGAATAATAATCGATTGTTTCACCCAGCTTTGATTCATAGTCGATATTAACTCCGTCAAAACGGTATTTTTTAACCATTTTTACTATTTCATCAATGTGACTTTTACGCTTTTTCTTATCACTAAGAACATTGTGAATTGCTTGACCATCGAACCAAGCAATTGTCGGGATTACATCTACTCGTTCATCGTCAGCCTCATCAAACAATTCTTCCCAGTGATTATCTTTAAAATTGACTCTATTCTTGAGCGAACCATCGCTATTAACCTCAAAGACAAAGGGGTAGATTATATCGATGTCGCGTATATTATCTATAGCACTCTCAACTCCAGCCTCTTCTGTCCACCAAGGAATCCAAACTCCAACGTCCTTACTGGCACCCTGAGCAACAGCGGGAACTAAGAAAAAACCAAGAAGCATTATACCTACGTAGAAATTCAAAAATAGACTTGGTTGTTTCAGTATCATATTCAGCATAGACGCACGAGATGACATACTCTTACAATATCACTCTGGCACTACCTGTTACTACGCCCCAAATAAAACATCCTTCCATATCATCAACAGGAATTGGTTTGTAATCCTCGTTTTCCGACACTAAAAATAATTCATTATCTGTCTTCATCAGGCGTTTTACTACCATCTCTCCATAAACAGCAGCAACTACTATGTGTCCCGACTTAGGCTCAATTGATCTGTCGACCACTAAAATATCGCCATCAAAGATACGAGCTCCTTCCATTGAGTCTCCGCTAACACGCACAAAAAAAGTGGAAGTTTCATTTTCCACTAATAAATCATTTAAATCTAAAGCCTTTTCTACCATATCGTCTCCTGGAGCCGGAAACCCAGCAGACGGCTGACTACTATAAAGAGGAGCCTCTTTAGAATTTGAAACATTGGCAGGGGAGACTGAAGTTACAATTGTTGGCTTATCCATCAGATAAGTATACGTGCTTTGTTACTGGTCAGCAAAACTAAACCACGACCGCACCGGTAGTAAGGATTGAATTCACGAACCAAAGACCACCCATACCCATGAGTAACAAAAGACCATAAGCAACCTGCTCAAAACGTAGACGTCGAGCTTCGATAACCACTGACGCTCCAAGCATCATCACAACCGCTGTTGCTAGTACAAAATATACTATCTGCAGTAATGAATTCGGTTGAGTTATTACCGACGCAATGGTTCCGCCCGCATGAACAGGAGGTGTAGTATTAATGCTAGCCACCGCAAGACCTGAAGATGTTGAAATAACTGGCGACTCTACCACGATGACTTCTGAATAATCTTCTTCAACAGACACAGCGACTGTATCGAATATTTTATTCTCAATAACTACATCAGATTGTGTTTTTACAACTTCTGCAGATTCGACTTCATTTGTCTCCTCAGAAGTTACTTCAGAGACTTTTTCGATTACGAGTTCAGACTCTTCAGACAAGACCACCTCAACACCGGTCGCTGGTGTTTCTAATGAGTCTGCGATTTCTTCTGAAACAACTTCCGTTTCTGTCACGACAGTTGCTGGCACAGGCACTTCTGGAGTCGTGGCTACCGCTAACGGCTCTGATGCTACTGGCGCAGGTGGAACAGCTGGTGTTCCAAAGAGCTGAACCACGTATACAGTGTCATAACCGTCGAATTTACCTTTAGCTGTACCGACACCGATTTCAGTGTATTTTCCGCTTACGATATTGGCTCTGTGGGTCGGAGAATCCATCCAGGCCTCAACCACCTCTGACGAATCTGTAAAATGAATGGCTAAGTTTTCTCCAGCATGAGCATATACGTAACCAGCTTCATCAAACCAATGCCATGGTGAAACTCCATCGGGGCTAAAGTGTGAGAAGTACTGATTCTTTGCCATGTGCTGAGCCTTTAGCTTTGCAGCCTTATCAAGAGTCTCGCTCCTTACCAAAGGTTGCTCTGAAACACCAGACCGTTCTTGATTAGTCATATCAACCACGACTGCTGGTAAAACTGTAGAAACCAGCCATTCTGATGATTGCCAAAGAATTGCTTGTAGGTTTGCACCCACAAACGTAATCAATACCAATACGCCCATAAGCGACATTGATATTTTTTGTAGAATATTTAAACCACGCTGTGTTGGGCTCATATTATTCATACATTATGACGTATTTTGTTGTTTTGTCAATAGAAAGCAAAAAGACCCTGTGGATAAGGGTCTTTTTGCTTTCTAGACTAGTTATTTAGTTAGAATCTATATCTACGTTAGTACTTAAGTCTTCCCCTTCGAAGTTTGGCAAGACCGCATAATCTGGACAAACGATGCTATTAATCTTCCATAGAGTTGTCTTGTAAACAAATCCGGTTGGTCGATTATGTGGCACGATTCCCCTTTCAAACCATGGGTCAAGAATTTCTGCTCGGAAGTGTTCTTGGAAAGCTTTTACGTTTGCGTCAGTTGTTTGACCAAAGACTCCAGTTACAGGGTTCTCTGTTCCTCCAAACATATCTTTGAAGACATTTAGGAAGAGTTGTAGCTTAGTTACTTCAACAGGGTTATTGGTAGCACCAATCTGCATGTACTCTACAAGGAATGGGCATGAATCTGTTGAAGCACCGAGTACTCGAGGAGTTAAACCTCCCCCAATTCTGGTACCTGAACTATAGCTTCTTCTGACCACCTCCTCTTCTTCATCAGGACCTCCATTATCTTCATCTTCGTCAAGCTCATTGTAGAAATCACATTCATAGCCTGATGATTCATCTTGATACTCTTCTTCTGAATCATCTTGGATGAATTCTGAGATTCTTAGATACTTAACGAATTCGTAGTCAGAAATAAGGAAGTCACAAGTAAGCGGTTCATCAGTTGTTAGTTGGATATAGTCGTATTGTCGAACCTGAACTTGACTCCAACCTTCTGGCATTTCCTCACTAATTGTCCACTCCCCTGGCTCTACATCAAAGTAGTAATGTCCAGTTTCGTCTGTTGTGGTACTTAGTGGATCTTGGTCACCGTTTGTTGCATATATTCTCCATCCTTCGTACGGAGTGTACTCTGAATCACCTGAAACAACATACTTGGTTCCTTCGATTCTATGTGTCATTGGTTCTGCTGGCTCTCGTGGGTCATCATCGTCTTCACATGAATCAATTTCATCTGAATCAAGCGTGATAGTTATTCCGTCAGCCTTTGTGTCTACCCAGAAATCAAAGTCTACTGACATCAAGTCTCCAGCTTCAGCGAAACTGTCAAAGTTGTCATTTGAGTTAACTTGGTCAGTTTCTGAGTGATTTTCTAGCTTGAAGTTTCCTGGGATTCCAGTTGTTGAACCTCCAAGTACTTTTGCGTCATTGAACTCGATAGTCGCTCGAAGTGATTCGTAGTTAGTGTCGCCTCCAGGGTTGTGGTAACCATAGAGTGCGACCTTAACCTTTCCATTTCCTTCTCGACTTACAAAGAGCCCTTCTAGGTTAGCTGGATTAGTGAAGTTAGTTACAGTCTCAGCATCATCAATCCATTCAGCTGAATCGCCTGGATTTGCAGCTTCAGAAATCTTGAACCACTCTCCAAACGGTACCTCTGTACCATCTCCTAAGATTACAGTTTCAGTTAGATTTCCAAGCCCTCCATTTGTTACTTCGGCTCCATCTTCGTCTCGAATTACGATTCGAGCTTCAACTTCAGCCTTACATTCAGGACAGTCGTATTCTTCACCTTCTCCAATTACGACTGTTACTCCGTCGTTTCCTGTGTCTGCTCGTAAGTCAAAGTCGATGCTTTGATCAGGATTCTTATCGAACACATCATCGAATGAGCTTCCTGAACCATCTTCTAGCTTAAATTGTGGGTTTGGAGCTCTATCAACTGAACCAAGGTCAATTCCCTTAGTCATGATTGTTCCAGCCACAATATCTAGGTGAGTTGATGAGTTACCGCCAACGAACGCTAGAGCTAGCTTATTGTTTACAGTGTCTCGCTTTACAGCTAGACCGTCTACAGCGTTGGCAATTGAACTCATAGTTTCAGCTCCTATTGATTCTCCAAAGCTGAACCATGTTCCGTTAGGAATCATATTTCCAGCCATATCTAGGTGAATCGAACCATCAAATGATGTTGAGTCTGTTTCATCTAGAGTAATCTTGATAAGAGGTTCAGCAGAACATTGGTTATCAAGAGTACAGTAATCTGTACAAGATTGACCTTCTTCTACGTCATCACCGTCACATTGTTCCCATAATTGGTTGATTTCACCATCTCCACAGTAAGGACCATATTCTGGTTCTTCTGGTTCTGGTATATACGGAACCCCACAATCTTCACCTTCTCCAGTGATAACCAATTCGTAGTAAAGTCCAGCTGGATTGCTCTTTCTGCTTGCAGAACCAGCAAAGTTTGTTACTTCAACCAATAATTCATTATTTCCGTTATCAATTAGCCCAGCAACGTCGTAATCTTTTGTTGCTCCGTAATTGTGTTCAGTAAGATCTTCTCCTGCCAAATCTCCGTTGATTGAAGCTGAGAAGCTATTGTCGGCAGCGATTGTAAGCGTCGCATCAACAATAGTTGCTCCTCCCCATCCAAATTTGTTTGAGAAGGTTTGGGTTTCTGCTTGCGAAGGATCGGTTGGACCTTGGTCTCCCCAAATCCAATCTGCGTCTAGAAGTGACTCTGTCCAAGCATCGTGAATGAAATCTAGTACAACTGCGAATGCACCTTCTTTTTCCTCAACAGTATTAGTGTCATCACTAGTTAGCTTTAGAGTACAGAGCACAGGCTCTCTATCTAAATCTTTATTTACAACTGTAAATAATTCTGATTCTTCATCCACTACTACCGGACCTAGACCTGAGACATTTTCCCAATCTGCTTGAAGTAGTTCTTCAATGTCATATTCACCATAGGGCACATCTTCAAATGTTACACAACCGTTTTCACCAGTAACACCACTTCGTCCGTTGTATAGAGTGACATCAATATCTCCGCTGTTGTCTGTATATACGTTGTCGTATATATAGAAATCAAGATTTCCAAGCACAGCCTGAGATAGACCTCCGTAGTAAACATGTGAAGGACTGAATGTATCTCCCCAGATAACACCCAAATCTCCGTTCACTTGTACAGCTAGCCCTCCAGTTAGAGCTGAAGCTACTCGCCATGGTTGGTCTGGGTAAGTACCAAATCCTGGGTCTCCAGCCTTTCTTTCAGAGAACCGTGCATCGGCTTCAAGAACTGTACCGCCTCTGTATCTGTAAGCTCCATCAGCTTTAAGTACGTACTCTCCTACAGGCACATTCAGCATAGATTGTGTAGTTCCGTCTGATTTTACAGCCAGAGTGTCCACTTCATCACCCAATAATGACAACTGCCATCCAGAAAGAGATTCTTGCTGGTCATCATACTTACAAATTGTGACATCTGATGTCTTTTCAACCGGAACATTCCAAGCTACACAGTAGTAATCATTTCCAGCTTCTGGACCATCAAGTCTGTCATAGTTGTCGTAATTTTTTGCATCTGTGTGACAGTACATTTCCGCTGTAACGTCATCTGTATTTTTGTTACCTTCTGGACCGTGAGTAAACGGAATATAGTCTTCTTGCAGTACTTCACGCATCCAAAGATGACTCTCTAGTTCTGACTCAGGAATAGCGATAGAGCCAGTAAATGTAGTCCAGTCTCCTCCGGCAGAACCCACTAGAGTATCACCTGGATCACTTGAATTCTTTGGACCCCATTCAAATTCCCAACCTTTCACAAGTTCACAGCTTGAGTGGCTTTCTACCCAATCTGAAGCTGTAGTTGCAGAAATTGGCTTTGTAACAGAGCCATTTGGCAAATCTGCTTCGTCAGTACAGACAATCTTACTAGTGTGAATGTTCGCTACTGGCTCAGGTTCGCAATTGTTGTCAAGAATCTCACTTCCTGTGAAACCATTATAGTCAGCAGAAAGATTTTGACCGTTAGGATAAATATTTGGAATAACTGGAATGATGTCTTCTGTATCGTTTCCATGTGCATTTGCAATACTATTTACGGAAACTTCAATTAAGTTAAAGCCATTCTGGTGCCAGTGACAAATAGCCACCTTCTTAGGTTCTTCTACTTTTAGAGTGTAGAGACCTATGCCTGGCCCTTGCTGAAGTTCTTGCACAAGACTTTGACTAGCGGGTGAAATTGATGGGAAAGGAATAAACAAGTAATCATATTGTCCTTCAACATCATTTACTGTCACATCTTTACCAGTATTATCGACTTTAATGTGTGGGGTGGTTAGCGGAGAGGGTTCATCGTGTGAACTTACTCCTCGAACAGTTAAAACAGTTGGCTCTGTAACATTAGAACCTTGGTCAGCATTCATAACGCTCCATCCACCTCCTCCACTACCTGTTGTGGTAATGTTTTCAACATCAACTTCTGAACCATTAGCTAAAACGGCAGTACGGTTAACGTTTATTGTAGTCAAATCTACAATTGACACGTTTTCAGACCGGTAAACGTTAATTCCATGTAAATTTGTACCTCCTGTACCATCAATTACGAGATCAGTAACAGAAACGTTATCACTACCAATAGTAATCACTGAGTTATTACTATTGGTAGTCTTTGCAAAAGTTGGTGAGATTGTGTGACCATTACCATCTAAAGTAATTTCTTTATTAATGGTTATTTGAGATCCTGTAGTAATATCAGCAGTCAATTCAATAGTCTCTCCAGTACCTGTAGTGGGGGCATCAATTGCTTCTTGGACTGTTGCGAAATATAGATCATCTTCAACATTGTGAACTGTTCCAACCACAACCAAATCACCGGTTACTTGCAAATTAAGTATATTTACATCATCAGCAGCTCCCGATGAATTCGCAGTTACTGATATATATATTTCTAAATCAGCAACCTGAGCACCAACTGGCAACGGGAAGCTAACAGAACCTGTTTCGTCTGCTGGAGTTCCTGGTTCAGAAACACCATTTATGGTGTTAATGTCAGTATCTGTCGCACCTGATCGCCAGCCGTAAGTAAAGCTATCACCGCCTCCACCTGGACCATCTAGGCTCTCGGCGTCATAATCAAATGACAAAATAAGGTTCTCATACCCAGAAGCATCAAATGCCCCAGTAGAAAATTCAGTAGTATTATCAACATCAACATCAGTTGGCCCAACTAAAGTATCAGCTGCTTGTGCTACAAAAAAAGCCACCGGAAAGGCACTTAAAATCATCGAAACTATAGTTATCGCTGCGAAAAAACGTGCAGCGGCAGTTTTTTGCATTAGTGTTATAGAGTTCATAGTATAATTATTAAATATAGTAATAAGGATCAATATTGGTTCATAAACAGCACGGCACCCCAAAGTTGTCGTGTTACGTAAATCCTACTCCTATCTTTCAGTCTTTGCAAGTTTCTGCAACAAAAAATAAAACTTGACAAGAGCCAGACTCATTTCCCTATTTTTAATAAATTATTAAACTTTACTAGCCACCGAATTCATCTCCTACTGGCATTTTGCGTACTGGTGCAATTGTCGCACATACACTCTGCCTTGGTAGTACAGCAGAATCGAATGACCTCTCTCCAGTCATAAATAACTGTTCCTTAGCTTTTTTGGCATGCTCGCTTACCCTTTGCACAAAAACCCGCCTTTCTTCGTTCATCTGCGCCAAAGTAACATCTTTCTCCATCATCCAAGGAAAAGCTCCGCACGCATGAAAAATATGCACTTTTTCGTTTACTGATTTTCCGATTAGTTTTACGGTTTTATTCGTGGCTAGCAATTCAAGATCGCGAACTGGGAGCTCAGAGACATCCATCCGCCAACGTCGTCCTGCAACATCCTCAAACACTATTGTCGAAGTCGGTGCTAAGGTTGAAAATACTTGTTTCCCGACCAAGCGCCCATCATCTGGATCTTGCCACATTTTCTTCTCTAGTTTTTCTTGCGATACATACATATCCATATGATCACCAAGGATTTTGTCGACCGTATAGCCGAATCCAAATAATTGTAAGGCTGAACCACCAGCAAAACTAAGAACTAAGCTACTTGAGAGTATTACCCAAACCGGATAACGGTAACCGTGCGCTGTATGCTTTAGATTATAAATGGCAACATATACCATGATTAAAAACATCAAAATCCACAAATAGGGCAAAACATCTAACATGAACGTGAAAAAATTGTTGTGTGTTGCTTCATAAAAAGCAAATTGGTGATGTATTACCACAAACAAAGAAACTGCGACTGCCAAAGCCCCAATAACCACAGACAAAAACCAGAAGAACCAGACAAAACACTCTTTACTTTGAAAAATAAGTCTGGACTTGGGGCACACTCGTTCAGACTCTATTCTTTCGAATAATGTCTCCTTCAGTGGTTTTGTATTTTTGGTTTGATTATTATTCATAAATCAGTCGTTCTTATATACGTATAGCTTCTTGATTTAATGCATCGGCAAGTTGTTTTTTGCCTCTATGCAATAAGGTTCCGACCGAGCCGACCGGGATTTTGAGAATGTCGGATATTTCATCGTAATCTTTATGCTCAAAAAAACGTAGAATTATTACTTCACGATATTTTTCATCTATCTTCAACAGTGCTTCATTTACCTCTTTGGCATTCACAGTTTTATCGAACTGAGCATCTGCTGACTCATCTTTTGCGCTTAAGAAACCAATAATCTCTTCGCTATCACCGATTAGGTGACCTTCTGGTCTAACATTTTTCTTTCTATACCAACTTATCGCTTCATTATGAGCAATACGGTATATCCACGAGGAAAAATGAAGGGAAGTATCAAAACCATTTAAGTTTCGGTAAGTCTTGAGGAAAATATCCTGCAAGACATCCATCTGATCCTCAGGGTCTCTGACACCTAGTCGAGCAATGTACCTTGCCAGCTTTGCTTGATACCTGTCTACCAACACTCCAAAATGGCTCTTATCTTGAAGAGTCATTTTCACCAATTCCTCATCGCTTGGTGGTAAGTGTAGTGGTTGTTCCATACATTAGGTGTAGTACAATACTGGCATGAATATAAGTAAATTGAAACTATACACAGGTTTTATCTGTTTAACGCTACTGCTCCCAAGCTTTTCGGAGGCGTACTTCACTACTAGCCAAAGTGCGATCAAGCTCAATGATAGTACGGTTTTGTTTACTGTTTCTTACGGGTTTGGCCTAAAAGACAGAGATTTGCTGATGCCAATCTATACAGAACGCACAGAATTTAGTAAATCCGAAGACACTTTAAGCTATTCAATCCTAAATCAAGGAACCACTACAGCTTACGGTAAAACAGTCGGGGTTGTCTTAACAAAAGATGAAGATGTAAAAGTAGTAGACGGTCAGTACTTTCTACCGGCTGGACAGTCGGCTGAATTCACCTTGATAAGTCTTTTGACTCTCGATGAAGAATTAAGTGACACAGACTTATCGCTATTAGTCACACACCTGCCTTTTACTATGGTTGTTGATGAAGTATCCCACCAAAACCAACTGAATCCTTCTGAACTCCAGTACTATCAGACTCCTTCGATTTCTACTAAGTAACTACAAAAAATCCCAGCTTGGCTGGGATTTATAGCGACTGAACAGACAAGATCTATCTGATTCACTCTTATTGATGAAGTTTTAGGTAAAAGACATTGTCTGTCGGCGAACGTCGGTAGT
Organism: Candidatus Nomurabacteria bacterium; assembly: GCA_020632015.1. Taxonomy (GTDB): domain Bacteria; phylum Patescibacteriota; class Minisyncoccia; order Phycocordibacterales; family UBA918; genus OLB19. The sequence goes on along the minus strand of JACKGI010000002.1, from coordinate 9,266 downwards.
TCTTCATGACAATATCCCTGAAGTAGTCAGAGTTTCTAATCCATTCAGGAATATATGAACCTAAAGGGTCCCAGATTGGGTCATACCACAATGTAATATCTTCAGTCCTGAGGTTTACAGAGATTTGTCCAAATGACAATAATCCAACTAGCTTGTAATAAACTTCGTTTAGCGGAACGAGCTGTACCAGAATTACACCCACATGAATTTTGTTCATTTTTGTATAAGACATCAGTCGCACTCCTTTAAGTTACTTTCCAGTGGAAACACTACAATACATTTTTGAAAACGCAAACATTGTTTTAAACTTGAATAATATTATAAAATGTGGCATAATCACAGCCTTATGGAATTCCCAATGAGAATCAATAAATATCTCGCCCACAACGGTATCGCCTCTAGACGAGAAGCTGATACCCTAATTGCAGAAGGTAAAGTTAAAATCAACGGTAAAAAGGCTGAAATGGGTCAAAAGGTCGAAGAGTCTGACGACGTAAAGATAGTTGGAAAAACTAAGCCTAAAACTTATCTAGCCTACTATAAAGGACGAGGAATTATCACTCACTCCCCTGCTGAAGGTGAAACAGATATCGTGAGCCGACTCGCGAATGATTTTGGCATTAACCACGTATCACCAGTCGGCCGCCTCGACAAAGACTCAGAGGGTCTGATGATACTCTCAAACGACGGACGAATAACTGGACCTCTCCTAGACCCAGAAGCAAAACATGAAAAGGAATACGATGTGCTGGTAGATAAACGTGTCTCTAGCATGTTTATCAGGGCCATGTCTCTTGGCGTTGATATTGAGGGTTACCAAACCAAGCCCGCCGTCGCAATCCCTAACCCAAGAAACGACAAGCGCTTCAAACTAATAATTACCGAGGGTAAAAAACACCAGATTCGACGAATGTGCGCCGCCCTTGGTTACCAAGTACAAAATCTTAAAAGAGTAAGGATTGGAAACATAAAGATAGACAAACTCAAACCAAACCAATATCGTAAGATTCAAGGTGATGAGTTGAAAAAATTTCTTGAAGAGTTGGATGTTAAATAATAAAAGTGGGCCGGTTCGCAAGCGAACCGGCCCTTTATCTTGGTAATACCTACCCCTGAGTCACTGCGATTCTTCGCAAATACGTTCGACGTAGAATTCTACGCTGTGGAAGTCGCCCGAATCCCTCAAGTCAAAATATGAAATAGTGACCGGCGCCGTTCCTTTTTCTGCTTTTTTAATTCTAAAAGCCGGCTCATTGATACCACCGACTTTTACCGCCCTTACCTCGGCCGACAGAACATGTTCGTCCTGAAATACCTTGGGAAGATTTTTAATCAACACCACATCCCCATCCTTGAGAATAGTAATGCTTTTTGAGGCCGGACAGCCGCAAGGACATAGAACAGGCAGATGATCTGCGTAAACTGTGTCCATGTGTAGACTTTCACCAACTCGATGGTCGAGAACGTCGCCCGGAAATGTAAACCCTGCAGTGAACGATGCATTATTAAGCATCTTTGTACTCCTTTTTTTGATTGTGCTATTTTGTCTCCCACGCAATGTGTTTGACCCCAAATTGACTATACCCCCAAAGGCAAAAACCTGTCAATTATTAAGTGTTTACATTCCCCTCCTCCAAGTCATCATCTTCATCGACGATTTCTTGCTGGATGATTTCTTCAATAATATCCTCAAGTGAAATAACTCCAACATAGTGCTTGTCTGAGTCTCTAACGATAGCGATATGCTGTCTGGTCCTGAGCATTTTAGTTAGGACTGAGTCCAGGAGATTGCTACTTTTAACTGTTAAGAATTTCTTATCAAATGCTTCCTCAGTTTGAGCAATGGTTATGTTTTCGTCCTCAACAATCAAATCTTTTACGTAGAGAATTCCTGTGATATTGGTTGGGTTTCCGCTATAAACCGGAAGTCTTGAGAAACCGCAATCTACTACCTTATTATAAAACTCGTCGTTTAGTCGCTGATTCTGGTCGAACGAAACCACCTTATCAACCGGAGTCATAACTTCCCTAACTCTCATGTGCGAAAATTGTAAGGCGCCATGAACAATTCTCTCCTCATCAGCATCAATCGGGCTATGCTCAGAATCTTCGTGCTCAGAGATGATTTCCATCAGTTCTGTTTTTGAGTATGTAGTAGGCAACTCAGAACCTAGGAAATAATTTAAGATTAATGAAAACGGCCATGCAATCGGATAAGCTAAAACAATCGCTATCTTGGTAAACCAGATTGTTTTTGCCCCAAACCAAAGCGCATAACGTGAAATAACTGCTTGAGGGATAATCTCTCCAAAAATTACAATTAGGGCAGTAGCTGTAATACCAGCTACCAACCCAGAAGCAATACTACCGAGAAAAATAGACAGTGTGGTATTAACTGCTACGTTTCCTAGAAGAAGTGTCGTCAAAAGTAAATTACCGTTTCGACGAACTGGATATATGATTTCGGCGTATTTATCGCCATGTTTGGCTCGACGTGCCAATGATTGTGTGTCGAGTGATAGTAGTCCAAGTGTTAAGCCCGAGAAGAGCCCTGATAAAAGCACAAGGACTAGGGATATTAAGTATTCCATTTATTATTTAATTTCCGTGCATTAGAACACAGACTAAGCATTATTACAATATCATTTATAAAACTATTCTTCAGTCACATCTACCTCAGCTGGATACCAATCTAGATTTCGCACTTCGATAGCACTGTTCTTTACAGCCACCATTCGAGTAAACTCAGCAATGTCACTAAGTCCTTCTGTGCCACGATAGTGATACGGATACACCACTTTTGGTGCAAAGGCTAGTACCGCTTCAGCTGCAGTGTCTACATCCATTGTGTAAGGTAGATTCATTGGAATAAAGGCAATATCAATATTCTCTAGACTTCGCATCTCTGGAATATCTGCAGTGTCACCAGCAATATATACTCGCGTCTCTCCGTATTCGAGGACATAACCATTTCCACGACCTTTCACATGGTAGGTATCATTTGCAGGCGGAAGATTATACATAGGAATCGCTTCAATCGTCATTTCTCCAACTTGATGAAAATCTTCGTTTGCCATAACCACTGTTTTGTCATGCAACTCTAGAGGTAACTTGTCCAAAACTGCTTGTGGAGCCACTAAGACTGTCTCTTCGCCAGCAACATTAATCAAAGTCTGAATATCAAGATGGTCACCATGAATATCACTAAGTAATATCAAATCTGGCACACCATAAGTGACATAAGTTTCAAAGTCTCCAACCGGATCATTAAAAATAGTAAGTCCTGCAAACTCTAGTACGAAGGAGGCGTGAGACACAGCACTTACCACCACACCGTCTGAGGTGTTTGGACCATCTGATGGCGCCTCTACTTTATTTGCCAAGAAAAAGTATAAGCTTGCTCCAAGAAAAATAACGGTAACAACGATAAGAATATGTAGTGTTTTCATGACAAAAGTATAGCAATATAACAACTCCACCGTCTAGTACTGTTATAAGTCACTATTTACTGTCATAATTACCCATATGGCAAAAATTGGTAAGTACGCCCTGATGGGTAATGAAATAATCGAAACCGCAGATGCACAGGTATCTATTGCCAGCTCAGCTGTACTATACGGACTAAGTGTTTATTCTGTTTTTTTTGGTAAATACACCCCAGAAGGGATGTTGTGCTTTCGAATCCCAGAACACCTGAAGAGGCTTCGTGACTCGGCTAAAATGATTGGGTTATCAAACGTCGAAGAAGAGCTTGAAAAAGATTTAGATATTGAAAAAATTAAGGAGTTAATCAAATTAAACGAACCAAAAACCAATCAATTCTTTAGAGTGACTGTGCACGCCATTTCTGAAGTTGCTGGTGTAAGGACATCAAATCTTGAACTCAAGACTAGTGTCTTTATGTATGAGGCAGTAAATATTCTCCCTCAAGACAAAGCACGTCTCAAAACCAGTCTCTGGCGTCGAACTGCCGATACTGCTATTCCAGCTCGAGCTAAGGTAAACGGAGCTTATGTAAACTCAGCCCTTGCCAAGCAAGACGCTTTAGATTCTGGCTTCGACGATTGCTTATTCCTAAACCAAAACGGCTACGTTAGTGAATTGAGCGCTGCCAATATATTTATGGTCAAACGAGGAGAATTAATCACGCCTGACTGCGCCTCAGACATACTAGAAGGTATTACCAGAAGAAGCATCATTGAACTCGCCAAGGAGGCTGGCATAAATGTAGTTGAACGCAAAGTTGCACTAACTGAGCTCTACACGGCAGATGAAGTATTTGCTTGTGGGACATCTGCTTTCGTATCGCCAATAGTAGATATAGACGGGCGCAAAATTGCTAGTGGACAATGCGGACCAATCACCAAAAACCTCCGCAATGCACTCACAGAAGCGCAGGCTGGCTCTAAAGAAAATTGGACCACTCTACTTTAAGCTTAATCAACCAAAATCTTCACATCTGAAGACAAACCTCTCTTTATAACTTCCAAATCTTGTTTGGCATACTGGGTGCCACGCAAATCAAGTGTTTTAAGCTTTTTAAGGTTGCCGAGCTCATATGGTAACCCAGTCAATGGATTGTTTGATAAATTTAGAATTTCTAGCTGTGAAAGCTGACCTACTTCTGCCGGAAGACCAGTGAAATTATTGTTGCTAATGTTTAATTCCTTGAGACTCTTAAGCTCTCTTACTTCGGCTTTTAATGAACCCGACATTCCCTTACCAGACAAGTCCAAAATCCTCGTATCATCGGGTACGGACACTCCATCAGCCACAAACACCGACTTGCTAGACAATGAGATCGAGCCCTCAATTTTCTTCACTGCTTCCTCTGCAGAATTGATTGCATCTTGATAGCGAACCTCTTCAACCTCACCTTCCATTACCTCCTCGCTTGAGGTATGAGTTTTGGTGCTTTCTGCAGTCAACCAAACCCCAAGTGCGACTACCAAAAGTAGTGAGACTAATCCAAAAATTTGCATATTACAGTATTGATTGAGTAGCAAACATAATCGCTACCATTACTAAAACATAAGTAGCGTCTACGACGATAGCGTACCTTGTATTCATCTGGAAGAATCCTTTAGCCTTTACCAAAACTGCATAAGTACAAGCTAGAAGAATAATCAGTGCAGGATTGTCAGTCGCATAAATCACTCCAACAGTCCAAGCTAGCAAAAATGTTCCAAAAGCCTGAGCCACCATTGCCGGCCCCATAGGAGCTGACACGTCGTCACTTATATCTAGACCTACACCAGCTGACCACTTGGTACCAAACATTTTCTCTGAGTACCACAACCAACCTGCTACATAGGCTAGTACTGCACCGACAATTACAGCGGTCCAATTTACGTCCATAAGTATTGATTCCATAGAATTATAGTTAGCTGTTAATCTTTTACATTATATACCCAAATAAAGAAAAAGACCGGTCGGAACCGGTCTTCGTAGGCTGAAGTAATTTATTGCAGAGCACATTCACGTTGTATTTGCGGGAATTCTCTGGCAATCCTTCTCATTACTCTTTCTGGCAGAAAGCCGTCATTCAGCGGTAGCCACGACAAGCATTCCATAACAACCAAATGCTTGTCCTGCCAAGAACCAGACACCGGACGAGCAACATAAAACATACACTCGTCACCCGGTATTACATCGCTGATAAAATCCTGCTTTCGGAACCGCCGAATTGTTTCTCTCCTGAAGTCATCCAGCTTTGCAGAAACATCTAGCAGAGGACAAGAATCGTTGAGAGATACCTTGACCAAGTGCCGAGGATTATCGAAAGGATCCTCATCAATCATAGCTTGAGTGACGATTGAGATACAGACGTAGCCCGAATCAACCATGCCGTTATCAAGCAAGATATTGTGAATCCGATTTTGCGCTTTACACTTCAGATATAACGCTTTTTGTTTTTTGTAGAACTGAAATATCTTTGAAAACATGGCTGTTCTCCAGAGAAATTGACTAACAAAACTATACTGACAATATACTAATATGTCAATCAAAAGTCCTTCCTTTGTCACCTCCTAAAGAACCAAATCTTTAGTGGAACTTCACACTTCCGTTAAACTTGACCGTTCCGTTAATCTTCATGGTAGATACATGTTCGGCAGAGGCTTCGGACATGAGAACATACACTCGTCCTTCGTTGTTGGTACCTGAAGTATCGTACCAACCAGCTCCAATAATTATGTCGTCTACACCATTGTCATTCAAGTCATCAGAATAAATGTTTCTGCCGGTATTAGAATTGATTTTTTCACCAGTGATTATTAGGTTTGCATTTACAGCATCTCTTGTTCTGATTTCACCACCGTAAAAAACATAGATACGACCAGTGCTGGTTAAATAACCAAAAGCACCAATGGCCAAATCATCTTTGCTGTCAGCGTTGAAGTCGCTCACGGCAAGGGCGTAGCCCATGTAGCTAGAAGTATCTTCTCCAGTAATAACCACATCGGCCGTCGCGGCGGTAGTTGGAATCGAGCCATCATTGTAGAAGATGTAGGTGCGACCAGCATTAGAAAAATCGACTGTAGAGTATGTATAAGCTCCAACCACCAAATCATCTTTGCCGTCGTTGTTGAAGTCGCCAGTAGCTAAAGCACTACCAAAAGAACTGGTGGTCTCGCCAACAATTGAAATGTCTGCAGTATCAGCGGTGGTTGGGATAGAGCCGTCATTATAGAAGATATGTACACTACCGTTACCAGAAGAAGCTGTTACTGCCAAATCGTCTTTACCATCTGAATTGAAATCGCCAATAGAAAAAGCGTGACCAAAGTTTGTACTAGTAGTTTCACCAGTAATTATAATATCGGCGGTAGCTGCTGTGGTTGGGATAGAGCCGTCATTATAGAAGATATATGCACGACCAGTATAAGAAGAATATCCCTCAGCTCCAACAATAAGATCTTCGCGACCATCACTATTCAAATCGACAACAGCAAGAGCTAGGCCAAACAAATTATTAGTTGTCTGACCAGTAATGGATATATCGGCAGAGGAAGCAGAGCTTGGGATAGAACCATCACCGTAAAAAATATAAACTCGTCCTGTACTTGTGTTATAAGCAGAAGCTCCAACCACCAAATCATCTTTGCCGTCGTTGTTGAAGTCGCCGGTGGTGAGGGAGGAGCTGAAGAAGCTACTGCTCTCACCTGTAATGATAACGTCAGCGCCGCTTGCCGTGGTGGTGCCCTTGCTGCCACCATAGAAAAGGTAGACTTGGCCGGTGTAGTTATCATCCCAACCATACGCCCCAACCGCGAGGTCAGTTTTCCCATCGTTGTTGTAGTCTCCACTGGTGAAACTAGAACCGAAGAAACTGTCAGTCCCCTCACCAGTAATATGCCGGTCATTGGTGGTGTACATGTACAGCCGACCTTGGGAGGAGTTGTAGCCGGTGGCACCGACTAGGATATCGTCTGTTCCGTCGTTATTGATGTCGCCAGATGCAATTGTAACTCCATATTGATTACCGTTCCCTTCTCCAGTCAAAATAATATCGGCGGCGGCGGCGGTAGTCGGGATGGAGCCGTCGCCGTAGAAGATGTAGGTACTACCAGGAAATGCAGAGTAATAAGTAGCTCCAACCACCAAGTCATCACGTCCGTCGTTGTTGAAGTCGCCGGTCGCGAGGGAGTTGCCTAAACGTGAGCTGGCTTCACCGGTGATGGTGACGTCGGCCGTCGCAGCTGTGGTTGGGATGGAGCCGTCGCCGTAGAAGATGTAGGTGCGACCAATGTTTGAAGAATAGTAGTAAGCTCCGACCGCTAAGTCAACTCGTCCGTCGTTGTTGAAGTCGCCGGTCGCGAGGGAGTAGCCGAAGCGTGAAAAGGTTTCTCCAGTAATGATGACGTCAGCCGTCGCGGCCGTGGTAGGTATAGAACCGTCGCCATAGAATATGTAAGCACGGCCTTGGTAATTATTATATCTATATGCACCAACCACCAAATCGTCTTTGCCGTCGGCGTTGAAATCACCGGTGGTGAGGGAGTAGCCAAAACCTGAACTTGATTCACCGGTAATGATAACGTCGGCCGTCGCAGCGGTGGTTGGAATCGAGCCGTCGCCATAGAAGATGTAGGTTCGGCCGGCGAATGAAGAGTCTGGATAAGCACCTACTGCTAAGTCGTCTTTCCCGTCATTATTTAAATCACCTGTGGTAAGCACCGCGCCAAAATAACTCGAGGTTTCACCAGTTAAAACCACATCCGCCCCTCCTCCTCTAGTTGGATAGTTTCCGTCGTTATAAAAAATGTAGACTCCGCCTTGGCCTGAATTGTAACCAGGAGCACCAACAATAAGGTCTTCTTTCCCGTCATTATTTAAATCAGCCATAGCGATGGCTGAAGCGAAGATGCCTTCTGTAGGCTCTCCTGTAATCTTCATTTCATAGCCAGCCAAGAGGTCGACGCGGAGGCCGTCGGAGGAGTCGCTACGCTGGATTTCCCACGCGTAGTCTTCGCGGGTTTGGTAGAAGTACACTCGACCGGTGTCTCCGCCGTTGTTATATCCTGGAGCACCAATTATCAAGTCGTCCTTCCCGTCATGGTTCATATCCCCGGCGACCAGAGCAAAACCAAAGTCGTCGTTAGCACTATCACCTGTCACCATCACACTAGAGCTAGTAGCAGCTTCCATGGAAGCCGAGAATGTTCCTCCGTAGTAGATGTAGGAGCGACCAGTGAATGAGGAGTAGAAGGGAGCTGCGACAACTAAGTCGTCTTTACCGTCGTTGTTGAGGTCACCAACAGTAAGATGTCTACCAAATGCACTATTTTGATTTTCACTTGAAATAATCACATCGGCAGTAGCAGAAGTCGTAGAGATGGAGCCGTCGTTGTAGAATATGTGAATACTGCCTCTTATATTAGCGTTGCTATCGTCTGCACCTACCACTAAGTCATCCTTTCCGTCGGCGTTGAAGTCGCCAGTGGTGAGGGAGATGCCGAAATCTGAAGAATAAGGATAATTAGAACCTGTTATCGTAATATCAGCTGTACCAGCTGTAGTCGGGATGGAGCCGTCGTTGTAGAAAACATAAACTCTTCCTGTACCGACACTATAAAAACTAGCTCCTACTACCAAGTCCTCTCGACCATCATTATTAAGATCAACTGTGGTGAAAGCAGAACCGAAGTATTGGTTAGTATTTTCACCAGTGATAATTACATCGGCACTGCCTGCAGACGTTGGAATGGAGCCATCGTTGTATATAATATAAACCTTTCCCCTATTAGAGGTGTCTTGCGTAGCAC
>JACKGI010000001.1 GCA_020632015.1 Candidatus Nomurabacteria bacterium | reverse complement strand
TTCCGTAACCTGATGTTCCCAAAATAATTAATGCGCACAGACCAAAAAACGACAACGCAGCTCTTGTGGTTGTGCGTGTTGAAGTACGCCGAGCAATAGCGGGAGTAAAGGTGTTGGCGGGAAGTTTTTCTTTTTTGGTTGGAATCAATAAACCCTTACCGTTTACTGGCTGATCATCACTATAAGAAAAAAGCTTTACAGAAGAATCTGATTTATCTGACATACCTTAATAATAACCCACGTTTTAGGCAAAAAAGCCAATAGCTAACACATACTTACAGCTTTATTCTGGCCCCTTTAGGGCAGCTTTGGTGTAAATATTGGAGGGTGCCCAAATCATCCAGCTCATCACCCCAGCGTCGTAACTAGCCTGTATCTGAGCTCGAACATCTGCCGCGTCATAGTCGCCTCCGTAGTCAAAATCTTGAATCCATGTCCGGAATTTATCAGCTGTGTATACCGGCTTGTTATACATTCCAGTTTGCGTGACAGTGCCACTGGCGTTAGTGGTTGTTATAGGTGTATGTAGAAAACCTTTCATTGGCGTTGTACTAGAAACCATTCTGTCTACTCCAGCTTGCATAGCGTAATTCACTACCTTGTATGGATAGTCATTTGGGTTACCTAGACCAAGGAAACTATTAGGATAATGGGACGGGTAAACCATAGGAGCAATAAAATCAAAGTATGGGGCTGCTCTATCTTGAACCTGCCCAATAGATAAGTCATCGAAGTTGGTAGTGGTCATACCAAACAAATCAGCCGAAGTATATGGTGTACTTGAAGCCCGACCGGTATTTTCGTGTTTGAAGTCAGCAAAAAGAGACTCTTTATCTAACTCTTCATTTAAATATTTAAAGAAAGCCTCAAGATTGGCCTGCCTATCCATACCGTACTCACCCGCAACACTTTGTGGGTAAAAAGTATCTGCCATGTTTCCGTCTGAAGGATATCGAACGTAATCAAAGTTAAGCTCATCAAAACCAATATTGTATGAGTCTTTTGACAATTTAATTATATGATCCCAATAAGGCTTTGACGCAACATCTACGAAAGAAAGTCCTTTGCCGTCTTTCCAGACTGTTTGCTGATCTGAACGAAGTACGGCTAGCTCAGGGTGCTTTGGTGCATAAAAAGGATCTTGGAAAACTGTAATTCTTCCGATTACAAAAATATTGTGGTCATGGAGGAGTTGGATCAACTCAGGCATATCTCTCGTACCACAGCGAGCTTCTTGCCAAGCTGGGCCCCACTCCTCTGAAGCTGCAGGAAAAGAAATTGTTCCAGAATAATCTTTGATATCAATAACTACTGAATTAATTTCGGTTTCTCGAATAAGCTCAACTAGCTTGGTGCGGAAAGAAGGAGTACCAGCCACACAAGAAGTCATGTAGATAGCTTTCACTTGTTCTGGCAAAGGAACATGTTTAACAACTGGTCGACTGTCTACCACCTCTTCTGTTTTAATCTCTTCTTCAATTTTTTTAGACTCCTCTTTAGAGGACTGTCTTGCAATTGTGACTGAATTAGACTCAACATCAAAAAAAGGAATCGGTGACAGACTTAAAACCGCAAATGTGAGTGCGGTGAAAACTAGGGGTGTCCCGATTTTATGCATAATTTTATTTTAGCGCACCTTCGTCAAAAAGCACCTCGGTAGTCTCAACAAATGTATCGTTTCCTCGTTCACCATTACCCTTATCTAATTTCTTTAGATAAACAGAACGTCTCAACATATAACCAATCAAAATAAGAATAATTCCAATTCCCATGATGGTGTACTGCCTCCATTGTTCTGGAACACCCAAGAAAGGGACGATAGTAAGTAGGATTCCAAAAATGAATACGAGAGTTTCTTTAGTCACAGTTAATCAGCAATTATTATGTAATTACTGTTATTTTAACCTGCTTGTACCAATACAACAAATTCTCCTTTTTGACGGACCGGTTCTGACTGAAGCTCATTTAAAATTTCTTCTGGAGTTCCTATTATCATTTCTTCGTACATCTTGGTCAGTTCACGACCTAGGTAAACCTGAGCTTTTGGGGTAATTTCTGACAAGCTAGTCAAAGTTTTAAGTATTCGATGAGTAGACTCGAAGAAAACCACTGGCTCTTCGTGAGTCACGAGACTTTTGAAAAAAGTCTCGCGACCCTTCTTGAGAGGAGCAAAACCGAGAAATGTGAACTTATTGCCAGCAATTCCAGCTAGTGAGACAGCGGTAGTAACAGCCGAGGGGCCTGGAATAGCTTCAATAATAATCCCTGCTTCACGGGCACCCTGCACCAACAAAACACCTGGGTCACTAATCCCTGGTGTACCCGCATCACTTACCAGAGCAAAGTGCTTGCCTTCTTTTAGTTCTGAAATTATTCGCTCATGATCCCCCTCACTTGTGTGTGCATCATATCTGCGTAAGGGTTTTTTGATTTCGTAATGAGCCAATAGCTTTCCAGTAACTCTAGTGTCTTCACAAAGAACAACATCACACTCTTTGAGAGTCCGGAGAGCACGTAAAGTAACATCCTCAAGATTACCAATTGGTGTTGCGACTAGTGATAGTTTTCCTTCCATATATAGGAAACCATAGCACTAAGTATGTGAATATAAAAGTCCGGCAGAGGCTTCGCTTCTGCCGAACTCTACTTAATTACTTCCAACTAAATCCTCTACCAAAATGTCCCCACTCAGCAGTCTTCCTGTAGATTGGTGCATCGAGCTGCAAGAATGACTTGATGCCGTTTGGAGTTAAATCATACCCCTCTACATCCTCTGGTACACCATCTACAATCGCCACTGCCATGAGAGCTTCGGGGTGACCGATCGCGTAAGCTAGCTTTACTAGCACGGCTTGTGCTTCTGGATACTTCTCTAAGTAATCCACCGCTACTCGACGTGCCATGTATGCTGCACTTCGGTCAACCTTGCTCGGGTCTTTACCAGAAAAAGCTCCTCCACCAACAGCTATTTCTGGACCGTAATTATCGACAATGATCTTTCGACCAGTTAGACCTGCATCGGCATCAAACCCTCCTTGAGTCCAATCGCCAGCTGGATTTATGTGATACTCCTTGGCATTTGGAATAATAGCTTCGACCAGCGCCGAAAGCTCCGCTTTCGGCGCATTTTGAAAACTACACACAACAGACTGTACTTCCCCGTCAGCATTGACTGTTACTTGTGTTTTACCGTCATATGGATACTTATCATAAACAGCCTGACAAAGTCCACGCGCAAGTTCGTACTCTTTTGGCATAAAAGTATCTGTCTCTCTAGTGGCATACCCAGTCATGATTCCTTGGTCTCCCGCTCCTCCGGTGTCGACACCTTGAGCAATTTCTGGACTCTGTTCTACTATGTGAACTATCACGTCTTCTACATATGGAGCAATTTCTTTTACAATTTTTAGCACGTCTACGTCTCTCGCTCGGGTTGTAACTTCTCCAGTTACTAAAATCTTTCCGTGCGAACCCACAGTTTCTACCGCCACTCGACTCTTTGGGTCTTGCTGAAGGTAAGCATCTAATACGGCATCTGAAATTCGGTCACACATTTTGTCTGGGTGCCCCGGTGAGACACACTCGGCTGTTTTTAACATAATTTAATTATTTGTTTATTTATTTAATAAACACAAAATGCGTTCTTACGAACGCACCAGAGGAGTTACGCATCTACCTCACTTTCGTGAGTTGAAGGTCGCACCGTTTCTTATATTGAAGAATGGTTGCGGATGGAGTTTCGGTTGGGCGGAAAATTTCTTAAGAAATTTTCCGCCCAACCCTCGGGTCAATTCCCTACTCCATACTCTGGATACTGGTATTTAATTGTGTCACTTTATTAAACCACGCCACTATATAAAAAGTTAAACCTTGATTTTTATTATCTTTCGTGTTCTTATTCTAATCAACTAGTCCTTTAGTTCTTAGAAAATTTGGAGGTGACTCTTGTTAAGTTATATTGGATTCATATCTGCTTTTGCGGTTGGCATGGCGATAGATTTATTCTTTGCCACCCTTGCACGTTTCAATGAAGATCATTTAAACAACAAAAACTGGTCTGTCTGGCTAGCGTTGTCCCACTCGGTTCTACCAGGAATCATCTTTACGGCCTTGTGGAACTTTGGATTAATAATCCCAGACTATGTTATGGGGATTATAGGCTCAACTTTTATTGGCTTGTTGGTATACGAACTATTCATGGAAGAAATTGGCCGTGAACCAACTATTAGTCTGATTAACACCCTAACAAAAGCCCTTAAAGCATTTAGGATTAAGCGAGAATCCGTAAAACACATTTTGTTTATAATGTCTGTCAGCTGGGATATTGTGATCGGAGTAATTGGAACTGTCCCAATTATCGAATCAGGCAATTGGAGTATGAACCAAATAGTATTTATGTTTGTCTGCTCTGGACTATGTGCTGGTGGAGCGGCCATGATTGCTTTACGGATATGTTCTCACTGGAGAGATAGTGAACTGCAAGATTACAAAACTCTAGCAAGGAGAAAGGTAACCGGCGCATTCTGGTCACTTGTAGCTATATCAACCTTTGGCTTAACTTCCTTCGTCTACATTTTTTCAATCAAGGCTGACTTTATTTTGATGTTTCCTATAAGCGTCGCTCTCATTGGTTTATTATTCATAATATACCGAACTGAGTTACGGTCGGAAGCAAACGCTTACGCCATTGAAGTTGAAAAAGAGCAGGGATAATCCTCCACTAATCAAAAAGCGGTCACAAGACCGCTTTTTTATTTAACAATACTATCAGCCAATTCCGTAACATCCCCTGCTCCCATGAACACCACTACATCATCTCCTCCGACCTTTTTTCTTAACTGCTTCTCTGCTGCCTCGAAGCTATCTGCGTAGGTAGAATCTGATGTAAACTCTAAAGACTTAACCGAAAGCTCTCGACTAGTTACTCCGCTGGCATTTTTTTCACGAGCTGAATAAATTGGCAAAAACAATACAGAGTCTGCTAAACCAACCGCCTTTGCAAATTCATCAAATAAAGATTTGGTACGAGTGTATGTGTGTGGTTGAAAAACAATTGTAAGCTTTTTATCTGGATACAATTCTCTTGTTGCACCAATCGTTGCCCGAATCTCAGTTGGGTGATGGGCGTAGTCGTCATAAACTGGAGCGCCATTTAACTCCCCTTTATACTCAAACCTTCGCCAAGTACCAGCAAAGTTCATCAGAGCTTCTTTGGTTTTGTCTAAATCTAACTTTTCGTGTCGAGCGACAGCTGTAGCGGCGGCAGCGTTCAGCCTATTGTGAAAACCGGGTTGCTTCATTTCTAAATCCAAATCTAGAATATCTAGATAATTAACAACAGGAACTGACAATCCTTCTAGGACAGGTTTCACATTTGCGTCTGAAGTATTAGCAATCACCACTCCACCCTCATTGACCTGCAAAGCTAGCTTATGAAAAGCAGACTGAACATCCTCTAGGTCTTTATAATAATCAACGTGTTCAAACTCTAAGTTTGTAATAACCAAAACATCTGGCTTGAGGTGTAAGAAGTCTCTCTTATACTCACAAGCTTCAACAATTGCGTACTTACTCTTCCCTGCTCGGTAGTTGTTTTTAGTCTTAGCTCGAAGCGAACCGATGACAGCGGTCGGGTCTTTGCCCAACGCCTCAAAGATATCTGTCGTCATAGCAGTAACCGTAGTCTTTCCGTGTGTACCTGCAACAGCAATAAGATAATAAGGATTCATTGCAATACCAAGCGCTTCAAAATAATTAACCATCGGAATCTTGAGTGCTTTAGCAGCTTTCATTTCTTCATGAGTAGGGTCCATAGCTTCTGTGTACACAACTAAATCAATGTCTTTAGTGATATTGCTGGCTACTTGCTCACCAAATATTTGTACTCCTTCACTGTCGAGAGCTTTGGTCAAAGGACTAAGGGTTCGGTCTGAACCACTGACTTTTTTCTTTTCAGTTAAAAAATGCCGAGCTAGTGCTGACATTCCGATTCCGCCTATCCCGATGAAATGAATACGGGATATCTTATCTATTTTAGGGGTTGACATATACTAAGATTATCATAATATCAGCCTCAGCACATCTTTACAGAGGAGAAAAGAGATGACTGAACCACATGTATTCACTCATGAAAAATACACTGTTTGTTTGTTTGGACCAGAAAGACCTCGGACTCGCATATTGCCGGTAATATACCGAGGAAACAGAAATAAAGTTTGCCTAGTGAAATCTGCGAGTGATTCAACTCACCCTGGCTTTATGCAAATAAAGCCACCGGTTTATGGTTCTACAGAATCAAATGATTTTGATGAGTATGCCGACAGTATCGTAATTGAGGAGTCTGGTTCTTCAGTAATTATGCAGACAGCAGATTGTCTTACGGGAATCTTATTCGAACACACTACGAAGCGTGGAGTAATCATTCATTGCGGGAAGTTCGCTTTGATGCCTCAAAATGAATTCGGTAAGCCCATAGACAACATAGTCACTCGAGCATACCGTACGCTAACGAGGGGTGTCGCAAAACCAAGTGTCGAAGCATATCTGACTGGAGGTATTTGTCCAAAATGTTTTCTTCACGATGATTATAATGGTCAGGAGTTCGTTAAGCCTTTTGACCAGTTTGGAAGCCATGCATTTCTTAACCGGCAAGAAGGTACTCTAAACCTTAAAGCAATTGTCATTGAACAATTGCGTGGATTTGGGGTTCGCTTGCAAAACATCAGACACGATGGATTGTGTACTTATGAAGAATCACACCTCGCCAGTCATAGGCGCGACGGCTCTCCCAAACGTAATGCTGTAATGTTTGTTCTTCATTAGCCAGTCTGATTTTCCAGGCCACTAAAAAGCGCGGTTTTAGACTGCGCTTTTCTTATTCTTCAGTGTCAATTTCATTTATACACCTAACAAACTCGTCGTTGCGTTCGTACTCATTTTTAAACATTCCAAAAGAAGCAAAACCTGGGCTGAAGAGGAGGACGTCGCCGGGCTGGCCGGAGGACAGCCCGGCCTTAACCGCCTCTTCCATACTCCCCACTTCTTCCGCATCAACCATTTCTTTCAGAACATCTGTACCGGTACCTTTTAATAAAACAATCTTCTTACAATATTTCTTTGCCTCTTCTGCTAGCGATGATGGGTCTATGTTTTTATATGCTCCTCCAGCGATTAGAATTACGTTTTTGTCGTCTGTGTTTCCAACGGCCTGTAGACCTTTTATTGTCGCTTCTGGAATAGTCGAATTATTATCATTGTAAATCTTCACTCCATCAATCTCACCTAAATATTCCAGCCTTCCCGGTACACCAGGGAAACTTGCTAATCCAGCAAAAATTGATTCGTCATCTAAACTAATAGCCTTCAGTGCTTCATAGGCAATCGCTGCATTAAGTCGATTATGTTCACCCGGCATTGCCAAGAGCGCGTCTTCTGGAATAACTGACTCATCAACCAGAACAACTTCCTGACCGACGGTTACTTCATTTAGTTTCTTAGCTTCAGCAAACACTTCTGGTGTAGTAATGAAAACTGCGCCTTCGTCTTGATACTTAAAAATATTAGCTTTATCGGCGAAATATAATTTCATCGCCTCTTCTTTAGTTCGACCTCCTGCTTGGTAGTAGTTCAAGTGGTCTTCCATAAAATTAGTGAAGACAGCAACTTGTGGACTTATTTTAGACCAACCAAAACCTTGCAACTGCCAAGAGTCAAGTTCCATTACACAAAGCGAATCTTCTTTGACTTCGTTAAAAAGCTGGAGGTTTGAGACTCCTCGCACATTGCCACCGAGCAAGACTTTTTCTCCAGTTACTTCGGATAAGACATGGTGAATCATGTGGGTCACAGTCGACTTCCCTCTAGTGCCCGTGATTCCTATAATTGGTACTTTAGATACTTCAGCAAACCAAGCGGCAGATTGTTTCAAAGGCACGCCCGCTTCGCGGGCGTGCACAAGATATTCAGAACTTATCGGCACACCAGCTGCGACCAAAATATAATCTCTACTCTCAAAATCCTCCAATCGATGCTCGCCGAGAGTAAATCTAACATTTGGATACTCCTTCAACTTTGCAACAGATTCGCTAAGCTCTTCTTCACTTTTGAGATCCGTAACAATCACATCCGCTCCAGCTTCAGCCAAAAATATCGCATCACCTACTCCACGACCAAGTAAACCCAAACCCATGACGGTTATCTTTTTCCCGTAAAAGTTCTCTTTGAAATTCATTCTCTGCATGATAGATAAAATCACCCAAAAAAGCTAGTGGTGTGTAAATTAAGAAAAGCTCACAGCTGAAGTGTATACTGTTCCTATGAAAACAAATGGAAACGATAAGGCTCTAGAGGCCTACAAAATATTCCCTTTCGTTGCTTGGGGACTAACCATCGGCTTTGCTTTTTTTGTCTACAACATTGCAACCGAATTACAAGCTGTGGCAGACAATCTAGAAGAGCAAGCAAACCAACTACAAATCAAAGTTAATACTCCGGTTGAGCAAATAGAAGACTTCGAAAGTTACTAAAAATATTTTTAGGTACTAGGTATTGTCCTACCCTTACATACAGGGGTTCTAAAAGGCAATCTTATAACATAATCGTCAGAGGTACTGCGTACACCATCAGATCCTACTGTTCTAATATGGTCCCAGTGACACTCTTCAGGAGGAGGTCTTTCTAGCTCGTTCTCATCCATCAAATACGGAGCTCCCCAAGGGTCTCTTATCAATAATTGATAATTGTTTTCATTTATTACTATTGATTTGTCTGCAATATTTGAAAGAGCTTGACTCCACCTAACTATACAATCAGATGAGTCTGGAACGTTTTGAATATTTATCAAGGTAGGATCATAGGTCTCACGACAGCGACAACCAGAACAAGTAAATCCAGTGATATTTATCGCTCGTTCTGACGGATTTCCAGCGAGCATAAGTGCATCAGCAATTAAGTTTAACTCCTCTTTCGCCACTGCGTACATGGCGGATTCTTTTGTATTATTGAGAGTGGTCATTACTACAGACGAAAGGAGTCCGATGATTGCAATCACCACTAAAAGCTCAATCAGAGTAAAGCCTGATTGTTTGTTATGCGCTGACCTTACAGGACTAGCAAATCTCAGGAAATTCTTTACACATTTCATCATAGTTTCCATGAGTTGATTGGCCTCCGCCTGAATTAAGGAAGATTATTCCTAGTATACAAAAGATAAATAAAAAAATCTTGACGCTCGTAACAAGCTTCGGATTAGGTTGGATACCCAACTTACTTAACGCCCACTCTATTTTAAGAAAGTCTTTCTTTTTTCTGTAAGGATTATTCATACACTTACTTTATATAATACATCAAAATATTATTATTCGGCAGAATAATAACAACTAGCGACGCCTTGCAATCAGAATAAAGCTATACATTTTTCTCAGCTAGCGCAGATAAAAAATCCCGTCCCGTGTCCGCGCTCTAGGAGCGACCTAGAATTTAAGGAAAGTTTATTAGACCATAAATTCGGAAGTGTCCCTTGTGGGCCTCTAGCCAACCCTCAGGTCTCGTAAACATCGACCTGTCCCTTCCTCTGGTCGGAAACGGAAAATCCTGGCGCAGGCCAGGATTTTGCTGGAAAATAATGAGCTTGCGAATATATTTTCTGTATGCAGGGCTCAAGCTCGCGCAAACTTAAATTCTTTGTCCGCGCTCTAGGATTCGAACCTAGGGCCTTTCGAGTATCAGTCGAATGCTCTAGCCAACTGAGCTAAGCGCGGACAAAGAATTTAATAAATTAAACTCGCGAGTGGCCAAAACTATAGCAGATTTCTTGAATATATGGAAGCTTTTTAACAAAGAAAAAGCCAACCAGTGGGAATGGTTGGCGGTTTGTCCTTTCGGACTGAATTAAAACTCTGGGTGTCTGACGAGCTGGATTCCAGCATCCATATCGTAGCTGGGTTGCTCAATAAGGCCAGATTCAATTCTATACTGCGATTCTGGCGAGAGAATTGTAGTCTGGCGATTGTTTTGCCAGCCATCTGGACAAGGTGACTTAACTTTAAGCTCCCCGGCCACAACTTCTTCGACGCGCTCACATTCACCGAATTCATTTACGAACGACTCAGGCTGGTCGAGAGTAACTACAGCTGCCCTCAACATGCCAAATGTACAAGCAAACAACAACGCCCCAAAAAACAATTTTGTAAGAACTTCTTTCATCTTTGACTAACCCCTAATGGTAGTAATGAAATTGCGCCACACAAATATGACGTTTTTATATTATAGCTTAGTTTATAGAAAAGTCAATATTATAAGATTTAAGGTTATTTTCAACCATAATGTATAATATTTGCATGAAAAAATTTTCTCTTGCTTCAGCGCTATTACTACTCCCCATTATCACTCATGCTCAAACTTTGCATGCTTTATTTAAAAATATCACCACTTTTTTAAGTACCGTTGTGATTCCTTTTTTACTAGCAATGGCTTTTCTGTTCTTTACCTTTAACGCCTTTAGGTTTTTTATTTTAAATGGCAGCAATGAACAAGGACGAGAAAAGGCAAAAGCATTGGCGATATACGGGATAGCGGCTTTTGTTTTAATTATCGTTTTCTGGGGAGTAGTAAACCTACTTTCCAAAAGTATCGGTTACGAAGGGAAAGCACAACCGAAATCAGATTATATTACTGAAATGGGAGGTTAGTAGATATCAAATTAAAAAGAAGGCCGGCGCATAGCGCCGGCCTTCTTTTTTGTATCTAAATACATTTTGTTCGTAAGGTCTTTATTCATAACCACAGCAGACAATGGAGTATTTTCATACGCTCTTTTGTCTTATCCTTTAGGCTTGGTCTTTCCCAAGAGTCTAATACCACTTCAGAGTGTTGAGTATTATTGCTCGTTATGTGCTCAATTGAGGCACATAACATCGACCAATTAGTCGTCATATAGTACTTGTTACCAAATACCGACAACGTGTCCAATTGGAATTAATCCACGACCAGCTTCCGCTAGCCGTGCCTTGTTACGACTTAGTCCTTGTTATCGAATTTACCGTAGGTCGCCGCAAGGACGAACTTCGGGCACTTCCGACTCCCCTGACTTGACGGGCGGTGAGTACAAGGCTCGGGAACGTATTCACCGTGACGTGCTGATTCACGATTACTAGCGATTCCAACTTCATGTGGGCGAGTTGCAGCCCACAATCCGAACTGGGGAAAGTTTTATCAGGATTTGCTCCACATTACTGTATTGCGTCCCTTTGTACTTCCCATTGTATCACGAGTGCAGCCCAAGGCATCAAGGGACATGCTGACCTGGCGTCATCCTCACCTTCCTCTCCCGTGAGGGAGCAGTCTCGCCTGACACTTGTAACAGGCAACGAGGGTTGCGTTCGTTTCCCCACTTAAGGGAACACTTCAAAGCACGAACTGACGACGGCCATGCATCACCTGTTATACACCCTCGAAGGCTACTCTGGTTTCCCGGAGTATGCAGTATAATTTCTAGCCTTGGTAAGGTTTTTCGCTTATCGACGAATTAAGCCTCATGATCCACCGCTTGTGCGAGCCCCCGTCTATTCCTTTGAGTTTTAAGCTTGCGCTCGTACTACCCAGGCGGTCTGTTTAACGCGTTAGCTTCGCCTCGGAGGGGGTCGATTCCCCCCAAAGCCAACAGACAACGTTTAGGGCGTGGACTACTCGGGTATCTAATCCGATTCGCTACCCACGCTTTCGTGCCTCAGCGTCAAGAAAGTCCCAGTAAGCTGCCTTCGCATTTGGTATTCCCCTCGATATCAACGGATTTCACCCCTACACCGAGAGTTCTGCTTACCTCTGACTTCTTCTAGTGTTACCGTTTCGAATGCGATTCTGAGGTTGAGCCCCAGGATTTAACACCCGACTAATAACACCGCCTACGCACCCTTTACGCCCAGTGAATCCGGATAATGCTTGGGGCCTCTGTATTACCGCTCCTGCTGGCACAGAGTTGGGAGCCCCTTATTCATGAGGTAACGTCAATAAACTTCCTCCCTCATAAAAGGTGTTTACGCCCCTAAGGGCTTCATCCACCACGCGGCGTCGCTCCGTCAGACTTTCGTCCATTGCGGAAGATTCTCGACTGCAGCCTCCCGTAGGAGTATGGACCGTGTCGCAGTTCCATCGGTGGGGGCCAGGCTCTCACCTCCCCTATCCGTCGTAGCCTTGGTAAGCCGTTACCTTACCAACAAGCTGATAGACCGCAGGCCGTTCCTAAAGCGATAAATCTTTACCCCGAAGGGACCATCAAGTATTATTCCGATTTTCACCGGGTTATCCCTGACTTTAGGGTACGTACCTACGTGTTCCTACCTCGTCTGCCATGAATCTAAATTCATTCGACTTGCATGCCTCATCCACGCCGCCAGCATTCATCCTGAGCTAGGATCAAACTCTAATTTAAGACAGGTTTCAAAAGCCGAAGCTTTTTGAATCTGCGTCTTTGAACATAATGCGCGCATGTACTTCATGTGCCGCGCGTTCAAAAACAATTTTCCTATAAGGATAAGACAAAAGAATTTATGAAGTTCTTATGCCTTAATTTGGTTGCTCGCATATTCTTGTGGAAAGAATATGCGTTATTGCTGTGATGCATACCATCTTGAATAGTTTAAAAACTAAACAAAATAAATATACGTACACATTCATATTATGGGAATATGAATGTGGTTATGAAATTATGTGAAATTAATCACATAACCCTTACGAACAAATTTTTCTTCTCAAAATAAAAAATCTTCCGAAGAAAAATTTGTTCGTAAGAACTGTCAATTTACTCTGCTCCCGTTCGAATATCTTGTCGGAACTTACCCGCACATAAAGACCAAAAAATAGCCTTCTACAACATCCGATGAACAGTGGCGCTATTATACAGATAGTAAGAAATAATGCAAGCACCTACTGAGGTTAACTCAGGTAAAACAAAAGCCCCAAAAAATCTGGGGCTTCATTCCTCAAAGAACATACTAAAATATTGAGGAAAATAGTGAACTATCGCATTCCTACTGCCTTTCTAACATCGAAGAGTTGCTCTTCCGGGATGCTTTCTGGCGGATCATAATCTACACTGCTGCGATGCGCTGAATTACTGACTAGCGACAGCTTGGATCTTTCCTTGCGCTTTTCTGATCGTTGCGACCAGAGAATCCAAGCGATACCGATAAGGCATAGCCCTACCAGCACAAACAAGAGATTGATTTTCCAACCGCTGTTAGAAGCAAGTCCTGCTAAGGATGATTCTAGTTCGGTGAGTTGCTTACCCAGCTCCCTGTCTGCCTTGCCAAGTTCCTCGAACTGAGTCGAGTTAGCTTGATTGGTTTCAGCGAATTGCTCCGCAAATGCCTCTTGCTGTCCTCTGAGCATTTCTTGCCCAGAAGACAGATCAACGATTTTGCTGCTCACTTCCGTGATCTTCTTATTAGTATCGTCGAACAAGTCATTGAGCTTCTTATCGAACTCGCCACGGAGAGTTGCCATCTGTTTTGCAAAACGTACATCCAAAGCTTTATTCATCTCTGGAGTAAACGTCCGTTCTTTGATGGCTTTTATCTCTTCACGAAGAATCGCGATTGCTTCGGCCACAGACTCAACGTCGCCAGCTTCCCGCTCAATAATATTAAGCAAATTTTCCGCCGGACGAACACTTATGTCCCAATTGCCGTTTTCCGCCAGCTGTCGTTGCTTCTCAGCAATGTAGTTGGCGGTGGTCGCGAGCTTAACGCTTGCTTGTTGTAGTGCCTCTGTCTTATCTTCGACATACAGCCACCAGCCTCGATTTTTGTCTTGGCCGATTTCCATAAACTGAGACGGTGTTAGGTAGCGAGGATAATTACCCTCTCTATCAACAAGACCACTTTTTCTAAAGGTTCGCATTACATAATTCATGCGCTCCTCAGCAGTAGAAGTCTTGGTCAAGTAACCATCATCGATAGCAAAATCAATAATCTGCAAACCAATTCCATCGGTAAGCAAATTACAGTTCTGTTCTGCTGCCTTTCTGGCAAGCATGGCTTCGCAGAAAGCTTTGAAACCTTCCTCTGTAGAGGACTCCTGCCAGAGTGGCACGTCTGCAAGCTGTTCAGCTCGCAGACCCACCGTTACCAGAAGGAGACACATCACTGACATTACATTTAAGATTTTCCTCATTGTCTTCTCCCGAAAACGTTGAATTGAATTTAGTTTGTCTGCCAGCGACGACAAAGTCGTCGCTGGCAGACACCTTACCTGCGCGGTGCGCAGGTACCAGTAGCGCAACCACCAGAAGCTTCAGCTGCGGCATTTGCAGTAACATTTGCTGCAGCTTCCGCTAGAGACTGCGACATTGAACCATTGTAGATATTGCCACAGTTGTTTCCGCATTCAGCATCTGCATACTTGTCGGCGGCGTAACCACCGTTCATGAATGAAGACCCAACCTGAATACCACCCTTAAGCAAAACGCGACCCAAACCTTCTTGAGTAGCTACGTTTGCCAAGAAAATGGTTGGCTTCTGGTAGGTTCCACCCATACCGTTAGCCAGCTCTTGATACTTAATGTTGCCTTTTTCATCAGTCTGCAAGGTTAACAAGGCCTCTTCATCAATACCCATCATCCCGTTACTGTGACCTGGATAAATGTGGACTAGAAGCAATTTATTATCCCAGTGGAGAGTGTAGCCGGTTTTCTCGTCACCATACGGGACGGGCCTACCTGCACTATACTCAGTATCTTTCTTCCACTGTAGAGCAGTGGCTTCATCAACCACAGCTTTCAGGTATGCTTCTTTTTGGTCCTGTTTCGCCCTGATGAAATCATCATCATCCATAGTTTCGGTTAAGTAACCGCTACCGTTAGTTGCACAAGCCGCCATAGTGGAGACCAGTACGAAAGCGAACAAAATCCGCAAGCTTTTAACTAAAGTTTTCATTTTGAGTCTCCTATTGAGATATGACGGGCACACAGTCTTCTGTGTAACCATTTGATTGAAGAGTTCCTTCTGTGTAGGAAAAGTGACTAGGCACAAAGTGCGTCTGGCCACAATTTTTTATCAACACGTCATCGTGATAATGGAATCCACTATCATCGACAACTCCTTCAAACCCTATTCTATTACACACCAAAACCGCTTTTGCGTGTGGTTTTGGTGGTGAAGGCAATATGACTGCTGGTTGTTCAAAGACAAATCCAACATTGTTACAGCTCTTCCCTGGATCACCCCGGAAAAAATAAGCGTAAGCACCGTTATCAAGCGGACACATGTCTGCCCAGTCTTCACGACCGAGCATTTTGCGCACTCTTTCTGCAACTCCACTCTGTCCGTTTACACGACCATTCATGAAGTCAAAAACGATTTTATCTTTTACCAAGACTCGCCTACATTGCTTTTCAGCTGTAAACATTTCCGGATTCATCAGTTTGGCAAACAATAAATCACACTTCTCAGAAGTGAGAAAATCATTTGCGTATTTTCCAGCTGAACGTTCACACTGCTCGTAGGCAGACTGAGCGGTAGCTGGAAATGATGATGGATGCATTCGAGTCCAATCCCCCAAAGGGGACTGGGACGAAGACGGTAAATCAGATTGGGCGCTTGCTGGCAAAGCCGCAAACAGTCCAAGGGACAACAGCAACACCGAGATGTTGCGGGTATTCCTTGAGACATACGCCCACAAGCGCTTTGTTTTCATCTTTTATTTCCTCTATTTAGTTATCAAAAATCTAAACAAACCCATATATAACAAGTTTGTCAAGGACTTTCCTTGGACGACTTTATAGCATACTTTTGTCAAAAAATCAAGGTTTGGGCTTGTTAACATCAAATTGAAAAAGAAAAAACCCTTCTCCAGAGGGTTTCTGAAAAGAAGGGTTAGTGCGGGACATGGTCCCGCACGATTTCATGGCCGAGGCCAAATTATTGTGAGACAGTGCTCCAACGCGAAGCGCCGGCGGCACCTTCTAAGGCGGCGGCACCACGAACAGCGGAACCGCTATTCGGACCACTGGTTTCAATGGCAGAGTAATTACGCTGGAAGGCGGCACCTTGAACATTCACACCCAAGTTGTTACCTTCACAATCAGCACACTTGTCGAGTGCGCCTCGGACGTAAATATCCATAAAACCATCGCTCTCAGAAAGAGTCTTGCGGTTACCAACAGTGTTGGCTGGACCCGAAGTGCCGTTGTGGCTTTCACCAATAGCGCCGTATTCTCCGACTCCCCAGATATGGGCGCCGATTTCTTCGTAACTACCAGGCTGACAGTTGTTTCCGCCACAGGCGATTGCTGAATTGGCCAGGCCGAAAGTCAGGAGGGCTGCAGTTGCGAGCATTGTCACAGTATTAAAGATCGCTTTCATTTTTCTTACCTCGTTCCCTGAATGGGATAGTAAAATATTTTGTGCTAGAGGCGTTTGACCTGCCAGCGGCTATTTGTTCATCGGACCAGTGGCCCGACAAACTTCTGCCTCAACGAACGTGAGACAGATTATGGGTTTAGACATTCGAGCAATTGCTCACGCGAATGTTTCAAACCCCAAACCGGGCACGTCGTTAAAGACCCCAATAAGCTAGCACATATTGAAAATTTGTCAACCCCTTAGCTGTGTGTTTTTAAAAATACTACTGCCCTTCTATCGCTGATGACTCTACCCTTAATTCTAAAGCTCTTTCTTTAGCTGAGAAATCTGACTCTACTTCAAATTCATTTTGTAGTTCCAGGTACTCATCTCCATTTATAGAATATAAATAACCAACAGAACCAACGACCAATAGACTGAATAAAAAACCAAGTATCGCTAAGCCGATATACTTTTTGCGACCTAAAATAATTGGAGTATCTTTAGAGGGATTAGACGTTGCAAAATGTCTATACAACTCCACTCCAACAACCAAACCTATAACTGACATAACGGCTCCAAGAAGTTGAGCTCCAACGTCAAATAAGAATTTTGATTCAGCTCCTTCCGGTAAAGAAGATAGTGTTAGACCTGCCACAGCACCAACAAGAATAAATATAATAATCAACACAACATAAACACCAGAAATTTTTTTCACTATCGTCCACCAGTTGTTCTTTACCAGATTACGACTGCGTAGCAGAGCATCGACACCCCGACGTCCTTCAATTGAAAACGTAAACTGCGAAAATATTATGTAAACAGACAGTATGATACCAGGAATAATCAACAGGACATAACCACCAATAATCACCAGAGAAGAGACTATATTTAGCCAGAAAAAACTTAGAATATTTTTGCGAGCAAATACAAGAGCCTCTTGAAAAGACACTTCCCTTTCAGCAGAAAAACTTACAATATAAAGTATTGCAACCAGAATCAAAAAATAACCTACTATCGCTACAAAACTACCGATACCAAAAAGGGTCGCAAATAACAGATTTCCTTTCGTCAGTGTATTTAGATATTCAAGTAATGAAATAGAGGCAAATGGAATAGCGAGAATAAGAACCAAATCATAACGATTACGAACGTAGTCCAAGCCTGAACTAAGCAAATCCATTACTCCAGGTAGTTCTTTTTTGGGAATATTTAGAGTACCGGACTTTAACTCTTGATGCGCTTCCACGAGGACTTCCTTTATGTCGAGGTCATTATAGCCAGCTCCTTTTAACTCCTCGGCAATAGACTCATCTGAGTGACCAAGAGCGATTCTTTCTTTAACTGATGTAATGAGTTCTGTATTCATATATGTGCGATATTACTATACCTAATCTTATTAGAAGCATAACATTTGCAGGTCTCCCTGATTAAAGTACAATGCACAGCAATATGCAAAAACAGGAAACAATTGTCATGTCGGTCGGAGGATCACTTATTGTACCCGATCAAATTGATACCGATTTTCTTCGTACATTGAAGAACTTTATAGATACTGAGACGGCTAATGGCCGTCGTTTTATTATCATTGCTGGCGGTGGAAAAACTGCTCGCCGATATCAGGATGCTGCGGCAGAAGTATCAGAACTAACCAGTGACGACTTAGACTGGATGGGTATTCACGCTACTAGACTAAATGGACACTTACTTCGAACCATCTTCCGAGATAGTGCTCACAAAGTAATGATTACTAATCCAGATGACATCCTCGATGTTTCTAATGATGAAAAAGTGATTATCGCCTCTGGCTATAGACCAGGGTGCTCTACCGACCTTAGAGCGATTCAGATTGCAGAAAGAGTTGGTGCAAAGAAAGTAATCAATCTTTCAAACATTGATTATGTTTACACCGCTGACCCACGCGAAAATCCTGAAGCCAAAAAAATTGAAGTTATCACTTGGACAGATTTTAGAGCTCTAATACCAAGTGAATGGGATCCTGGACTATCTTCCCCATTTGACCCTATCGCTGCTAAAGAAGCTGACGAAAAAGGAATTGAAGTTGCGATTATTAATGGAAATCGACCAGAAGCTCTCACCAACTATCTAGCAGATGAAGACTTTATCGGAACGAAAATTTCGTGAGAAAAGTAAAAAGCCGGCGCCTTTGGGCGCCGGCTTTTTTATAACTCTTTGTAAACCTCTTCTTGAGCTTTATGAAATTTCTCCGCCACTCCTTTGCAGTAGGGATTGAATTTATAAACATCCTCAAACAATTCTTTATCATCCTTAACACTCTCAACGGCGTCCATCAAAAATTGGAAAGATAGAGTGTCTATTTCTGTCCTAGTGAACTCTGCTTTTAAAATTGACTGACCAATGTAATGAGTAATAAATAGTGTCTCAGCGAGATTTTTATCATGCTCATCTGCTGTCATTTCTATAATATTAAATCCAAATTCAGAAAACTTCTTCTTGAGCATTTGGTAATCGTCATTTTTTAGAGTGTAGTCCGTTACAACAATTCTGAATCCATTTACATCACCTTTATGTTTTTTATAGCTAGTTGGTCCAAACATCGGGTGGGTTGATATAAACCGGCGCCCGTCACAATATTTATGGCAAATATCACTAGTATGTTTCTTGACTGTGGCCACATCAATAAACACTGTGTCTGGTAAAGTGTTTTCTAGCACGGCTTTCATTCTATCCTCATATTCTCGAATACTGTCGCACAAAATCACTACATCTGATTGGGCAGCAGTTTTTAAGTCAAAGAATTTTTCGTTATCTGGTTCTTGCCGGCGCGAATGAATTCTAAATTCTAAATCAGGAAAAAACCGCTGCCCAAGTTCGTGAACAAAAGTACCAAAGTTACCGTAACCAATTATTCCAACTGTATTAATCATGATTTATTGATTGCAAAAAATTACCAATTTCTTTTTTAAGTTCCCCCATCGTACCATTATTCATAATAGTATAATCCGCCATTTCCATTACCCGAGCTTTTTGCATACCATTTGGATCTGGATCATTCATCTCTAATTTTTCGTGAGCAATAAACTCCTTATAGGTTACTTTGTCTGAACTAGACTGCCTACCTTTAATACGTTTAAAACGAGTCTTTTTGTCAGCGTCCACCGCCAACAAAATACCTTTATTTTCTCTCAAAGTGTCTGCTTCAGCAGTGGTACGGATTGATTCTATTACTGCTTTAGCTACAGATTCCTCCTTCATTTTTTGCAGATAGTATTTTACCAAGAAGTCATTACCATGCTTGGCTCTTAACTCATTGGCGACCAATCTCATGTTGGCTCGACTGCTCTCAATACCGCGCTTTACAAACTCTTCTTCCCAAATCGCTCTAGCAGAATAATGAACAAATCCTTCCTGTTCTACCAAAAAAGAAACTACCGCTCCCTTTCCTGCTCCATCTGTTCCAGTGATACCGATTAGCATAAGGTAATAGGATATCTAATTAGTTTTTATTTGCTTTCCAAGCTGCGTAAGTTACAACAAGCGGACTAGCTATACAAATTGAAGAATAAGTTCCTGCCAAGACACCGGCAAACAAAACTAACGCGAAAGTTTGCGTGACAGAGCCACCAAGAATATAGAGTGCCAATAACGTAACCATGGTAGTCACAGAAGTATTGATAGACCGAGCCAAGGTTTCTTGCACCGCTGAACCGACAATTTCTTCATATGGTTTTGTCAAAGTGTAAGTAACCTCTTCTCTAACCATTCCTGCCTCAGTGTGCTTCTTTCGGTGTTCAGTTCGGTTTTGTTTAAGATTTTCACGCACTCGGTCGAACACAACGATTGTGTCATTTACTGAATAACCAAGTACCGCCAGAAGCGCCATCACGAATAGCACATCGACTTCCAAACCTAGGAAATATCCCAGAACACTCATCATTGCAGTTGGAACTAGTACGTCATGAATAAGTACCAAAATAGTAATACCACCATATGTCCAAGAACTAACTGGCGTACCGATCCCAGCAAAAGCAAAAGCAACATAAAGTACGATAATAGAAACTACTCCAAAAATAGCCCAACCAGCCTTATCCCTAAGCTCTTGACCGATAACCGGACCGATAGATGTGAAACGAGTAACTTCTCCCCCTTCTCCGAGCTCAGTAATATTTTTTGCCAAAGTATCACGCTCAGAATCTGTCAGATCAATAGTACGAATCAAATATGCTGGCCGACCAGCGTCATCTTCTGATTCTCTGACTGAAAAACCTCCTAAATCTTGTTCAGAAATTTTTGCTTCAACCTCTTCTTTTGCCGGAGCATTATTGTACGCCACCTCAGTTAATGAACCGCCGGTAAAATCAATACCTAGATTAAGACCCAGAACAGCAATCAGCAACACACTAGTGGTCATCACAAATCCAGCAATGATAAGAAATATTTTTTTGTAGGTAATTGCGAACATAGTATTTGCTAATTCTTTTTTGTCTTATTAAAACTCAACCCACTTCCAAGTAATTTAGCAATCAAGCTATTACTAGACTGTTTTACCTCAGGCAATGCGATCAAAAATGTACGAGTAATCACTAGAGCAGAAAACATTGAAATAATAATTCCCATACCAAACACAAGAGCAAAACCTTTCACCATAGAAGTTCCAAACCAGAACAAGATAATTGCCGAAAGCAAACTAGTGATGTTTCCGTCTCGGATTGCGCTCCATGCTCGAGAGAAACCAACATGTGCTGAGTCACGACTTCCTGCTCCTGATCGATACTCTTCTTTCATGCGTTCAAAAACCAGAACGTTTGCATCTACTGCCATACCGAGTGACAAAATGAATCCTGCTAGACCAGCAGCGGTTAGAGTAACAGGTACAAATTGGAATAAGGCCAACATGATAGTTATATAAGAAAGTAGAGCTACTCCAGCTACCAACCCTGGTAATCGATACCAAAGAATCATAAAAATCATAACTAAACTAAATCCAAATACACCTGCCTTGATACCATGATTTAAAACCTCTGCTCCAAGCGAAGCACCTACAGTCTGAGTACTTTGTAGTTCAATTGGTAATGGCAAAGCACCAAAACTTAAGTTCTTGGCTAGCGACCTAGCTTCTTCAAGTTCAAAGTTGCCAGAAATAACAGCCGTACCGCCAGTGATTGGTTCATTAATAACTGGAGCTGAAAGCATTTCACCATCTAAGAATATACCGAGCTGTTCCCCAACGTGCGCTTTGGTAATTTCAGCAAATAAATCTGAGCCCTCTGGGGAGAAAGTAACTGTCACCAAAGGCTCATTGGAAAGTCTTCCACTATTTGAACCTGCAAATTCGAGACTGGCTGACTTTAGATATCTACCAGTTAGACCAGTATCCGTAAATGGTAATTCTTCGTTGTCTACATTTACTTCTTCCCCGTTTATTTTTATGTCACCAATAATCGCCCCAGATGAGCTTGATGATTCAGTTAAAGACCCTAGACTGCTTAGTGCTTCTTGCTGAGCCGCCATCTCTTGACTAAAAAGTTTGAATTCCAATAGCGGAGTACGACCAATTTCGGCAACCGCCTCACTAACGTCGGTCACACCTGGCAATTCTACTACCAAGCGTTCAGTAGGGTTTTCGGTGACAAAACTACTGTGTTCCACCTGAACAATTGGTTCAGAAACACCAAAGATATTTACTCTACGCTCAATCACGTCACGCAAGACATTCATTAATTCCGATACTTCTGAAGCCTCGACCCCTGAAGTGTCAGCCACATAAACTAAGTGAGAACCTCCAGCCAAATCAAGACCGAGCTTGAAAGGCTTTTCGGAATCTGGATTAGTAGCATTAGTAATTACAGAATTGGCTAACCATGCAATAAGACTTACAACTACTATCACTCTAAACCACCGCAAAAAAGTTTGTGATTGGTCTGATGCTTGAGTCTCGTTTTTAGACATAAAATAATTAAACTATGGCTGTATTTATACCACAATAGAACACCCAGTACTATTGACGTACTAGGCTCACTAGGTTTCGTAATAAATAAGCAATAGTAATTGGACCAATCCCGCCTGGTACTGGAGTTAATAGCGAGGCTTTATTTCCTACTTCTGGTGACACATCACCCACCAAAACACCACCATCCTCTGAAGTGCCTGCATCAAAAATAATAACGCCTTCTTTTACCAGATCTTCACCTATTAGATGTGGCTGACCAATTCCGGTAACAATAATATCTGCGTCTGATAATTTAGCCTTCGAAAAATTCTCTTTGGTTAAAACATCGACTATCCCTCCCTTTGTCTGAGCATAGTGAGCAGAGGGAATACCTACCAGCCTACCCTCACCAATAATCACAACCCGTTTGTCCGACCAGATAACATTGTATCTGTTACTGATTTCATCTATCGCTCCAACCACCGGAGAAAGACAAGCGCCCTCTACTTGCCCGTACTTAAATCCATCAGGATCTTTTTCGGGCGGAATTGCCTCTAAAACCATATCCCGATTTACCTGAGCAGGAAAAGGTAGCTGAACCACAACACCATCTGATTCCTCTGCTACTCTCTCCACACACTTAATGACTTCTTCTGTTGAAACATCAGCTGGAAGTTCTACGACATTTAAATTAATCCCTACAGCAGAAGCTTTTTGTTTTTTCATCTCCAGATACTTCTGTGTTTCAAAATTTGGAGCACAGGTGATAGCAGTTAGACGTGGCGCCGTCGAAGACGGCGCCACGTCCCTTGCCACCTGATCTAATATTTCTTTAGCAATAGTTTTTCCGTCTACTAACATTACGGCGAGTATACCAGATTTATAGCTTAAAAGTTCAACTACACCAAGCCAAAATACTTTTTCAGTTCTTCTACTCCGTCTACCAACTTAACTGTGGGTTCCCAGCCAAGAAGCTCTTTGGTTTTGGAGATGTCAGCCATAGTATGTTTTGGCTCAAGTCTAGCTGGAACATATTCAATTTTGCCGCCAATCATTTTGGCCAAGTCATTAATTGATGTTTGGTTACCTGCCCCAACGTTTAGTGACTCACCCTTGCCTACAGTATCTTTATTGGCTGCCAGAATAACTGCTCTAGTCACGTCTCGAACATGAGTAAAGTCTCTTGTCTGCTCTCCGTCTCCAGTAATAGTTAGCGGTTCACCATCTTTTACCAACTTCAGGAAGCGTCCAATCACTAGAGCATACGGGCCTTCCGGATCAAGGTGTGGACCGTATACATTGAAGAATCGCAACGAGACAGTTTCAATCGAGAATATTTCACTCCATAGTCTCATCATTTCCTCCCCCATATATTTTTGTAGAGCATACGGACTCTTCGGCTGTGGAGGCAAATCAACTGACAATGGCAACACCTCCTGATCTCCATAAGCCGAACTAGAAGCAGCGTAGACAACCCTCTTAACACCAGCCTTTTTGGCCGCCTCAAGAACCGAAAGGGTTCCTGTCACATTCACATCATGCGTTTCTTGTGGATGTTGAATTGAGAACTGAACTCTAGGCAAGGCAGCTAAATGAATAACAACGTCAACTCCTTCGCAAACTTTTGCCAAGGCTTCTGTTTCTCTAATATCTAACTTATTAAATTCTACTTCCTTGGGTAACCGCTTATCGTTTCCACCCACAAGATTGTCTACCACCTTAACCACCTGCCCTTCTGAGACCAGCTTTTCTGCAATGTTAGTACCGATGAACCCAGCCCCGCCGGTGATAAGAAATGTTTTTGTTGTCATATATACAGATGTAACTTTAAAAGTTCACTCTAAGTTCCGGTGCGCATCAAGATTGTCGCAATAGTTTTAAAGGCAATTTGTAAATCTAAGAGTATTGAACGTCGCTCTAAGTAGAATAAATCGTAGGAGAGCTTAGCGATTGTTCTTTCGACATCAACTCCACCACGAGGGACGTCATAGTTATTAATTTGCGCCCAACCAGAAAGACCTGGCTTCAAAAAGTGTCTGGTGTTGTAGTACGGTATCTCCTTCGCATAAACTTCAGCCAAGGCAGGCATCTCTGGACGTGGACCAATAAATGACAAATCTCCTTTCAATACATTAAACAATTGAGGCAACTCATCAATCCGAGTCTTACGTAAGAAAAGACCAACTTTCGTATCTACCAAATCACTGCTCAGGGCCTGACTTCCGACATCAGCCCCATTTTTTGTGCGGAATTTAAAGATTTTAATTTGCTTATTGAACTGACCGACTCTGGTCGTAGTATAAAAAAGCTGACCCCTATCTTCTAGCTTAATAGCGAGAGCGACAAAGGGAAAAGCTAACCCCGCTGGTATCATTAAAAATACTGATCCGAGCACATCAATAGTTCGTTTTACGACATCATAAATTGCAGTTTTTGATTGAGATATATTGGTAATAAACCATTCATACTGCAACATAGAAACGGGAACCCTATCAAAAGTATCTTCATACAGACGATTAAAATCTAAGAAGGTGAACGCAAAATGAAGAAAAGATAAATCAAATAGAACAGGCAAAAAAGTTTTAATCGCGTCTCCTCTTGGATCAACGACCACTAATTCAATTTTCTCACGCTCCATTAAAGACAAAATCTTTTTTTCAAAGTCGACAGTTTGCGTGAGCGTCTGTTCGTCTATTATTCTTACAAAATAATAGTTGTACCTATCATTATTATTTATCTCATCAGCTAACTCTACTGCCTCCTTACCATCAGCTATCAAAAGTGCTTTGTGACGTTGTTTAGGAGAAAGCAACGGAATAACTCTCAGTCGCCAAGCGGTAAGCAAGATTGAAGAAATTATTAAGTACAAAACTAGATTTGTCTTAGGTGTAATACCAAAAGGGATAACGAAAAACAATATACCTGCAACAAATACGTTTATACTTTGTGCATATAAGATTCTACTGACTAGCAGTTTTTTTAGGAGGTTTGTGTGTTTGTCATATAAACCAAGAATAAAAAATATGACTAACCAAACAGCTGTAAAAGTAAGAAACGGTGGAATGTGTGCATCTAATCTGTCCATCGTCGGCAATTCAAAATATCTCACCAACAAAGTCAGCCAAAGAGCTACATTGAAAACAATTATGTCTCCAACAACCAAAATAAATAATTCTCTGGCTCGTTCACCCATATCCGTAATTAATGCCTAAATCCTACCTAAGTTTCACATATAAGCAAGTAAAATAACCATAATTGAGTTATTGTTGTTACAATAACAATATCCATGCCTAAAAAGAAACTTAAAATCCTATATCTAATTACCAAAAGTAATTATGGTGGCGCCCAAAAGTATGTGCTGGACTTGGCAGTTTCTGCTAAAAATGCCGGTCATGATGTAGTGGTGGCCTGTGGGGGCACCGGCAAAGCCGGTGCCCCCACAGGCCAGCTTGTAACAAAACTCCAAGCAAATAATATTCCTGTTATTAAAGTAAAAAATTTTCTACGTGACATGTCCTTTTTCAGTGATATTCTTTCTATATTTGAAGTTTGGAACATAGTCAGGAAACAAAAACCTGACGTCCTACATGTGACTAGCTCCAAGGCCGGTGGTGTCGGTGCCTTAGCAGGACGGCTAGCTGGAGTAAAAAATATAATATTCACTTCACACGGTTTGACCATTGACGAAGTTTGGCGCCCTTATTGGCAAAGATTTTTAATATACATAGGTACTTGGTTAACCATCAAACTGGCTCACAAAACCATTATGATTTCGACCGAAACATTTGATAGAGCAAGGCGTATGCCATGTTTGACTAACAAAATCTACTTAGTAAAAAACGGCGTATCAACAATTAACTTCTTAGACAAACCCAGTGCGCGAAAAACACTTTCTCCCGAAATTCCTCCTCGGTCTTTTTGGATTGGTGGGATGGGTGAGCTACACCCAAACAAAAACTGGTCATCTGTAATAATGGCCATGACCTCCCTACCAGAAAAGATTCACTTGGTTATTATTGGTGAAGGCGAAGAAAGAGCTAACCTAGAAAAACTAATTAAAGACAATCACCTCCAAAAAAGGGTTCATTTACTTGGTTTTGTCGAGGGTGCCCCCTACCTAAAAGCATATGATGTTTTTATTCTGCCGTCCAAAAAAGAGGGTTTGCCCTACGTATTAATGGAAGCCGGCATGGCTGAACTTCCGACTATTGCAAGTGATTTACCTGGCAATCGAGATATTATTGAGACTGGCAGAACTGGCTTCCTAATTGAACCAACTCCAAAACTACTTTCTACTACCTTAGAGATGTTGTTTCGTGATGAAGGAATGCGACGAGAATTGGGACAAAATCTAAAAGCTGAAATAGAAAAAAACTTTTCAATTGAAAATATGTCGAGTCAGACTTTTAATGTTTACGCCTCTAATACATCGGATGCTTGATATCTCACCGGCGAATACCGACACATCCCCATTACCATACCAACAGCAAGAAATTCGGTCATTAAGTGAGAACCCCCGTAGCTAAGAAACGGGATGGTGGTTCCGGTTACCGGAAGTAGGCCGATATTCATTCCAATATGAACAAAGAAGTGAGCCACCAAGAGCATACAAACACCAGAGGCGAACAGTCTTTCGAAGTTAGTGTCAGCGGCAACTGCGTGATGCAATAAGCGCCAAACTAAAATTGAAAATAATGTAAACAATAAAACTACCCCGACTAAGCCCCATTCTTC
Source organism: Candidatus Nomurabacteria bacterium (assembly GCA_020632015.1). Taxonomy (GTDB): domain Bacteria; phylum Patescibacteriota; class Minisyncoccia; order Phycocordibacterales; family UBA918; genus OLB19. The sequence continues at coordinate 214,101 of JACKGI010000001.1, read as the reverse complement.
AGCAAAAGCGGCGAAGATAAAATCAGTCTCATATTCCGGCAAAAACAGTAGTTTTGACTGTGTTCCATAGCCGATACCTTTACCGAATATTTCACCCGAACCGATAGCTACAGTAGACTGATAGGCGTTATATCCGGCTCCTTGAATATCAGACAACGGATCAAGAAAAGTCATAATACGTTCCTTTTGATAATCCTGAAAAGCGAACTGCCACATCATTCCAAACGCAACAATACCCAGCAAAAAGACCGTCAATAAGTGCCTAACTTTTATACCAGAAACAAGCACCATACCTAACCAAACAAAGAAAAGAATAATGGCTGACCCAAAGTCAGGCTGAATAAAAACTAAACCAAAAATTGATACTGCATAAAAACCAGAAACCAAAATGTGTCTAAAATCACCAATCATCTCGTGGCGTTTAGCAAAATACTTAGCCAACAAAATAATCAAAACCAGCTTTGCTGGGTCTGATGGCTGAAGAGAAAAGAACCCTAGGTCAAACCGACTTTGAGCACCTAAAGTAACCTCTCCGATAATTAGCACCAGAATCAAAAAAAACATCGTCGCTAAATACAAAAAGAAGGCCATGTTCCCAGACCGCAGAAAACGGTAGTCGGGAATTATGGCTACAAATAACACTATTGAAGCGAGAAAAATCCAGAGAATCTGACGGTTAAAAAATGAATTATCACCGACATGAGAATACATTGTCACCAAACCCATTAGGGTTAAGCCGAGCATACTAAAGAAAAGAATCGCATCAAAACCACCAAATAGTGTACGGAGTTGTCCCATGCTTACTATTGTACGCTAAACAAAATCTTCTGGAACTTGTCGACACTAGCGAATTGGCGCAAAGTTGGTTTCTGTCTTAGCAACTACATCTATTTTGGTTGGTCCAGCCTCACAAAGTGACGAGGTAATTTTGGTATAGATACTATTTAAGTCCGCTCCTGTAGGGGCAAAGTATGCATTGGCGTTAGCTGAAGCGATACTTCTAATGAAGTTCTGATCAACTCCACTACCTAAACCAATCGCAAATATCTCTACCCCATTCTCATTGATTGCCTTGGCTGTCATTTCTGTCTCGGCCACAATATCTCTATCACCCTCGGCGGTAGGTAAACCATCAGTCAACAACACCAAAACTCGCCTTGCGTCTCCGTTATGCCTTTCAGAATTGAGTATTGAATTCGATAGCTTCAGAGCATCTACAGTATTTGTAAAACCGGCCTCTTCTTTAGGATTTATCGACAGTCTTCGTACAGCTTCAGCTGTCTTTCCATGTGAGGAAGTCAAAAAAGTAATTTCTTCTGCCTCTGTGGCAAAAGTTACTACCCCAACTTGATCCTTGTCATTAAGTTCTTCTACGAAATTACCAGCTGCTTCAAGTGCTTTTGTTACCGGCTGTGGCGGATTATCTCCGTCATTATTCATACTTCCAGACAAGTCAATCGCCAATACAACATCGGTCGGAATAACACAACTCTTCACTGTTTTTGCAATTGGATTTGGCCAAGTAAAGACGATATCTTCTGTAGAACGGGCTTCTATTTTATCTATGAAGGTCTGAGAGGCAGTAACAGCCTCCCCTTTCTCGTTGAACACCGTCGCCACCACTTCTATATCTTCGGCTGGTACTAAGGCGGTATTTTCTATCTCAACACTCAACTGGGGTCGACTGTCTGCGCCAGACAAGTTTATATCGACTGAACGGAACTGGTCTCGCCCCACCGATGAGGGTAGCCAGAGGTTTGCTGGTTTTAAAATAATGTTTGTATCAGTAACAAGCTTGTCAGCGTCTACGAATACCCTACCTTCAAATATTGGGTAAACACTGTTTGGTGGCAACACTGTCTTGCCGGTCCTCTCTCCTATCTTCGTATCACCATTAAAGAGTTCAAAAGTGTATTCAAGCTCTGGCGTACCTGCTGTTTGGTTTGTGTTTTCAACATAAGCTACAACGTTATATTGATTATCAGTGATTTGGAAGCTGTCAGCCCAAACCACTCTTGGAGGGAAAAGGCTAGCTGCACAAATCTGCACACAACCGCCACCACAATCAATTCCAGACTCTTCTCCATTTAGTAAACCATCAAAACAATTTGGTGGGACATAAAAATTAATAAAATAAATTAAAACTCCAACCACGCTAAGTGATAAAAATAAACCAATTGTATATTGTATACGGCGCCACAATGCCCATGGACGGATAGAACTCATGAATTAATTATATAGTATAAATCTTTTATTTCTCATTAAAAAAATAAAAACTAATTATCTCCGATTAAGTAGTAAATGGAAGAACTTCCTCCCCCTCGTCGTATTTGACCACAATTGCGATCGTCATCTCCGCCATCAACTTTTTGGTTTAGATAATCATACAACTCATCCATCAAGGGACTATCTGGATCGGACGCGTTTAGATTACCGATACGAATACTTACCCCTGTCGCATGCTTATCATCTCCACCGCACTCGTATGCTGTACCTGTGTTTGCATATGAATAATTAATTACTCCATCAAGTGGCTCGGGCGCCACAGCAAGATAGGTTGAAAAATTTGGGAAAGTACAACTACTAGAACAATTAATCAAAGCATCTATTGAATGTTGTCGCATGGTGACGTAATTGTTGTTCGCTAAGACCGGCCAAGGTTCACCATTTACAGTCCTAAATGAACGTAGTGCTAATTCAAACTGAGTTATGTCGTTATAGGCCGCCACTATCTTTGCTTTGTCTCTAGCTTCATTGAGAGAAATGTAAGCAACGGCGGATAGTATCCCAATAATCGCAGCCACAACCAGAACTTCTATCAAAGTGAACCCAACATACTTTCTATATAAACCTTTCATGCTCATAATTATAACCCTTATTAGGATTTGATGTACGTTCTTTGTGCAAAAGGTAGCAAATAAAAAAACCACCTCGCGGTGGCTTTTTGTCGGAATCAAATGCTTTATGTTGGCGCCTACCTACTCTTCCCCTTTCGGAGTACCATCGGTGGTAGAAGACTTTACTGCCGTGTTCGGAATGCTCAATGTTTGTTCAAGAGCTTGCGATTGAACACAAACATTAGTCCTTTAGGGCGAACGGTCTAAAAGTTTTTAAAAATCAAGCTCTTCAAGTTGGCGCCTACCTACTCTTCCCCTTGCGGAGTACCATCGGTGGTAGAAGACTTTACTGCCGTGTTCGGAATGAGAACGGGTGTACCCCTTCCCCCAAAGCACCAACTTGAAAGGCTCGATTTTGATTTTAAAAAACTTTTAGTTGTGTACCCTTGAAATTGTCTACCAGACAATTTCAATCCCTCAGCACCAACATAAAAGATTCGATTCTGATTAGTGTATTCAACTCGTTTCAATCGCGTGAAATGGTGAGATGTTGTCGTGAGTCCTTATACTCTGATTAACAACATCTCGTAAATGGTAGGGGTAGCAGGAATTGAACCCACCGCCTTTGCTTGATCGCACTCGTAGCGAGCTCAGGCCCTTCGCGAGAACCAGTATTCTTTGTCCATCCAAGTGGTACCCCTTGAATAAACTACTGACACTCTATACCCCCGTGAAATTACCATTTCACGCGATTGAAAATTCACATATTCAAGAGACTCTTCGAGCTCGACCTTTCAGCCGAGCATTAGGTAACACTTCACTCATCAAATTACACAGTTCAAAATCTTACAAATTGCCTGCATTTCTAGGCGCGCCAGAAAGATTTTTGGAACGGGGCTTGTGCCCAGTGACAAAAATCTTTCGCCAGCGCAACACCGAAATGCTGCAATTTTAAGGTTTTGATGTACAACGTTCCCTACAGGAAACTACGTCCAATTAGTACACCTCGGCTCAACACATCACTGTGCGTACACCTAGTGCCTATCAACCTGATAATCTCTCAGGGGACTTAATGATTTCTAATCTTGGAGTTGGCTTCCCGCTTAGATGCTTTCAGCGGTTATCCATTCCGAACATAGCTACTCGGCAGTGCCACTGGCGTGACAGCCGATAGACCAGAGGTTCGTTCATTCCGGTCCTCTCGTACTAGGAACAACTCTCCTCAAAAATCGACGCCTGCAGTAGATAGGAGACCAACCTGTCTCACGACGGTCTAAACCCAGCTCGCGTATCTTTTTAATTGGCGAACAGCCAAACCCTTGGGACCTGCTCCAGCCCCAGGATAAGATGAGCCGACATCGAGGTGCCGAACTGTGCCGTCGCTATGGACGCTTGGGCACAACTAGCCTGTTATCCCCAGGGTAACTTTTATCGGGTAATCTCCGGCGGCATCTAAAGCCAACCATCGGTTCACTATGCTCTACTTTCGTATCTGTTCGAAATCTACTTCTCACAGTCAAGCTGGTTTATGCCATTACACTATCACCACGGTTTCCATTCGCGGTTAACCAACCTTGAGACCCCTCCGTTACAATTTGGGAGGGTAGCGCCCCACTAAAACTGCCTGCCACGCACTGTCTCCGATGGGTTTTTCCCAGCGGGTTAGAGACTACCAAAATTAAGGTGAGTATTTCACTGACGACTCCACGGTACCCAAAAGCCCGCTTCAAAGTCTCCTCACTATGCTACGCATAAATTCAATAGCCCCAATACGAAGCTACAGTAAAGCTCCTGGGGTCTTTTCGTCTAACTGCAGGTACCCGGCATCTTTACCGGGATTGTATTTTCACCGAGCAGGTCCTCGAGACAGTTTCCCACTCGTTACGCCATTCGTGCACGTCGGAACTTACCCGACAAGGAAATACGCTCTATATCCCCTATTCGCTTGCACAATAGGACTCTATCTTCACCATCATCTCAATAAATTGAATGTTAAGGTGTGCAACATTTGGTCTCTTGTTGGTTGCATTTGGATTATGTGTGCATTTCTGCATCACAAGGTAACTATGGCTAGGCTGTTTACCCTATAACCGTTCCAATCCTTCAGCGTACTGTTTATTGGACAGTGCGCTGAACCTTAGAACGATTATAGTTATCGCTGACATTTACCGGGGCTTATACAGTCCAGCAGTACATATAAATACATACCACCCCCCGTATTTAACCTTCCGGCATAGGTCAGGCGTCACCCCCTATACTTCCACTCTCGTGTTTGCAGGGAGCTGTGTTTTTGGTAAACAGTCGGCAGGAAATCTTTCGCTGCGGCCACATACACCCGAAGATGTAGTGGCGGGCCTTATCCCTAAGTTACGGCCGCTATTTTGCCGAGTTCCTTGAGGACCTCTCACTCGTTCGCCTTAGTCTTCTCGACTCTACCACCTGTGTCGGTTTGCGGTACGGAACCATTATGCTTAACCCAAACGAAGTTTTTCTCGGAAGAGTGCTCCTTATAATCGGATCGGCCGTAGCCTCACCTTTAGACTCTACTCGCGCTATTGCCATCCGGATTTACCTAAATGACACGCTCATAGCTCCAACCCCAATCCAATAAGGGGCAATAAGTACAACTCTCCGTCCCTCCATAGGAACATAACAGTGTGCAGGAATATTAACCTGCTATCCATCGAGTCCCCCATTCGGGATTCCCTTAGGACCGACTAACCCTTCGCTGATCACCATCGCGAAGGAAACCTTGGTATTTCGGCGGGCAGGGTTCTCACCTGCCTTGCGGTTACTTGTGCCGGCATTCTCACTTCTCCGTGCTCCACCTCGGCTCCCGCCTCGGATTCATCGCAACGAAGAACGCTCTCCTACCACTCGCACACTTCATTGAGGACCCGAGGACGAATCCTCAGGAAATTCCTATACTTTAGGAAGACTGAAAAGAATCAGGAAAAATAACATTGGTATACCTGGAACAAAAATGAATGCTCCTAGCCATGGATGAGTACTCACCCATTTGTTAAATTTGCTTCTTAATTTACTCATAACAAACCTCTTTTGTTGTTTGTTGATTTACTTTTCCTCAATGAAGTGTGCGAATCCGCAGTTTCGGTAATATACTTGAGCCCCGATCATTTTCGGCGCAAGGACTCTCGACCAGTGAGCTATTACGCTATCTTTAAAGGATGGCTGCTTCTAAGCCAACCTCCTGGCTGTTGAGGAATCCTCACCTCCTCACTTTGCACTGAGTATATATTTAGGGACCTTAACTGGCGGTCTGGGCTGTTTCCCTTTTGACCAATGGAGCTTCGCCCCCATAGTCTAACTGCCGCGCTCTTAACCAACTGGTATTCGGAGTTTGATAAGAAAGACGAGATTTCTCCCTGTTCTTTCTTTCCAGTGCTCTACCCCCAGTGGGAACACGCGACGCCAACCCTAAAGCTGTTTCGGAGAGAACCAGCTATTACGGAATTCGATAAGCTTTTCACTCCTTACCACAAGTCATCCGATGGTTTTGTACGGCCAACCGGTTCGGGCCTCCACGACCTATTACAGTCGCTTCACCCTGCTCATGGCAAGCTCATCCCGCTTCGGGTCCTATCCCTGCTCTATATTCGCGCTATTAACGCTCGCTTTCACTGTGCCTCCGTGGGGTTGCCACTTAGACAAAGAACAAAGATAGACTCGCCGGCTCATTCTTCAATAGGCACGCCGTCGCCCCGAAAGGCTCCGACTCCTTGTAGATGTATGGTTTCAGATCTATTTCACTCCCCTCTCCGGGGTTCTTTTCACCTTTCCCTCACGGTACTTGTTCACTATCGGTCTCCAAGAATATTTAGCCTTGCCAGTTAGTACTGGCGGGTTCGCCCGAGCTATTCATGTCTCGGGTTACTCAGGAACGGGACCAATAAAGTTTGATACATTTCGAATACAGGACTATTACCTACTGGGGTCACGCTTCCCAACGTGTTTTTCTATATATCAATTTTGTAACTTTACGCAACTAAATGCTGATTCCGCCCTACAACCCCGAACATATAAATATGTTCGGTTTGGGCTGTCCCCGTTTCGCTCGCCGCTACTAAGGGGATCGCAAGAAACTTCTTCCTGAACATAATGGCGCAATCGCACCAATGTTCAGAACAAGTCCTGAACACGATGCAATGCATCTGTTCAGAAAGAAATTTCCGTATATTGCTTTCTATTCCTCTAGGTACTGAGATGTTTCACTTCCCTAGGTACGCTCTCTCATACAAGAGTCACTGCCGATGACAGTGGGGTTTCCCCATTCGGACATTTCCGGATCAAAGGTTATTTGGCACCTCCCCGAAACTTATCGCAGCCATATCACGTCCTTCATCGCTTCTTGAAGCCAAGGCATCCACCATACACCCTTCGTTCCCGTAGGGAACGTTATACACCGCTGTATAATTTGTGGTTATGATTTTTACGTCATAACCGTTGAGTGTCGACCGGAGATACATACTCCGGTCTGTTGCACCTTACTGGCGCTTGCTAGTGTCAGTAAGGTGCGTGTGTGTGTTTGAGTGTCGGGGACGAAAAGACCTTCCGAGCGCCACAAGGGCACTTCCATTTTCATAGTCGCCAAAGGCTCCTCGAAAATTAGGTCGGAAAACTAATTTCCCGACACTCTACCTACTCCCGTGTGAAAATTCTTTAGAATTTTCACACGGGAATTTGCCTGCCGGGCGTCGATTCCACAGCAGGACTTTTCGAAGACAGATCTTATCAATCTGTCCTCTTGAATATGTGATTGTCAAATATCGCGTACCCCCTTAAGTTTGTGAAGAAAAAAGCCGCTTCTCGCGGCAAGTAAAAATCAACGAGTGATGTTACTTGCTACGACGTTGCTTTCTGTTCAAAACTCATAAATACGTGATGGCTATCTTATAGGAAATGAAAATAAAGTCAAGCCTTCTATCTGGATAATATAGTGTGATTTTATCAACATCTTTTCCACAGCTATACGCAGTTACCTGATAAGCAGAAAACCCTCCAAATTGGAGGGTTTTCTTTCCGTAAAAGAATAACTATTTTCGAGTCAAATCTTCCAAATATCGTGCGGCTGTTTCCTTTCCGCCAAGACCGAAAGCTAGACCAATACCGAGTGACAGTGCAAATACAATTCCTGTAAACAGTGTTTGGACTAACTCATCCGCGATTTGTAGCTGATTCATTACCGCCAAAATACCAAAGGCAATCACTAGATAGTAAGCAATCTTGCCAAAGAAATCAGGCCGGCTACCACCCCCTGTTCGAAGAGCTGCCGCCAAAGTCTTGCTTGCTACATTAGCAATCAATACTGACGCGAACAAAATTAGTACCGCTGCAAATACATTTGGTAAGTAACCAAGTATTACTTCTCTAACGAAGATAGTGACTGAACCAAGGTTCAAAATGTCAAACGCCACCAACGCAAAAGCGATAATAACAAACCACTTTGCTAGTGCGCCCACAAAATGACCTGGCTTAAAATCGTAACCAGCTTTTTGTGACAAGGAATCAACACCTGCTTTATCAAGAGCATCATCAAGACGTAAGACCTTGAACCCCTTACGCACCACTCCACTTACTACTCCTCCAATAATCCAACCAACAACCAAGACCAAAATGGCCATTAACAACTCTGGTAGAAAACGCATGATATCTACCCAAAGGGCAATCATCGACTGCTCCAGAGAACCAAAAACATTGTAGCCCATAAAAATAATTTATTATTTATAATACTTTCTTGATTATATCACTGAAAAAGGGCCTATTACTGGCTACAAAACCAAAACACTAAATAAAACACTTGTCTAATCGGGATCTTACTTTTTATTTTTTATCATTCTTTTCAAGGTGTCGATGTCTTTATCATGAACAAACAATGTGGTCACTCTGGCCACAAAAACCATAAACAAGATGGTACCAAGTAGACTAACAATCGCCCCTACTACCTTCCCTTCAGCAGAAGTGGGAATAACATCTCCGTAACCAATTGTTGTAATGGTAATGACTGACCACCACAAAGCATCCGCTAGTGAAATTATTGAACCATCAAAGTGAGCTTCAATTTGCCACATTATAAAAGCTGAGCAGAAAATAAATATCGTAAAGGTAATCAGTATATACTCGATGTTGTAGATTAGCTCACGGAGACTACTCCGCATTTTGGAAACTGCTTTTTGCAGACGTAAAAATCTTACTAAACCAATTAACCGAGATAGTCTCATGAGCCTAAGTGGCAAAAATAGCGGAGCGATAGCAATCACTGCCAACCACCAATTTCGTTTTAGCGCGTCAAGTTTACTCTTTGCAACATACAATTTAGCAAATAACTCAATATAAAAAGCGAACCAAATTACGAAATTTATAGTAGCAAAAACTCTAACCCACACAGCAGGCAGACTCATGATAATTGGAATCATTAAAGTGACCACCAAAAGCGCTGTCACCAGCATCATTGGTAGCTCAAACCAATCTTCTACTCGTTGTTCTCGGTCGGTTAGTTTTTGACCCCTACTAGACATGGAATTATTTTACCATCAGGTCTAGGGGAAAGTTCATTGTTTTCACTGTAATACCAGATGTTCATGCTCCGATAAGTCTCCCTGAGTCAGGGTCGATTTGCTGGTGAAAATTCGCAATAGTCGCTTACGCTCTTTTGCTCATTTTACATTCTATATGTATGTGAAGTCACTTCATCCTTTACGCCAATCTTGTCGACCAGAACCTGATGGTTGTAATCAAAGAAATCTCTAGTTAACTTGTCGTACATCCCTACTCTATACATCAAATCTTCAGAAGACATGGCAGCAAACCGAATCTCAATCCCTACTTCAGCCTCAAGCGAGCGGATTGCTTTTTCTACTTTAGACTGAGAAAACTTCTTCATTGAAAGAAGAACATCGAGACGTTGTTCAAAGTCTCGCACAAACACACCTGCAATACCGACAAAATCCAATACACCTGCTTGTCGTAGGTGCTTTAGTAAATTTTTCCCATCGATTGGTGCGGTTTCAAATAGAAAAGTTTGTAATGCTTGGAGTTCCTGAAAATCCTTGTTTAGTACATAGCCAACCGCTTTCATCTTCTTTGACTTACCCTCCACCTCTATGTACATGGTCTTTTGCTTAATAACACCTGCTTTTTCAAGTGCAGAAATTTCTGTCCGAGCAGTCCGACGCACCAGCTTAGCTCGACGACTAATATCATCAAAAAGAAATTCCTTAGAAGGATTAAACAAGAAAAATCGGAGGAGTTTTACTCTTGCAGTGCTACCAAACAGGATTGAAAGTGGGTCTGCCATACTGTGATTATGAGGCGATTATATCACAAAGGGTCTGTAGACAGCTTTTAAGGAAAATGTCGTAACTGACGTAATAAAAAGGCGCGAACCTTAAGGTTCGCGCCTTTTTATTAACTTAAGAGAAACTTATTTCAAAGTAACTTTAGCTCCGTCACAAGTCCTCAGAAATATATTCCTTGCAGTCATTATTTTCTGGGCTCGCGACCCCGCCTCGCGCTATTTCGTCCCCCGGACGAAGCGCTCCGACCCTGGAGCTAAGGTCACACAAAGAAAAAACGGACCGAAGTCCGTTTTTTCTTTGTCATAGTGTGTAAACACTATTTCAATGTAACCTTAGCTCCAGCTTCTTCAAGCTTAGCCTTTAGTGCTTCTGCATCTTCTTTCTTAAGGTTTTCCTTAACAACAGCAGGAGCTCCGTCAACCATTTCCTTTGCTTCCTTTAGTCCTAGACCACAAGCTTCCTTAACAGCCTTGATAACCGCAATCTTTTGCGCACCAGCTTCTGTTAGTTCTACTGTGAATTCTGATTGCTCTTCACCACCAGCGTCTCCACCAGCAGCTGGACCTGCTACTGCTACTGCAGAAGCTGATACTCCGAATCGCTTTTCAAGAACCTTAACTAGTTCATGTAGTTGTAGTACTGACATTTCTTCAACTTGCTCTACAAGCTTCTTGAATTCTGCTGGTACTTCTACTGTCTCATCAGCATCTGATGCTTTTTCTTCTACTGCCGGAGCAGCTTCTTCCTTAGTTTCTTCAACCGCTACTTCTGGAGTCGCAGTTTCTTCTACTGCTACGTCTTTTGTTTCTTCTGACATAATTTTAATTTTAATCTCTATCGATATAAAAGGGTCTAGGTTGCATTAGCTGCGCGAAGCACAAAGAAATTTTTTCGAGTCGTACTTAGTAGTACGGTAAGATAAAATTTCTGCAGTGCGACAAAGCAGATGATGTGAACTAGGCGCTTTTCTTCTCTGCGATAGCGTTCAATCCTAGAACAAGTCCTTGGATTGGTGAGTTAATAACATTTACGAACATACCTCGTAGTACTGGTAGAGCTGGGATTGAAGCAATCTCAGTCATTTCTACAGCGTCTTTATAAACACCTTGGAAGACTCCTCCTGCAATAGAAAGGTTGTCTTTGTACTTACCGGCAAATTCTTTAATCTTTTGGGCTGGAGCGATAGCGTCGGTGCTGTAAGCAACGGCGATTTCTCCTTCAAGAGCGGGCATTTCTCCTTCGAAAGCACCATCGAAAGCTCGTTTCATTAGTGTTTTCTTGGCCACAAAGTACCCTACTCCTTCTTCTCGCAATGTCGCTCGCATCGCAGTTGAGTCTTGAACTCCAAGTCCGTTGAACTTAACAAATACGATAGATTCAGAATCTTTCTTGACTCCATCTAGTTTTGCGAGGATTGTTTGCTTTTTAGCTTTTGTAATTGCCATGTGAATATGGATTACTTTTAAAAACAGGCCCATCATATATATGAGGGGCTCGACCTGCCAAACTAAAATAAAATAGTTGGACCTCGGCGGGCGAACCAATTGGTTCATTACCTGATATCCTTTTCGATATCAGACCAGCTGTCATGAGCCTGTTGCAGGACACTATATCAGAATATTTAAAAAAGAAAAGGCCGGCGCCCTTGGGCGCCGGCCTTTTCTTAAACACTACCCTCCATTTTCATTCTTTAACCTTTCTGCTTTATGACCAACTAGATTAGATGCTAATTGTAGAAAAGTTGCGACTGCGGAAAGTGCCAATAAAACAACCGGAAAGACAGCATAAGGAGTCATCAGATAAAAGAAAGTTACCACAGCAGTAGCCCAGACCCCAAAGCACCACGGACAATCCATCAAGTCGGCCAATGTCCGTCTAGGGCCTGTTTTTGGTTTCTCTAACTGATATCCCTTCCCTACTTTCTTTACATCCCAAAATTGTTCTCGAAAAAACTTAGTGATAATATCGTAAACAAACAGTCTAGTCAGTCGCCACGAAGCTAGGGTGATAAGGACATAATCAACCAGCTCTAAATCCACCAAGGGAATTCTCGCTTCAGTCTCGAGAATAATTGCTCCCATTATAACGAGAATCAGAAAAAATAATCCGAAGACAAAATTCCAAAAGTACTGATCAGTAATACGAAGCATAATTAGATTGTGTTATTGTACCCCACTTCCCACACCCACTACCAGAATAAATAACAACACCCCAGCAATAACAGCGATAAAGCTAAACAGGAATCGATAAAAACTTTTATTCATTAATTTTTCTTTCACTCTCGAGACTCGGCTATTTGGATTCATTGAGACTATTATAGCAGACCAAAACAAAAACCGGCCAAAATCCTTTAGGATTTTGGCCGGTTTAAAAACAAAAAAGCCCCCGAAGGGGCTTTTTGTTTTTCTAACTTAGATTAGACGAAAGTCTTTACCGAGCTCGAATCATTAACTAATAAATTAGTTATTGATTTCAAGTGGATCAGATTCGTAATCTTCAGCTGGAAGAGCTTTCTGTTGTGTAACAGGGTTACCTGCAGAAGTCTTGAAGTTTAAGCTGTAAACTTGTGCTCCATAGAATCCTGTGGCATTTGGATCGATACTTACAGTAAGTGTAAATGTCTCTGTTTCACCTTGAGCAATCTTGTATTGACCACCTTCTGTCTTTGCGCTTGAAGATAGTGACTGTGTTGGAGTTCCAACAGAAACCACTGATCCTGAACCGTCAGTTAGTAGGTAGTTAACACCAACTGTTCCCATAGTTGTTCCAGAAGCTGCTGTTTTGTTGATAAACAAGTCAGCTTCGAATGCTGTTACGTCAAACTTAAGAACGAATGTTCCTGAGTCATCTGTAGTTGTAGCATCACTGTTGTCCTTCTGAGTTTCAGTAGAACTTACGAACTCTAGAACTGCACCTTCAGTTCGAAGTGTGTGTTCATCTCCTTGAGCTGCACCTGATGCAGTGATAGTATCTGCGCCTTCAGCGTCGATAGATACGAATTCACCTTGTACAGTTGCTCCTTCTAGGTAAGTAGAAAGACTTAGGAAATCAACTTGTACTTCAACTGTTACTCGGTCACCAGCGTCAATAACTAGTTCTTCATCAAGATCAAATGTGAATCGTGAACCAGATACTGTGATAGTAACGTCATCGTAAACATCTCCATCAACAACAAGTTGTGCGTCGCTGATAAGAAGATCTGTAGTAGTAGGAGTTGTTCCATCTTCTGTAGAATCAACGTCAACTACGATCTCATCAACAGTAATGTCGTTTGTTGAATCATCAGTATCGATGTCAAACGCGAAGATAGTAACATCCTTAGTCTTCTTACTATCATCTAGTTGAAGAGTTGTTGAATCTGGATCGTCTGAAGAAGTCTTGATGATAACCTCATCATCAGTACCTTCAACTTCAATAGTGAAGTTAGCTGTATCGTCAGTTACAGGAGATCCGTCTTCTGTAGTAGCAACACCGTCAGCATCGAAGAATCGAAGTGCGATTCCGTCAACATCCCATGTTCCTAATTCTTCAGCATCAAGATTGTTTTGGATTGATGCAGCAACGACGATAACAAGATCTTCGTCTTCCATTCCGATTAGATCAAGACCTGAGAAGCGGATAATTCCGTTATCTTCATCGCCTAGATAATCTTTCTTTGAGTCAGCGCTATTCTCAGCTACTTTGTCACCATCTACCCATAGAGAGATAGTTTCAAAAGCATCCCAAGCATCAGCTCCTGTTCGTGTGAAAGCAAGATCAAGTCGTGAAATTTCAGCATCACCGTTTTCAAATGAAATAGTGATTTCTGCGATTTCTACATCTTCTTGTCCTTCTTCAATATCTGAATCATCAGCATCATCGATTTCGAATGTTTCTAGATCAGCTTCTCCTCCTAGAGTTACATCTGAAGAATCATCTGAATCATCTGAATCATCCATTGTGTCATCTTCTACTACTGGAGCAGATACACATAGGCCATTTGCCTTTGTTCGTGAAGATGGACCAAAGTAACCTGTTGGGTTAACTAGGTTTGCTGGTGAAAGAATGTCTGAACGGTACTTAACTTGGAACTTAGAAACAGCTGCTGCTGTTGCTGGTCCGTAGTAGTCAGTTTCTGCTCCAACTGATCCTGCGCCTGTAGCAGCCACTCGTGTGTCTGGGTCAGCGTTTAGGAATTGTTGTAGCTTCATAACATCTCCTCCTGTTGAACCTGATGAAAGGTCACGTGTCCATGTGTAAGGACATACACCTGATGCAACACCAGTAGCTCCTTGTCCTGTTGAAGACTGTAGAGCTGCTACTTGTGCAAGTAGGTCATTGATCATTTGCTGAAGTTCTTCTGTTGTTTGTGCCTTTGCTGCTGGAGCAAATGCTGAGAAGATCATTGCAGCAGCTACGAAAGCTACAGCGAGCTTTGCAGCAAAATCTTTTGCAATAGTCATAAGTATAATTTTTTGTAATTTGCGTTTGTTAATACGCGTGTCTCTTTCGAGACGTTAAATTGATAGTTCTAATAATATGAATTAATTCATATTAGTAAGTGGTTATCACATCACTTACCTAATATCACTAACTCCACACTAATGTTTTGTTTCCCCCAAAACATAATTGTGAAGGTTAGCTGCGAGACTGGTCTGAATATCTGTGAGGCGGTCATCTTACGGGATAAGGTTAGTCGGTAAGCAACAACGACTTTTCGTTGTTACGGATTGTGTTTCATATGTAGAGTATTTAATACACTCGTTGTCAAAGGACATCCCCACCAGTGCCTTCTCTAGTTGCTTAAGGACGTAGACGTGGACTGCACGTTACGAGTCATAAGCTTAGAAAAAAAGCGCACTAGCGCGTACAAAGATAATAGCATTCTTTTTGTCATTAGTAGAGTTCACAGGTTGTGGATACATGGTCTTGTGGAGACACAGACTTGTATACAAAAATGACATCTACCTGACTTACGCATTGAAAATCAAAACGAAAAATACCTTCTTTGTGCTCTGGTATAGAAGACGCTAGATATAGAGGCTTCTTACACGCAAGTAAACTACAAAACAAAAAAACAAAGGTAGCAAATCCAACGTAAAGGCATGCGACCTTGATCATGAACTCGAGATGAGTCTTAGACCAAATACACGTGCTTCTGTAGACAGCTATCAAACTGATATTGTCTCTAATAGTTCACAGTGACTCTGAGACTATTGTTACTCTCAAAGACAGTTATAGTCAACCCCTAAAGGCCACACTTTAGATTTATTTCTTAACTGAGTATTTAGACCAACGTCTTTCTCCTTCTCTTACAACTTGTCCTTTTTCTATGAGACTATTAAGTTCACGTTGAATAGTCTTTTCACTTACATCTGTAATGACTTCTGAGATGTCTTTTACTGTAGCTTGTGGTTTTGCCTCAAGGACTGTCTTTATCCGCTCCGCTCTATCGGTCATCTGGCTGTATACCAAGTAAGCATCTGTACTGATGTCCCCTGCTGGAATATTCACTCTTCGCTGTCTTGTGGACGGGGTTGCGCTCGCCTTGCTCACCTTACTTTTGGATACCAATCCATCGACCATTTCATCAACAGCGATACCCTGGTTTTGTAGATAATGATTGTTCACATAGCGCAGAACTGTATCTAGCTGATCTACCAAAAGAGTAAAGATGTCAGTCGGAATCACCTTACTCATATGAGCCACCCGCAAAGTACTATCTAATGCCACTACAGCATATTGGAATCTCAAGATACCTTCTGGTTGTTCGTGAGGCTGAAGCATTAGTGTCTCAAGGGACAACTCGTGTGTCCTTAGCGCTCTGTCCTTTATAGTTTGTATATGTGTCTCTGTGGCCTTTGTTTCTTTTGTCTCAGACATTATGTACAAGGTAACAGACACAATCTTTTCAGTCTTTTTAAAGACATTATTATAGTATCCCGTGTCGCTTGAGAGTCTTTGAAGATGTATTGTTTTGTCTTTTTCTGTTTGCATAGTCTTTGTGTCTTTATGTTCCTGTTAAGGACTTTGAGCTGTACGTTATACCTACTATAAAGACATTTGGAAACTTTGCAAGGGACACGGTCTTTGTCCCTAATTATCAATACTGGGTTTTATAATCAAGGCTTATTTATGCCTTACATGATATTATGGAGGTATTAATTACCGGATATTTGTACGCATGAATTAGCTTCTATGGCACGAAAGAAACGAAAGACAAAGGTGGAGAAAAAGCCACTTTTTGAAGACCTTACCCCACACGCAAGACAAGCGATTTGGGCAGTAGTAATGGGAATCATTGCTGTCTTTTTCTTATTCTCTTTATTGGACTACGCAGGACCAGTTGGTCGCTTTACTGAAACAGCTCTTCAGGCGCTATTTGGTGGAGGCGCTTGGTTGGCACCCCTTGCCTGCTCAGTCTATATATATGTACTCCTAAATCCGCGTGAGGATGACCAACAAGTGAGCGGTGCCAAGATAACTGGAACAGTCCTTTTGTTTGTGACATTACTAGGAGCACTCGAACTCTACAGCGAAGGACAAGGTGGCTATATTGGACTCGGCATCGCATGGCCACTAGTAGCCATGCTTGGGACAGCTGTCACTACTGTATTGATTTTTGGCCTGGTACTTATTTCGATGTTTCTACTTTTTAACACCGGCCTTCGTATTCCTTTCCTAAACCGAAACAAAGAAACAGAACTAGAGGACGATAGCGACATTGAAGCTCTCGATATAGAAGAGGATGAATACCCTGAAGAAGAGGATGAGTCCGACGAGAATCAAGACGAGGAAGAAAGTTCATCTACCCTATCCTCAGTTACCAAAAAAATGGCCAGTCTTGGAAAAATGAAGAACAATGACATTTTGGTTAAAAACTTCAACGGTACATATGTCGCCCCTTCTCTATCACTTCTAAATAAAGAAAAAGGGAAAGCTCAGATAGGCGATGTAAAAGCCAACGCAAATACAATCAAGCGCACACTTCGAGAGTTTGGTATTAGCGTAGAAATGGACGCTGTAGAAAGTGGACCGACCATTACTCGATACGCACTCAAACCAGCCCAAGGTGTACGTATCGCCAAAATCGCTGGTCTACAACAGGAACTTCAACTTGCTCTCAAGGCGAGCTCGATTCGTATCGAGGCCCCTATCCCTGGTAAGTCTTTGGTCGGTATCGAGGTACCAAATCAAACCAGAGCTACTGTTGGACTAGCTTCGATGCTTTCGATTCCTGAGTACACAGACTCACCTCACCCTCTGATTGTCGCTCTTGGGAAAGATGTGACTGGAAATGTTCATTTCTCTAACATCGCCAGAATGCCTCATGGACTGATTGCTGGTACAACTGGAGCTGGTAAGTCTGTAGCAATTCACAACATCATTATCTCCCTACTATACCGAAACTCGCCTGACCAACTAAGATTTATCTTGGTGGACCCAAAAAGAGTTGAAATGACGCTTTATAACAAAATCCCTCACTTACTGACTCCGGTAATCACAAATGCCAAAAAGACGATTCAAGCACTTTCGTGGGCAGTAAAAGAAATGGAAAGACGGTATGACATACTTGAGGCAGAAGGAAAACAAAACCTCCATTCATACCACGAAGCTGTCTATAAACCGGCCAAGAAGGAATGGGAAGAAAACGGCTCTGACCCAGAAGAAAGAATCAACCTTCCTGAAGCTCTACCTTATATAGTAATCATCCTAGATGAGCTTAACGACATCATGCAGGCCTTCCCTCGTGAACTAGAAGCTTGTATCGTCCGATTGGCTCAGATGAGTCGTGCGGTTGGTATCCACCTTATTCTGGCTACTCAAAGACCATCTGTTAACGTTATTACTGGTACGATTAAGGCCAATATTCCTACCCGTGTAGCTCTGATGGTGGCCTCACAAATTGACTCAAGAACAATTCTTGATACTCCCGGCGCTGAAAAGCTCCTTGGAGCTGGAGACATGTTATACCTCTCTTCTGACAGTCCGAAACCAGTTCGTCTGCAATCAGCATACGTTTCTGAGGAGGAAATCAAAAAAGTTGTTGATTACCTGAAAAACCAAGATGCGCATGAACTAGACACAATAAACTTCGACGAAGCTACTAGTTCTAGCAATGATGCTGTCTTCAACGCAATGGTTGGAGGTGGAGATGATGCTGGTGATGACCTCTACGAAGACGCCAAGTACGCAGTTATGGAAGCTGGCAAGGCTTCAACTTCATACATCCAACGAAAGCTTCGGGTGGGCTACTCTAGAGCAGCCAGACTGATGGACCTACTGGAAGAAAATGGAGTAATTGGTCCAGCCGACGGCTCTAAGGCCCGAGAGATTCTGGCCACAGCAGAAACAGCGTCCGAGGATGACACGGAGGATGACGACGGTGAAGAAGAGGAAGAAAGTCGATTCTAATTAATATGCTTGAAACTCTACCTTTTCGCACATTAGTAAAGATAGTAATCTTAGCAATTGGTTTAATCTTTGTGTTTGCGTATGTTTTGTTTCAAGCTAGATATTTGATTGTTGGTCCACAAATAACAATGACTGATACTCTTGAATTAAAGCAAAATAACCGGCAAGTATTCTTGTCGGGTATCGCCTTCAATATCTCACACCTGTGGCTAAACGATAGACCAATTTATACTGATGCTCAGGGACATTTCAAGGAGGCGCTCATCTTAGAAAACGGCTATACTATAGCCACCCTTAGAGCAGAAGATCGTTACGGACGAGAAACAAAAATTACCAAACAATTCGTCTATACCCCAGCAAGTTTCGCTGATTATCAATAAATAATAAGAAAAATCATGGCAGGAAAAGCAAAGAAAACTACAAAGGCAAAAGCAACAGAAAGTACCAAGAAGGAAGAAATCAACCAAGTGACCGAAACAATTCGTAGCATCAAGACCAAGTTCGGAGACGATTCAATTATGACCCTTTCCGAAACCAAGAAGGTCGATGTCGAGGCTATTTCTACGGGCTCAATTGGACTTGATGACGCTCTTGGTATTGGCGGATATCCGCGTGGAAGAATTCTTGAAATCTACGGACCAGAATCCTCTGGTAAAACTACCCTATCCCTACACGCTATTGCCGAAGCACAAAAAGAAGGTGGAATTTGTGCCTTCATCGACGCTGAACATGCCATGGACCCGGTTTATGCTGAAGCCTTGGGAGTAAAGCTGGATGAACTACTCATCTCTCAACCAGACAATGGTGAACAGGCCTTGGAAATAGTGGAATCACTGGTTCGTTCAGGAAAACTTGATGTGATAGTTATTGACTCTGTCGCTGCCCTAACACCAAAAGACGAAATCGAGGGAGAAATGGGGGCGCACCACGTTGGGAAACAAGCTCGTCTTATGAGTCAAGCTTTAAGAAAGCTAACTGGAATTGTCTCTAAAAGTAAGACCGTGGTTATTTTCATTAACCAAATTAGAATGCAGATTGGAGTGATGTTTGGCAATCCAGAGACAACCCCTGGTGGAAAGGCCCTAAAATTCTATACTTCTGTTCGTCTAGACATTCGCCGAATTGCTCAGATTAAAAAGGGTGATGAAGTGGTGGGCGGTCGCCATAGAGTGAAGGTGGTTAAAAACAAGGTTGCCTCCCCTTTCCGCACTACTGAATTTGACCTGATTTACGGAGAAGGAATCAGTCGTGAAGGAGAGCTTCTGGCTCTTGGTGAAAAATACAAAATGGTTACCAAAGCTGGCGCCTCATACTCATATACTCCACCGGGAGGTGATGAGTCAACAGTGGTAAAGCTTGGTCGTGGTTACGACGCGGCACGAACCACCCTAAAAACTGACAGTAAACTCAAGAATGAAATACTAAAGAACATTAGAAAGGCTTTGAAGGAAGAGGCTGGTAAGTAACAACTCCAGTAACCACATTTACAATAGTGTCTTAGTAAAATGACTTTATTGAGCTCAGATGGATGTTACGGAAGGATTTCGTCTAGAAATTCTGAATATAGGACTCGACCTGCGTCCAGATGAGTTTAGTAAAGTCATTTTACAGAAAGTTATTATTGTCACAAAAGGCCGGCGCTTCGCGCCGGCCTTTTGTGACCCAAAATATTTGATTATTATACTCGCGACAAGTGCGATAATCTTGGGGTTATTTCGTGCATTAGTCTGTATCCAACTGAAATTGCGACTCCCCCAGCCAACACCAAAGTCATAGCGGTGATAAACTCACCATGAGAAATAGCACCAAAAAATGAGTTGTAGAGATACTCTGGAACACGTCCAACTGGTACCGATAAAAAGTTATTTATTATACTTGCGACATGAAGCCACTTGGCCAACAAAAGAGTGGCAACACTCAAAAAGACCCCCTGCCAAAACATGGTGTGGGTAAAAATACTAAGAGCATAATGGTAATAAACTCTTCGCATTATGGCTGATTGTAAACTGTTTGACTTCATACCCTATATAACTAACCCCAATAATAGAAAAGTTACAAATAAAAAACCTGGTCACACTCGGTGACCAGGCATATTTCGTTACTTAAAAGCTAGATGACGACTACGAACGTTGACATGGACCAGCTTTTACATCCGTAAGGAACTCTTCCTTTTACATGAGGCCTTACACCAAACTTCTCGCGGAAAAAACCAAGAAATAGTGCTTCAAAACTTTTCCTTGTCTTGTTTTCCCCATCGGGCAAAAGGTAATGGAAGGATACATGGTGAGAGCCGTTGTCTCCAGCTCCCCTAACATGCAAATCGATCCAATTCTCTGGATCTAACCTCTTAACAAACTCGCACACATCGATCAACTTATTGACCGAAACCTCACCGCTAAAAGTAATTGTTCCAGCGATTCGATATGGATGACTTTTTCGTTTCTTCATTCTTCTTTCTCCTCAGTCCTCCGTAAGATGGAGGGTAAACATGCCGAAATTGACATGTGCAAACACCATAACACGTAATGTCTGTGTGTCAATATCTAGTCTGCTAGTAGTTCCGACTCATTCCCTTTGGCCTCTTTACGAAAAGCTTCTTTGGCCCGATGAATTCTAGCCTTCACTGCACCAACCTTCTCCCCTGTCTCATCGGCAATATCTTGATGGCTCCAACGCTCTAGATAGTGCAAACGTAACACAACCGCGAAATGTCCCGGCAATTGTTCCAGAACTCTTTCTATGGCGTCTTGTTTATTATTGAAACCTGAATGCAACGTCCAAGAACCATAGTGTTGTTCATATTCCGGATCCATTGAGGCAAACCTCTCATTATTTTTGACCAGTTTTTGGTAGCGAGTAAAAGCGGTATTCATTAGTATCCGGTAAGCCCACGATGAAAACTTGGCACCAGATTGTGATTCGTATTTATCTGCATTAACATAAATCTTTGTAAAAGCATCTTGTACCACCTCCTCTGCATCTAAGGGATTGCGTACGATTGAGCGAGCTTTACGCATAAAAGGTGCTTCGTAGCGGTTTACCAATATAGAAAATAGCCATGGTGAAGACTGTGACTCAATTAAAATCTTTTCATCCTCCCACTCTTCCGCGTCGTCTGTAGCCGTAAAACCCAACATCCTCTCATGGTATCACCTAACAATAATTGTGAAAGTGGCGCTTTATCTTGCCATCTGGTATAAATAGGCATTAAAAATTAATCCAACAAGCAATACGTGACTTTCTTTGCAGCTCGCTACAGCCTATTTCTCCCCTTGGTAGGGGTCGAAATATGCTAAGCGCCTGCATAAATTCCTAATAGTCGCGCTATGCGCTCGTTTACTCATTCAATGGCAGTCTTATCGTATAATGAAATTACCCTCAAAAAAGTCATTTTACATGACGATGAGCCTTATTTGGTTATTGCCTCTCACGTTTTCCGAAAACAACAAAGAAAGCCTGTAAATATCACCAAACTTAAAAACTTAAAATCAGGACGTGTGGTTGAAGTGACCTTCCACCAGAACGAAAGTGTGCCTGAAGCTGACTTGGAGACAAGAAACGTTACTTTCATCTTTAAAAAACCGGGAGAATTCTGGTTTCATAACGCTGGTAAGCCAGCCGAACGCTTTTCACTTACCGAAGACTTAGTGGGTCCACAAGGTCAATTTCTCAAAGAGCGTTCGGATATAGACGTGCTAGTTTTTGATGAAGAAGTTATTGGCATCAAATTCCCTATCAAAGTTGAACTCAAGGTAAAGGAAGCGATGGACGCTGTAAAAGGCAATACTTCAAGTGGCGCCCAAAAGGAAGTAACGCTTGAAACTGGAGCAAAAATAATGGCACCAATGTTTATAAATGAAGGCGATATTGTAAGTATCAATACAGAAACTGGATCTTACTCTGAAAGAATAGAGAAAGCATAGAAATTGGGCGACACCGTTTGGATGTCGCCCTTTTCTCACTTCTGTTCGTACCCCACCCCTCGTGAGTACCAAACAAACAAAGCCATTAGGAATGACAAAACAAATGCTCCAACCCATCCAGACAGCATTACGTACCAGAAGTTATATCCACTCATATAACCTAAAATGGAACCCAATAAAAAACCGAGAAATATAGCCGGTAGATAAGCCGCAATCATGATGACCTCCTTATAAATAAATTAACGTGCCGTTTTAGATGATACAACTAATCAAGGCTTTGTCAAAAAAAAATACCACACTCGGTGTGGTATTTTTAAACTCTATCGGGCTAAAAAGGAATGTCCTCTGGATTAATTTCCTCCTCTGGATAATCTGGCACAGATGGAGCCTTATTATCATCCTTAGGAGCTGAATCATTGCTTGGCGCACTTCCTCCACCTCCAGCACTACCATTCTTTGGTCCAAACTGAACCCTATCAGCTACTATCTCAGTCCGATATTGTTTTTGACCATCCTTCTCCCAGCTTCGAGTTTGAAGCCTTCCCTCAACATAAACTCCATTCCCTTTTGATAAATACTTGGCACTGTTTTCAGCCTGATTACCAAACACTACAACGTTATGATAATCAACACTTTCTTGTCTATTTCCGTCTCGATCTTTGTAGACACGGTTTGTGGCAATCGACATTGAACAAACATTCATTCCACTCGGAAGAGCCTTCAATTCAGGATCGCGAGTTAGATTTCCATAAACCATTGCTTTGTTCAAATACATAATTATTGAGTCATTAGATGTGTATGCTGGCTATTATACCCCGTACTGACTAACTGTCTAAGTTTCACAACGAAAAACCGGCCGGCGCAAAGCGCCGGCCGGTTTTTTATTTTAATGCTGGATATACGGCATAAGAGCCATAAATCGTGCTCGCTTGATTGCTCGGGCAAAGTTTCTTTGTCCCTTTGCTGACAAATGAGTACGTCGTCGACTCATCATTCGTGCGTGCGGATTCACGTTACTTCGAAGACGATTAATGTCTTTGAAATCAACATGGTGCATCGGCGCATTTACTGTTTCTTGTGTTTCCATATCTAATTAAGCTTTATCTTCTGAATCTTCTACTTCTTCAGTCTCATCCACAACATCCTCCGAGTCAGAATCACTTGATTCCTCATCATCTTCATCATCAGAATCGTCCAACTCAATTGTTTTTACTTTATCGTTTTCTGACAAAGCTTCGTGGAACATAAATGGGTTAGCTTCTTCAAGTTTTGTAAGCTTAATAAGCAAGTGTCGAAGAATCTGATTATCCCCTTCGATTGTTTTGTTGATTTCATCAACCTCTGCTGGATTCAGTGTAAATCGCACCCAACCAAAGTACGCGCTAGAAAACTTTCGGTTTCTGCCTTCGAGATATTTAACGATTTCATACGCTAAGTCAAAACGAGCTGGCGTCTCTTCATTGGTGATTTCTCCACCATGCTTAGTAATAAGATCTTTCAGTCCTTGAAAGACTGTAGGTACTTCCCCTTCAGCAATCGTTGGAAGAATGTGGAAAGCTAGTTCGTAAGAACCGGCTTCGACTGCTGGCATTTCTGTTTTAGACACAATTTGATGTCTTAACTAATAACGCGAAGAACAGTACCACAATTAGTCTTTCGCTTCAAGATGTAAGAACGTGTTAGAATAGCGGAATGAAAATCCGTAGTGATGCGACACTTTACTCAATTGGAGCAGTAGCGATTATTGGCATAATATCGGCCAGTTATTTGGCTGTGAAGTTGCAAGGGAAGGATTTATTGATAGAAACTCTCCTCCAAGAAAGAAATGCTCTACTTAAGGAAGTAAACAACTCAAATGCAAAATTAACCTTGGCAAGCACAACAATCGAGGAGCTACAGACAGAACTAGACGACTTACACGAAGACCTGGAAGATTTAGCTGATGACTACAAGGACGAGAAAAATCGTAACGAAGATTTTGAAGACCAAATCAGAGCTTTGTCAGGAACACTTGGAGATTTGGACAAACTCGCCAAAACCGACAAAGAGCTGCTAGCTAAGTATTCAAAAGTTTATTTCTTAAACGAAAATTACACACCAACTAAACTCAAAGAAATAGACAACCGATACATTTTGGAAGGCAAAAAGGACCAATACTTTCATGCCAGCGCAATCGAACACTTAGAAGACATGCTGAAAGCTGCTTCGCGTGACAAAATTGATTTAAAAGTAGTGTCGGGATACCGTTCTTTTGACGAACAAACAGATTTAAAGGGTCAATACACTCAAGTCTACGGCTCCGGAGCAAACACCTTCTCTGCTGACCAAGGTTACTCCGAACACCAACTAGGAACCACAGTTGATCTTTCTACTCCAGAGGTTGGTGGAGCATATGACAGTTTCGCAAATACAGAAGCATACAAATGGCTACAGAAAAACGCCTACAAATACGGATTCATACTTTCCTACCCTGAAGGAAACTCATTTTATATATTTGAGCCTTGGCACTGGCGCTTTGTAGGCACAGACCTAGCCCGTGACCTAGACAGAAGCAATGACTCCTTTTACGACCTAGACCAAAGAGAACTAGACGAGTATCTATTAAATTTCTTTGATTAAACTAGTCTAATAAGTAAAATCCGACCAACGGTCGGATTTTATTTTAAATTATAGTGTCGTTTAGCATTTTCAATCAACTGCTCTCGGACCACCTCTTCATCCATCTCTTTGATTTCAGCGATTTTTTTATAGACTTCTTGAACCATCCACGGTTCGCAACGCTTTCCTCGATGTGGCACAGGCGCTACGTAGGGACAATCTGTTTCACCATGGATTAAATCCAAAGGTGCGTTTCTGACCACTTCTTCATAATCCTTAGCAAAAGTGATTACTCCTGTGAAAGAGATGGTCCCACCAAGTTCAAAGAATTTTTCAGCTTCAGCTAAGGTGCCTGCGTAAAAGTGAACATTAAAAGGCACCTTAGCGTATTTCTGCAAAGTATCGTAAACATCAGCGTAGACACTTCTCCCAGTTGGACTGTCTTGCCCCGGCTTTGGACCACGAGTGTGAATCATCAAGGGAAGATTGAGTTCGTTGGCCAACTCAATTTGCGCTATAAAAGCTTCTTCTTGGACAGCGTAACTATCTGGCTCGGTATGCCAATAATCAAATCCGCACTCTCCAATCCCTACTACCTTTTCACTTTTGGCCAACTCTCGATAGAAATCCTTAACAAAAACTTCTCCCTTACTTTTAAAAGGTTCGCCCCCTTCTCCTATTTCATCTTCATCATGCATCATCGGAACGGTCTGAATTGGGTGTAAACCAATTATCGAATACATATTATCGTATTCATTTGCCAGCTCTACCCCGCGCTTGCTGGTTGATTCTTTGGTTCCAACATTAATCACTGCCACGCCCTCATCGGCGCATTGTTTGGCCACAACGTCAAAATCCTCCTTAAAGGCAGAAAGATTTAGGTGAGCGTGAGTGTCGATGAATTTGAAATCCATATTAACTTTCTAAGCGAGCAAATAAGTTTTCTGGTTTTTTGTTTTCTCTTATTGCTTGAAGGATGATTTCGGCGGTTTCTGGCATAAACACGACCAGTGATTCTGCTATTTCGTGTAAATCTTTGACCAATTTAACAATCATTTCAATTGCTTGCTCTTTGTCAGTTTTAATCACTTTGAAAGGCTCATTTTCAGCAATATATTCATCCATTGCACCAATACCTGCCCACACTCCGTCTAAAACGGTTTGGAATTGATAATTATCCAGAGCATCTATATCCATAGTATTAATATCCTTGGTGTTCACAGGACCATCCAGATGAGTCTCCGCCATCTTCATAATTCGAGCAGTGAGGTTACCTAGTCCGTTTACCAAATTGGCGGTATACCATTCGTCTAACCTGTCCCAAGTAATATCAGTATCCTCAAAAGGATGGACGTGTCTGAGTAACAGATACCTAGTCGCTTCTCTTCCGTACCGTTCAGTCAATTCGTTTGGACTAATCACATTTCCGAGTGACTTACTCATTTTTTGACCACCACTATTAATGAATCCCCCAACAAAAACTTGAGTAGAATTTGGAATACCAGCTGAGATAAGCATAGCTTGCCAAATTGCGCTTTGCTGACGTAGGTTGTCCTTACCTGCAAATTGGACTCCTGGCCACCAGCCATCAAAATCCTCCTTCTCTGGCCAACCAGTGGTTGAAATATAGTTAGTTAAGGCATCAAACCACACATACATAATATGCTCTTCATCATCTGGCACCGGAACACCCCAAGACATTTTTGATTTCAGTCTAGAAACGCTAAAATCCTGCAAACCTCCTTCGACAAATCTTTTTATTTCATTAAGGCGAAAGTCGGGCACGACAAACTCTGGGTTTTCTGCGTAGAGTTTTAGTAGTGGTTCTTGATACTTAGAAAATCTAAAGAAGTAGTTTTCTTCTTCTCGTATTTCAATATCATTGTTTGGGTGAAGTGGGCATTTTCCATCTTCTAGCTCCGAATCAGTCTTTTCCAGCTCACAGCCCTTACAGTATTTCACCTCATGTTCAGCCTTATAGATATCGCCCTTTTCTTTGCAGCGTCGCCACATTTCCTGAGCTGCTTTTATATGATGTTCGTCAGTAGTACGAATAAAGTGTGCCTCTGGTAAAATGCCAAGTTCTGGGAGAAGATTTTTGAATTCTTCAGCAAGACCGTCTACAAATTCTTGGGTGTCTATTCCCTCTTCTTTTGCCTTATCATAAATCTTTTGTCCGTGCTCATCTGTACCAGTATTAAGAAAAACCTCATGACCTAGTAGCTTTTGGTACCGAGCAAAAGTATCTGCTCGCACTAATTCAGTCGCAAAACCAATGTGAGGCTTTGAGTTAACGTAAGGCAGAGTGGTGGTTATATACTTGGGAGTTTTATCGCTCATAGTGAATACATTAACACGAGAATATATAAAATAAAGAGAGCGCTATTTAGCCCTCTCTCTTGCCAACTTTTGTGGCGAAGACCTCTTTTGGTCGACATCGCGGATAAATCCTTCTAGAGTACTGTAATGAGCATGCTTGTACCTCTTTCAGCATACCTCCCACAAAACCAACAGTAATAGTCCTTCGTTTTATCAGGCACTAGTTCAACAAACGTAACACTAGGACACATGGCAATATCCTCCTTTATTACTATATTTATTTATACCGCAAGGAGAAACTAGCGCAAGTAATTTATCAAATCAGCAATCGCCACCCTTTCTTGCTCTCCCGTATCTCGATTACGGACAGTCACTGTATCAGCCAACTCTGGAGCCTCTTGTCCAAGAGTTTCAAAGTCAATAACAATACAACTTGGAGTTCCGATTTCATCTTGTCTACGATATCGCTTTCCGACATTTCCGTTGTCATCCCAAGCTACGTTTCCAAATTCTGTTTTAAGAACTTTAAATACTTCGCGAGCTTTTTCTACTAGCTCTGGTTTATTCTTAAGCAACGGAGATACTGCCACTCTAAATGGCGCAAGGTGTTTAGGAAGCTTAAGATAGGTCCTTACTTCTCCGTTCATTTCATCTTCTGTATATGCTTCACACAAAACTGCAGTAAGTGCTCGACCAACTCCAAAAGATGGTTCTAGTACATGTGGAACAAAACGAGAACCGTCTGGTTCGATGTATTCCATTGTAGTGCCACTAGCATCCATATGATTCTTAAGGTCGTGGTCTGTTCGATAAGCAAAACCAGCCAACTCATCGAAGCCTTTACCTGGATAGTTGTATTCGAAGTCAATTGTTCGCTTGCTGTAGTGAGCCAAATCGTTTTCAGGTACTTCGTACTCTCTAATATTTTCGTCAGAAAGTCCTAGGTGCTTATGCCACTTAACAATATCTTGACGTAATTTTTCAAACTCACTTTCCCACTGCTCTTCTTTTACAAAATACTCAATTTCCATTTGTTCAAATTCACGCACTCGAAAAAGAAATTCGCGGGGAGCAATTTCATTTCGAAAAGCTTTTCCGATTTGTGCAATACCAAACGGAATCTTTGGCGCCATTGAGTCGACTACATTTTTGAAATTAACAAAAATCCCTTGAGCTGTTTCTGGTCGTAAGTATGACTTCATATCGCCCTGCGCCCCAACTTGCGTCTCAAACATTAAGTTAAATTGTCTTGCTTCAGACAGACTATTTCCTTTTGGACTTTTGAGTTCTTTTTCCTTAATTTCTTGATTAATTTGTTCGAGAGTCATACCATCAGCATCGACACCAGCTTCCTTAAGTAAATGGTCAGCCCTGAATCTCTCCCCTGTCTCGACATCTTCTACTAAAGGATCACAAAAACCAGCTCCGGTGTGTCCACTAGCTTCCCAGACTTTTTCGTTCATTAAAATCGCTGCATCAAGCCCGTACATGTCTTCTCGTCCATCGACAAACATCTTCCACCACTCACGCTTAATATTGTTATTTAAGGCCACACCAAGAGGACCAAAGTCCCAAGTGCCTTTTAGTCCTCCGTAGATTTCACTACCTTGAAATACAAAACCACGTCGCTTACAAAGCGAAACCACCTTCTCCATCGTATCTGAATTTTTTTCCATAATATCTTAGTTCTTTACCCTACCATTACCCTTAGGGAGACCCATCTCCGTAGATAGTTCTGTTGTAACAGGTGTGGCTGTATCTTGCAATAGCGCACTAGTAAATCGATCATTGGCTCTCATTGTCTGGGTATTTAATAGTACTGGATTTGTATCAACTTGAGAAATACTTGGCAAAATACTAACATCAAACTTAAATTCTTTTCTCTTGCCTGATGAAATATCGCCAATTGTCCACTGAATCTTCTTAGATACAGAATTATAACTAACATCTCCATCTGCCTCGTAAGAATCTAACCATTCTACATAAAGCGGTAGACTTGTCTCCACAATGGCGTTAGCCATGTCATTTGCTCCAGCTTCGGCGACTAGGCTTAAGGTGTAAACACTTGTTTGCCCTACTTCTGGAGGTATTGGGCCAGACTTTAGACTTGCCTGACTGCCGACAGCTACGCTTGAAGAATATTTGGCTTGAGCCCGCACAGTACCAATTAAGGTCTCCGCGGCACTTGTCTCAGCTACTCTTCTGGCATAGACATTTACAACCAAATCATATGAAGCAGTAGTTCTGTTTGGACCTGGGTCAATCTGGAAATCTAATTGTCTTGAATCTCCTGGGAAGACTTTATCAAAAGATTCGTTGTTGGACACTTCCCATCTGACTGTTCCGTTATTGGAATTGTAGAAACCACGCTTACTCTTGATAGAAGTCTCAGTTAAAGCGTTTCCACCAGGGACTACTTCAACCACCATGTCGTAGACTGTTTCTTCTAAAGTATTAGTGATTTTTAGACCGACGACTGAACTTTCGCCCTCGTCTACTACTACCTGCCTATCTTTATCGCCATCGATATTTATTTCAATATCTATAAATGGTCTTTCAATAATAAAGTCTGCTACACCGTCAGCTAGGTTTGCTCCTACCAAAAATCGATTGTCAGGATCAGCTGGCCCAGCATCGAAATTAATTCGAAACTTCTCCTCAGTTAATCCAGTTACGACTCCTTGAATTTTTATTTTAATCTCTTCCTCAGGTAGGATTTTATCTATTTGCCAAACATTTTGTCCATATATAGGAGCTGGTTCTGATTTTTCAAAACTAAAGCCGTTAGGGTATGAAGCAGAAATTAATATATCTGTTAATGGCGAAGAGGCATTTGAGACAGCAGTTATTGTTAGGTCGACTATCTGTCCGGAGGCAACTTTTTCTAGGTTATCAATTCGCAAAACTAAGGGTGACGAACTAATCTTAAACGCTAGTGACTCAGCTTCTTTATAAAACATTCCATTTGATCCGTTTACACGGTATTCAATAGTCGCTTCAATCCTCTTGTCTGCATTCTCTTCACCAAACACAGCTACGCTTACCGGAATATTCTGAACTTCTCCTGGGGCGATATCTTCTACCGGTATTCTTTCTTCAAAGAGATTTCGCGGTGAATCACCAACAGACCTTGTGCCATTTGGGTATTTCAATATAAGTGTAGCTGATTCGATAGGTACGGTATTTTGGTTAGATACCGCCACCTGTAAAGACATAACCTCTCCTCCCCCAATAAACTGGGGGCCACTCATAGAAATTTGAATTTTGTCGTTGGAAATTTGGTTTCCTCCAAAATATAAATACAGACTTGATAAAGCTGCAACAAAGACAAAAATCAACAAGCTACCAACAAAAATAAAAGCTCTGTAGTGCCTTTTTGGCTTAACCCCATCTTCTCCATCCTGTTCTGCAACAGCTTCTGACACTACGTTCTCTGTCTTTCTCTCTACTGGAGTAATTGGTGAACTTCCTGCCCAATTTCTAGACACATCTACTTTATTATCAGACAACTCATGACGCTTCGCGCTTTCGAAGGCAGAGCTCCTGTCATATAGACGCTTTCGCATTTCATCTATTTGTTCTTGTGTCTTCAGCGGTTTCATATTTAGTAGTATACCACTTGGTTACAAGTGACTTACATCAATAGCATGGGAATATAGTTGGTTTATTTTGTTCTGAGTTTCAGCCGTACTGTGTTTAACAATTAGTGATGGGCTTTCATATCTTATATTTTCAGGAATTTTTTTGGTATCCACATAGCCAAGCAGGGATAAGATTCTGAGTTGAATAACTTCTTCCACAAAAAGTCTTTCCTCAGTATTTTTTTGCAATACCTCAAGACTTTCTTTGGTAAGGTCAAAAAGCTCGGTGGCTGTTTCCTCCCCCTTAAGAAAACGACGTAACAGTCGAAAAAGTGACACGACACTCCCCCTGGCAGACTTGTCTGTGGCTGTCGCATAGTAATTCTTTAATGATTCAATACTGCCCACCTTCCAACCTCGCTTACCTTTTACTAGCGAGACTCTAACTAGTGAAAAATCTTGCAGTGCATAACGCTGACGTGAACGCTCCTCTCTTACACTGCGAGCATCGGCGTACAACATGCCTGCCTCTCGAGTGAACAATAGAAAAGAGCCATCAGCGGTATTTCGATTGAAAGTACCACACACTAACGCTTCTGTAGTGTAGGTAACGTAGGCCATTTAGATTACTTTAATTTGAAACTTAAAAGTTAAGTCTCCGGCCTTTACAGGCTCGCCTTCTACTTCTGCAAATTCAATGGAGTTAGCTCCAACTGTTTTGGTAATTAAATCAATATGTGAATTAATTGCACTTTTTCCTTCGTCAGAGGTATCTACTGTTAAGACAACTGAATCTTGCGGAGCCAACCCTTCTGACTTACGTCTACCTTGCACTGCACGCATAAGCTCTCGCACCGCACCCTCAGAAATAAGCTCTGGAGTTAGATTTGTATCAATTGCTACGGTTTCAGCAGATTCGTAAACTTTCGCGTTTAATTCATCCAACACCACCTCGCTAAGTTCCTCAGATAATTCAGGACCTGAAACTTTTGCGATTGGCTGTCGCACTTTTATGCCAGCCTTCGTTCGAGCCTCTAGCGCTTGGGTCACAATATCTCTAGTTCTTTGCATCTCTGCCAATATATCCGTGTTAACTTCATCCGCTTCTGGCCACTTTGCTAAATGGACGCTTTCAGAATCAGACTCCTTCTTTACTTTTTGCCAAAGATATTCAGCATAAAAAGGCATCGATGGAGCCATCACTAATGCAAGAATACTTAGTGTATGACGAAGCGTAGCTAGCGCCTTAACTCTATCCTCCGTATCTTCTCCTTTAAATCTGTCGCGACTACGACGTAAGTACCATACAGATAAATCGTCAACAAACTCGGTAATTGGTCGAGTGGCCTTATCTAGTTCATAATTCTTATATCCATATGTCGTTTCTGAAACCAGTTGGTTAAGACGATTCAAAATCCATTTATCTAGAACATTATCTGAATCACTAGATGCCGAGGTATCGTCAGCAAACATTTCGTACATCGTCAGAACATTATGTAGACGACCAATGTTTTTTCTTTGTAGTTCCAGAACTTCTTTTTCAATAAAGTTAAAATCTTCCCCCTTTATACCCGGTGAAGACAACAGATAAAAGCGCATGGCATCAGCACCAATTGTGTGAGCTACATCCATTGGGTCTGGATAATTTTGTAATGACTTACTCATTTTGCGTCCATCCTCTGCCAAAACCGTCCCGTTAACAATTACGTTTTCAAACGGTGATTTACCAAAAAGAGCGGTCCCTAGAACAATGAGCGAATAGAACCATCCTCGAGTTTGGTCCAAGCCTTCAGCAATAAAGTTTGCTGGGAAATGCTTATTCTCAAAATCTTCAGCACACTCAAACGGATAATGGTGTTGAGCATAAGGCATCGAACCACTCTCAAACCAGCAGTCAAATACATCTGGCACTCGTTCTAGTTTTACCTCCCCTTCATACAAGTCAATCTGGTCTATATATGGACGATGAAAATCTAGTTCGTAGTTATCGTTGTGAGGGATTGGAATGAATTTAAGCTTTCGAACTTCTGCATTATCTAACCAAAATTCATTCTTTTCTCTAATCTCTACCGCTCTATCAATATTTGCCCCCTCAGAGACACACGCTGTAGCAAAAGTTGAGCTAACGTGACCGATAATCAAAATATTTCTATCTTTGTAGTTATTCTCTAATGAATAAAGTAAATCACCGACTCTTTTCTGTACGTCAACTCTGTTCTCATCAACCCCTTCAACCACCCTAGTAAATTGATCCTTGAAATCTTTATATAATTCTTGGTGTGTATTCCATTTTCTACCTTGAAATTCTGCCCCAGCTTGAATTTCTCTTATTCTTTCATCGACAACAACTTGTTCTGAAGAAAGACCCAATTTTTCTCTTACAATCTCAGCGGTTTTTTTAGTTCTATGGAATGGAGATACTATAATCAAATCTATATTTTCTTTTTTAAGTTCCGCCGCAGTTTCTTCTACCTGCCTAACACCAAGGTCAGTAAGATTATCTTCATAGTTTACATCTGTCCTAATTACTCTCTCAATATTACTTTCTGCTTCACCATGTCTCATCAAGAAATACTTATTACCGCTCTTTGGTACATACTCCTGAATCTCAGCTAAACTACCAAATACTTTGTATTCGCCTGTAGTTGGATTCTTCCAAATTGGCAACGGTGCTCCCCAGTATCTTTGTCTACTCACGGCCCAATCACGAGCGCCATCTAGCCATTTTCCGAAACGGTTTTTACCAACGTGCTCGGGAACCCATTTTACTTTGTCGTTGGCTTCTACTAGCTGGTCTTTGATTTTAGTTACTTCAACAAACCATGATGTGGTTGCGTAGTTCAAAAGTGGCGTATCACATCGCCAGCAGTGCGGGTAACTATGAGTGATTTTTTCTTTATCAAAAAGAATTCCCTTACCTGCCAAGGCTCTAATAATCTCAATGTCAGCATCCATGTGATTTATCTCAGACTCTTCGTCGTCTTTTGGCTTGACTAGTTGTCCAGCAAAATCGGAAACAAAATCCATAAAATGCCCTGCCTCGTCAACGTGATGAATGATTGGTACATTATTCTTTTCTGCCAATCTCATATCGTCATCTCCATAAGCCGGAGCAATATGAACTAAGCCGGTTCCTTCTTCTCCGATTTCTACATAATCAGCGTGATGAACCTTCCAGGCGTTATTTTTGTTTTCAAAATCTTGTTTCTCCAAATAGTCAAACGGTGGTTTGTATGACTTACCAACCAAATCTGAACCTTTTCTAGTCTCAATGATTTTATAGCCATCTTCGCCAAAAACTGCTTTCACTCTGTCTTTCGCTACGATAAATCTTTTTGTATTACCTTCATCTGTTTTTCTTTCTACAACCGCATAATCATAATCATTATGTACAGCGGCTGCCATATTGCCCGGCAGTGTCCACGGGGTGGTTGTCCAGATTACTAATGAAATATTTTCTTCATCTATCAACGGTAATTCAACAAACACGGATAAATCTTTGATGTCTTTGTAGCCTTGATTTACCTCAAAGTTTGAAAGTGTGGTTCCGCAACGTGGACACAAGTGCATACTTTTAAAGCCTTCGTATACAAGACCCTTTTCATGCAGTGATTTAAATACCCACCAAACGCTTTCGGTGTAAGTACTGTCCATGGTCTTATAATCATCTTCCATATCAACAAACCTGCCCATGCGTGGGATTATTTTTCGCCAGTCATCGGCGTACTCCATTACTGCATCACGAGCTTGTTCATTAAAATTTTGTATGCCGTATTCTTCAATATCTCGCTTAGTGGCAAGTCCTAAACGTTTTTCGATAATATTCTCAAGTGGCAAACCATGACAATCCCAACCCCACTTTCGACGTACCCGATAACCATTCATTGTCCAAAATCTTGGAATAGCATCCTTGATTGTGCCGGCCAGAATATGACCATAATGTGGCAAACCAGTTGCAAAAGGTGGACCATCATAAAAAACAAAATCCTTGCCCGCCGTTTGCGAAGCTTGGTCGGGTCCGTCTTGAATAAAATCTACACCACCAGGTTTCTCTAAACTCTTATTAAAAATATCATGCTCTACCCAAAAGGCCTGCATGGCTTCTTCTCTCTCTGCTGTTTCTGACTTAGAAACATCTACAACTTCAACCGAATCGTTTTCACGACCGTGCATTTTTTTATTCATATTTAATTAGTTATGTATATCAGACATATGAGACTGGCTTTTGACCAAACTCAATCGTAACGTATCAGGCTACTTAGGCAGTGTATCATGACTAAAACAAATTAAAAGTCGGCCAGAACGCGAAGCATTCTGGCCGGCTTTTACTCAATTATTTTTCCTTCTCTATAGCCTTTCTATCCTCTTTTGTTAGGCTGCCACCAGTAAATACACCACCTTCCTCCTTATCTAGCATCTCTTCTGGATTTTGCCAATCAATTCCATTGTCATATTTAATTGGTTCTTCCACTGGTTCCTGAGCTTTTTCTTCTTTATATATTCGAGCAGACTCTTCCATTTCTTCTATTGTTTTTGATAATTCTACTTTATCAACCTGCTCTACTTCTGGCTTCTTCTTGGCCCCAAAAAATCCTTCAAACATATAATCTTATTAGTTTATAAAATAATTATCTACAGAATACCAAACAAACAAGGATAGCGAAATATTCACCTAATTTGTATCTGTGTTTCTCCTACTTTTTCTTTGGTATTTATCACCACCACTTCTCTACCCAAAACCTGCCCTCTTTCTGTCTCTACACTACATCGCCACACCCCTGAGAAAAAACTATCAGCTACTGTATAACCTCCATACCCTCCTTTGTTGATTCCGGAAATATCATAACCAAATCGAAAATGCTGTCGCCAGACACCAGCCTCATCCTTATACTCCCAGCGATGATAAATCTTAGTTGATAGTTTGGTGGGAGCATAAACTCTAGCAAAACAAGCTATCGAGTTACCAGTTGGATGAATGACAGGATGTATAAAAGGAATGCTTCTATACCAAGGCTGTAACTCAGTCACAACTCGATATCCTCCACTCTCAAGCCTGTTAACACTTTGTACTATTTCAAGATCGGTCAAAGAAAGTGGGATTGGCGGAATTAAGCTAGTGAAATATAAAGTATTAAAACCAATGTAAATAAAACCAATAACTAAAATGACCCTGCCAACATTGGCTTCCATAAAATTGGGCACTATCCAGTGCAAAATTCTAATTACGAAAGTGACCATCATTAGCGCGATAATTCCGCTGACCACAAACACCCAATCACCCATTAGCCCAGTTAATACCGGAATGACTAAAACAACATAAGAAAAAAGGCCAATAAAATACAGAGCAAGATTGTACACGAGCCTATCAGAACGCTTACCAACAAATTCATTCCCTAAAATGACACCCAAAATAAGTAACAAAAAAGGAGCACTGGCTAGCCAGTCTCCACTTCTACCATAAAAAATAAGCATCCCCGACAAAAGTCCACCAAAGGCATACTGCATCAAGATGGGTGAATATTTTTTGAAAAAATTAGACAAAAAACTAGGCGCTCTTTCCGCCACACCGACATATAACAAAAGCATGGCGGTAGTGGCCAGCAGAACATAAAAAAGAAGAATTAGATTATCAACCAAATCATCTATTCTGTTCAACAAAATCATGTCGGTAATGAAACCGAGAACAAAACCAAGGGTTAACCAATGGTGGGCTACGAATCTAAATAATGTGCTAGTTTTTTTAAACATATGTTCCCCATATGTAATGTATCATGACCAACCAAGGTCTAGACAAATTTTTCTGGAACTGGAAATGCTTCACACAAATCAATCACTTCTTGTTTGATAATTTCCTTTTCTTTCACATCGTCTTTTGACCGTAAAGTTCTAATCATGAGTTGAGCTAGTTTGGTTGCCTGTTCTTCTTTCATTCCTCTAGTGGTCATGGCAGGAGTACCAAAGCGAATCCCTGAAGGATCCAGTGCCGAGCGAGGCTCATCCGCAATCATGTTCTTATTTAAAGTAATACCAACCTCATCGAGTAAAGTCTCTGCCTCTTGTCCTGTTACACCAAGTGAACTATGCACGTCTGCTAGCAATAAGTGGTTATCAGTTCCGCCACACAGTAAGCGAATATTTTCTTCTAAGAAAACTGATTCCATAGCTTTGGCATTTTTTAATACTTGCTCTGCATAAATCTTAAAACTTGGTTGTTGTGCCTCACCAAAAGCAACTGCCTTAGCAGCAATAATATGCATGTGAGGACCACCTTGTACTCCTGGGAAAACGGTTTTGTTAATTCTTTTAGCAATATCCTCGTTGTCCCTTACCACAATCATTCCTCCGCGTGGGCCACGAAGTGATTTGTGGGTAGTCATCGTCATCACGTCAAACCCATAGTCAAATGGATTCTTAAGTACTCCAGCAGCAATCATTCCTGCAATATGTGCAACATCAGCTACTGTATAAGCCCCCACCTCTTTTGCTATGTCTACAAACTTTTGATAATCAAGTTCACGACTATAGGCAGAAAATCCAGCTAAAATAATTTTTGGTTTTTCTCTCAAAGCCACTTCTCGGAGTTCATCATAATCAATTTCTCCAGTAGAAATATCTTTCATTTTGTATCGAACAAAGTTAAATACTTTGTTGATACTTGTAGTTGGGTGACCATGAGTAAGGTGCCCACCATGAGATAGATCCATTCCAAGCACCGTGTCACCAGGTTCCATCAAGGCAAAGTACATGGCCACATTAGCTGCTGCGCCTCCTAACGGCTGAACATTTGCGTAACCTGCTTTGAAAAGCGCTTTGGCTCTCTCTATAGCAATTGTTTCAACAACATCTGTATATTCTTGTCCTCCGTAATAACGCCTGCCCGGATAGCCCTCGGAATATTTGTTAGTCAGGACAGATCCAGCGGCTTCTCGCACAGCCATAGATACGTAGTTTTCGCTTGGAATTAATTCGATTCCAGAACGCTCTCTTTCTTCTTCACCGATGAGAGCATTGTAAACTGCAGTGTCTTGTTCTTTGATGTGTTCGTATTCGTTCATAAAAATAGTATTAAATATCAGTAATCACAGCTCTACAAATTGAACGAGTTACGTTAAATCATAAACAATCTCTTAATAACAGGATTATATCATGATAAAAGCCGTAGCGTACGCTACGGCTTTTATCGATTTTGAGCGAATAATCCAGACTTATTCTCCAGAAGAGCTAAGGTCCGCCGCTTCAATCAGATGTGCCCGATGAACTTGTTGAATTAATATCTGTGCAATCTGATCACCTGCCGAAATAGATAGTGTTTCTGAACCAGCATTTGTTAACTCAACTGTAATTTCATCTCGATATCCAGAATCAATCCTACTTCCAGTCACCTTTAGAGGCTCTTCAGTTACCATGCCGTTTTTGTTCCAAATCAGTCCAACATAACCAACCGGCACAGCCATTGCAATTCCTGTTGAGACAACTACTCTCGCCCCTGGCTCAATCGTTACTCCTACCAAACTATACAAATCAATTCCTGGTCCTGCTTCACTGGCATAAGCTGGTAGTTTTGCTTGATCATTAAGCTTTTTAATCAAAATTTCCATAAATAATTTGTTAATTAAGTAAAGGTCTAACAATCCCGTAAAGTTCAGCATTAATATCATCTTTGCTTCTTAGCTTGTCTTCGTGCAGACAAGAAACAATCTTCCATTCCTCCAATCCAGCAACTTGTACAGCTGAATTTTGAACAGCTGCTTGATAGACGGCATCTGTTTCGGTATGGCCAAGATTTGGCTTGCTTTCATCAGTGGTAAGGAGAGCGTGTCTCATTTCGGCTGGCATATCAAGATACACAACCAGATCAGGGCGTGGCAACTTAAATACTTCGTACTCCAGTTTTGCCAACCAAAGTAAAAATGCTCCCCGCTTCTCATTGTCACTGAATTTTGCCCCTTGATGAAGCATGCTGGCGCTCACATATCTATCGAGAATGACGTGCTTACCTTCATTCAACCAACCGGTAATTTTTTCCCTTACCTCAAATCGGTCACCAGCGAATAAAATCGAAGCGAGTCTCGGATCCAAATCAATAAAATTTCCATGTACTTCATCAATCCATTCTCTAATATACGAACCAAAAAAAGTCTCTTCATAACGTGGAAACTCCAATCCTTCAATCTGCATTCCTTCTGCCTTAAGTCGTTCAGCTAGGAGCTTAGAC
Source organism: Candidatus Nomurabacteria bacterium (assembly GCA_020632015.1). Lineage (GTDB taxonomy): Bacteria > Patescibacteriota > Minisyncoccia > Phycocordibacterales > UBA918 > OLB19. The sequence goes on along the minus strand of JACKGI010000001.1, from coordinate 174,918 downwards.
TGCGTAGCCTTACCCGCCCCGTCTGCTCCTTCTATTACTATTAGTTTTCCTGACATATTTATGATTTATCGTCTGTGATTATATCATGACAAAGGGCTGGTGCTACGCACCAGCCCAATCAAGACCCAACCAACTGGCTATCACCGCCCTCCCATTTTTTGACAACTTTGTTTTTCCTCCAACTTTATATTTGAATTCAAAATATATTGTCTGGTGAGGAGATATTACCAGTAGATTATCTGGACTTCTAAACCAAAAACGATTTTTGAGTTTAGTTACAGTTTTATTATCGCGAAACCTTGTATGCAACAATTTGTTTGTATGCAAGATAAATAGCGCATCCATTACCTGTCTGGTAGACAGCCCTGTTTCTCTTTTGATTTTCTGCCAACTAAACCACCCTGAGCTATTGTTAGACAGTATTTTTTGTACTTTCAGCTGACATCTAATCCGGTGAATCAATACTGGGCTTAAGACAACCATTACGATAAACAAAATTGGTAAACCAAAGACAATTAGTAAGAATCTTTTTAGATTCATAACTTTCTCCAAGAACGAATTTCTTAGACAATACCACTGATTATCAAAATGTAAATTTATTTCTTCTTCTCAAATCCCCCGATATTGGCTATTTCAGCCTTTAGACTTGGGTGTGATTCGTATCCTACTAACTCTATATCTTCTAACTTAAAGTCATCAATGTCTTTAATATCTGGATTTAATTTTAGTTCTGGGAACTTCATTGGTTCTCGAGTAAGTTGTTCTTTTACTTGTTCAAAGTGGTTAGAATAAATATGCGCATCACCAAAAGTATGCACAAACTCCCCAGCTGGAATGTCGACTACCTGCGCCACCATGTGTAGCAACAGTGCGTAACTAGCGATGTTGAATGGCACACCCAAGAACACATCGGCTGAACGTTGGTACAACCCTAGATTTAGTTTTCCATTAGCTACTTGAAACTGAAACATGGTATGACAAAACGGTGGCACTTGTGATTGCTGGCCCTCTGAAGCCATTTCATAAATGAAGTCTGGGTTCCACGCATTTATTACATAGGATTTTCGGTCTGGTTTTTTCTTTAACCCTTCAATTACCCAAGCAAGTTGGTCAATTTCTCGACCGTCTTTGGCTGGCCAGCGTCTCCACATTCGACCATAGATAGTAATAAGGTCACCCCATTTCTGCACAAACTCGTCCTCCTCTGGCAAGCTGGCCAGCTTTTCAATAAACTCATCTTGGGTCATGTCCTCATCTGGAGCATTCTCAATCGCCCACATGTGATACATCTTCCAAGCCCACTCATCCCAAATATGGTTATTTGCGTCTATTAGTGGCTTGATGTTTGAACTACCAGACAAAAACCACATAAGCTCAGTGGTAATCCCTCGCCAGAAAGTTCTTTTGGTTGTAAGTAGTGGGAATCCCTCTGATAAATCAAACCGAATTTGTCGACCGAAAACTGAGCGAATGAAAGGTGGTTTCTCCCCTTTCTTTTTATACTCCTCCAAAACAACATCATTGAAAAAAAGTTCCTTATCAGCTCCATTGTCTAAAATATCTTGGCACAAATCCAAATATTGATACTCTGGGTGTTTTTTATCCATAATTATTTTTTCTTAGGTGGTACGTAACCTTTAATATTATCGGCGTTATAACGACCAGTGTCTTTATAATCTCGTTTCGTGTGAGAACTAAGGGTAGAAAAACTTAACTGTGCAATTTCCATACCAGGACGCAGTACAATTGGAACATTGTTCAAATTACAAAGCTCGAGTGCGATATTGAGATAGTGCCCCGGATTAACAATACTGGCGGAATTATGAACAATAAGACCAATGCGCGCCAACGATGATTTTCCATTTACTTCAATCAAATACTCCTCTGAACCAAATCGTTCCTTTGAGTAACCCAAAATACTCACTCCGGGGTGAAGCACAAACTCTTCACCGTCCTCAACCTCTATCGTTTGTGTATTTGGAAAAATACCTTTTCCGGGATCAATTGCTTTAGTTGAATGAGCGTCATTAATAATGAAGGTGTTGCCGAGACAAATATCATATGTGGCCGGCTGTAGCCTATCTTCAGTAAAAGGTTCAAGGGTTATTTTCCCTGCTTGAACTTCTTTCAAAATATCAATATCAGACAAAAACATAATTATTCTATTGTGAAAGTCTTATCAGTCCCGTAATAGTCTGGCCAATTTGTGTTATAGAAAGAAAACATTCTAGCCAAACGCTGTTGATCTAACTCTTCAACTTCTAACTCAGCCATTAGAGCATCTAGCTCTTCTCGCACTGAATCAGCCTCTGCTTCGTCTGTGACTATTTTCTCAAATTCAGCCAAGTAGCCATAACCGGCGTTTTTATCCAAACATACGTTTGCCCCCCTATACTCGTACTCTTCTCTCTCACGTGACCACTTAGCTTGGTATTCATAACCAGCTTCCAAAACCAGAGCATCTAACTCCTCCAAACTTACTGAAACAGGCTCTTCAAACTCCATTCTCTTCACAGTATTTTCACTAGTCCCTTCGTCAATCGACGCCTTTACCACTAACAACACTTCTTCGTCACGCTGTCGGGTGCGAACTGAAAATTCATTACCCCTCTCTACAATCATCTTAAACTTATTGTGTTGCTCGCCAGAAAAAAGATGTTCGACTTTTTTATACAATTCATTTATATCGCCATCTTTGAAGTAATGATTCAACTGTTTGTTTGACGATACGTGCGTACAGGCGGGATCAAGTTCATGCATTCTAGCTTTGAGAGCATCAGCTCTTTCTTTCTCACCCAACAAACTTTTAACTTCAATTTCAAAATGTGACATACGTAGATAAGATTAGTGAAGTCATTATACCGTTTAGATGAAATGCTACCAGAAAGACAGTACCGGTCGACTGTGGTATAACCATCAGAATATGGAACATAAAATACCGATAGTAATTGTGGTAGCGATGAGCAAGTACGACAGAGCAATTGGTACTAGGAACGGGCTTCTTTGGCATGTGCCTGCTGATTTAAAAAGATTCAAAGAACTCACTATGGGGCATCCAGTTATTATGGGTCAAAAAACTTTCGAGTCTATTCTAAATATTCTAGGTAAACCATTCCCCGGCAGAACCAATATAGTAGCCACTCTTAACCAAGACTTTTCACACGATGGAGCTAAAATTGCCCATTCTCTTGAGGAAGCGGTGGAAATTGCACGGTCAGAAAATCCGTCTGAGATTCATATCGGTGGCGGTGGTCAGATTTACAAGCAGATGCTTCCGCTTGTAGAGCGACTTCACATCACTTGGTTTTATGATCAAAAAGAAGCTGATACATTTTTCCCTGAGTTTGAAGACGACTTTGAAATCACTGACGAATCCCCAATCATGGAACATGATGGCCTCAAGTATCAGTGGGTTGATTACGCGCGGAAAACTTAGTTGTCGTAAAAAGGTTTCAGAAGTGGATAGAAAATATCTTCTTTTGGAGCCCGAAAAACTTCGTGTCTGGTGTCCACTTTTGTAAACTCAAGGTTCGGCACATTTCTCACAATAATAAACGGGGTTGACTCATCTGCTTCACCGCTCACCGCCCCACCCCCTGCCGCGATGCAATCGACAATATTTGTAGCAGACCACTGAAGTGGGCGGTCAAATAAATCTTTTCTTCCTGTATGACTTTCGGTCGGATGGAAACCCCACCAAGCTATCGCCACACCAACGGCTCCGCTTCTCATTGGCTGGGAGTGACTGTCGGTAATTACAACCCCGAGGTTTTTTAAACCATGTTTGCCGGTAACGAATTCCCAGATCCTTTCTGCCTCATCAAATGGTTTACTCGGAAGGAGAATATAGTGGCCGTCTGCGTTTGATTCATCAATTCCGGCACCAGAAAAAAGAGCGTTATGTTTTATTGCCAAAGGAGACAGTCTAAACCTTTCGTAACCTTCTATAAGATAGTCCGCCTCTTGTTCAACCAAATCTCTCTTATTTACTTCCGCCTGTGGTACACATCTACCTTGGTGAATTGAAACTACTTTCGATGTTACCAATAAGACGTCACCTTCTTTAAGGTCATTGAGAGCACCGTTAAGAACTCCAAATAAATCATCTTGTGGAGGATTTAACACTCTAGTTTTTATAGGAATATACTGCATGCTCTAACTATAGCTATTTTTGTAGAAATAAAAAGAGGCGGTCCTTTCGGACCGCCTCTTTTTATTTTTTGACTATTAGTCAACTACCGTGATTCCCATTGAGTAACAAGAACCTTCTACAATCTTCATTGCTGCTTCAATAGAAGCTGCGTTTAGATCTGGCATTTTTTGTTCTGCCACCTCCTTTACTTGTGCTCGTGTGATAGTTCCAGCCTTTGAAACAAGATTCTTACCTGAACCTTTTTGCTTACCAATCTTCTTCAAGATTAGTCGTGACATTGGAGAGACCTTAACAACAAAGTCAAAACTTCGGTCGTCATATACGCTGATTATAACCGGCACAACATCACCCATGTTTTCACGAGTTTGTTCATTGAATTGGTTAACGAATTCACCGATATTAATACCAGCTTGTCCCAATACCGGACCAAGTGGTGGAGCTGGAGTTGCCTTTCCGGCAATAGCCTGTACTTTTATTTGTTTTGCTAGTTTTTTAGCCATGTTTTGATTAATTAAATCTGTGATAGCAAGAGTGTTCCATAACCACCCTCACCTGAAGCTCGCGCATGATACAAGAGAAATCCTTGTCTTGCAAGCTATTTGCTCTAAAGTAGGGTTGGTCTAGAACTTAAGTCCAATACTTTTTTCTAGGTATCTATTAAACCTTCTTTCGCAGCCCACTGCAGTCAGATTCTCCCCTAGGTCAGGGTCGAATCATGACTAAGTGTCTGCATAAGAAATTTATAGTCGCTTCTGCTCCTTAAACCTTCTTAACTTGAAGGAAATCAAGCTCTACCGGAGTCTCGCGTCCAAACATAGATACGAGTACCTTAACTTTTCCACTTGCCTCATCAACTTCTCCAACCTTGCCTTCAAGATCTTTGAATGGACCGTCGGCAATAATAACGAGATCACCATTAGACAAGTCAACCTTATGCTTGACTGTCTCGCTTGTCATTTGCTTCATCAATGAGTTGTACTCAGCTTCTGTTAGAGGGACTGGTTGAGTTCCACTACCAACGAAACCAGTTACTCGAGGAGTGTTTCTAACTACAAACCATGACTCGTCGTCTACAATCATATCCACCAATACGTAACCTGGGTAGATTCTCTCTTCTTCTGTCACTCGCTTTCCTCCCTTTACTCGAATCTTTTTCTCCGTCGGTACAACCACGTTAAAAATCTTGTCGTTCATGTTCAACGAGTCAATTCTTTGTTTTAGGTTACGAGTTACAGCGTTTTCATAACCTGAGTATGTATGAATTGCGTACCAGTGACGCTCCCCGGTGCTGTGTTGTTTAGCCATATTATTAAGATTAGAAGCGATTAACAAGAACGTTGATTCCTTGAGAAAAAAGGTAATCAAAAGCCCCAACAAACAACGCGACGACAATAGAAATGCCGATAACCAATGCGGTATAAAGCATTGCTTGATGTTGAGTTGGCCATGATACTTGCTTAAGTTCAGCCACTGTATCACGTAGGTATTTTGTAAGATTGTTCATATTTTAGTTTGCATTTAAAAAACGCCTTCCCGGCGATTTCTCATATAGTACTCCTGTTAGGGAAAAAGTAAAGAGCGCCGACGAAGTCGGCGCTCTTTACTCTTAAACCCCCACTTATCGCACCTCGTAAGTAACGTTCACAGTAACCTTAGTACTGTTCTCTCCTACTGGCATTTCAGCTCCACCAAATCCACCTTCTTCTGCTGAATCCATTGCCATCGCTTTTGCTTCAAAGTAGTATGGCTCAGGATAACCACCACCATTTTCATAGTAAGAAGCCAAACGAACTACACTCACACCCAATTGCTCAGCCAAAACCTGCGCCTTAGTCTTTGCGTCTTCAATAGCCAGTGCTCGCGCTTCTTCCCTTAGTGTTTCAACATCATCGATAGTAAAGTTCAAGCCACTTATGTTTGTTGCTCCTCTTTCACCTACACCAGCCACAATAGCGCCCGCCATCTTAGTGTCCCGAACTCTAACGGTTACACTTTGAGTTGCCTCAAAACCATCCTGCACTCGCTCTCCAGGAGGACAATATGAATTAAACGCACACACCCTTTCTTCGTATCGCCACTTTGGATACAAATTATAATTCTGTGTCTTGATGTCTTTATCTTCAATTCCTTGCTCCTTCAAGTAAGCAATGATGTCGTTTATCTTGGTTCCAGACTCTTCCTGTGCTTCAGACGCGCTCTCACCTTCTGCATTAACAGAAAATGAAAATTGCCCAATATCCGCGGGTGCAAATACCTCACCTTCCCCAGAAACAGAAATAGTTGCTGGTACAGGATTTAGAAAACCAACTTTTTCAAAATTTAGAGTTGCATATGAACCCATAGCAATTAAAGCCATTAATAATGTTAGTCCGCATAAAAGGCGCATTTGTTTTGTATTAAAAAATCCCTCGTTCATAAAATAATTGTTAAATAAGTCTTAATAAACTTCTGATTCCTTTACGTATTCTTTGTTCGAGTGTTTCATTCTCACCACATATCTCAATAAAGGCGGAAACATCTTCATCTGACAGGACTGGGTAACTATCAGTATCTCCCAGCAAATAGTACATGAGAGAATCATCCTCATCAACGTGGCCAATCCCAAGAGCGTGGCCAAACTCATGCGCCAAAACAGTTACAACCTCGGGTTCAGATGAGAATTTGTAAATTCTAATACTCATGCCGTGATAATCTCCTTGAGTAAACTCCTTAGCAAAACCATACTTTTCATTATATGAATTTACTTCTCGATTATAAGAATCCACCAGCTGATTACCTCTTTCACTTAATTCATTTATTTCACTCGCAAACTCATTTAGCTGTTTAGCTGTTTTGTTTAATCTTTCAGATTCTTTACTTAGCGAAGCCCTTTCCTCTTCAAGTTTTTTAAAAACATCTGCAGGCGCACCTCCTCTATCGTTGTATTTATTTACTTCGGAATTATATTCCGACAATCGCTCCTCATAAGCATCAACCTTAGCTTCATAGGCTAATGAAAGTGATTTATATTCCGTCTGCAGGTTCTCGACAGTCTTTCTCACCTCTTCACTCTCCTCCCATTTTTTATCTAAATACTCTCTTTGGGTTTCTTCGCTATTGGCAGAAGCCTGTCTTTCATCAAAGACAAAGTCAATTGTAAAATCTGCCTCTTCATCAAAAACAAATAATTCTCTACCAGAAATCTCTTCCCAGTATCTTTCTGCCTTCGTGGCATATTCATGAGCCTCTTCTTTTGTAATACCGAAAGAGTCATCAATCTCTCCTAGCCTATACGAGATTGGCGCTGGGCAGATATTAGCAGTTGCCTGATACCAATATGTGATACCAACAACTATTACTAATATTAGTGATATTAAGTAAGTGCTTCTCATAGAGCTATTCTATAAAGCTAATCATATCAGGGGCAACAATACAAACGGCGCCCAGCGGGGACTGCGTAGTCGCGATACGTAGTCCCTGGTGGGCGCCATTTTAGAGGCGAACCTCAAATAAAAATATGTTCGCAAGAGAATTTCTCTCGCTTACTTCTACTATACCTTATCTCTAGAGCCGTAAAGAAAAGATTTCAACAGGTTGGGCTAAACTTTCAGCAAATCATCTGGACTTGCTCCGGGCGCCACGTCATACACTTCAACTGGAGTAAGCCTAATCAAACCACTGAGTGTTCTATCTGGAAATCTTTCCTTCATTTCCTTTACCGCCAAATCAAAGTCTTCCCCTTCTGTCTCGTATACCACCTCGGCTTTGACTTGCACTCCAACAAAATCTCTCCAGCAAGTGAACGCTACTAGTGAACTAGCTTTTATGTTCTTTGCTGTTCGATTCATAAAAAAATCATAGAGATGAATTTCATCACCACGAACATTTACGACCGAAATGGGAACAACGTTTAATCCTTCAGGACCATTGGTTGCCAAGGCGGCTGAAGCAAAGTTCTCAATAACAGTTTTAATTTCTTGTTGCATACAATATATATTATCGTGGGTAAAAAGAGCGCGACCGAAGGTCGCGCTCTTCAGTACTACTTTGCTTCAGCCTCCTTCTCTGCCAGCTTTCTTCGCACTAATTGCTGAGCTGCGTTCTGACTATGTTGGTAGTACAAAGACTTTATTCCTTCTTTCCAAGCTTTGATGTAGAGTTGGTTGATTTCTTTTACAGGAGCGTCTGGAGAAACCATGATGTTTAAAGACTGACCTTGATCAATAAATTCCTGTCTAACTCCTGCTTGTTCAATAACTTTAGCTTGGTCAATTTCACCAAAAGTTCTAAAGACTGCTTTTTCTTCGTCACTTAAGAAATCCAGATGTTGCACTGAACCATCATTGTCTCGAATACTATCCCAGACTACTTTGGTGTCTTTATCTTTTTCCTTCAAAAGTTCAACTAGAGTTGGGTTCTTTATGGTCACCTTCATCTTGGCTACGTCTTTTATGTAGCAATTAGACCAAATTGGTTCAATTCCCTGTGACACTTGTCCAAGAATAAAAGCTGAAGAAGTGGTCGGAGCAATTGCAAGCAAGGTCGTATTTCGCCGTCCGTACCCCTCCAACACTTCTGGCTCACCAAGTTCTTTAGCCAGTTCTTTTGTTGAAGCTTCTGCCTTTTCTTGAATGACTTTGAAAACTTCCTTATTTAACTTAGCTGCTTCATCACTTTCAAATGGCAGATCTTTTGATTGGAGGAGAGAGTGGTATCCAAGGACACCTAAGCCGAGAGCTCTATTTGCTTTTGCAAAGTTGTACGCGCGTTTCATGAATTCAAACGCTTGTTGTTTTTCTACATCCTCGTCGTCACGCATCGCTTCTAGTTTGACAATAAAGTCTTCCATAACTGCATCAAGGAAGGCAATCATTGTTTCCACTAAATCAGTATCCTTCCAGTCATCGTAATGGAGGAGGTTAACCGATGACAAGCAACACACAAATGACCAATCTTCCTTACTTGGAAGCATGATTTCACTACACATGTTACTTGCGTAGATTTCTAGTTTTTTGTCCTTGTAGACATCAACCGTGTTCTTGTTGGCAGTGTCATTGAACATGATATATGGATATCCCATTTCACCACGTCGTTGAATAATACGAGCCCAAATCTTACGTTTTGCTTCGTCACCCTCAATCATGCTTTCCATCCACTCATCCCCCACTGTTACACCATGAGTTAGTTTTTGGATTGGATTACCTTCTGTTCCAATATCCAAAAACTCCATAATGTCAGAGTGCTCTGCTGGAAGATATGGAGAAAAATGTCCTCGTCGTACAGAACCTTGAGAAACCACATCAACCAATGTTTCGAACAATTGCATGAAGTGTACTGAACCAGAAGAATGTCCGTTATTATCTGAAATGTTGGCTCCTCTACCCCGCAAAGCTCCAAAGTAACCAGAACAACCACCACCAAACTTACTCATCATCCCTACTTCAGCGTTTGAGTACAAGATGTTTCCCATGTGATCAGCCACATACGAACCAAAACAACTAATAGGTAAGCCTTTGGTAATTCCAAAGTTAGACCAGACTGGTGAAGCTAGCGATATCCAGCCCTTAGACATGTACTCATAAAACTTATCCGAAAAGTCATCTCGTTTGAGATATTTTTCAGCTGTATCGGCGATTACGCGAATTCTTTCTTCTGCTGTTTGGCCTTCGGCCAGATATCCTCGGGCTAGAAACGCGCGACTATTTTCGTTCAGCCAGTACCAGGGTTCCATAGATTTTCTGTGTGTTATGCGTTAATTTTGATTAAAGTTACACCATTATACATTTTCTCCGAGATTTGGTTAAAATCATCAATTTCGAGGCGAGCGAGCTTCGAAACATGAGTTGTACGGTTTGTACGGTGAGTGTTGAGAACGAGAAGCTCAACAAAGAAATTTTGATTTTTGCCGAATCTAGAACAAGTCATCACTCGTGACACTTGCTGAGCGTTTGTTGTAATTGATTGAGCGTTTGTTGAAGAAATCCACGTGCTTAGTTGCAATAACTTCGTTATCGAACCAGTCAGTTTCTTCAAGCAACGCTTCGCTGACTTCAAAGATTCTTGGTAGGCCAATTGAAACTAAGGAGTTATTAAGTCGATGCTTAATAAATTCTTTTACGTTTGCAGCTGGCAAGAAATCAAGTTCACCTTTTTCGTAAATCCAATCAACGATGTCACTTTCTGCCTCGTAAGCTTCTCGACAAGATTCAATAATTAGATTGTTACAACTCTCATCGAACCATTCAGGGTGTTCGTCCTTGATGATATTAATAACATCAATACCAAACATACCGTGTAGATTCTCCTCTTTTGATGTTGCTTCTACAGCATTGCTAATACCCTTGAATAAGTTCTTATGCTTGTTGAAAGACATCATTATCAAGAACTGCGAAAACAATGAAACGTGTTCAACAAACAGAGCAAAAAGAAGCACTGCATGTGAGTATTCTCGATCTTCAGAAGTTCGAGCAAGTTCATTAACCTTCTCTAGGTAGTTCATTCGCTTCTGAATAACTGGAATGTTCTTGATGTTAGTGAACTCATCATTTAGACCAAGAATCTCAAGCAAGTGTGAGTAGGCGTCAGTATGACGAACTTCTGACTCTGCGAAAGTTGCTCCCACTGCCCCAATCTCGGGCTTTGGCATTTTTTTGTAGATGTCTCCCCAGAAAGTCTTTACGGCTACTTCAATCTGAGCGATAGCTAGCATCGAATTTTTGATTGCACTTCTTTCTGATTCACTTACATTGATGTGGAAATCTTGAACATCAGATGTAAAGTTGAACTCTGTGTGCACCCAATATGAGTGACGAATAGCACTAGTGTATTCATACAGCTCTGGATATTCGTATGGTTTAAGATTTTGTCTCTTGGCAAAGATATCTCGCTCTCGAAGTTTCTTTCGAGCGTTTCGATAAATAATATATGCCTTTGCTGTATTGTAGTAATCCTTTTCCATCAAGGCTTGTTCTACCAAGTCTTGAATTTCTTCCACCGCAGGGTTACCGTCAATACATTTTTTTGCTTGTGGGTCTTCTGGTGCTGCTGTGCCTGCTTGCACGCACATGGCAACAACTTTTTGATGAGCTAGTTCTGCGACTGCTTCTGCGTCCTTTCGATTTCCTTCTCCGGTTTCAGAGAGGGCTTTCGCGACAGCGCTGGTTATTTTGCTGATATCAAACGATTGGATTGAACCGTCTCGTTTTCGGATATTTTGGATTTCCATATCAATCTTTATAAGCGTTGTTTATGAGTAACTTGATTTAGTAGATTGCGTACAGACGTAATTGGTGGAAGAGTTTCTATCTTTGTTTAGATAGTCAATTAGGTCTAGGCGCAATCTGGGTCGCGACAAACACACCACCATTAAGAAATGGCGACTGGCTCTTCAGTGAGAGGAGCGTGTGTCTTACCTCCGACACACGACTACTTCGTGTGATGTATTCATATTACCACCTATCGGATAACCTCGCTTTCTGCGGAGTCTTTAAAAACAAGGCTATTTTATATTTTTATGGCCCCAGACTGTGGATAACTATTGAACAGTGAAAGTAGGAATCAATAATCAGCTTTTGCCAATATATACAAGCATTTATTTTTATTTCCCGATAGGGTATTTTCTTGACAAAATAAAAGAGCCGACCCCTTTGGGGCCGGCTCTTTATATTTAACAAACTATTTTTTTACCGAATCTCTAATCTCTCGCAATAGTTTTACTTCTTCTGACGGTTCAGCTGGCTTCTCTTCTTTGACCTCCTCCTCTTTATCCAAGGCGTCCTTTGCCTTATTAATGCCTTTCACTACCATAAAGATAACTAAAGCAACAATTAAGAAGTCGATTACTGATTGAATGAACACACCATAAGTGATTTCAGCGTCCCCTACCATGTAAGCCATACCAGAAAAATCAATTCCACCCATGATTAAACCAATAATTGGAGTGATGATGTTTGCTACTAGTGAGGAGACAATCTTTCCAAAAGCCGCTCCAATAACTACCGCTACTGCCAAGTCAATCACATTGCCCTTCATGGCAAAGGCCTTAAATTCTGCAACAAATCCTTTCATACAAAAAATCTTAATTAAAAAATAAATCTTGCTAAATAAAACCCAATCCCCGCACCCAAAATAAGCGTAAAGGTCAAGGTTACCATTAATCCTGTTTGGTCCATGGTTATATTATATAGTATAAGAAACAAAAACATTTTTTAGCTCTCGACTTTTTGCTAAAAAATAGGTATAAATGTACCCACGACGGCGGGATTTTCTCCGAAAATCCCGCCTGAAACATGGCGGCTATAGTATAACGGTTAGTGCATCGGTTTGTGGTACCGATAGTTCGGGTTCGATTCCCGGTAGCCGCCCTTGATGGGATTTCTCACTATTTTGAGGGGTCTCGACGATACAATTCCTGTTGAAAAGAAAGCGTTTTTTAGCGGTTCCACTATCCAATTCTTCATAGGTTGGAAGGTCCTCAAAGAAAAGCTTGAATAACTGCTTCTGGCGGAGCGGATTGTCTTTATCTATCAACACTTCTTTGGGTGATTCCACTATTTTCCTCGCGTAACTAACCAACTCAGCAATATTGTCTTCAGTGAGATCAACTGAGAACCGGACCGACTCAGCTTTCTTGATATCAACCACTACTTTCTCAAGTTCCTTTTCGAGCATCGCTTTGATGGTTGGATTCTCTGTAGTGATAAGTGCCTTGAGTGTACTCGCCTGCTGTGCCTTCAGCATAGCCACACGTTCATTCAGATTCTTTGACTCCTGCACAATATCCTGTTGTCTCTTACGTAATTTACGGACCAATACTTCCTCCAACACCTTTGTGTAGTCATCATCAAACTCCACGTTATCTAGGAAAGTTCCGACTGTCTCATCCATTTGGGACCGATCAATCGTAAATGACTTATGGCCACGCTCACAGTGATACCGCGGATATGTTTCTTTTCTACCCCGTGGAGCACTGCCCTTTAGAGGTTTGCCACACTCAGGACAACAAACACACTTGAATGGATATTCTGGATTGTAACGAAGACGCTTAAAGACCGGCCTCTCTGTCTTGTAGTCGTACAGAATCTCTAACAAATCATCACCATATTCTTTGATGTAGATTTTGCCGCGGTTTGCCTTGTTCCAAAGCTCAATACTCACCAGTCCATCCCATTGCGCCTTAATAGGCTTATTGTGGGTCCACTTCTCACAAAGCACACCTGCATAGGCTGGCCGCTGGTAAATACGCTGAAGCTGTTTTATGGACAGCTTCTTACCACCACCTTCCCCAATGATCGCTGTATGTGTCTTATTCCAGCGATGAAACTTCTTGGTCCGAAAGCCTAACTCTTCATTCACAATATGAAGTATTTCTCGGTCAGTGTGTCTATTGGCGGCACGTAACTCAAAAATCTTTTGGATAAACGGTGCACGCTTCGGGTCTGGAATCTGCACAAAACGAATCTGTGTTCCCACTTGAGTCCGATGATTCATAAAACCATCATCAGGCCGACCAATCTGAAAACCTTTCTGGGTGTAGGCAATTTGTTTTGGAATGGTTCGTTTAAGAATAGTGTCACGCTCCTGCTTGGCGGTTGTGGCCAACATCACCTCTGTCATGTCACTTGGCGATTCTTTACTCCACTCATACTCAAAACCAAGCTCGGCAAGTTCTGGCATGTTGCGTGACTCTTGGATGATTCCGTTTGTGTCTATCAGCGCAACACCAAGCTCCTCCAGCTCTTTCTTCATCTCGTTGTATGAAGATGCTCCGGCCCTAGTAAAGCGGTCGATATAACGGATTAAGTAATAGCCTACCTTCCCAGGATTATCCTTGATGTACTGAATATGCTCTTCGTATACCGGCCGCCGTTTCGTTCCGGTAAATATCTCAGTCGCAACCTCACCACCAGGAAGAATCTCTAGACCCTTATGTCCCGCCGCTTGTTTAATAGCCCGGACCTGGTCGTCTAGACTCTCCCCTGCCATTTGCTGAGCGCTACTAATACGAGCACTCGCTAAACATGTTTTTGGTCGCTCCTTTTGCATAACTCTATTCTACCCCGCCACGGACATTTCTTTCTCGTATAACCAACGATCCAGAATCAAATCCGCCTGCAGGTCAATCAGATCACGAAACACCTCCAAAGACTCCTCAGGAACCTGAATATTCTCCTTCTCTAATATTTCTTTGAATGTTTCAATTGGGGTCATTATTTTCTGTCTTTGATGTCTGGGTCGTGTTTATTATTTAAGGCACCTTCCTGGTCATTTTTCTGCCCTGAGATGTCGTCCTCAGAACGTTTAGTGTGTACCTCTAGTTGAGAAATTAGCTGTGGCATCTCCTCCTCAAGATAATCGTCACTTGGGATGAATTTCTTAAATGCATTGTAGATGGTCCTCCTAGTGAATCCCTGCCTATAAACTCCCTGCATTAAGCAAATGTAGTTACCGTATGACGGGTTCTTTTCCTGGCATTTCTTGAATCTCGCTTCTATTGATCTCATTCTGCTCTAAATTACTTGCTAAATACTCCTCTACAGCTTCCATCACAACCTCTTCAATAGGTGCAGCCAATTCAAATGACTGTTGTTCCAAGCCTTTGAGGACAGACCCTCTAAATAGCATTTGGATAATTCTTTGGTTCATAGATTAATAGTTTCTGTTTATATAGCTTTTAATTGATAGGTCGACCAATTTCGACATGGTCATTTTTTCTTCCAAGGCCAAAGCACGAAGCATCTTATGAATTTTCTTTGATACTCGAACTTGGACTGTCTTTCTTTCCTTCTTTTTTGTCGACATAGTTAGCGTAGTTTTAGCGGCTATTGTCCTCCCATGAGAGCGAGTGACACGATATGTATCAATACTTAAGACATCATCATCCATACTGTCCTCAATATACGGATAAGAAGAAGTTGCACCTGACGAACACATGGGAGTCCTCGTTGACAAGCCGCCAGTCAGAGCGAGGAATTTACATGTATTAACCAGATGTTTAGAGCCCGTTTGATTTTAGTGAGTGCGCTGATACTCACATCGTATTGAATTGTTTAAGCAACAAAAAAACCGCCCTTGCGGACGGCTACTTAGCTGTAGCATAGCATTTCCAGCTCCTACAAAATACGGACAAAAGTGTATATTGTTTTGTCTTAAAGAGACTTATTCCTCTCCCGCTGTTTCCGAAGATACTCTTTGATAGTGAGGCCAGAATCAGGGTCTGACATCCTTTTCCCCTTGAAACGTTTTTCAATCGTTTCTCTGGTTCTCTTTTCAATCTTGTCTATATGGTTACGATCAGTACCAAACTCTTTTGCAATGTCATCACGAGTATACTTACCCACCGTTTTAGACCTTAGAAACACAGCCTTCTTATTTTTAAGCCGATTAAAAACTTTGTGTGTCTTAGGGTCCTTCCCTTCTGACAAAAGTTGGTCGTGGAATTTCTTTAGATATCCTTTGTACTCCTCAACTTTAGTACCTTTTGAGGTAGCCTGTAGTTTTTCCATAACTGCAATATCTCGCTCCACACTGCCTTTCGTGCGCGACTTTTTAAGGGCCCCAGAGTTTGGGAAGCTGTACTTAGAATATTCTTTAAAGTCACGCTGGAGATTCTTCCACTCCGACGCAGTCAACTGAGCATAAATCTGCACTTCAACACTAGGCATATCCATGCCAGACCAATCAATGTTACCCTCCACATCATATGTTCTTCTGTGGGTAAATGAGTAATTTCGATCAGGCAGTAATTCTTCAATATCTTCATTCGGATTATCTAGGTACACCATCAAAGGGATTAGAAAGTTTCCAGGTAGACAATACCTATCCATCAAACAGTGAGCGGCTTTTACATACTTTTTGTCTTTCTTATGCGACTCTCCGAAATTAAGCCCCTTTAATGCACCTGTTCTCAAATCCTGAACATCCTTCTCAAAATCGAAGCATGATCTTAATAATTTCCATGTCTGCAGATGATGTTTGCCTACACTACTGAGTTGCCTTGCCATCAGTAGATTTTACCTACAGTGAAAATAAAAACTAGTCGTCTTGGCACACGGCTAGCCACTTCAAGCTCTTTTTTGGTGTTTTTCTGCAACAAACTATTAAAAACAACCCTATATCTATGACAGTTAGACAGCTACGACAGGGTGTCTAAAGTGGTGTTTTCGACACTTATAAGCTACTATGGCAAAGACAACTAGTCCGTAATGGGCGGGACCTAAACCATCGAGTAATCGGTGGCATGGTCTTAAATCGACACAATCATAGAGAACCCGTTATTAGGGCGATTGTGTCGTTGCGTTGGGAAACTGACGTAGAGGCCTCGGCCTTCCTAGTAGCGGGCTTTGTGTGTCCGCTCCTACCACAAATCTATAATTTCAATATGAAAAAGGAATCAAAGGGAGCTATCGCTATACTAATCTTCTTTCTAGGCATAGGTGCATTAGCAATAAATTTCTATCTAGCACTAGCTGCATTTTTTACAGCTGCGTTCCTGCTCGTACAATCTGAGAAAGATACTAATACAAACACCGCAAAGACAGTTGGTCTTACTGTATGGGTTTTCATCTGGGTGTCCGTAGCAGGCGTTTTACTAGGAGCATATGCCCTATCACACTAACTCTAGACATGAACAGTAAAATGAGTACAGTTGGACTAATGGAACAAAAAGGATTCGCTTTTCTGCCTATCGTAATCATTGTGGCTGCTTTAATGGTTGGCGCCGGAGCAGGGGTTGTGGCCACCAAGCAGCTTTCTAGTAACAAAACAGAGGAACCTGAGCCTGTTTTAGTAAGTGAATCTACTGAAACAGAATTTTTAGAAGCACAGACTCCAACCACCACTGAAGAGATTGCTGAGACTTCTACCGCAAACAAAAACATATCACCAGCCATGGAGGAAGTGCCCCAAGTTGTTAATGTTCCAAAACCAACTAATGAACCCGCGCAGGTCTCCATACCAGAAGTGAGCATGGAGGCTGATACACAAGCTCCGACTCCAGTCCTTACAAACACCACCGTAGACGAAGACATCATCAATGCAAAAGCTGAAGAAGCTGCCATCGCAGCTGAAACTGTTCGGGTCCAACAATTAACTTATGATCAAGTTAAGACAGAATCTGCGACTTTAACAGAGGGTATGGATATGGTCATAGAGCAATATGAAAAGAAAAAAGACATTGTGGAGCAAAATTTAGAACTTTGTACTTCTAAATATGAAAATGGTGTGGCCCAAGCAGAGGCTGATGCTGAATACTTAAAAACCACTTACGCGGAAAGCAGAAGCGGTTTTGCATCTTCCCCCTCTACATACACTGACATCGACGCAGCTCTTGAGTTAGATTTGAACCAACTTGAAATAGAATTTGAATACTGCAAAACAACATACCAGCTTGATACCTCTATAGAATCTGACATAAAGCAAATAGACCGAAAGCAAAACAACATTATGGTTAAACTGTCCCTAGAAAATGCCGCGGACAGTCTGGACACCATTCGAGAACTCCAACAAAATCTACTGGGTGTTGCCAATAGAGTGTGGTAACTATTTCCCCTTACTTGGATCAAACGGGTAAAAAAATCAACGCCTGATAATTGAAAGCACCCGACCTGCAATTGTTGCAATCGCTTCGCACTCACAGTCTATGCTTAGTTGGGGACCAAAGGTTATGACCTGTCTTGACTTGTGAATAGACTTTTTCTGATCTTCAAACGCGCTTAAGATTACATTTTTACTCTCTTCTAAGGATTTTGATTTGGGAATGTGCTCCTTTCTTGAAAGACCAAAAGCATATTTCACACGCAACAACTTGTCTGGCGCACAATCTTCAAATCCGGGGAATGTTGGCGTGGCAAGCAAGACTTCCTCTTTAGGTTTATGCATATGCTCCCAAACAACCACAGCTCGTTTACCTGGACTCCTCTTAACCATCTGAAGAGCCGCTGCTTCGAGTGAAACATTGAATTTCTGACTGATATCAACAATTGTCTGCAATGTGAATTTTTTACCCTTTACAAATTCATCAAATAAACTGGTCGGCATTAGTAAGTTTGCCGCAGCCACATCGCAAAGAAATTCAATCGTTTTTTCTTTATCAAAAAGACCAACCTCATAGTCGATAATTTCACGACCAGACACTCCTCCAGGCACCAGCAGGTGTCCTAACTCATGCGCAGTAGTGAATCTTTTTCTTGCCTGAGAATCTGCTTTGTTCAAAAAGATAGCAAAATTGCCGTCTGTCTTTGGTATAAGTTTACCTGCTTCTGGAATATCCACCTCAGCAATACTACTGACACCCAACATTGAACCCAATAACCTCAGATCAACTGGGGCCTCATCAACACCCACTTCTTCAAGAAGCTTTGTACACATTTCTATAACCACTGCCTCATTGACTCTCTGCTTCATCAATTTGTTTCATTGCAAAGAACAAATTAGCCCACTTTTCTACTGAAACCTCATTCAAAGAATCGCCCTGTCGGTTTTGAACCATAACCATTCTCTTTAGCATTGAATCGCTGATGCTTAGTGTCTTTGAGATCGCGACTAAATTTCCTGGAATTTCAACTTCACTGGTCATATCTGTAATGGGAACAGTCTTGCCCAAAAGATCTGCCATAGATGTTCCTAGAGCGGCAGCGATGTCAAATAACTTGCTTGCTGATGGCTTGGTAGATGTCCCACTCTCTAGCTGTGAAATATATGCCTTCGAAACACCAGCTTCCTGAGCAAGCTTATCCATAGACATACCCGCATCCAATCTTCTCTTCTTAATAATCCCACCAATCTGCTGCGAAGAATTTTTCATACCACCTAAGTATGACACAGATTTGTTCGTTATACAAGTTCACATCTGTTAACTGACTGATACACTGTTCACAGTTGCTAACGCGACTTGCTAACAACATCCAACTTTAAGAAGTTTTCAGCAAATTCTGGTGAGGAATAAATCCACTCAGGTAAAGGATTCGTCCATGAAGGCAAGACTCTCACCCACCTAAAGATCACAGACATTAAAATTTAAAACTATTAAGCTATGAGCAAAGAAGAAAAAACAATTTCATACACTGTTAATGACGAAGCGCAGTTTACAAGTGAAAAAGAACTAACCGCAAACCAGATAATGACAGAAGCCGGTATCGACACCGAGACAAATTATCTTAGCGAGGTCAAAGGTAGTAAGTTAGTTTCTTACAAAGATAATCCGGTGGAGCTGATTAAAATGCACAATAACCAAAAGTTTATTACTACATTTACTGGCCCTACTAAGGTTGCATAAGATGGGAAAGGAAAAGTTTAAAAACGGCCTAATCGAAATGGGTTACCAGGTCGATGAACTTCATGATAACTGGTTGAAGATTAAATCATACACCATTTCTTCGGGAAGATTCGAGAATAAAAATGTCGAAATAGCATTTGATGTGCCTGCTGATTTTGAATCAACTGAGCCTCACGGCCCGCATATCAGACCGTTACTTTTCCCTGTTAATACATCAAGTCAGGACCCGAAAGTGAGAATGCATGGCAGCCCACTTGGAAATGACTGGGGCCACCTTAGTCGCCCTTTCCCAAACTGGAAAAAAGGTCACAGGAGCGTTAAGCGATACATGCAGTACATTGACCACTTACTAGAAAAAACATTATGAGTTACAACATCGCCATCCCCGAAAAAATTAATAATGTTCTTAAGGAACATCTCCTTCGAAGAGACGGTCAGGAAGATTTATGTTTTGCACTCTGGAAGCCAAGCACCGGAGCACAAAGAAAAACTGGATTAATTTACGATGTTGTACTTCCTGACGATGGAGATAGACAGGTCCACGGTAACGCTTCTTTTAATCCGGAGTATTTGGACAAAGCAATGTCCCGAGCTCTCTCAGAAGGCTCGGGTATCGCATTTCTTCATAGCCACCTAACACCAGGATGGCAAGACATGAGTGAGCCTGACGTTTCAGCAGAACTCAGTATATCTCCTGCAGTCAAAGCCGTCACCAATCTACCCCTTATTGGACTGACAACAGGAACAGATGGGTCATGGAGTGCCAGGTTTTGGATTAAACATAATCAGTCATACGAAAGAGAGTGGTGTACTTCAGTTAGAGTTGTTGGCTCCGGTCTAGATATTACTTACAACGACTTCTTACTCCCAATCCCTACATTCAAGGAAGAGTTCAAAAGGACAAGATCAGCGTGGGGTGATTTAACACAATCAAATATTATGCGGCTTAAAATTGGTGTTATTGGACTTGGCAGTGTGGGCAGTGCCGTGGCTGAAATGCTAGCTCGAATGGGAGTGCAAGATATCACTTTGATTGATCATGACTACATCGAAAGACACAATCTGGACAGACATCTTCAGGCATCTCAGGCAGATATTGGAAAGAGAAAAGTCGCCGTTGTCGCGGACAAATTGAGTAAGGTTTCTACTAGCGATAGTTTTAGTGTCAAAGCTTTGCCTAACAGCGTCTGTGAAAATGAAGGCTATCTTGCTGCGCTTGATTGTGACCTCCTGTTTAGTTGTGTCGATAGGCCTTGGCCACGCCATGTTTTAAATTCAATTGCTTACTGGCATTTAATCCCAGTGATTGATGGGGGTATTGGTATTACCAAAACAAAAGAACACCGTCTTCAATCAGCGGACTGGAAGGCACACGCAGTTGGACCTGAGAAAATCTGCCTTCTATGCATGGATCAGTATGACACTGATGAAGTAACACTAGAGCGACAAGGTATGCTAGACGACCCAGAATATATTGAGTCGTTACCTGATGATCACGCTCTAAAAAGGAACGAGAACGTAATTCCCTTCAGTTTAAACTTAGCGTCATTACAGATCTTCCATGCGTTGCGTATGATGGTTAAGCCATTAGGCATCTCTGACGTGGGAAATCTGAACTTTCACTTTGTGAGTGGTGTAATTGATGTAGAGCATGCATTAGAGTGCTCAAAAGAATGCCTATTTAGCCAGAACATAGCGGCTGGTGACAAAATCAGTAAGGAATATCCTGTTATAGACTAGAAAACGTATTACATCCAAAATGGAAAAATTACAAAAAATTTTGGACAGGTAGCAATATATATGGGCCACAGTTTGGCCCCCTCACCCGTACCCCTAGGCACGCAAACAAACTCTTGCTTCTTCCAACCAATCAATGCAAACTTCCTCAAACTGGTTCCACCCGAGAGACAGTACGTGCCCATCAGGAAAATGAAACCTCTCCCTTTTTCGGGAGAGGTTTCATTTTTATGACTAGACTACAGCGAGCAAACTGCTTTGCTCGCGTCGGGAATCGAACGGCGGACTGATGTGAGCTTGCGAACAAAGTAGCCGTGTCCCGCGGCACCAGTTATTTTATGAGGTACGAAATAAAATAACTTGGTGACCGTCAGGACGATTCCCGGTAGCCGCCCCAATGAAAATATCTTCATTTTATGAAGATATACAAAGATATTTCAGTTCTGACTTCTTATACCCCTAACGGGAATTCTAAACTCGGACCTAGCACAAATAGTGTATTCAGGGGTGGGGTACGTTTCCCATTCTAAAAAACCTTTACATTTAAGCAATTACGTGGAATAAATCTGATATAGTTGAATAAAGATAGTTAAATAATTACGATTACAATGTATTGCTCAAAATGTGGAATAGAAAATTCGAAGGGTGCAAAGTTCTGTAAAGACTGTGGTACTCAAATGGGAAACGATGCTGAAACCACACCTCAAACACCTTCTCCTGTCCCCCAACCTCCGTCCAAACCTCCAAAGAGTGTTCTTTTTTACGTCCTGACACCGATTCTAGTGTTCGTGGGCATAATTGTATTCTGGGGAGTAGTTAATCTAATTGCAGAAAGCTCAGGCCCTTCTCCTGTTTTAGAATTCATCAACAATGTCCTAATACCATTCATTATAGGAATAGCATTTTTAGCTTTGCCGATTGGGATTATTTATGGCATCTATGCTAACTCTAAACACTATGATGGAACTATAAAATGCGGTAATTGTAGTTACGTTGGTCCTGGAAAAAGCGGAAGGAGCACTTGGGCACAAGTTACGGTCTGGATATTATTCTTCTTTTCTCCACTGATTACGATAATCTACTATTTAGTAACCCATAAATACGTCTGCCCAAAATGTGACTCAACCTTCATTGGTCTTAGGGATGTAAATGGTCATTTCTCAGCAGCCAAAAGCGGTATGGGTCCACTTGGAATTGTATTGCTCGTATTTTTATTTATTTCAATTATCGGAATATTAGCAGCGGTTGTGCTTGCCTCTCTGAATGATGCTCGTGAGGCAGGGCTTGAAGCAGCCAATAATTCTATAGCGCCCACTACTCTAAACCAAGAACTCATAGAGGCAGAAAAAGGATTAAATTCTTTATTTAACTTACCAGCAATGTTAGATGAAGAAACTCGACTCGACAGGATATATGCAAGCACTGACAACAAAATGAATTATAAATACACTCTTGTTAATTACAAATCGAGTGAAATCATATGGGCAGATTTTAAGAATGAAATTGAGCCATCATTGGAAGAATTTTATTGCGATGATTCTACCTCTGAATATTACAGAGACAAAGATGTTCCAATGCGATGGAGTTATCATGACATGGACAATAAAGTGATTGGTTTTATAGAACTTTCTAATAAAGACTGTATCTAAGTATGTTTTGTGAAAAATGCGGTAAAAATAGAGACGGGAAAGATAAATTTTGCGCTCATTGCGGTGCATCATTTACTGACAGCGACCAAGTAATCACTGAGCAACCCGAACCAATTCAACAACCTGCCCCAAAAGTAGCGCGGTACGAAAAGATTGAGGGTTGGCTATATCTCGTTGGCTTTGGACTTTTTATTACTCCATTCATTCTCGGATATGGTGTTCTTGACTCACTTTCTATAGTCTCTGACAGCTCAATGACAGAAATGAACGAGTTAGTTCCTGGCTTAACCAACGCACTCTGGTTCGAAATCATTATGGATTCCGCATTATTCTTTGCAGTGATTTACCTAGCCTTTCTTTTTTACGGCAAAAAGAAAATATTTACAAAACACTACGTCTGGTATTTGGCAATATCAATAGCGTATTTGATAATAGATTATGCGCTGTTTGCTTCCTTAACGACCAGTAGTGGTGAAATGAGAGAGGTTTTGGATAGTGTCCTTGCAGAAGAAGTAGCTTCTATGTTTGGTGCGATTGTCGCAAGTATCATCTGGATTGCTTATATGAAGAAATCAAAACGCGTAGCTGGAACTTTCACAAATTAATTTATGAATATTTGCAATAAATGTGGAGAGAAAAATAAAGCAGAAGCAAGCTTCTGTTCTAAGTGTGGCGAAACCTTAAAGCAATTCAAGTCTAAGAACTCGTCTATTATAAGTCGCGCTAAATATGTGTTTATGGCACTCTTAATGTTCGGCTTAGTAGTTTTAGGTGGTTATTACTTTGTTGACCGCCAACACCAAGAGGACCTGGAGGCAGTTAAAAATCTTGTAATTAGTGGACAATATGAAGAGGCTATTATACGAGCCGAGATGCTAGAGAGCAGTAATTCTATTTTATCTCTCATGAATGAAGCTGAGGCACAGACTATTGCAGAAGCTATTGAAGAGCAAAGGCTTTGTTACTTGAATAAGTATCCGAATTATAATAGCCAAAAAGGTATTGAGGATTGTGTGTATTGGAAACGGGCAGATGAGCTAGAGAAAAAAGAAGTATGGGTTAATGAGTATGTGCAACAAGAAGATGCGGCTTATTGTCGCCAAATTAGTCAACAAAACGAAAAGGAGTGTGAGGTCTTGCGCAATTCAGTTGGAACTGTTAATTGGAGAACTTATGGTTTCTGTCGCTGGGACCCTGCTGATTCAGACCCGAAATGTGACTATAATTCCTTTGCAGCAGATAAGCGTGACGAAAACGCTACATTTCTAATATCGCAAGAATGGGACGTGTATATGCAACAATGTACACTGGAACGATGCCCTTTACCAGATGAACTTAATTTTTAATATATGTTTTGCACTAATTGCGGTAACGAGTTAAATAAAAATCAAAATTTCTGCACCAACTGCGGTGAAAAGCATGATATAGAAACTTCTACCACCAGCACAGAAACTAATGAGAGGAGTGAATTTTGTACAAACTGCGGTCAAAAAATTGATGACGGGTGTCAGTTTTGTACCGAGTGTGGTACTCCAGCCAATGGCGAAAATGACGCACCCTCCAGTGCCCCAAGCCACACTGAGTATCTTGCCCGACAAGAAATGAATGGCTTTTATAAGCTATGGAGACTAATCTACCCCAAAGTAAAGTATGACAAAGCATGGCACCGAGTTGTGATGGTTGTCGGATGGGTCGTTTCTATACCAACCTATTTCCTACTATTTCCAATTTATTTTGGCATCATTCAAAGAGTGATTTATTTCGTTGCCTATGGTGACAACAAGGATAAGTGGTTAATTAAAGAATAATATATGCCAATTTTTTTCGGATGGGGTCACACAACAAGAAAGGTATTTGGACCTGCTTTTAAACAACATTGTTCTCACTGCAACAATGAGGAATATTGGATTCTTACCAGAATCAGAGTATGGTTCACTTTATTTTTTATACCCATTTTCCCTTACGAAAATAAATACCATCTAGCTTGTCCAATTTGTGAATATGGAATCACATTGAATTCGGAACAAATATCTAGCATTAAACCTTTAGCTGAGTTGAATCAGCAGCTAGTGGAAGGCCAGATAACAAAAGAAGAATACCAGAGAAGAGTTCTGTCTCTAGACGGGAATACTGCCCCCACAGAAGCAGTTAAAGTTCATGATGTTGAACCTGAGACAGTGAGAATTGACACTCCTGATTCAAGCAAGCGATTCTGTAGCGAATGCGGTAAGGAAGTAACCACTAAAGCAAAATTTTGTGGCTCTTGTGGCTCTAGCACTGAAAAATAATTATGTTTTGTAAGAATTGCGGAAAAGAGATAAGTGATTCAGTTAAGTTCTGCAAATACTGCGGCTCACCACACAATAAACCAAATGGTTCTACTGAAAATACTTATTCAACACCACTTCAAAGCTCGTACGATTACTCAAAACTCTCACAAAAAAACAAATCCAATTGGGGTCGTTGGGTATGGGCAATAATATTCATATTTTTTCTTTTCTGGCTATTTTCAGATAGCGGAAGTTCTACTTCAAGTAATAACTCGTACAACAACACATACACCCCTCCCCCTAAAAGCACTATAGATACTAGCGCTTTTGATGTATCTTTAGCAAATGGTACTGTTTTTAAAAAAAGTGACTATTACCTATCTGGTCAAGGTGACCTAGAGATAGACAATGGGACCCAATACGACGCTGTTGCAAAGCTCATTCGAGGTAACACTGCTATATATTCTGTATACATTAAAGCAAAAAGTACGTATACCATTACTGGCATTTCCGACGGCAATTATGAACTCATATTTACTCAAGGTTCAGACTGGAACTCTAATACAAAAAGCTTTAACAAAAACCAAAGTTACGAAACCTTCGAGGACACATTCGACTTTGAAACAACTTCTTCCCAAACAACAATTTGGGAAGTATCCCTAAGAGAAAGAGTTGGCGGTAATGCAGAAACCAACACAATTAGTCCATCAGAGTTTAATAAATATTAAGTGTATGTTCTGTGAAAAATGCGGAGAAAAATTAAATGAAGAAGATAAGTTTTGCATACACTGTGGTGAGACAGTGTCTGAAAATGAAAGTATTCCTCTTACGAATGCCCCTATACAAACAACATCTTCTCCTACCGCTCCATTTCCAGTAGCAAAGTATCTTTTGGCTGTCTTTGCCATAGGAATGATTAGCTTTGTCGGATATATGTTGTTGAATAATGGCTCATACGACACATCGTCAGATGGCTCTAGTTCAGATGAAGAAGAGTATGTTACTGCCCTCAATGAACTTGGTCCCCTGATGGAGCCAATTGGATACTTTGATGACGTTAGTCTAATGAATGCCGACATTAATGCAGACGAGTGGTTTTCACACATAAAGTACCTCGATGTTGAACAGACACCTGTAACTGACGAAAACAGAACATATGCTTCTGTGGTTAAAATTGTGTGTGAAGACGATGACTATATTTACTATGGTTCAGGGACAAACTTAGACTCTGCTGGATACGTACTTACTAACTACCACGTTGTTGAAGGGCTACCTGAAGATGCTTGTATGGTCGGCTTTCCTGACCCTAAATCTGGTCTGATACGTGAAGCATACTGGACCACAATTATCACTGACAAAGCTGATGAAACTGGTCACGACCTTGCGTATTTGGCTATAGAAAGACCAATTTTCGATGAAGAAGGTAACTTATATGGATATTATGATAAAGTTGCAAATGGCACTTTCCCTTATTTTGAACACACTGATGAATGTTTAAGTACAGAAACACAGCTTGGTGGTGAATTGCTTATTTTGGGCTACCCACCATTAAGCGGTGGCTCACTAACTATCACAAACGGTTTAGTGAGTAGTTTGTATTCCCAAGATGGATACATAGTCACTTCAGCAAAAATTGTGAGCGGTAATTCTGGTGGTTTGGCGGTAGATAGTAATGGTTGCTATGTGGGCGTGCCAACAGCTGTCTACTACGATGATGAAGATGTAAATCAGGAGTTGTTTGGTGAAATTATTGATGCAGAGTTTGTCTTTGATTTTGACTTAGCTGTAGAGGATGATTTGCAGGAATACTATGAAAAAAATGACATCGTAGAAACTCCTAACCTTGTGTCTGAGAATATAGACGATGGTAGAGCTGATACTGTACCAACAAAGACGATTGTCTTGGAGGTCCCGGGGGCATTGCGTAGTTGTGCTTCTACCGACTGCGAAGTGATTAGATACTATGCTGAAGGTGCAAGTGTTGAGCTTATTGGGCAGTCTGGTTCTTGGTATAAGGTGCAAGCACGAGATGACTACGGGTCCTTAGTCAATGGATATATTCATCAATCAATTTTTGAAAAGGATACTGAACCGGAAACTGTAACAAATGATAAGACTACATCAGAAATAGAAATTGGTGATGGTGAAATAATAGTCTCAGACCAGCCCGCAGGTACGACCATAAAGATAGACAACGCCACCTACCCTATTAGTGAGGGGTGGCTAGCCGTAAGAGAATATGTAGATGGTGAGCTTAGATATTTACTGGGAGCTGTACGTTTTAGTGAGTCCCAAGGACTAGTTCCTTCTGAGATACTCTTACAAAGACAAACTAACGCAGGTGAAGAATACGCAATAGTTATTTTCACCGAAAATGGTGACTTTAACTTTGATTTATCTGATGACGTTCAAATTGAACAGATTTATGATACTTTTGAAGCATATTAATTATGAAAAATATACTCATCATCTTAATAGCACTAATCTCTTTTGCGGGAGGTCTATATACAACAACTGGCACAGTGAGTGCTCAGTATGGTTCATGCAGTGAGTATGGAATGGCGTATGAAAGTGGGAGCTACTGTAAATGTATGGCTGGTTACGTAATGGGTACAAATTTCATGGGTGACGCATATTGCATTACTGAGGACCAAGCTTGTAAAGATGATTATGGATACAATGCAAAATCAAATTATTCAGGAGGATGTGAATGTCGCTATGGATATGTATTCGGCACAAGTATCTTTGGAGATAAGCAGTGTGTAGACGGAGACACAGTTTGTCACGATAAATATGGTTACGGTTCGGAATACGACAATTTGTCAGGTTCCTGTGAATGTAGCTATGGATATGTCTGGGGTGACAATGGTCAATGTATAACAGACGACCAAGCGTGTAAGGACCAATTAGGTATTCATTCAAGAGCAACATATGGTGACCAGTGCCAATGTTCGGCTGGATACATTATAGATAATGGCAAATGTACGTACGGAGATACGGTATGTAGCAATGACCACGGTATCTATGCTTCATACAATAGCTTGTCGAACAAATGCGAGTGTGACGATGGATATACTTTTGATGACGATTTACACTGCGTCAAGAAGCATAATAGTGCCTATTTCACACTCCTCGACATAAGTGATGATGGCGACGAATTACTGGTCCAAAGCCAGCACGACTACCAGAATTACATCATTGAGTATGGTATCGGTTGTTGGGATTATGCCATTGAGACATATGAGGGGTTGAGTTTGGTAATCAATATGGGAACTGATTTTTCAGTTGATATGTTTGATACTTTGGTTTTACCTAACCACGACCAAAATTGCTCCATAATGAGCGTAGAATGGACCTCTGACGATAGTTTTCCTGAAGAGTTAGAAGCATACACCTATACGCCACCTGTTCAGGAATATGTGCCTACACCAACCCCAACCTACACTCCTGAACCGACCTCTGTTACTAAAACTTACAGTGAACCAGAAACAATAAGTGAGGATATTGTGAATGACGTGAACAATACAGAGGAAGAAGAGACTATTGAGCAACAACCTTCAGAGGAATTAACCTCACCCCAAGAAGATAACGAGCCAGCAGAAGTCCCTCGCTTCAAGGAAGGTCTGATTAGTAAGTTCTTTAGTTTTATTAAAAGCTTGTTTTAATGTAAGAAATTGAATGTATGTTTTGTTCGAACTGTGGTGCCAAAAATAAAGAAGATGCAGTTTTTTGCATAGAATGTGGCCACAAAGTTGGTTCTACTCCAACAAAATCAGAGACAGCCCCAGCAACAAAAAAGAAGTCTAGTATTTGGCGTAGACTATTGAAGGTAGTCCTTGGTTTTATCTTGCTCATTGTTGGTATTAGTATCATTGGTTTTGCTTATCAGTGGTACAAAGATTTACCTAGAGAGATGGATACTCTTGGTTCAATATCTCTTGGTATGAAGCCAGTTGACGTTACTCTCGAGTTAGGAAAACCTAACGATGAAAGGATTAATGACGAGGGAGAAAAAGGCTATATTTACAATGGATACAGTGGTATAGACTACATTATAGTATTCGATGAGAATGATAAGGTTCGTCGAATTTGCTCTGAAAATAGCTATAGAGAAGTGATGGGGTTAGGTAAATATGATAGCGAAGAGAGAATTGTTAATAAGCTTGGGAAACCAAGTAACACCAGTGTAAATGCTGAAGGTACGCGTAAGTTCATATCATATGCAAAGTACAATGTTACTTTTGAAATAGAACAAGGTGACGCAAGATTAGTGTGTGTTACGACCACAGAGATGTCATACACTGATGAGTATCAGTAAAGTAGTGTATTCGGGGTGGGTTATTAGTACAATGAAGTGTTCTAAGACTCAAAGTCATTTAATATCTTCAAAAAATTTTCCTGAGTCTTTTTAGAGATTTGAGGATGGTTAAGTAAATCAATTTTTCCTTTCCGTTTGATAATGTCTCTAACTTCTCCAAAATAAAATCCTTCAACTGTTGCAACAAATAAATACGAGGGATTCCAACTTGCACTCATTCTTTTAGCAATACTCAGTACCGCACTATTAGAAAAATTGTGTCTATACTTTACCTCAATCAAATGTACTTCTTTGGTTTTATTATTGATTACAGCAAAATCTGGAGCGGTACGAAGTGCTTCCACCATTTCATCATTTTCAGACTTCCCTCTTCCTACTAGCTCTGGAATGATTTTTTCGTAACCAAACTCTAATACAGTAAATTGCCCAGTTGAGCGAAGCATCTGTGCAAAGACTGTTTCTGCTATTTTTCCTTTTACTAAGTTTCGAGCAAAAGTTATTTCCATTGTTTTCATTAACTTATTGTAGCAACACTTACACAATTAAACATAGGAATATACAACGTCACATCATTCCTATCCTCAAACACAGTTCGAACATCCTCTACGACGTCGCCCAACATTTTGAAGCAGGTAATATAAGGATATTTCAGACACCCTAATGGGAGGTCTGAACTGGTATACTATTTTTAATATGGAAGGAGAAAAATTTAGAATTGAGAAGAACGAGAGTATCGAGAAAATAAAACCACAAGGAATTATTGCTGGAACTCCTGGTATCGGAAAAACTACTTTGATAGATAATTTTTCGACTAGCGACATAAGTGTGCTTGATTTAGATTCAAGCCCTTACCGTAAAGACCAAACCTGGCCAGACAATTATCTTAAAAAGATTGAAGAAGAAATGAGGCAAAATAATTTGCTACTGATAAGCTCATACCCTGAAATAGTAAAAGAACTAACTGCCCGAGGATACGAAGTGACAGTTGTTTGTGCTGACGAAAATCTCCAAGATGAATATAGAAAACGATATATTTCAAGAGGAAATAAACCAGAGATGGTAGAAAGATTTATTGATGCTTCTTTCGCTAGTAACAAAGAGCAGACGGATAGATTTGAAGGTTCAAATGTGGTGTTTCTACAAACTGGTCAATACCTGTCTGACATAATAGATTTACCTGAATAGATTGAAATATTTTTTATTTTCTAGAACTTGAATACTGGAATGCAAATCGTTTCATCTTGCAATCGTTCAAACACAGTTCGAACATCCTCTACGACGTCGCCCATCGGCAAAAAGAAACCTCTTCCCTTTTGGAAGAGGTTTCTTTTTGGTGAAAGTGCTAAGAAAGTGACCTGCGTCACTTTCGTCCGGAATCGAACGGTGGACTGATGTGAGCTTGCAAACAAAGGAGCCGTGTCCCGCGGCACCAGTTATTTTATGAGGTACGAAATAAAATAACTTGGTGACCGTCAGGACGATTACCGGTAGCCGCCCCGCATTTTTAAGTAAGTTTTATAAGGCTTTTCTAGATACCCTAATGAGAGGCTTGAACTGGTATACTCATTGAAATGACTAACTACGAAAGTTCATATAAAGAATCAAGCGGTACTCAAACGTTTCTATTCCGTATCGCTATGTGGTGGCGGATTGGATATGGCTTCTTTCGACTTATATTTGGTTTTATTCTCCTTAATGTGGTTGGTACCCCTATCTCTGACATTTTTTATAAAATAGCAAGTCACGAACTTTCACAAGATCCCAATGACATACTAATACAAACACTGACCCCAATAGTGAACAATTTTCCTATAACCATCACATACTTCGTGGCTATTTATTTTTTATTCTGGGGGATATTAGATATCACTCTTTCGATTTTGCTACTAAAGCACAAGATGTGGGCATTCCCCTTAACTATAGTTTTGATTAGTGGGTTTGTAGTATATGAAGTATATAGATTTACGCACACTCATTCAATTGTACTACTCGGTGTAATTGTGATTGATGCAATTATTGCTTTACTTATATATCGAGAGCGTAAAAGCTTACTAGGTTGATAGGAAGACAAGATTAGACACATATTAAAGATTATTTATTCTTTAAAATTTCTGCCTTTAGCAAGCGAAGTTCAGGGTATGAATCCATAAAATCAATTTTTTGCCTTACCTCCCCTCTTTTTGTTGGAAAGTCTAATATATAAAACATGAACGTTTCCGCAAAATCTTCTTCGGGATTAATCGCCGAATAACCAGAAACATATTTATCCTGATTTATTTGGTAATAGTCATAGGCTAATTCGTAACTATCATTACTATTAAAAAAGCTTCCTGCTCTAGATAAGTCTTCCTCTGTCCAAAATTTATTTACAAATTGTTTCAGGTAAGAATTTTCAACCGGACAACCGCTGTGCCTAAAATAAGAATTACAAGTTTGGTTGGCTGGTTTCGGTACGCCAATAATTTCCTCGTACTCCACTAGATGTGCCAGCTCGTGCACGATTAATTCAGTACTAGAATTTGAAGTCACATCATCAACCACATCCTCATTTACGGCATAAAGCCAGTATTTATGATTTGGCGGGATTGTCTCAACGTATGCGTCATATCCATATTCATCATCAGCAAAAACAGCCAACTGCCTAAGTTTTTCATCATACTTTTCTGGAAATAATTCAAATACTCTTGTGAAATATTTCTTATGAGTGGAATTTAAGACTAATCCAACATCAGAGGGACTATCTAAAGAATACAGATTGGTGACATCTACGGAATCCCCAATCAAGTATGAGCTTGAGCCAATTTCTTGAACATTTGTTTGGACTGAACTTAAGCCCTGCAAATACAAAATTTGTTGTTGCAGAGTTTCTATCAACTCAAGCAAAACTTCCCTATATTGCTCTTCTGAAGTGGTGTATGCAGAAAAAGCCGGACTAGGTAGCAGTATTATTCCGACAGTGAAAAACAGTGATAATATGAGTTTTTTCATATTGGCATCTTATATTATTTACTACGCAGATACCACCGAAACCGGTAAAGTCACAACAAACCTTGCTCCCTTATCTTCTCCCGACTGAACAGTAATTCCTCCGCCCAATTGTTCTACAGATTGCTTAACTATATACAGACCTAGACCTGTACCCTCTGTCTGGTGAGACTGGGCATTGCTAGCTCGATAAAATTTAGTGAACAGTTTGTCCAACTCTCCTTCTGGGATACCGATACCATCGTCGGCCACGACTATCTGCAAGGAGCTTCCGCTTAGCTGATAAGAAAAGGTTAGCTGGCCGTTTGTTTTGGAATACTTAACCGCGTTAGACATTAAATTACTAACAATAATGTGTATCAATCTGCTGTCAGTATTGATGACCGCATGGGCCGGCACTTCGTGTCTATCCAAGGCGATCTGTTTCTCGTTTATTTTTTCCACGAATTCATCAACCACACTTTCAAAAAATTCACTCAGGTCCAGACTCACAGCCTCCGCTGCGTATGTGCCCATCTCTAGTTTTGAAACGCTCAAGAAATCATTGATTAGATTTATCATTCGTAAAACATTTCGTTCTATCTTGGCCAAGTACCTTGTTTGTGATTCCGTTTTTATTGTTTTCAGACTTCTTTCTAGAAGTTCTACATTCCATCTGATGGCAGCAATAGGTGTACGGAGTTGATGAGTAGCCAAAGCAACAAATTCTGACTTAGCCGTATCAATATTTTTCTTTTCGGTTATATCAATCAATGAAACTAATCGCTCACCCGAGTTACGGTAAGGTGACACCGACACCATTACCCAGATATAGTTCCCTGCGATTGTTTCCATAGGTACTTCCATATCATTTACAGTAAGTCCCGCCTCAACCTTTCTTTCCAAGACTTCCAAATCCACTTCACCCTCATCTTTAATAAAATTATAAAAATTCACTCCAGCGAAAGAATCCATACTACCTTGTAGTAGATTTACTGCAGACGGATTAACATTAACCACCCTTCCTTTGGTGTCCAAGGTCAGATAACCAACAGGACTTCTCTCGTACAGAGACTCAAACACATCTTTCTGGGTTAAATCAGATTGTGAAAAAGACATCACCAGCCAAGAATCAATCGTTTGCTGGATAACTAGAATTAAAAGGAGGATAAAAATATCTACACCAATTCCAGCCAGTAGTTCGTGACCAGCGATTCGGTCGAGAGCAAATAGTACGGCCAATCCCCCACTCCAGACAACAAAAACCGCCAAGGCTGTTTTTTCAATGAACCGATATACTCGCACTTTTCGTGTCGAAGGCATATGAGTATAGTAACAAGTAGTGGTCTATCGCGATAGAGGATTTAGACCAATAATAAAATATCGTGTAAGATATATTTACTATGGAAAAACGCATACTAATAGTTGAAGACGAACCAGATATCAGAGAAGCGATGGCTGAAGCGGTTGCTCAAGAGAATTTTATTGTTTCAACTGCCTCAAATGGCGAAGAGGGGTTAAAAAAAGCGCTGGCTGAAAAACCAGATTTGATATTACTTGATATTGTTATGCCAATTATGGACGGGCATGAGGTTTTAAAAAAACTAAGACAGGATGTCTGGGGACAAAACGCAAAAGTGATAATGCTTACCTCAATGGATGATGTGAAGAATATTGCCGAGGCTCATACTGGATCTATTACTGATTATGTAATAAAAGCTCATAGTAGTTTGGACGAAATAATTAATAAAATCAGAGTTTCTATTTACAGCTAGTTTCATGCCGAATATTTCTAAATCTGAATTACTTGCCTGTGTTGTAGGAGCATTTGTTGGTGGAGCAATGGCCTTTTCTGTAATCTCCACCACCTCCCCAGAACACTACTCCACTCATCCAATCGCCGACCCTTTTGATAGCGAGTATCACGTTCATGCAGATTTTCATATTTATATACAGGATGAATTACTTGATTTATCTAGCGATGAATTTATGACAACTAGTCAGAAAAAACACAGTGAGGAGGTGCACCTCCACGACAACAATGGAGAGGTTGAGCACATCCATGCTGAAGATGTTACTTTTACATCATTCCTGAATTCAATTACTATAAACCTATCCGAAGACTGTCTCACCACAACCGACGGTAATGAATACTGCGCTAATGAATCAAACGTCTTAAGGTTATTTGTAAATGGTAATACAGTTGATAAAAAGACTGAATATATTCCAGTCGATGACGACAGAATACTTCTATACTACGGAAACCCAGACAACCCTAAACTACAAGAATATTTAGACAATGTCCCAAATGATTCCTGTTACTACAGTGGCACTTGTCCTGAACGAGGGACCGCTCCACCAGAAAGTTGTGGTCTAACCTGCGAACTTTAAATTACATATAAAAAACCACCGACATTGTCGGCGGTTTGAGTAGCACTCAAATGACTAGTTGAATATTCTTCTAGTCATACAGTTCTCAGCAACTCTGACATACCAAGGGAAGTCCACGCGTTCATATACCGGATCGCAACTCTTTGGTTCAATAAATTCTCTCGTCCGCCACTTTCCGGTATGTCGTACTAATTGCCAATCTTTACGAGGGTAGATACCAAGTGCTGAGTACATTATCAACCCGTTGCTATAAACAACCTGAGCAATTGGAAAGACAAAACCACGTCCCTCCTCTTGGTCAGTCTCGAAAAACTCAACAACTGTATAGCTAGAGCCTGCCGGAACACTGAACCAACTACAACCACGCTTTCCGACCTCATTGTCGAGTTTACGGTTAGTTTCGTACCGCAAAAAATGGTCTTTGTCTGGCACCAACTCAAGAACTTTGAGGAGGTCCTTTTTCTCAAAACAACTTATGGGCGGTCCAGGAGATTCTCCCGACCACGAAACTGAACAAATCAACAGAAGTGCAATACAAGTTAAAAGACGCATAGCGCCCTCCTTCACCTGGGTGAGTTATGATGAAAAAGATCTGAAAGATCGAACTTTCACACTATACAATAAAAAATTATTAATACAAGTTTCTTTACTTATTGATAATTTTCAATAAACTCCCTTGCTTGCGAGAACATTTCCTTTGTGTCTCGATAATCCAATCTTTCGGTCGCTGCTGACAAAGAATACCAGCCTGCCTCCTTAACCTCTTCTCCGTCCACCTCATATTCCCCACCTTCAATAACACCAATAAAAAATACCACTGTTTTATTAATTTTTACTTGATCAAAAACAAAATCATACTGGAGTTTGAAGGTCGGCTCATCTAATAAAATCGAGGGTGACATGTTTGTCTCTTCCTTTAATTCTCTTATTGCTGTTTGCTTCGGAGTTTCGTTATTTTCTGGGTGACCTTTGGGCAAAATCCAATATGTATTTTTACCAATTTTACTAAACTGATTAATTAAAAAAACTTCCCAGCTATCATTCACGCGCTTTATGGGAATAACGCCATAAGATATGTCATTTTTTATCTGCATATTTTTAGTATAACAAAAGACGGACAGCGAAGCTGTCCGTCTTTTGTTATATCGTCACTTTGTGTCCACGACTGGAGTTGAACCAGCACGGGCATGCGCCCACTACCCCCTCAAGGTAGCGCGTCTACCAATTCCGCCACGTGGACATAGGTCATTGGTGCGAGCCATTATGCCCGAAAGGTCTAGCTAATTCAAGTTAATAAAAGAGCCGGCCCCAAAGGGCCGGCTCTTTTATTTAAAAGTTAGTCTTTCTTTTCTTCAGTTTCAGCTTCTGTTGAGACTTCTGCTGCTGGAGTTTCCTCAACGACCTCGGCAGGAGCTTCTTCTTTCTTCTCTTCTGCTGGAGTTTCAGACACCTCCTCTTCTACTGGCGCTTCTTCTGCAACCACAACTTCCTCCGCCTTTGCCGCCGCTTCTGCTTCTGCTACTTTCGCAGCCTCTGCTTCTGCAACCTTTGCTTCTTCTGCTTCACGAGCTGATGCTTCTGCACCAGATTCGGTAGCTAGAGACATTAGGCTCATTCGACGCATTTGTCGCTTGATTTCACGATTTACTTTTTCTCGGATGTAGTAAAGTTTTGATTGTCGAACCTTAGCTCGTTTCACAATCTCTAACTTATCGATAAGTGGTGAGTAAAGTGGGAAAATCTTTTCTACTCCAACTCCACTTGCTACCTTACGTACTGTAAATGTAGCTCCTGGTTCATTTCCGTGCTTTCGTGCAAGTACTAGACCTTCAAAAATCTGAATACGGGTCTTTCCTTTATCTTGAATTTTTTGGTGGACACGAACTGTATCTCCGGCACGGATACCAAGAGACTTTCGTTCTTCCATATTTACTGGGGACACTTGGACCCCTGCCATTGCTGCTTTCATAATAATAAGTATTTTGAATAAATTAAACGAATGAGCCGTTTAAACGTGCCACAATCTAACATAATAAACCCTATTCTGCAATGCGTTCGGCCGCCTCTTCGAAGTCTTGTGGAACTGGAGCGATGACCCGCTCAGTAGTGCCATTAGGTAACAATATCTCTAATACGTGAGCATGCAAGGCTAATCGCTGAAGCCCAAGGTTGTTTGATTTGTTAATCCGGTGTTCACCATACAATTCATCTCCCACAATTGGTCTATCTAGGGCTCGGAGATGTGCTCGTAATTGATGAGTTCGTCCAGTCTTTGGCATCAACTTAACATACGAAAATGATTCGTCTTCATACTCACCCATTCCAATTCTTTCAAAATCTGTAATGGCTTCACGCAATACTCCTCGTGCCCCTCGTTCAGCTGAACGCCGACGATGGTCTTTTGAACTTCGACCAATCGGACGATTGATGGTTCCCCACCTATCGTTAATACGACCATAAACGAAAGCTCTATACTCCTTCTTGACCAATCTATCTTTAAACTGTTGCTTCAGATGCTGATGGGCTATTTGGTTTTTTGCCAAAATTAAAACGCCTGAGGTTTCCCTATCCAGCCGATGCACAACTCCCGACCTTTCTAGAATCTCACCCTTTGAAGAATGGCCGGGCTCACCTACCCCTCTTGCTTTTGGTACTCGTGCACAAAACCACTCAACCACTGTTGGTGCAGTTGTGTTTCCATCCTCATGTACCAACCAGCCGTGAGGCTTGTTTATGATAAGCACATCATCATCTTCATACAAAACAACCGGCTCTAATTCTTTGACATCATTCATACCTATGACTATACGGCTTTTATATCAACGTGCAACACGTCTACAATATCGAGAAGGATTTGTTTCTGCTCGTTTGTAAAAGAAAGTTTCTCTGCTGCCTTTTTTGCTTTGTTTGCTTCTTCACTAGCTCTATCCATCATTACTTGGTATGTATCAGAGGAATCAAGCATTTTTAAAACCTCTCCCAGTTCTGCCTCTGACATCTCGCCCTTACCATTGTATAGAGTTCTCATTTTCGACCGATCTGCTTCGGAAGCATTTTCGTACCACCACAAGATTGGCAGGGTTTTCTTTCGCTCAAGTATGTCGCCACAATCTCTCTTGCCTGTCTGAGCAGAGGTTCCCCAAATAGAAATATTGTCATCACATATTTGGTAAATAAGACCTAGTTGGTGTCCATACTCATGCAAAGCCTTTAGCTCTTCCTTAGCCACACCGGCGGTTAATCCCGCCACGACCGTGGAGGCAACAATCAAGTCTGAGGTCTTACGTCCAATCATTTCCAAATAAAGCGACTCGGACAAATTCTTATCTCCTAAACTACTGTCCGCCATACTGAAATCTAAATACTGCCCCTCCACTACTCTTCTATATTGTTTAATTAAAAAGCTTTGGATTGAAATTTTTTGTTCTGCCGACAATAGCCTGCTTTCAAGAATTGTCTCTAAAGACAAAAGAAGCTGGGCATCGCCATCATTAATGGCGTGGTCAGTGCCAAATAATTTCCAAACTGTAGGCCGTCCTCGACGCAGAGTATCGCCATCGACAATGTCATCGTGTACTAGGGTGAAATTATGAAACAATTCTATTGAAACTGCTGAAGGCAAAACCTCCTCTTGATTCCCGTAAAACTCTGCCAGCAACATCGCCATTCCCGAACGAAATCTCTTTCCTGCGTTTATTCTTTCTGGTTCTAACTTTTGGTTCTTAAGCCCCATGAAGTAAGCCAAATGGTCATACATTTCATAATCTGGAACTGCTTGAAAAATTTTCTCAACTTCATCATCGACTATTTTTCCATAATCAGAAAGTTTCACTTGAACCTCTTTTTTATCAGTCATATTTACTTTCCAAAATTTCTTTGTCTTTCAGCAAACTCTTTTAATAGCTCGTCCAACATTTCTGAAGTAACCTCCGGCCAGTAAGCATCAACGAATTTGAGTTCACTGTAGGTCGACTGCCAAGGAAGAAAGTTAGAGAGTCTTTGTTGTCCACCTGTACGAATAATTAAATCTGGATCTGGCATACCTGCTGTCCAAAGTAGTCTTTCAAAGGTTTTTTCGTCAACCGATTCCCCCATCTCAATCGCTCTATTAACTGCGTGGACTATTTCATCTCTTCCCCCATATGACAAAGCAATCCAAATAGTAGAATTCGTAAACTCACTAGTTTCTTTTTCTAGTTGAAAAATTTGTTTTTGCAAAAAATCAGGGAACCTTCCTATGTCCCCCACAAAACGTATGCGAACTTTTTTATCTAAAGCCTCTTCCTTGTTTAGCTTTTCACTAAGCTCGGATATTTTTTCAGCAAATAAGTTGAGCAAATAAGTAACCTCCTCATCGTCTCGTTGCCAATTTTCACTAGAGAAACTATAAAAAATTGCGTGCGGAATGCTTTTGTCTCGGATAAATTCTACGACTTCAGTAAACACCTCTGACCCCTTACGATGACCTTCGACTGTTTCTAGTCTCCGTTCTTTTGCCCAGCGTCGATTGCCGTCCATAATAAAGCCGAGGCACTGTATATTAGTTTTTTGCATGTTAATTAGTGTAACAAAGAAAATTCTGTGTAAGTTTTATCAGCACTCCTCCATTCAACCGCCACTCCTTCCACAACAGACATTAAAGAACCTTCGTGAAGATATTCAACAAAATCCTTGAGAGTATCTGGTGCCCCCTGAGCTACTACCTTCACTGAACCATCAGATAAATTTTTCACATAACCTACCAGCTCAAGTTCCATTGCTGACTCTTGGACATATGTTCTGTAGGCCACGCCCTGTACGTGTCCGGTAACAACACAATGAATTTCAATCATAAGTGACAGTATACCTTGCAAAAATAACAATTTCGAATTATAAAAGAAACTGGCCGTACCAAAACAATAGAAGGAGTCATTGATGACTGACACACCCGTATACGACGCTATTATGAAGAATCGTTCATATCTCAACGAGCACGGTTGTCTTCCGCCAGAAAAGAAGGAAAAGACGGAAGCAAAAATACCAACTCCGAGACGAGATGAGGTTAATCGCGGACTATCCCGCAGACCACCGACATCGTGCATACGTCGTTAAACGAAAGGGGCTGGCTTTACCTGTAAAGCCAGCCCTATTGTTTTTTTCTGAAAATTGAGTAGGATAATGCCTACAAATAAATATTTACATGCGCGATTAGCTCAGTTGGTAGAGCAGCTCGTTTACACCGAGAAGGTCGGGAGTTCAAGTCTCTCATCGCGCACTAGACCAATAGACCCCAGACTGTATAGTCTGGGGTCTATTGTGTCTCAGATTTAGCGAGTGAGGGGAGACTTGAAGAAAGCGAATTTATCGCCCGGAACGAAGTGAGGACGATTTGAGCGCCGGGGCAGCGAGTTCTTAACAAGGAAGAATGACGAGTTTAGAACTGGCGCCAAGTCTCTCATCGCGCACATTAGTTAGCCCGCTTTGCGGGCATTTTTTCTTGTTTCATAAGCAGTAAGGTTGTTAGAAATGGATTTTATTTTCCAAAATACTTTAATCTAGAATCACAAAGCTAGATGAGATATTGTTGTGAGACTCTGAGGTGGTGGCGGTGAGCTTGGAGTTTTGGTAGAAAAGCATTTTAGTATAGTCACTCGTTATACTGTCTTTTATCAAATCTAGCCTTTTATGGTATTCCACATACCCTTCATCAGGACCATTAAGACCTACACAGCCTCCCAACCCCTCTCCCTCTTGATATTCTCCATCTTTATAACTGGAGAATGTGGCACTAACACAACCAGCATCTCCATAACCTCTGGCCATATGTATGGTTCCGTCTTCAGCTACACCGAATATTTTAGTAGCTTTAACACTCGAAACCAGAGGAACGGGTTTGCCGCTCTCAGACGGAGAGAATTTATAAAGGGTTAAACTACATACTGATTTGTAACCATCCATACAAGCATAATTTCCATCTGAACCAGCTAGATAGTAAACTTCTCCATTACTAGTAAAAATATAGTCCACTACATAAGAATCTCCTCCTTCAGGGTGTTCAAATATCTCCTCTACGTATCCTTTCTCTAAATCATACTTATTAAAAACTATACCGCCATCCTCATCAGAAGAATAGAAATTAAAAGCTAGACCATCAACAAAAATCCTAGATCCGTTCACACTCCAAGGCATTTCAATAATTTCATAAATGTTTCCGTTGTTCCGGGTGGCGCTGTCCTCTACAGAAAAAATTAGTCTTAAAGTATCTTCAAGCCCAGAATCTCTACCTGCATACGACCTGCTGACTGAAATTAAACCATCAATATAACCAGTATGGCTGTATTCCATATAATGATAGTTAGAACTTGCAACCAGACCTTCGTAAGCTTTAACACAATTAGCTGAAACTGGATCATTGTCCTCTTGCCATAGCAAACTGCTATGCCCCCCTAAGTAATCACTTAAAACTTCGTGTGCTAGATACTGTCTATCATCTCCAGAAAAAGAAATTTTACTTTCATAGAAAGCTTGGTTGGTATACCAATTACCACCATATTGAGACACATTACTGCTCACCCTTGCCCCAAAAGAAGTTTGCACGTAATCATGATTATCCAAATCTAAATCAGCAAAAGCAATCACACACCCGGAACCTGGTTCACGAAGAGATAATTTTATATCAGAAATTGCAGCTGGCGCTTTCACGTCTGCCCCAGGAACAATCTCCCACCCGTCTGGAATATAAAAAGACAGATTTAACTTATTGGAATAATATGTTTTCTCTTCATAATTTACTTCAGGGTTGTCGGAGACATCAACCCTCTCTTCTACTGCTAACCTCGCAAGACTGTCCCCTTTGCTTTCATTTTTTCCATACTGATACCCAATCCATCCACCAATAAACGGCAAGGTAATAAAAAGTGCCATTGCTAAGTATTTTGCTGCGGAGGTTTCTTTTTTTATACTCCCAAATTTTTCTTGCTCTTGAGTGACAGTTTCTGGTTCCATGTAAAAATTATACCTCAACCTCATCAGTCAAACCGTTCTAACATCGCCCCACATCGCGTGCAAATAAAATGAGTCTGTTTTGCAAGGCTCATTTTTATATACTGAATTGAAAAAGTGAATACTTTAGAACTTTTGTTTATGTCGCCAAGTTTTACATCTTAGAAGTACTCAAAGGAGATACCCATGAAAGAAGCTGCGGTTTATACAAAAGGTATACGGTTTTCAGTATTAAGAGACGGCAAAGAAGTTGGTCGAGCATATCTTTATATGCTCAACAATGATTTACATAATAGACCATTTGGTTTACTGGAAGACGTGTTTGTGGATTCAAGCTATCGAGGTGAAGGTATCGCCAAAGAATTGCTTGAAGCTGTATTGAAAAAGGCAGAGGAAAACTGCTATAAGCTCATTGCGACAAGTCGTAACGACGGAACACGCTCTACAGTTCACGAATGGTATATCCGACTAGGTTTCAATGATTACGGAACAGAGTTTCGGCTTAACTTCTAACTACTGATAGACACTCTCTGAATCAGCCCTGTATTTAATATACAGGGCTTTTCTCTTGCAAAACCGTTCTAACGTCGTCCCTCATCGCGCACTTGCACCAAAAACCACAATCAGTATCCTTAGGGCAGACATACTCTTGGAGGAACTGGCGATGGATAAACACATCTTGAGTTTAGTTAAAATTTGCTTTGTTAAGGAATGCAATTGGCACCCTGAAGAAAAAGCTGTTGTTTGCACGTTTCATAAACATGATGCAATCATCACAGTTCGACTAGTTTTTAACAACGACACGGGCAAGGAGGGTCTGGTTATTACAGATATTACCACCATGCCCGAGCCGGAAAGAGGTAAGGGCTACGGAAGCATCGTTCTTCACACTATACTTACATGGGCAAGAGAGAGTAAATTTGCACACATTCAGGCCGTGCAAGTATCCAATAATAGTGAGTGTTTTTGGAGTCAAAATGGTTTTCAAAGAACCAATAACGAAACGAACGATTTTCGTTTTACTCTGGAAGACTGAACACCTGCAAGAAATACTCTTTGCAGGTGTTTTCTTAGTTCAAAAAATTTGCTATGGTTACCCCTGCCGCCCCTATAGTTTAATGGATAAAACGAGAGGCTTCTATCCTTTTGATGTGGGTTCGATTCCTACTGGGGGCACCGCGAAAAAAATAAAACGATTGCTCGACCAGAGCAATCGTTTTATTTTTTGACTCAAATCCTTATTCCGATAACAATACATCAGGAGCCACTTCTACCGGCTCTGTCGGTTCTGACGGTTCTTCTTCCGCCCCTGAAACTTCTTCTGCATTCACTTCTAGACTTTGCTCCGGCAAAACTGCTTCTGCGTTTTCGCTAGAAGTTGAAGTTTCATCAACTGTGTCTTCCTCGACTATTTCCTCAATAACAGGAGGAGCAACA
The DNA here is from genome assembly GCA_020632015.1 of Candidatus Nomurabacteria bacterium. GTDB lineage: Bacteria > Patescibacteriota > Minisyncoccia > Phycocordibacterales > UBA918 > OLB19. The sequence goes on along the minus strand of JACKGI010000001.1, from coordinate 131,765 downwards.
TATGTTTTATTCAGTAACTGTTGATGTTTTTGATTGCGTTGTTCATAAGCCTTAAGTGCGGCCTCTACCATGGACGCCCTATAAACGATTACCTCATCTTGAGAGGAGTCACTTGTTATGTCTCCAACATTTTTATTAGACAAATAAGTCTGAGCACTCCAACCAGCCGTGGCAATAAAGAAAGCGAAGCCAATCAATAAACCAATCCCCCACTCGCGGGATGGATTCATTATTCTTGGATTTTGCAAACTACTCTTGGCGTGAAAAATCCTTTTTGCAATTTTTGAAAATTCTTTTTTATTTATCATAATCCAATATTTGTACCTGCATTGTTACTCTGGCCTCCCACTCTGAAGCACTCATACCATCCATCTCGACTGAAGTCAGTCTAAGCACGTAAGGTAGGGTTTCTAAAACCTTAATGAAATTTTGAACTCTTTCTCTAGAAGCTGAAAAGACAAAAGAAACCTCTATCCATTTTGCACCATTTTCTCCAGTTTCTAGCACATCCAAACCTTCTGTATCTAACTGCACTCCTGCCTGAGGAGCCAATGATTCGACCAAATTAAGGAAATCAATACTATTACTTTCCTTCTCTAGGAAATAACTTTGTAACAGATCTCGGTCTTCTGTGGTTTCTTCTGATATTTTTTTGAGCTTATTATAGGACTCAACTTGAGCGCTTTCGGCCTGTAAAGTAGCTACATGACTAGACAGTTGATTACCCTGCTCTTTTACCTGATACGCCATTACACCCAAACTAACCGCCGAAGCAACAAAAATGATGATTGATATTAATACTATATTTTTGGTGCTCTTGCTCATACCTCTTTTTGATTAATTAAAGTAACCTTAATGGTAAATGGTATATTTTTATCTTGAGCTAGATTTGAAATCGGCAAATCTACATCCTCGACATTTTCGAGATTTAATATTCTGTCACGGAAACTAGCTAATGCTTGTCGACCACTAGCTATGCCAGAAAGTGATATCGGGGCAATACCGTCCGCTCCTCTTCCGATATAAATTTTATTAATTTTAATTTCAGAACCCTCTAAGGTTTCAAATAATTCAATTTGTTCTGAGAATACTGGTACGGCAATTTCATCTAGAACGAATTTTGCTTGCAGACTTGCTTGAACTAATGTTGTTGTAACGTTCTCATAGCTAGTCACTCTTTGTGAGGCCTCTTCAGCCGAGTCTTTATACACAGCAACTTGAGAACCAATCAAGACATAAACTGGAAAAAGTAAGCAGGCACCCACCACAAGAAACACCGACCAGAGCAATAACCACACAGCAATGACCCTGACCCAATATTCTCTCTTTAGGTCTTTTTTTGCACTTGGTGGGATTAAGTTAATCATAGAATTACGTGTCTTGTTTTAACGCTAGACCAACCGCCGTCGCATAACCAAACGACTTTCTAAGACTAATTGGTGGAACTGTTGTCTCAAGAGAAAAAGTATTCTCCCAAACGTTGGCCTGTACGCAAGGTACATTCAGAGATTCTGTTAGATAAGCTGGCAAACCTTTTAAGTTTGAGCTCCCGCCCGACAACAAAACTGAACTGATACGTCTCTCAGCGCTACTGCCGTTACGTAAGTGCCAATACTGCATTCTTGTTGCCAGCTCATCTTTTATGACAGAAATTGTGCTGATTAGCGTGTCATGCACTTCTGCAGAGTCCTTTCCTCTTACTAAACCTTGGGTATTTTTTAGGTTCGTTAATTCCTCTTCTGCTACATCCGACCCCAAAACCTTGCGAAGCGCCTGAGACAGAGCATCGCCACCGATATCAATAGTTGAGGTATACAGTAGGACATTTTTGTAGACGATACCAATTCCTGTTCTAGTCTTGCCAAAATCAACCAACATGGTCGCCCCTTTCACATCTTCTGGCACAACTGCTCTAGCTACTGCTTGAGCCTCAACCTCAAAAGAAACTGGTTTTAAATCGGCCTCCACACATGCGTCATAATATTTTTGGATAGTTTCTTTTGGATAAGCAGCAACTGCCACCTCGACACTTTTTTTGTCTGACCCGTCTGATAAAAGTAGATAATCAAAATAAACATCCTTAGACGGAATTGGTACATTCTCCTCTAAACGAAACTCTAGCAATCCGCGAATTTCTTTTAGTGGTGTGTTTGGCTTGATTGTCGTCTCGAACAAATAAGCTTTTTCTTCTGGAAGTGAGACTCTTATGAATTCCGCTTTGGTGGCAGCTTTAAATTCTTTTAGGACAGAAACTAACTTCTGAACATCCATTACTTGTCCTCGTTGCACGATACCGTTTGGTATCGAAATGTCTCCCCACTGCTTAATCTTCCTTTGTGTGCTAGATCTGGTGGCAGTATGGAAAGATACATACTTAAGTGAAGTATCAGAAATATCCACCCCAACACAAGGCATGGTTAAAAATATTGGCGGTGGCAAAATGTTAGAAAGAACCGACATAGATTATTACTCTAGTATACGCTGTTAAGGCGTTCGTTTCGAGACGACAACTCACATCTTTAGCCAAAAGAATAAACCAGCAAGAATTAAGACAATGACTGAAGTCAGCCCGATGTAGCGCTTAGCATAAGTAATTGCCAAAGGACCAAAACGATAAACGCAATAACCAACAATGGCATACCGGCCTCCCCGCCCCACAACAGAAGCAATAATGAAGGCCAGCGGGCTACCCTTAAGAACTGCCACTACCCAAGCTACTATTGTGTATGGAATTGGTGTTACTGCGCCGACAATAGTGAGAACAAAGGTGCTGGAAGTATTAGTGTCTACTAGCTCATTAAACTGTTGCATAACCTCTGGCGACATCCAGCTTGATAAAGTTTCAAAAAAGAAAAGAGCACCAAAATACGCACATACACCACCTAAAACCGAGGTGGCCGTCGTGGCCACAACTAATCTGAAGGCGTTTTGCCTATCGGCCATGATGGCAGCAATTAAAAATGGGTCAGTCAGTATCGGCAATGGTAAGGCTGATTCAAAAAAAGAAATTAGAGAAAGTACCCTCACACCAGAACGCGCCTGCAAAACCTCACGAGCTTTACCAACTGTGTTTGTGTCCAAGACCTGTTTAACTCCCGTCTCTATCTTTTCTTCTAGTGACATGAGATTATTGTATCAATGATCCGGCTGGAACTTCTCCACTCGGATGGAGTAACGCAAAAACATCTTCTCCGCCAACAGCCAAAATCATACCCTGACTCTCTAGTCCCTTGATTGTCCTTGGCTCGAGGTTAACTAAAAAAGGACACTGCTTCCCCACCAAAGATTGGATGTCCTCGAAGTATTCTCGAATACCTGACACTATCTGTCGGGTCTCGTCACCAATATCAACCTCTAATTTGAGCAACCTATCTGCCCCATCAACCACCTCGACTGATTTTATAGTACCGATTTTAATATCTAACTTTGCAAAATCTTCGTATGTAATAGACATGATAACTTACTTATTTTTTAAAATATAACTATTCAAAATTAGGGCGGCGGCAGATGCGTCTGTCATTTTGTCCTTACCCTGAATATGTGAGGCTTCCTTTGTAGAATATTGTTCTGGCTCAAGATGTACTGGGATACCAAGTGATAGTGTTATATCAGTAATAAAATTTTCTACTTCTGCATGCACTTTATTTGGCTCACCATCATTGTTTAATGAGTGGCCAATAACTATTTCCTCAACTTGGCGGGACTGAATAAGTTTTTCTATGTATGACATGAAATCTTTATTGTTTGGCACAACTTCGTGCGGGAAAGCCATTTGACCAGATTCATCTGATACAGCGATACCGATTTTTTTTGTTCCAAAGTCAATTCCGATTCTTTTCATAAGTTTAGGATAGCATGGATATAGTAATCAAATAAAGCCGTGTCTCGGTGGTCAAATCGTCCTGAAGATCACAAGGCTGGTTTATTGATGGTTAGATAAAACTTTCTCCCAGAAAATTTTATCTAACCATAATCATTCGCTTCGCTCTGATTCTGCTACGTGCTCCCGCCAGGAATCGGTCACTCTCGTGGATATTTTGTTTCCTGTCGTCACAAAATATCTCACTCCATTGACCTCCACTCGTCGCGGTCCTCGGCTTCGCCTGTGGACTTCGTCGCGACTCGGTTCGATTTCTGTCAGTAGCTACCATCAGCAAAGACCCCGATGCATGCGCATCGGGGTCGGCTGTTGGTGCTCCCGCCAGGAATCGAACCTGGAGCACTGGTACCGCAAACCAATATTTTATCCATTAAACTACGGGAGCAAGTGCCAGCGATATTATCACAAAGATAATTTAGTGTCATCTTAAAAACCAAACAATTCAAGAATTTTCACTAACAACGGCTCCTCTAGGTCTTCCTCGATTAATTTCTCTTTGAGAATATCGTCGATGTCATCTACGTGGTCAACAGGAATTGGCATCACCATGAGTGGCATTAGTTTTTTTGATGACTTGATGAGTAGCTGTGGCCCCTTGGGGTCCTCTTCATCTATTCGATAGCTATCCAGAGTAGAAAATGGATAAATTCGGTCGTCTATTTTTATTCCGCGAAGAGTGACTGCATACGGAATAATTGATGGTCTTTTGGCAGCAGAAACAAAAAGCGCACCACCAGCTAGGCCAATCAGAAGCGCAAACAAAGTATTATTAAAAAGTATAGCCACAACAACTAGAGCCAAGACAATAATTATCAAAGCAAAAAACCAATCATTGCCTTTCTCAACATGATGGTGTTCCGGAGCTTCCCAAGCAATACTTCTCAGTGATGGTTCCATTTGAAAAATTGTACCATGTATTGCTAGTCATTAGTGTACATTTTGATAGTATTCTGTTATTATCTGAGCCACAAATAAATAGAAACTAGTGCGGAGGGATGGCTGAGTGGTTGAAGGCGGCAGTCTTGAAAACTGTTAAGGGTGAAAGCTCTTCGAGGGTTCGAATCCCTCTCCCTCCGCACTAGTTTTTATTTTTATTTAAATGGTATTACTTACCAAACAAAAAACCGCCTTCCGGCGGTTTTTTGTTATTTCTTTACGCTTGCGCTTTTTACGTTTGCAGATAGTCGAGACTTCTTTCGAGACGCTGTGTTCTCTTTAATAACTCCTCGTTTAGCTGCTTTATCAATTGCTTTGTATGCAGTTGGTAAAAGTTCTTGTGCTTTCTTTGCATCTCCTCCAGCAACTGCCTTTTGGATAGCTTTTTCAGCATCTTTCATTGCACCCTTGCGACGAATGTTGAACACCTTCTTGCGTTCTGATTGCCGGTGGGCTTTTTCTGCTCCTTTTGTGATTGGCATATAAAATAATATAAAGTGCGAACACTGTAACGTAAGAATGTTAAAAAGGCAAGCCTTTTGGTTAATGCGACTATTGCAGTACAATATAAACATGATCAGAACCCTCACTGGAACAATAAAAGACCTTGGCGAGAATTGGTTAGTGGTAGAAGTAAATAACGTTGGCTATTTGGTAGCTAGCCCTACTCTAACAAGCAACTATTCTCTGGAACAGAAAGTGACCTTACAAACTTACTTAGCCGTAAGAGAAACAGCTCTGGATTTATATGGTTTTACTGATAAAGCAGAATTGGAAATGTTTGAACTTTTGTTGGGAGTACCCAAAGTAGGACCAAAATCCGCACTGGCGATTATGACCCAGGCCACCCCTACTTTACTAAGCGAGTCGGCTCACAAAAATGATGCTATTTATCTGCACAAACTTTCAGGTATTGGTAAGAAGACTTGTGAAAATGTAGTGAGGTATCTAAATAGTAAACTCGACAGCTTGCCATTGTCTGCCTCAGGAGACACACCAACGGACGGGCTCAACCAAACCCAAACTGACGCTATCGACGCATTAGTATCTCTTGGTTACGATCTGAATACATCTCGAGAAACAATTAAGAGCATGTCGGAAGAAGGGGCCACGGTAAACTCACTTGTAACCCAAGCACTCAAGCAGATTAATTAAAAAAGCCCGGAGCGAAGCTCCGGGCTTTTTTAATTTCTACCGCTCCTCGTAATCTGGAATTATTTCAACTACTGTAACATCCGTAAACACAGTACCTGTAGTTGTTTCAGCACAATTCAGCTTATACTCACCAGTACTATTAAGCGCAGTGGTTGGAGTATCGCTATGTGTTAATACATTTGCTGATACGTTAAACGGTCCTTCGTTTACCCCTCCTGGACCTTTCACCGTACAAGTCATTGCATAAGGAGCAAGAATATCCCAAATAATAGTAGCCGTCTCCCCTGCTCTAATGAATTCCTTGTCTGATGTGATTTCTAAAACATTCGGAGGTGGCACGTCTAAAGTAAGAGGTTGACAGTTTTGGTTTGAAGCATTGTTTGCTGGTGGGGTTTCCGTAAATCGAACAGGGTCAAGGTTTACCCTAGAACAAACTTGGTGACTACCAAACGGAATATTGTTGAGGGTGTGGAAGAATGGTCCTGCTGAACTTACTGGGCTGATTGACCCATTAAAGTTATCTGTGGGCCCAACAATAGTACCTCCACCTCCTAGAAGTATGTTGGTCCTGTAAGGTATGTTGCTCAGTGCTGGTAAGGTCCCTGGTCCCAAGTTTCTAATTCCCACTCTTATGCTTAAATCATAAGTACCATCACCGTTGTCTGTTTGACTTTGAATTGAAGGATTTACAGGCTCAAGATCTAAAGGAGCAGATCCCACCGCAACCCCAGAATGAACGGAACAGTTGGGATTTTCATTTGGCCCCTCATCGATTTCTCTATTTGAATCAACGCAGTGTTGGATATATAGAGTACCTGATTGATTTGGGGTAAATGAGCCAGAATCTGGAAGTGTTGCCCCAGCTGAAATACCCGTACCATGTGACACAAAAGGCACGATATCTGTCCATGGGCCAGTGGCACTTGTCCAGCTATAACTAAAATTGTCACTAAAGCCATCTGACACCGCGACCGTACTATCATTTTCCACTCCAGCGGACAACGATATCGCGGTACCTGACGTATACGGACCAGCTGATAGCGTAATGTTTTTGCTGATTAGATCTGCTTGAGGCACTACGGATCGCACGTTAAATGCGACACAATAATAAGTGTTTCCGACACTTACTTGACTGGAATTAAACGCTGTAAATCCTTCATAATTATCATATTTATTGGCATCGTTGTAGCACCAAAATTCGGCTGAGACATTGTTATCAGAACTATAAGGACCAAATGGTAGATAGCCTGTTTTATGAATCTGTCTTATTCCGATATCCGGATCTGGTAAGAGGTCAGCGGGTGTTAAGGACAGTTTTGTTCGCCCGAGCGAAATAGAGCCTGTTGGTAGAGTACTTGTCCATCCAGCACCAGCAGAACCAACACCACCATAGTAACCCCCTGCTCCCACTGCACCACTATGCCATTCGTACGACCACCCGTCAGTTCTCCGACATACTGCACCTTTCCCAGGCTGAGCAAGGAAATTATTGGCTGAGTTTACATTAACATTATTTCCGTTCCAATTCGGCAAATCAGTTTCACTATCACATTCAATGGTGTCAATTATTATATCGGCTGTTACCGCAGCTACCTGACAAGAGGATGCGACACTATCCCAAGAGTAACCAGCGTTACAAGTGTACTGACATTTAACAGCGGTGTCGGAGCTCGACTGCGTCCATGGCGTGTTAGCACCAAGGCCAGTTGATTCCTCGGCGTCGTAGGCGGAGGCAAATGCTGGAATGCTACCCGTACAAGAGAAACCAGCACTGACCTGACAAGACGAACCGTCCCAAGAGTAACCAGCGTTACAAGTGTACTGACATTTAACAGCGGTATCTGAGCCAGATTGCGTCCAAGAAGTATTTGCACCAAGGCCAGTTGATTCCTCGGCGTCGTAGGCGGAGGCAAATGCTGGAATACTACCCGTACAAGAGAAACCTGCTACCGGTGGAACATAACTGACTCCGCTAAAGTCCACCCAACCAACCACATCATCGCCCCAAGCATAGCCATTGAAGCTTGTTCCAGAGTGAGTTACCCCATTAGCCCACGAGCCCGACATTTTAATCCACCCATCCCAACCATCACCGTAAGACAACGCTCTCGCCCAACCAATAACAGTTCCGCCGCTAAGTTGAGCTCTTGTGCTGGGGGCACTTGGATACCCTGAAGATGGACCAAAATCAATCCAACCTATATTGGAAGACCAGGCGTAGCCAGAAAAGAACCCTAGACCATCAATCTGTACGTTGGCTGTACCACAATCAAAACAAATCCAACCTATATTGGAAGACCAGGCGTAGCCTGTTACTGGAGCAGCGTTTGCGCTAGCAACCTGAAAAACAAAAACAATCGCCACCACCAGAGACAAAAAGACTGTTTGAATTAGGTATGACGAAAGTTTACGTAACATATTGTTGATTATTTACTTTTATAATTCATTATCTTCCACTTAACATTGTGGGTGATTATATACACCTTGCAATCGCTCTAACAGTAGAACACTCCACAATTACCATCCACTGGGTATCTCCTACTGGTTGACTAGCCCTCTGGAACCTTCTTTGCGAATCACCACAAGCATTACCCCCAAAAGCATAACCACCGCCAACAACCTGCTTACCTGCTGGACAAGTTGCAGTTGATGCCGCCACCTCTCCAGGATTATCGTTAGTCACTAAATTACCCTGAACAGTAACTACATCAGTTGCCCCACCTCCGTCCGGCCAAGTAGTTCTTCTTACGCCACCAAGAGTAATCCCCTTTCCATTAGTCACAGTAAGCTCTCCACCTATGCCAGTATTTCCGCCAATTAAAGCTCCACCAGTAACCCACAGACCACCATCCGTAATTAGACCACTGGTACTGCGAATAGATCCGGCTTTGGTTTGGTCTACTGCTCCCACATTTAAGGGAGTTGGAGTATTACCGCTTGGTGGGCTAGCTGGTGGATTAGTCCAAGCCGCGTAAGCATACATGGTACTGATGGATAAAATACTAGCCATCGCAAAAACTTTTAGGCTATCTAATATTGATTTGTTGATACTTTTTTTCATATTTATAAAATTATAAACAATAAATTACTCTACTTCTTCCTCGGTCTCGGTTGCGACACTAAATTCAATCCCAGTTTCTAATTTTAACTCTTCAACCAACCTTTCCCATTCGGCGTTCTCTTCTATGGTTGGAATAGAAGGGTCGCCATTCTCAGCAACTCGCTTTTCAATCATTTCTTGCACCTCTGGGTCACTCGCTATGTCCATTTCACGAATATCCTTTTTTGCAAATTCTTCAAATCTAGCCTGCTCTTCTATGGTTGGAATAGAAGGATCGCCGTTCTCAGCAACTCGCTTTTCTAATATCGCCATCACTTCTGCTTTTGTTTCATCATCAAACTGTCCCTCATAATTTTCAATAAAGAACTGTTCTGCCAAAGAAACAGTCTTCTCGTCATCAATATTTAATTGCCAGTTAAGGAGACCGTTTGTTTTCCACACTATAAATGTAGTGGCGACAAGAAACACAACTGTGGAAATGACCACAACTGGTTGTAAATACCCATGTCTGTTTGAAGGTTGAAATGCTTCTTGATTTATATTTACTTCTTCGTCCATACTTAAATAATTATTTCTTATTTATAATAGTACACCCTTGAGGAAGAAAATATTTAGATAATTCTTTTCTTTTGTTGATATTAAAAAGGCCGGCGCCTTGGCGCCGGCCTTTTTAATATCTTTCTACTGTTCTTCGTAATCTGGTATTACTTCAATAGTTTGTGTTCGTCTAATAGTTGTAGAGCCATCAGGGAAGGTCTCTCCTGCAGGTGCTGTACAGGTGAGCACATACTCACTTGTACTACTTAACACTGGTGTGTTTGATTGTGTTGATACTGCTGAAGGATGGTTCGCTGAGGCATCGAAGTTTGAGTTTATTCCTGGTCCACTGACGTTACAACTTAAGTTATAGGCAGTATGTACATTCCACCTAACTACTGTTGCCTCACCAGAACGAAGGAATTGGTCATCAGCAGAAATATCCATCGGCGGCTCTGGAACTGGTAAGGTGAAATCTGTACATTTCTCATTGTTTGCGAGATTCGTTGGGCTTTCTGGATAAGTAGAACCATCTAAGTTAACTCTGGCACACGCATTATGGTCACCAAACATTATATTATCTACTCTTAATGTTTTGGTGCCAGACTTACTTGCTGGTACCGGTGCTGCTGCTAGAGCATCATTAAAGAGATCGAGCGCTGATTCTTTGGTTCCGTCTACAATTGCCTTATACGGCACAGAACTATTGGCTGGCAACGGACCTGTCCCAAGATTATTAATGGTGAATCGTACTGGAACATTGTTGTATGTCCCATCAATTCCATTATTAACGATGGAAGCGGTTGTTTCATTCACCACAAGTGGTGGTTTACTAATTTCCAAATCAACTGGAGCTACTGCCACAGAGTTAAGGCTCATTGGTAGAGAACAGTTGTCCGAGACTGATTCGTCTGCCTCAGGCACATTGTTATTAACGTCAACACAGTGGAGGATAAAAAGCTCTTGTCCTGCTGTTCCGACTGGAATGGTGTATGAGGCCGAGTCAGAGTTGTTGCTACTTGCGCCAAGTGCACCATTCGCTTCAGTTTTAATTGTATTACCAGCAAATCCTGAGTAATCTCCTGCTGCACCACCGTAACGATACTCAAATCTGTCGCTAAATCCTGACCCAGTACCTGCCGCACCATTATTTCTAGCTCTGGCTGTTAGGTTTATTGTCTGCCCTTCTTGAACAGTTCCTGTGTAACTGAGATTTTGAGAAGTTAGGTTAGGTTGAGGAGCAGCCGATGTAACAAAACTTCCATCGACAGAATATCCCCTTCCATTAGCATTGTCTGCATAACCCCTGTAATAAACGGTTGTTCCGGCTGGTAGTCCAGTTCGATTATGTGTGAATGGAGAACCTACTCCGGTACCTCCAGCACTACTACAATTAGTAGTTGGGTTTGGTGAGGTCGCCCAGCAAGTCCCTCTAGCTGTGACAGCCGAACCCCCATCTGAACTAACAGTCGCTCCCAGAGTAGCAGTAGTATCAGTAACGCTTGTATTAGTTGGATTGATAACTGTTGGAACAGAAACTGGAGCAGAAGCAGAAACCACAACTCGCATATCATCAGTATCTGTTGCTCCGTCATTATCTGTCACAGTCAGTCTAAACACATATGTACCAACTGTATTCATTCCGTTGAATGTTGGATTTAAGGTTGTTCCATTAGTTATGTTGCCCCCCGACGGTCCGCTGACCTTACTCCAGACTGTCGATGCGATTGTTCCGTCAGAGTCATTGGCGCTAGCTCCATTTGGAGTAGCAGAGTTTGTTGGTGTAACTATATTCCTATCACTTCCAGCGTTTGCTGATGGAGCGGTGTTGATAGCAGAAGCAGAAACCACAACTCGCATATCATCAGTATCTGTTGCTCCGTCATTATCTGTCACAGTCAGTCTAAACACATATGTACCAACTGTATTCATTCCGTTGAATGTTGGATTTAAGGTTGTTCCATTAGTTATGTTGCCCCCCGACGGTCCGCTGACCTTACTCCAGACTGTCGATGCGATTGTTCCGTCAGAGTCATTGGCGCTAGCTCCATTTGGAGTAGCAGAGTTTGTTGGTGTAACTATATTCCTATCACTTCCAGCGTTTGCTGATGGAGCGGTGTTTGGTACAGAAACTGAAGTAGTAAAACTAGCTCCAGCGGAGTAACCAGTACCAACACCATTGGTTGCATATCCTCGATAGTAGATAGTGGTTCCGGCTGGCAATCCAGTTCTGTTGTGAGTAAAGACTCCAGTAGCGGTTCCACCGGTACTACAGTTTTGTCCTAGACTTGGTGTGGTATTGGTAGTTGACCAACAAGTACCACGAGCAGTGATAGTAGAGCCTCCGTTTGAACTAATTCTAGCTCCTAGAGTAGCGGTGGTCTCCGTCACATTAGTATTGGTTGGATTAATAACTGTTGGGATAGTGGCGCTTGGCGGAGGGGGTGGTACTGAACTGTTTGTAGCCGAACAATAAGCTGTGGTTCCTCCCCCTGAACCAGCACAGTTCCAATTGAACGCTCCGTCGGCACCGCTAGTGTCTGTTCCGGAGTAAGTACCAGTAGTACATCGGTTTGAAGCTGGCATTGAAGCGAATGTCCCTCCATCTGAAGAACCACAAACTCCGTTTGTTCCTCCGCCTCCACCGCCACCACCGCCACCACACGCACCAGAAACACCAAAGGTGATCGGGTTGTTGTAGGCCGGACTTACGGCCAAGTAACTACCGGTAATAGTGATTGTGCCTGAGATAGAACCCGTATTCCCAAAGATACACGAAAAAGGATTTCTTTCTATATAAACAGTTCTCTCTTGCCCAATAGCTAAAGTACCAGAACAATTGCTGTGACACTGGAAGTCACCGTTACCTGAAGTACTATAATCAACTTCTGTGTCTCCACCGTTTCTTATGATTGCTTGGTAGATTCTAGTAGTGGCTCCAAAATCCCAAAAGCCTCCTCTAGACATCAATACCAACATCGGATTACCAAGAGCAACAACCCCCCTTCCTGTCACCTGCACTGAGGCGTTCGAACATTCATTACAAACCACAGTTACGTTTTGAAGGAAGTCGTCAACTCGGTCGGGAGTAAATACAATAGTCGCTGAGACTGAACCCCCTTCTGGGATATTAAAGCCACCGCACGCTCCACCAGAACATTGAAATTGTCCGGGTGATCCAATTCGACCGGTTACAGAACCAGTACCTGTATTCCTAACAGAGAAATTCAAAGACTTTGACTTACCTTGTTCGACATCACCAAAAGTAAGAGTTGACGGACTGGTAGCAATGGCAGGGTTGGTAGTTGGAGTAACATTACGTGAAGCGCTACTAGTCTTAGAGCCTCCTGGCCCAGTACAGGTGATGGTTGATGTTTCAGAACCAACAGTAGCCTTAGTCTGATTAATCGAACCAGATGTAGACCGAGGAGTACCATTACCACTGACACAACTGTCAGCATCGGTTGATGACCAAGAATAGGTTTGTGGGGTTCCAAGCTCTACTGTCTGAGGACTCCATGAGCTCGTAACAGTTGGCACAGGTGGCGTACCTCCACCCCCTTTTCCAGGCTCTGGTTCAGGCTCTGGTTCACCAGCAAACGCAACAAGTGAAGAGACACAAAAGACAGTAAGTAAAACTAGAGCAAAACTTAAAAAATATTTAACAGGGTTTAGAATTTTTTTCATATATTTGTATTTACGGTCTTGCTAAAGTAAAGGCCATATTGTGACCATCTCCCAATAAAGAACCAGCTTCTTTATCACCTTCATAGTGATAAAGCTTCTTTCCGCTCCATGTGTATTGATATAAACCTGTCTGCTCGTCCAAAACAGTTCCGATGTTATTATCACCTACTTCTTGTGGTGCCACATATTCATTTTTTGTTGTGTAAGGAATCATTCCGACAAGACACTCATCTATGCAAGCACCCTCTTCCGTCTCCATATATAAAGTTAAGAAATTTGCACCATCGACGAAATAAACGCCATTGTGGTCAAAGTCCATAATTGATAGAACGGTTTGATCTAAGTTTTTTACCCTGGAATATACTTCGTTTTCCTCTTCACTAAGTTGGTAGTTTATAATTTCTTCAACCTCAGCATCCTCTGTCTGTGGCAAGACATCTACTTGATTTGTTTTGTCTGTAGACAACTTGATGTAAGTAAACAGAATTAAACCAACAACAACGAAAATCAGAACAATCGATGTTAGTGAGAAGGGATTTTTTGTGGGTGTGGAATTATCTACAGTAACTCCTCCATCCAAACCATCTGCTTGCCCTTGGTCGAACACTTCTTTTTCTTGCTCATCCATGTTTTTTGTATTAATTCTAGTAAAAATAGTCACCTAATAATATATGAAGGTCTTAACTATCAATAATTTGTATTACTTATCATTATACAACTTGTTTTGTTTGGCGAAGCTGTTTTAACCAGAATATGTGCAAAAGAAGGCGAGGCTGGTTTGGTGCAAATAAAGCTTATATTCCTATTTTTATATATGAAATCAGCATTGACTCTTCCCCACGAGCAGATTCGGCCACCAATATTCCATACTTATTGACCACAAAGGAAGGAGCTGCGTTTGTGGCTTGAATAAATGGCTTGCGGTTTTGAACAGCGTGGACCTTAGCCATATTAATTACCTGACTAAACAAAATTGGTGAACGACCAGTATAAGCGTGCGAAGAGAGGTTTATCAATAAATCAACCTCATTTTCTTTCACAGCATTTTTGTAGAAATATGGTGAAGCAATTTCTGAACACAAAAGCGAAACCGTACGAATTCTATCGTCGCGAACTATCGGTTTTGCGATAGGCCCCTTTTGATACAAAAACCGTGGGGGTTTTTCATTATTCTCCTCTACCAAACTCAAGAATTTGTCTAGTATATTTGGATTATATTCTCCTACCGGAGTCAAGAACTGTTTGTCATAAACAAAATCCATTCCCCCTTCTTTTGTGTAGTAGTAAACTGATTCAGTTGATCTATCTTTGCCTTCTGAAGAAAATCTGACCTTTGAGTCTACTACAATGGTTGTGGTTGCTAGGCCAAGATTTTCTAACTGTCCCGACACAAGTGCCTTTTCGATAAAATTAGCTGACTCAGGAAAGACGATTATATCTACATCGGATATACGAGATTGGTTTTCTTGTAGAAGGTTCTTATAAACTTCATATTTTTCTCTAACACCCAAAGCTCCCTCCTCGCCCTTCCTTAGAAAGTAAGTATTTAAAAGCGCTACTTTAATCTCAGAACTTTCACTTCTTTTTTCTATTGCAGTAAATATTTGTTCACTTGCTAAGTGGGCGACCATCAAGAATACACAGAAAATACCGATACCAAATGAGTTTCTTTTCTTTTTTTGTTTGGTTTTTTTGAACAAGAGATAAATAGCCACATTGATATAAACAGCAATGAAACTAAGGGTATAGACACCGCCAAAATCAGCAAACTGTAAAAGAAAATTATTTGACGCTAGTGTATAGCCAAGAAATCCAAACGAAAAATGTGGTCCAAAGAGCGATGGTTCAGCAATGGTAAGTATGGCAAAAAGCCACATTCGAAGGTACTCAGACAAAACCCAAACCGCGGGTATTACTAACAATTGCCAAAGATTAAACCTGGCGCACCACGAAGCAAAGATAGTCAGGTAACCAAAAATCACAGACAGCGCTGCGACCGTTACCATCCATACAACAAAAACCACAAATACTGCGGTTTGTTTACTGTCTAAAATCCAATTCAATGGATAAGCTCCCCAAAACCAAACTATGGCAATCCCAATAAATATTAGACCAAATAACCATCCGTTTAAAAAAATTTTCCCGACTGATTGTTGTTGAAAATTTTTACTATTTACAACATATAGAAAAGGAACCAAGCCAAATAATGAGAGGAACCAAACATTCTCGTGAAGGTGACTAAGGCCCAACAAAAAACCACTTAAAGAAATCAACACGGTGTTGTTCTGCAATATACCAACAAACACTTTTTTTAGCTTCGGGATGGACATACTCACCATGAATAATACACCACCAGATTATTGCTTGCGTGCAATCGGGCGGAATACATCATATACTTACCATATATGGATTCCGCCCGATTGCTACTAAAAAGACTGATACCTAAGCGTGTTTTTACTTTCCTACAACCCTATTATCACTACACCCTAGCCTTTCTTGGAGCTCTTAAATATAATTTTCCATCCAAAAAAATTACCGTGATTGGTATAACTGGCACCAAAGGAAAATCATCTACTACCGAAATCCTTACTCATTTGTTAAGTTCTGACGGTAAAAAGGTGGCGTCTTTATCTACTATCCAATTCACTATAGACGGCAAGCAGGAGCGCAACATGTTCAAAATGACTATGCCTGGGCGTTTTTTTGTGCACAAATTCCTTCGTGACGCTGTTAATGCCGGCTGTACTCACGCGGTAATCGAAATGACCTCTGAAGGGGCCAAGCAGTTTAGACACAAATTTATAGATATCGATGCTTTGGTGTTTACAAACCTAACTCCTGAACACATAGAGTCTCATGGTTCTTTTGCTAAATACAAAGAAGCAAAGCTTTCATTGGCAAAAGCGGTGGAAGATTCTCCTAAGAGACCACGTTTTTTGGTGGCCAATGTTGACGATGAGCATGGCAAGGATTTCTTAAACTTTAATGTTGAAAACAAACTTCCCTACTCGCTAAAAGACCTAACTTTATATTCTCTACAGAAAGATAGTATTAGTCTGGTTTTTTCTAACACCACAATTCGAATGCCGTTGGTTGGTTTATTCAATGTCTACAACGCCTTGGGCGCAATTACCCTAGCTAAAGCATTGGGTGTTTCTTTGGAAAAAATCCAAAAGGCTTTGCGCGACTTACCAACCTTGCGTGGTCGAGTAGAGAGATTTGAATCTGCACCAGAAGCCAATAAGCACGTAACTGCTGTAGTAGACTACGCCCACACACCTGACTCACTTAAACAACTATATGAAGCGTTTCCAGACAAACCCAAAATTTGTGTCTTGGGCAATACTGGTGGAGGAAGAGACACTTGGAAACGTCCAGAAATGGGGGCGATTGCGGAAGAATACTGTGAGCAAATAATTCTCACCAATGAGGATCCTTACGATGAAAACCCAATGAAGATTGTGGAGGAAATGAAGAAAGGAATGAGTGAGAATGCCGCAGTACAAATTATTATGAATAGACGCGAGGCAATCAGAACAGCCATTGCTATTGCTCCAAACAATGGTTATGTGATTGTGTCTGGAAAAGGAACTGACCCTTATATTATGGGACCTAATGGTAGCAAGGAAACATGGAGCGACGCAGACGTAGTAAAAGAACTTTTGTCTGAACTACACTAGACCATGGTACAAAACTACTCCCGCTGTAACAGATACGTTTAGTGATTCCTTTTGCCCAAGCATGGGCAAATCAACTACAACATCAGATAGGGCCAAAGCCTCATCACTAACTCCGCCCACTTCATTACCCATGATGTAGGCTACAGATTCCGGAACTTTAAACGTGGCGAGAGAAACTGATTGTTTTGTTTGCTCAATAGCAACGACCGTGATTTTTTCAGTTTTTAGTTTTTCTATTACTTCACCAACATCATTTGAATGTTCCCACTCAATTTCTTCACTAGCCCCCAATGACGTTTTACTGATTTCTTTTTGCATCCGACCAAACCTATCTATGGGTGTTGGAGTATAGCCAACCAAAAAAATCTTTTTTACTCCCGTTGCGTCTGCGGTTCTAAAAATAGCGCCTACGTTATATGCGCTACGAATGTTTTCTAATATCAAAAACTTCATGCCAGAAGAGTAGCAGAAGCAGGTGGAGTTGCAACCAATAGTGTTGATTTTAGCAACCATCATGTTATAGTTTCCCCACTTTGCTTCGCAAAGATATCCGCTGGTCTTAGTTCAGTAGCGTAGACAGTGCCCCGCACTATCTACCCCTTAATTAAGAAGATGGTGGATATAATAAATATTCCCGCCCTTAGTCTTAGTTCAGTAGCGTAGACAGTGCCCCGCACTATCTACCCCTTAATTAAGAAGATGGTGGATATAATAAATATTCCCGCCCTTAGCTCAGTTGGTAGAGCGGCTCCCTTTTAAGGAGATGGTCCAAGGTTCGAGCCCTTGAGGGCGGACAGACGCAAATGAAAACACCAGTCACATGACTGGTGTTTTCATTTAGCGAGTGACCAATGTCACTCGCGGCGTCTGTCCGAGGCGGAGCGTTGTGAGTCGCCCTTTCCTAAGGCGGCGAACAGCGAGCCGGGGTCGAGAGTACTTAGCAGAATCAGAGCGTAGCGAATGATTCTGGTTAGTAACTCGTGACGACAAAGTAATGATTATTACACCCCCAACACCCACTCCTCCAATGCCATATCCATATCTCTTATTCCACCATGCCCAGCATGATAAAGCTCTAGAATTGATTGGGCGAGTTTTTCTGGTTCACCTTCGGAAAATTTACTTAGAGATTTTTTTGCCTTGTTATAAGGAAAATCTTTCATTCCGGCTTCTGATGCTGAACTTGTTTTTGAGGCCAACCTAATAGCCTTTAGTTGCCACCACAACATACCAATAATTTCTTCATCACGAAGACCATTTAGTCTAGCTTCTTGAAGCAAGACCCAAAGCTTCCGTTTATCTTTATCAGCCAGAGCTTCGGCCAACCCAAATGAATTAAATCGCTCAGATTTCTCTGCTGAAAACTCATTCATTTCAGTTGCATATTTACCAAACTTTTTCTTTGGTTCTGCAAGTAGAGAGTTTTCTAAAATAATAAATGTGTTTGTAGATTCCGACATCTCTTTTAATGAACTTTTTACCTCCTCAAAAAAGTCAGCATTTTCTGACGGACTATCAAAAACAAACCATTCACTACCTCCAAAAAGTGAGGTTGCTCCAAGAGAATCTGACACCCTTCCTGTAGCATATTCCCCAGCTTCTATTGTGGTAAGGGTTGCGTCTTTAGGTATATTTTTATCTATATATTTGGTTGCAGAATCTCGTACCCCACCCCTGTTTGAGCCATAAAAAACAACGTACATAAATTATGTTTTAGTTTCTTCCATTGAGTTCCAATTTTTACCAATTTTTACGTCGGCCACTAGTGGCACTCCCTTACTTTCTTTTTCTGTTAAAACATTTTCCATAATATTTACTAGCTCAGGAACGGTCTTTTTAACTTCACTGTCCTTAATCTCAAAAAGTAATTCATCGTGTACTTGCATTATCATACGAACGTCATCTGGTTTTTTTAGTGATTCAATATACTTATGAGTACGAATCATCGCTATACGCATACAATCTGCTGCTGTTCCTTGAATTGGAGCATTGATAGCCATTCTTTCTGCCTGAGCACGAATGAATGGCACACTTGAGGTAATTCCTGGGAAATGTCTCCTTCGTCCAATAAGAGTTTCTGTATAACCAGTTTGCCGAGCAGAACTTTTCGTCTCTTCAAGGTACTCAGCTAGTCGAGTGAAGGTTTGAAAGTAAGCATTTAAGAATTCTTGAGCTTCTTGTCGTGGCGTGTCGTCGCCCAAGTTTTGCCTAAGAGCGTTCACTCCCATTCCATATAGTATTCCAAAATTAATCACCTTTGCCTTTCTTCTCATGTCTGCTGTCACCTCTTCTGGCTTCACACCAAAAACACGTACTGCTACTCCAGTGTGAACGTCTTCCCCCCTTTTAAAGATTTCCATCATCTTTGGGTCTTCTGACATAATGGCTGCAATTCGCAACTCGATTTGAGAATAATCTATAGCAACCAATTGGTAACCCTCATCCGCAATAAAGGCTCCTCGAACTTGTCGCCCTTCTTCAGTACGGATAGGAATATTTTGTAGGTTTGGATCCTTGCTTGCCATGCGCCCAGTTGCCGCACCTGTCTGCAAAAGTGTCGAATGTACCCGACCATCTTTACCCACTGTTTCCGGCAAACTATCTATGTATGTAGAGACAAGTTTTTGTAATTCTCTATAGCGCAAAATCTCAACAATGATTGGGTGTTCATCTCGCAATTTTTCAAGTTCTGATTCTTTGGTTGAACGTTGTCCACCCGCAGTTTTTTTGGCGTTTTTTGGCTTAAGACCAAGTGTGTCAAACAAAACTTCTCCAAGTTGTTTTGGTGAATTTAGATTAAATTCAACCCCAGCTTGTTTGTAGATACTTTTTTCTAGCTTGGTTAATTCAATATGTAACTTCTTGGATAGTTTTTTTAAGTATGAAACGTCTAGACTAATTCCTTTATTTTTCATTTCTACCAACACTTCAATCAAGGGTTGTTCAATATTTTCAAAAATATCCCACAATCCGTCTTTTTTTACTTTTTCTTTTAGCGCACTTAGTGTCTCCTCCCAAGTAAATGTATTTAAAAATGACCTTCCATACTCAATCACATCATCATAATCAGCATTCGTTCTCTCACTTTCAAGAAGCCAAAGGAGTATTGCACCTTCTTGTAGTTCATTTTTATCAACCTCGGCAGCTAGGGCAGAATCATCCACCAAAGTAATATTAAATAATTTTTTAACTCTATCGGTAACAGTACGGAAACCGAGTTCAGTAAACAACTTAATTATGTCTTCTGAATTTGACCGTTCTTTCCATTCCGTATCTTTTACATCAAAACTATCGAGAGCATCTGTCCTAATGGTGGCCAACATTTTAGAAAACTCGGCATCTTCTTTTCCTTCTTTAAGTAAATTAATTATTCGTGGTTTTATACCAACCTCCAAAAAAGCTTCGTCTCCTTTCTCAAGTTTTTTATACATCTTTTCTAACGAACCAAAAGTGGTTATTAGAGTAGTAGCGGTTTTCTCACCGATTCCGGCTATGCCAGGAATATTATCTGACGGATCTCCTCGCAAACCTTTATAGTCAGGAACTAGTTTAGGACCAAATCCATATCGTTCTTTAACAGTCTGTTCATCATATATAATTGTGTCTTTGATACCTTTCTTTAGCGTAAAAACCTGAACTCTTTTTTTGTCGACACACTGTAGAGTATCCATATCGCCTGAGGCAATAATTACTTTTAAGTTTTTTTCATCAGTGGTTAAGTGGGCAATTGTACCCAATATATCGTCCGCCTCAAATCCCGCTTTCTCAATAATAGGAATTCCGAATGCATGAAAAATATCTCTTGATCTAATGATTTGTTGTATCAATGATTCATCGGTTTTTTTCCGTCCAGATTTATATGCTTCGTATGCTTCATGTCTATAGGTTGGTTCTGGCAAATCAAAACAAGCCACCATGTACTGGGGCTTAAAATCTTCGATTATCTTTAACAGCATTGTGGTCACCCCATACAACGCTCCGGTTGGCTCTCCGGTTGGCGAAGAAAAGTCAGGCAACGCATGGTATGCGCGGTGTAAGATGGCATGAGCATCCAAGAGCACCAGGGTTGATTCGGTAGTTTTTGCCATAATTTATGTAGTATACGTTTTTTCACGTACGGATACTACCTTGTCCTTAAGGTTGGGAAAGTTCAACCAATCTCTCTTCTTTTTCCTTTATAGAAATCGAAACTTTTACTGCATCATGAGGAATAATAGACGCTATGTGGTTGGGCCATTCAATACAAATTATAGTTTTGGCTTTCACAAACAGACCTTCGAGATGAAGTGGTGCAATCTCTTCTTCAGATTCAATTCTATAAGCATCTATATGTACCAACGAATCAGCCAAGTCACTAGAAAGTGGATATTGCTTCATAATTGTAAAAGTCGGACTTGTGATAGGTTCTGCAACCCCTAATTTCTTTCCCAACTCTTGAGTAAAAGTTGTTTTACCTGCTCCAAGGTCACCTTCGAGAGTAATAATTAATGGCTTGTCATCTGTTTTAGATGAAAACAAAATATCATCAATTACTTCACTGAAGTCTGTTGGTTGAGAGACTACGTACGTTTTATTCATTTTTGCACTATAGCAATCGTATCTGAGTCCGTAAATAGACCATCGTCCTCAAACACACATGTTATTATTATGATAATAATTATGGTTAAGTTTGATGATAGTTTTTCAAACGCTAGAGTGGAAGAGTTACACGCGGCGGAAGAAGAGCGGTTGATACAATCAACCGCTCCTCAACTTGGTTTTCCTTATATCAATTTAAAAAATACTACTATTGACCCAGATGCTGTTGCCGCCATATCTGAATCAGATTCTCGAGGAGCACATGCTGTTGGCTTCCAACTAAACAAGCAGACTCTTTCTGTAGCCGTACAAAACCCTAATCTACCCGCCACTCAACAATTATTTGAAAGGTTACAAAAACAAAAATACATTGTAGTTCTCTACATGTGCTCATCTGCTAGTCTAGAGCATGGATGGAAAAGATATCAAGATATTGTGGGCACCTCGGCAGAAACCAAAGGGGTTCTTTCTGTAGACACAGAAAAAACCCTTGCACTAATGGCTGAGATTAAACAAAAATCAGACGTTAGTAAGCGACTGGGTTCAATTGTGACCAATAATAACTCTGGGCGAATTTCCGAAACAATATCACTCATTTTTGCTGGAGCCCTTTCATTAAACGCATCAGACATCCACATTGAGCCAGAAGAACAAGCTGTTCGTCTTCGATATAGATTAGACGGTGTGCTACAGGACATTGCTGATCTTGATTCCAATATACACAAAAGGTTAATGTCTCGATTAAAGCTCTTGTCTGGAATGATTTTAAATGTAAAAGCCGAAGCCCAAGATGGCAGATTTACCTTTCAAGTTGGAGACAGAGATGTGGAGATTCGTTCTTCTGTAATTCCTGGTGCTGTTGGAGAATCAATTG
Source organism: Candidatus Nomurabacteria bacterium (assembly GCA_020632015.1). GTDB lineage: Bacteria > Patescibacteriota > Minisyncoccia > Phycocordibacterales > UBA918 > OLB19. The sequence goes on along the minus strand of JACKGI010000001.1, from coordinate 109,377 downwards.
TGATGCGTCTTCTTGACCCGTCAGTGGCTAGTTTTGACATGGCCTCGATTGACTTAAATCCCCACATAGAAGCGGTCCTACGAGAACAACTTAAAAGACCTAATGGACTCATCATCACAACTGGACCTACTGGATCTGGTAAAACAACCGCCCTATACTCTTTTTTGCGTGAAATAAATGATGAAGGTAAAAAGATAATCACTATTGAAAATCCGGTGGAGTATAAACTTGATGGAATTATTCACACCCAAACAGATGATGGTTACACATTTGCCCAAGGTCTTCGCGCTATTCTTCGCCAAGACCCCGATGTAATTATGGTGGGTGAAATCCGCGACAAGGAAGTGGCTGAAACTGCTTTACACGCCGCCCAAACAGGACACTTGGTTTTTAGTACCCTGCACACCAATAGCGCGATTGCTGGGTTCACTAGACTAATAGACCTTGGTGTTAACCCACAAGTTATGGGTGCTTCTATAAATATAATTATTGGACAGAGGTTGGTTAGAGTTCTTTGCAACAAATGTAAGTCTCCTTATCAGGCCAGTGAAAATGAACTTAATTTTATTAAGGAGGTTATGTCTGAGCACCCCTATCCAAAAACAATCTCTACCCCAACTACCCTCTTTAGGGCTGTTGGTTGTCCTGTTTGTGCTGGCACTGGTTTTAAGGGACGAGTTGGGGTATACGAAGGTGTTGTTATGGATGAAGCTGTAGAAGAGGTAGTAGTTAGAGACCCGAGAGAAACCGCCATCGAAGAAGTTGCTAAAGCACAAAAAATCCCAACCTTGTTACAGGATGGGCTTGATAAAGTATTGAGTGGCATAACTTCCATACCAGAACTCGAGAGAGTGATTGAGTTTCCCCACAAAATCGAACAAGACACTGTTATCAATAGTGGTGGGAGTGCAGATTTTGAATCTCACATTGTTTAATCACATTCCGGTAGCTAAATGATTTTTGGTCAAGACTGTTTTTTAGAAAACTGTGATACTGTCAGTTTGTTGAGGGGTTCATTCCAGAATATAACTCTCTAAGCAAGGCTTCCGCATTGAAAGTGGATACCGCGCTAAGAAAGTTTTCAGCATTCTCACTCTAGGGTGAGCGCCAAAAACACCTCGCAACGTACCCAAGTTGCTTAGAGAGTTATCGTCTGGAATTGATTTCAAAAAAATTAGCTTCCCTTGCGGGAGCACTGGAGAACAATCTATTACTGGATATACTAGCATAGATTAAAAATTTGTCAACACCTACATCTTATTTGGGTGTTTTTTGTTATACTACTTATCTATGTCAGCTTCTGAAGAAAAAAAAGAAATCACTCGCGATGAGGCCAATGGTCTAGATAAAACCCTTCGCCCCCAGACTTGGGAAGAGTATATTGGACAGGCAAAAACCAAAGAAAACCTACGTATTTTACTAACCGCAGCACGAGAACGTGGACACGCTGCGGAACATATTCTTTTGTATGGACCACCAGGGCTTGGGAAGACTACTTTGGCTAACTTAGTATCAAAAACTCTTGGTACTAATATGAAAATAACCTCTGGCCCAGCCATAGAAAGAGTTGGTGACCTAGCGGCTATTCTTACCAACCTGTCTCCTGGTGACGTGCTTTTTATTGATGAAATTCATCGGCTTTCAAAGAGTATTGAGGAAGTACTCTACCCCGCTATGGAATCCGGAGTATTAGATATTATTATCGGCAAAGGACCGTCAGCTAGAACTGTTCAACTGGAACTCCCTCCCTTCACTATGGTGGCTGCCACCACCCGTATTTCTCTCCTCTCCTCTCCACTTCGGTCTCGTTTTTCAGGTGGAACTTTTAGACTCGATTTCTATAGTGATGAGGAAATAGCTACAATATTAAAACGTTCAGCAATTTTACTTGGTGTAAAAACCACTGATGAGATTTTGGATAGTATTGCCAAACGTTGTCGTGCCACCCCAAGAACCGCCAACTACCTACTAAAAAGATGTCGTGACCTTGCCCAACTTGAAGGCGGTGAACTAAATAATGAAATCATAGACCAAACCTTTAATTTACTTGAGATTGATGACATTGGTCTTGGTAAGCCAGATCGTGCTGTGTTAGAAGTAATTATTCAGAAATTCAAAGGTGGTCCTGTTGGCCTAAACACCATCGCTGCAGCCACTGGTGAAGAACCTTCAACAATAGAAGATGTTATTGAGCCCTATTTAATTAGACATGGGCTACTAGAACGGACTCCACGTGGTCGAGTAGCTAGCGCCGAAGCCTATAAACACATTGAAGAAAATTTGTTATAAAGTATTTACTAACTATAGATAATAATTGATATGTCTGGACATAATAAGTGGTCAAAAATTAAGCACAAAAAAGGAGCGACTGACGCACAAAGAAGTAAGATCTTTTCTAAACACTCTTCTTTGATAACTATGGAAGTGAAAAAATCGGGCGGTGATACAAATTCCGCAAGTGTTTTGGCTTTAATTGAGCGTGCCAAAAAAGACTCTATGCCTAAAGATGTTATCGAGAGAGCTCTAGCTAAAGGAAGTGGAGCTGGTGGCGCCTCATTAGAAGAAGTTACTTTTGAGGGTTATGGTCCGGGAGGAGTTGCTTTAATTATCGAAGCGGTGACAGACAACAACAACCGAACTGCTCCAGAAATTAGACACGTCTTTTCAAAAGCTGGTTTAGAGTTGGGTGTACCCGGATCTGCAGCTTGGGCATTTACCAAAACATCAGAAGGATATATACCAAACAATCCGATGGAGCTAGATGATGAAACAGGAGAAAAATTAGCTGACTTTATTGAAAAACTAGAAGACCAAGATGATGTAACCAACGTCTACTCAACAGCAGACACACCTGAATAAAATCATGCGTGTTATTAGTGTCGACCCTGGATATGACCGACTCGGAATTGCTGTTTTAGAATACTCTGAAGGAAAGGAAAAACTACTCTATTCTGGTTGTATAGAAACAAATAAAGAAAAAACCTTAAACGAAAGGTTGGTTTTCTTGGGTGAGGAGTTTGCAAAAATCTTAAAAAAATACTCCCCCGACACTTTAGGAATAGAGACAATATTTTTTAACAAAAATATTAAAACCGCTATTGGTGTTGCTCAAGCTAGGGGTATTATTTTGTATCTAGCGCAAACAAATAATTGCCAAGTGTTTGAGTTTGGACCTCAAGAAATAAAGGTGGCGGTTACTGGTTATGGAAAAAGTGATAAAAAGGCGGTTTTTGACATGGTTGCCCGCCTCTTGCCAGAGACCCCAAAAGATGCCCTTGACGATGAGTACGATGCGATTGCTGTTGGCATAACCTGTCTTGCACATTATGGACGAAACAAGTAAAATCTGCGGCAATGCACTCTTGAATTATCCTTATCAGTGCGCTATTTTGATACAAACTCTAGTAAAAGACATGGTTATGATTTACTTTCGAAACGAAGACGAGGAGGTTGAAGAGATCGATGATGAAGAATCCTCTCTCGATGATGATTTGCTTGATGAAGTAACAGGCGACACCGACGATGAGGAGGAAGATGATACTGAAGGGTTTGGTCATATCGATGATGACGAGGATGATGATGAAGAGGAGGACGAGGATGATGACGAAGAGGAGGCAGAACTGGAAGAAGACGCTGAAGATGTCGACTACGACACTTTTGACGACATTGATGAAATGTAAAAAAAATGCCCCATAGGGGCATTTTTTATACTTTTATAATGTGTAGTTGTTTCTTTCCTCTTTTTAGAAGAATGAGTCCTGAAACCGCATCGGCACCGGACATTTCTGTTTCGACTGACTCTATTTTTCTTCCATTTATCTCTACCGCACCACTCTCAACAAACATCTTAGCCTCTCTTTTACTAGCAGATAATCCTGTCTCCACCAAGACTTCCACCAAAGCTCTTGGTTCATTTAAGGTACTACTCGGCGCTGTCTCCAATAACATATTTTTTTCTGCCTCAGAAAGAGAATTAAAATCTTTTCCTCCAAAAAGGATTTCAGAAACGTTTTGTGCCGCCTCTGCTGAGGTTAAATCATGAACTAAACTTGTCACCGAAAAAGCAAGTTGCTTTTGAGCCAGTCGACTTCCGGGGTTTAACTCAAACTTTTGTCTTATGTTTTCTATTTCATCTAGAGATAGGGTTGTAAAAAGTTTTAAATAATCAACCACACTTTCATCACTAGTGTTCAACCAAAATTGATAAAACTTATAAGGTGATGTTTTTTCAGAACTCAACCAAACAGCATTTCCTTCACTCTTACCAAACTTCTTCCCCGTCCCCTTATCTACAACTAGAGGTACAGTAATGGCAAATACTTCGTTTTGGGTTTTTCTTCGAACTAATTCGACTCCTGAAATAATATTCCCCCATTGATCAGAGCCTCCAACTTGCACCGTACAGTTTTTTGATTCAAATAATTGTAAGTAGTCGTATCCTTGTAATAAAGGATAAGCAAATTCTGTGTAAGAAAGCCCATTATCACTTTGAAGTCTTGTGGCTATAGCATCTTTTTTAATTAGCTCGTTTACTGTGTAGTGTTTACCAACATCGCGTAAAAAATCTATTAACTTTAAAGACCCCAACCAATCAAAATTATTAACAAACTCAATTTGATTTCCTGTAAAAAAATTCTCTGCTTGTTTTTTTATACTTTCTACATTTTCTAAAACAAGACTAGTGTCTTGTAGTTGTCTTTCTGTGTCTGGTTTTGGATCACCAATCATTCCTGTTCCACCACCAACTAAGAAGATGATTTTATGTCCGGCGTCTGCGAGGTGTTTAAGCAGCATCCAGACAACCATATTTCCCACATGGGCAGAATCTGCAGTTGGGTCAATTCCGTGATATATGGTACGCTTCTCACCGTCAATAATATCCTCTAGATTACTGGCTGAAAATTGGTGGATAAACCCTCTTTCGTTTAGTTCTTTAGTTAGACTCATATTGAAACAACTCTATCACACATTCGTAGTAAATTGTCTAGACAACTCATGCTAATATTGGCTATATAACTGTTTTATGAAGATTAAAAAGTGGTTTAAGAAAAATTGGAAGGAAATAATAATCGACCTTATTTTATTTGGTTTTGTTATCTTTTTAGTGATTACTGGAAGCTTATTGGTTTGGATTTCCACACTAGAAATACCTGACTTATCAACCTTTGAAGAAAGAAGGGTCCTTCAGTCTACTAAAATTTATGACCGAACCGGTGAAGTTCTTTTGTACGACCTCCACCAAGACGTGAAAAGAACTAGTATCCCTTTTGAAGAAATGTCTCGGCATGTAAAAAATGCAACCGTTGCTATTGAGGATGATCAGTTTTACAACCATTTTGGTATTGATATTAGAGCTATTATTCGTGCCGCAATATCAAACTTCACCTCTGGAGACTTATTAGGAGGACAAGGTGGTTCTACTATCACCCAACAAGTTATCAAGAACTCTATTCTTGATAGGGATAAAAAACTAAGCCGTAAAGTTAAGGAAGCAATCTTGTCTATTAAAATTGAGAGGATACTAACAAAGGAGCAGATTTTAGAAATCTATTTAAACGAATCCCCTTACGGAGGAACTATTTATGGTGTTGAGGAAGCTTCTCGTTCTTTTTTTGGAAAAGGAGCCTCTGAACTTACCTTAGGTGAGGCGGCGTATTTAGCGGCCATACCACAAGCTCCGACTTACTTCTCTCCATATGGTAGTAATCGAGACGCTTTAGACAGAAGACAACAATTAGTTCTAGACCGAATGCGTTTAAATGGTTTTATTACTGTTGATGAATATGAAGAGGCTAAAAATGAAGTGGTTGAATTTGAGCCACAATCAGTGACTGGTATTAGAGCTCCTCATTTCGTTATGTTTGTGATTGAACAGTTAGCTGAAAAATTTGGCGAGGAAGCTATGGCAGAACAAGGTTTGCGAGTTATAACCACCCTAGACTGGGAACTACAAAAAGAAGCTGAAAGGATAGTAGCGGAAAAAGCTGAGATAAACCAAACTAAATTCAACGCTTCAAATGCAGGTTTGGTGGCCACCGACCCAAAAACTGGAGACTTGTTGGTTATGGTTGGTTCTAGAGACTATTTTAGTGAAGATATAGATGGAAACTTTAACGTCGCCCTTTCATCTAGACAACCAGGTTCGTCTATCAAACCTTTTGTATACGCTAATGCGTTTCGTAAGGGATATTTACCTGCTACGGTTTTGTTTGATGTAGCGACTCAATTTTCACCACAATGTGAACCTACCAGCTTGAGTTCTGAATCACCTTGTTATGCACCACAAAACTACAACCACAAGTTTGTTGGGCCAATTAGTATGCGGAATGCTTTAGCGCAATCATTAAATATTCCAGCGGTAAAAACATTATATTTAGCTGGACTTAAAGACACATTAAAATTCATGGCTGATATGGGTCTAACTACCTTAAATGACCCAGACCGTTATGGACTAACTTTGGTTCTTGGTGGTGGAGAGGTTCGTTTAATTGATATGACTTATGGATATAGTGTTTTTGCAAATGGAGGAGTTAAAGCAGAACCAAGGAGTGTGCTTCGTATTGAAGATAGTCGAGGAAATATAATTGAAGAACCAGAAGTAAAAACCAATCGAGTTCTAGAGGAGAATGTTGCTTATATGGTAAGTGATGTTTTATCAGATAATGTTGCAAGAACACCGCTTTGGGGAGCAAACTCACTTATCAACTTCCCAAGTCGAGATGTGGCGGCTAAGTCTGGTAGCACCAACAACCTTCGTGATGCTTGGATAATGGGATATACACCAAACTTAGCAGTAGGAGCCTGGGTTGGTAATAATGACAACCAAGCAATGGGGGGAGGTTTATCAGGACTTATTACAACACCAATGTGGCGAGCATTTATGGATGTTGCTTTGGAAAAAATACCAGCCGAAACATTCCCTCAACCACAAATAAACACTAGTGGTGTAAAACCAATTTTACGAGGAGAGTATATCGACACCTCTCTACTCCTAAAAGCTATGGAAGAAAAAGACCCTGATGATAAAGAAGTTAAAATAGATGTGGCCACTGTTTACAACAACATCCATTCTATACTTCATTATGTAGACAGAAGTGACCCTACGGGTGGGTACCCAGCAAACCCTGCTTCAGACCCCCAATATGAAAACTGGGAATATGGTGTTCAGAAGTGGAACCAAGATACCTTCGGTCTACTCCTTGGAAATAAAGACAAAGAGGATACTGAGACTAATACAGAGGAAGATTAAAATATTATTTTAGGTACCGAATCCTTACCTAAAACCCCTTCAAGTTCTTTTAAGATTTCATTATTCTTAAACCGTAACTCTGTTTTAAGAACGCTTGGTACCATTAAATGGATTGTTTTTGTGCTAACGGTGTAGGAAATTTTCTCCTTATCAATACAGTGTCCAGTAACCTTTAGAATGGCCTCGGAACACGCTTTTTCAACAGATGATTGAGGGGGTTTAAGAAGTGTTTTGTATTTACTGAACAAATCTCCAACCTGTTTCATTTTTTTGGGTGTGGAGTATTTTTCCATAAAATTACTTATTCATCGGCATCACTAAGTATCTTAAATTTTTATCATTAACACCTTGAATAATCACAGCCCTTCCAACACCAGCAAAACTTAAAATAATAGAATCGTCTGAAATATGACTTAATGGGTCCATTATGTATTGTTGATTGAAGTTCAACGAGAGCTCCTCCCCTTCCACAGAGGCCTTTATTGTGTCTGTAGTATGCCCCACTTCGTTGTTTTGAGAGGAAATGGTTAAGTTAGTGTCTGTAACCATTAACGACACTTGTCGAAATTTATTTAAGAATATACTCGTCTTCTTAAAAGACCTAAGGAGGTCATCTTTTAATACTGTCACATGAGAAACAAACTCTTTAGGTATTATTTGGGCGTAATCAGGAAAACTACCAGTTACCAACCTTGATGACACATAAACCCCACTTGGGAACTTTAAGGCACATAAATTATCGTTAGTAATTATTACAGGATCCTCGCTAATAATTTCACACACTCTAGCAAGCTCAATCGCATTTTTTTGTGGAATCATTATTGACTGATCAAAAGCAAGGCCTTTTTGGGAGACTGTTTTTTCCATCAGTCTAAATGAGTCTGTGGCAACAAAGGTTAGGGTGTGTTCTTTTTTTTGTTGGACAAACACACTACCAAGTTCTGGTTTAATCGAAGTTTGAGAAGCAGCGAAGGCTACACTTTTAATACCGAATGAAAATGTTTGTCCTTGTAATTTAGACTCCTCCCCTTCTAATCGATGTAGGGTCGGAAATTCATCTGTCGGAAAAATCTTAATTGAGGTGTTACTACTTTTTGTTTCTAGTTGTAGAACTTGATCTTCTGTCCTTAACGTTATTTCTGGTTGGTTTATAAATTGAATACTTTGTAAAAAGGTTTGAGCAGGAACAGCAACTACCCCTTCTTCAACGACCTTACCCTCTATTGGTAGTTCTATACTTATCTCTAAATTAGTTGCTTGGATGGTTATACTATCCTTTTTTGCTTCCAATAAAACACATTGGAGAATTGGTAAGGTTACATGTTTAGTGCTTATCCTACCTACAAGCTCTAATGCTTCAAGAAGTTTAGTGTGTGGAATAGTTATCTCCATATTTTTTATTTAATCTATTTTACTCTCTATTATTAGGGGTGTGGAAGTGTGCAAAAGTATAAATTGTGGTGTGTTTTATTGCTATCTAAAGACACCTTTTGAGATTAAACTGTTGGTATAAACTTAGTAGCTGTTAAAACAGTTGTGGATAGTTATTTGTATCACCTAAGATTATTAATATTTTGTGTATAACTTTTTAAAAATACTAACCTTGACCACACCCTTTTAAGTCTTTCTCCCCACTATTATAGTTTGTTTTACACAGACTACCAACTCTTGAAATAATTTTAAAAACCGCTTCCTAATTAGGAAGCGGTTTTTAAAATTATTTCAAGAGAAGTCTGACTTGAGTTATCTCCTCTTCAAGTTCAGAGTTGCCTTTTAATTCAGCTTTAATTTTCTCACAGGAGTGAATTACTGTTGTGTGGTCCCTACCTCCCAACTTCTTTCCGATAGCAGGGTAAGAAACCTGAAAATCTTCCCTCAAAATATACATAATTATCTGCCTCGGTTTAACAACCTCTTTCCGTCTAGTTTTTTCATAGATACTTGCCTGGTCTATATCGTAGTATCGAGCAACTTTGTCAACTACATCAGCAATAGCTAGAGTTTTTCTTGGTCGAGAACTATTTTTGATAATAGTTCTAACCTCATCAATTGATAAAGTTCGTCCAAGGAGCTGGGATTGGCACATGATGGTATTAAGAGCCCCTTCCAACTCCCTCACATTACCCTCAATACTCTGCGCTAAGTGATCAACCACGTCATCTTGAAGGGTTATGTTGTTTTGAGCAGATTTTGCCCTAAGAATAGCTGCTCTAGATTCCAAATCTGGAGCCGGTAAGTCAACAATCATACCTTGAGCAAATCGAGACTGAAGTCTTTCTTCCATCCCATTCAAAAGAGCTGGGTGTTGATCGCTAGAGAAAACGATTTGTTTGTTTGTGTCGTGTAGTGCATTAAAAAGATGGAAAAGTTCTTCCTGAGTCTTTTCTTTAGTTGCCAAGAACTGAACATCGTCCATAATCAAAACATCATATTGACGATAACGATCTTTGAAATTATTAGCCGTTCCGTTTTGGAGTGAGTTGAAGTAATCAACTGCAAACCGTTCACTGGTAACATAAAATACCTTCTTACCAGTTTTCTTTATTTGGTTCCCTACTGCTTGGATAAGGTGGGTCTTACCATGGCCAGTCTTACCATAAATAAACAGTGGATTATATGTGATACCTGGCTTCTCACTAACTGTTTTTGCTGCCGCATGAGCCAAGGCGTTATATGGTCCAACTACAAAATTTTCAAAAGAATACTTTGGATTTAGGTTGTCACTTTTGTTTATATAATAGTCTTCCAAAGGAAGAGAAGCGTTTACTGTTTGATTTTTGTTTGATTCTCGCTTTCTTTCATTTCGTTGAGCAACGGTATATTCAACACTTCTTACGTGTGGAGTAAGGTCACGAAGCGTTTTAAGAACCATGTTATGGAATTTATCTTGCAACCAGTCTTTAACAAAAACACTTGGTACACCAACAGTTGCTGTGCCATCCTCAAGAGAGACGATGTGTGTGTCACGAAACCAAGTCTTAAAGTTGGCTGTAGTAATAGAGAGTTCAATCTTAACTAAAGCATCATCCCACAATTGCTTAACATCTACTTGTTCAGTTTGAACGATACTATTGTTGGATGGTGAGTGAGAAATTGGATTCATAACTTATGTAAACTCGAACAGTGAATTGCATTATACCTCTGTGTGGAAAACTGTAAATCTTTTTCAAAAATTTCAGATTTTAAAAACCCTTTTTAAGAATCAAAAAACGCAACTGTGTATAAACTGTGAACAACTCTAAACAACCTCCCCCACTATTGAATTTTTTAAATATTCCTGTATAGTTCCCAAGTACTAATTCTACAGATATGTCAAAAAGAACCTACCAACCAAGTAAGAGAAAGCGTGCTACCACCCACGGGTTTTTAGTTCGTTCAGCAACCACTGCTGGTCGTAAGATACTCCAAGCTCGTCGCCGAAAAGGTCGTGCACAACTTACAGTAAAAAAAGCTCAATAGAGCTTTTTTTGTTTTGTGACATAATCAATTGATTCAAGTAATTATGTTTAAAAAATCAAACAGATTATCAAAATCTGAATTCTCTGAATATTTTAGGACTGGCAATAAAAAACACTTCCCCCACCTAACCATTATTCGTTCTAAAGAAGAAGAAAAAACAAAAGTTTCAGTAGTGGTTGGTAAAAAAGTTGCTAAAAGTGCTGTTAGAAGAAACACATTAAGGAGAAGGGTTTATGCCGTGCTAAAGAAATTAGACACACCAACAAATCCTCTAGGTGTTTTGATTGTGGTGCTTAAACCAAGTTTTAATTCTCTAACTAGAAAAACAGCCGAGGAGTTTGTGCAAGAGTCAATTGCTGAAGTGGTGAAAGGTGCGTAGAATAAGGAAATTATGTTTAGTTCAATTTGGCACAATTTATTTTTCGACCCAGTTTATAACACACTGGTTTTTTTTATTGATATTATTCCCGGTGGAGATGTTGGTTTAGCAATTATTGCAACTGTTTTACTTGTGAAAACAATCCTTCTTCCTGTTTCGATTAAGGCGGTAAAAACCCAAAAAGTAATGAGGGAAATCGAGCCAAAACTTAAAGAGGTTAGAGAAAAACACAAAGACGACAAACAAGCTCAGTCCCAAGCCATGTTGGCAATTTACCAAGAAGCAGGAATGAACCCACTAGCTAGTATTTTTTTAATCTTCCTTCAAATCCCAATCGTGATTGCTTTGTATTTCTCAGTATACAAAGGAGGAGGTGTACCTTTACCGGACATAAATATAGACCTGCTATATTCCTTCGTGTCCGAACCAGTGGTTGTGACCATGAACTTTCTAAGTATTATCGACATTAGTGAACGGAGTTTATTTCTAGCTTTAATTGCTGGTGTTACTCAATTTATTCATGTAAATCTCACTATGCCAAAACTACCTCCAAAAGAAGAGGGGGCAGCACCTAATTTGAAAGATGATTTTATGCGCAATATGCAAACACAAATGAGGTTTGTAATGCCGGTATTGATTACAGTAGTGGCTTATACAATTTCAGCAGCAATTGCTTTGTATTTTGTAGTTAGCAACCTAACTATGATTTCTCAGGAGTACTTCGTTAAAAAACATCGTTAAGTATTGTTGAATACTAAATTAAAAACAAAACAAAAAAGCGCCGGTTGCGCTTTTTTGTTTTGTTAGTTATATACAAGTTCCGTTTGAATATCTTTTGCCGAGGGCGGCACAAAAAAGTGCTCCATTTATTTCGTCTTGAGTTAAACTTGGATCGTTAACACAACTAATTCCTCCTAAGGATAGTCCATTCAATGAAGGATCTAGTATTTGTCCAGGAGGGCAAGGGTTAGTTGTCCCTACGCCACCTGTTCCAGAATTATTTGACGTTTCAGGAACACCAACAACATTACCACTAGAGTCTACACACACCGCTGGTTCTCCTGGTCTTGCTCCAGATTGAATAGTTCCAACATTACAACAAGCGGCTGCTACACAAGAGGTGTTGTAACCACCACCTCCACTTGCACTCCCTCCTTCAGATAGTACACATCTTGGTGCGGGTGTTGGGCCATAGGTGTTTGTGTCTGGGTCTATTAATTCGGCTGGATCGTAGATGGTGTCGTGGCCAGCTGGGCAGACGCCGTTAGAACCTGTTCCATATGTACCATAAGTGTCTGGATTTGGTTCACAGTCTGTGTAGTCGCCAGTTATAGGATTCACCACTCCGTTTCTTGGTGGGTATTTATAAGCAGATGGTATTTCAGTTGTTCCAGCCGGACAAAGTGATGCTGTTTCATCAATTGGTCTTTCTGGGGGTGGTTCTAATTCTTTACTACCCATCTCACTACTAAACTCACTTTCAGTTACGGTTTTTGTTCCACCAACTCCCCCACCAGACTCTTCAAAGTTTTTTATATCAGCTTGTCTCACAACACATTTTTCACCAAAAGCATCCCACTCACCAACATAACAATAAGCTAGTGACTGACTAGGTAGATTTGGTGCAACTTGAGAGTTCTTTTGTCCTAATGGGCAGTACTTATTTTCTTCATCAAGTACTTGGTTTTCACAAACCCACTGTGCTTTTTCCAAATCATTAAGGCCTTCTGGTGCAGGAGAACTGGCTAATACAGTAGAGGGTATAGGGTAAGGAACGTCTCCTGGAAGCATAGTTCCAAGTGGACCAAAACGCTGGTTGTTTACTTGAGGAACATACTCAGGTATCTCAGTCTTTGTACTATCAAACTCAGCGTCAATATTTGCAAGTTGTGGGTTTATTATAGTAAGGATTAAAACCGCCCCCATCACTACTAAGAGACCAATTAGAGCACCTTTGATATCATTTTTTGCTTCACCTTTTGTGGTTACAACATCACTCAGCATGTACTTCACTCCCGCAATCACAATTTTAATTACCGCCAGAAGAGCTGCTACCCCAATAGACATGTAATACAAAGTGTTGATGAACTTTTCAAAATCAACTTCACCAGAGCCGTTTGAATCAGCTACACCTGGAAGTCCAACAAGCGGAGTGTAACCAACTGTTTCTTGAGCGAAACTAAGGATGGGAATAATAAAGAGGATTATTATGGGTAAGAATTTAATTAGTGTTCTTTTCATAAATTAATTATTATTCTCAGTTAATAGATAAGACCATAGAGTGCCGTCATTTTTATTAATAAAGTAAAGTCGAGAATCATCTTGGTTGGTTTCCAAATTAGTGATGTCCAAAATTCTTCCACTCTCCTCCTCAATGTCTAGGAGGTATGAATTTACTCCATCTTTAAGATTTATTTCTAGTAAATCATCATTATATGAAACTGTACCTTGATACCAGTCATCAGGTGTTTGTTGAGAGTAGCTTGGCGAATCTGAAATTCCACAAATAAAAGAAAGTCTAGTAGACAAAGAAACACATTTTTCAGGCATTACATCAAGACGGTAATTACTAACAAAATTTTCTGACATATTTAAAATCTGAGTACTGTATTTTTTGTTAGCCTGCGAGCTACTGATTACATAATCATTGCTTCCTTTGGCGGAGAGTCCAAAACCATCGACTGGCAGTCTTTTAATGCCCTTGTTGGAGGCTTGGTACAAATACCCTTCAAGCAAACTGTTTGGCTTCGGGTAAAGATAGTGATTGTCTGTGGCTTGTGTACCCCAATCTATTACCACTTCTCCAAAAGGAACTGAGAATAAGCTTACCTCCTCCCCACTAGCTGGTAGGTAGTGCGAAGCAGAAACACTATTGTCTGATTTCCTAGCAATTAAAAATGTGCCACTAGCAGTTTCACTAAAAGAATAAATATTATTTAGAGTGACTTCACCAACCAATTGATCTTCGTCAGCCGAAATCATACCAACAGTCGCTTCTTTAGTTGAACCAAAACCAGATTGAATCAGTGCGTACTGTCCATCTGGTGTAATTACTCCAGACTCGGTACTTGGGATAGTAGTACCAGAAACTCTTTTTTCTTCACCGGTTTCTAAATCAATAGAGAAAATATGTCCAGTACCAGCGCTGATGTAATAAACCAAAGGAGTTGAGCTGGAGTTTTTCATAACTTCCTGAAAACCAACTACTGGTGTGGTGGTCAGTTGTCTCAATCTCGATAAATCATTGACATTAACTATTGGTTCTCCTCCACCCATATTTTCTACTTCAGTAAATTCTTCAGTAGAGTTTTCAAAATTCAAATCAGCAAAAGTATTCGTGTCGCTACTTTCCATAAAGAAAAGCACATACATCCAAGCGCCTATCAAAATAAAGACTAGTACTACCCCGATGATTATGATGAGTGGACGTTTCATACTATAAGTTTATGCCAATACTACCTCTAGCTCCTTGTAATAATTGGGCTGTATCACGAACATGAAAATTTAAAGTGCTACGACCAGAAGTGCCACCTCTTTTTAATGTGACTTCATATGGGTTTGAGTTCGTGTCTGTGTAAGAGGCTTTGTTGAGTGTCCAGTCTGCAATGGCTGGGTTGTTGTAAACTCTTGAGTCTAAATAATAAGGCTCGGCTCTTACTGTGGTGACATTTCCAATAAGAGAAAGGCTTTTGTTGATTGGTTGGTTTGATAAACCAAGTAGAGGACTATACTCGTAGAATTTTAAGAAAGGACTAACAGAAGGAACAGAAACAGTCTTTTTGGCAACCAAACTACCATCTGTCCCAGTCACCTCAACCGAGAGAAGCATGTATCTATCTAAAGTAGTTTCGAAGGAAGTGAAGTTTTTACCTCTTTGTGAACTCCCACCAACAACTGTTCTTCCTACTCGCCAAGTGAACAAGTAGTCAGAGTATGAATTCAAACCACTAATTAAAAGCGTTGCGTTTACTAAACTCCCAGTGCTCGGCATCGCACGTCCAAGATAAAAACTAGGTACGTGAGTTTGTGGTTCGATTATTATGTCTAAGTATCTTGGTGTAAATTCATCCTTAACAACAATTGTCTGGCCTTTTGGGGTGTTGAAGGTGGTGGTGATGGTTTGTTCCATTCCGTCTTTACCAGCCACAAAACTAACGCTATTTTTATTGGCTGACCCAGGGATTTCTTTACCGTCCAGTTTCCAACTAATAGCTGAGCCGTTGACACTTGGTATATAAGAATTGACCGAAGCCGTTACTCTTTCGCCTGGTTCAGGAGAAGAAGGTTTCAGAGTAATTTCTGGGTCAGCATAAACAGAACTGGCGCCACCAAGTAAATCTTCAAACTGTGCTAAGGCAGGAGAAGTAGATAATATAAATAAAGCTAAACAGAATAGGGTTAGTTTCCTCATACTTATAATAATATCAGACTAAAACATTGCTTAGGCCCACTATTAGTTAATTTGGGGAAAGGGTGTCAAAAAAGCACCTTCCCTGCCCTTGCGGGTTATCCACAACGTGTTATAAATAAATTAGGTGTGCATTTCGCACACGAAATGAGTTCGTTGATTTTCATAGAAATAACGCGCTATGCGCAGGAGGCCGATATGGCTAGCAAAAAACTCGCGGCGATGTTGGCCGCACTCATCACAGCCTTCATGCTGGCGTTGGAAAGTACCCCAGCAATCAGCTACGATTTTGGCTTCAAAATACAGGTGGAGAAAGTAGATATGGATTCACTTGAATACGCCTGTACAAACTGTAGAAATGTTCACTACAACGCTCGCTTTTTAAGGGCAGAGAGCCCAGAGCTTATTTCTGAGTTTGTCCGACATTGCGGCGGAACTGAAGAGAATTTCAGGCGCATGAACAACCTTGTTGGCCCAAAAGATAGAAGGGTCCAAGTCGGGATGACATATTTATGTCACATTTATCAAAGGCCTGACATAGCCAGCACTGGGAATTAGTGCTGAACTTCTGATTATTGGCGCCGAACAATGGAATGTTCGGTGTTTTTTATTTTGGCCTCACCCACACAGCCGCTGCCCAAACAGTAAACCATGGAAATAGGTTGAGTAGAGGGATGCTATAACCAACCATAGCTAATAGAAGAGTGCTGTATTTTAAACCAGAAGATTTTCCATCTAGTGGCTTTAATAGTACTAATTTATATAATAGCCACATTAAGAATAATTGAAATATCCCAAAAAAGCCAATAATAAAAATCCAGGTAATCATAAACATATTATCAGGTAGAAATATGGATATATCTATGTTGAACATACCCTCCACAACGTCGTTTATGTAACTACCTACAGTTACTGCTTTTTCAACAAAAAAACCGGCAACACTTTTTGTAGCGGTAACTAACATACCGTCCTTTGTCTGGGGCTGCAATAATTCATCCAATTGGTAAACAGCAGCGGTAAGCCCAAAAGCAACCAAGCTAAAAAGGGCCATTGGTATTTGGACTAGTGACCACAAATAAAGTCCGACAGAAAATATTTTAATATTAAGTGCGGTGACTCTTTTATAAGCGCGGTATAGCAAATAAGCTTTTAATGTTTTTACAAGAGCACCTCTTTTTTTAGCCTCTCTTTCCATTGCCTCATCATCAGCATCAAGTGCATCCAAAGCCTCATCGAGGGCAGAATCAATATCACCCTGTTTTAAATCCTCAAGAGTTTTGTACAGTTGGTGAACATTATTGCTGAATGTGTGGTTGTCGATTTTTTTCTCAGAATGATGTATGACACCACTTTTCTTTTTCTGATTTATCCCTTGTGGTTGGAGGCCTTTTTCTGCGTAGCTTTGTCTAAACTTTGCATCCGTCGTCGGCCGACCTTGTCTCCCTTCCACATTTACATTCCTAGTATGATTGTCATACCTTGGGTCATTAGCAGCAAACCGTCGCTTAGTTTCCACTTGGCTAGTGGTCTTGGGGTTGTTACTGGCCCCACCACGGTTTTTTTCAACTGATACATTTCGCACCCCCACCTGTTTGTAGTTGGGTTGTAAACTAGCGTTTTGGTTAAACTGCTCGTTGAGCGGCTGTGGTGCGGGCATATAGAAAAGTATACCCCGCCCTAACTTTTGAAAAAAGTTAGGGCGGGGTATACCCCAGGTTTTTTTATATCAGAATAGATTGGTGGTGTAGCCGAGGTGCTACGCCTGAGTCTCACTATCCTTCTCTTGCTGCTCTAAGTTCTGCCCGCGCCGCTTTGATTTGTAAGAGCTGTGATGGGTCTGAGGTGATGATTTGATCTTCAGTGTATGACGCGATGATTTTGATAGCGACGTGTTTTAGTCCAGCAAAGAAAATCCCCTCCCCAACCGTGGACTCCAGTAGTAACAACTTTTCTTCATCAGTGAGGTTGAAAGTTTTTTGGATGTTATCTATCGCAGTTGGTGATTGTTTCATCAAAAGTTGGATAGAAGAGTTGGTAATCATCGGCACGCCGTATGGTGAGCGAAGGAAGTCATCTACGTCTTGAGTGATAGTTGCGATTCCTAAGTAGTATTTACGACCACGCTTAGCTAGGCTAAACAAGAAAGAAGCAGTGTCTTCAGATTTCATCATCCACCAAGCTTCGTCAATAACCATTAGTCGCTTGGCCATGCGTCGACGGATAGAGCCCCAGATGAAGTTTGTGATGATGTACATCGCGATGGTCTTAAGTTCATCTTCCATGTCTCGAAGTGAGAAAACAACGAATTTTTGGTTTATGTCCACGTTGGTTGGAGCATTCATAAATCCAGACCAGGTACCAGAAGTGTATTTTTGTAGGCGTGCTATCAAAGAGCCACTCCCTTCCATTCCAGCCAAGACCATTTCAAAGTCGGTCAGTAGCGGTGGTTCCATGTTTGAGAAATCGGCATCGCCGGTAATATCTTTTAGGGCGTAGGTTTCTTGAATCGCGAGGTCAATCAAAGTCTCTTCTTCTGCCGACAAGCCTCCAAGCATGAGTCGGAATAGTCCCACCATTTCGATGATGTGAGTTCGGAGTACGTCTTTTGGATCCTCATCTTCTCCTGGTGGTGGAAGGTCAAAAGGATTCACGTGGTGATTTGATGAAAGAGAGATATTAAAAAACCTTCCACCAGTTGCTTCAGCCAAGTATTCGTACTCACGTTCTGGGTCAAGTACAATCACTTCAGTACCAAACATAAGAGAACGAAGAATTTCTAGCTTTAAAGTGTATGACTTACCTGCTCCAGAGGTGGCGAAGGTCACTGAGTTGTAGTTGGTTAGGCTGTAGCGGTCGAACAGGACAAGAGAAGAGTTGTGTCGGTTGATACCGTATAGAATCCCACTGTCAGAAGTAAGGTCGAAAGATGTAAAAGGAAAGAAACTAGATAATGGAGCCGAGTTGAATTTACTATGAACCAAAAGCTCATCTCCGGCCAAAGGGAAAATACTTTTTACACCTTGCTCTTGTTGGAACAAAGCCGGCTTCATTGCAATCATTCTCGCGTCCAAAATTCCACGGATGTCATTTTCTGCTTTATTGATTTCTACCTCATCCTTTCCATAAAGTGCCAAATAGAAACCGACATTAAAGAGCTTTTCTTCAGCTTGTTGAAGTTTGTCGCGAAGCTCTTCGAGATTGCGGTAAGCGGCTTCTAGTTGTGGGTCACGCACCTCCCCTTTTTCGGCTTTGATGTTGATTTGGCTTTGTACTTCAGCCACTTTCTTCTGGAATTTTTTCAATGTCTCAGCCGTGTCGATTGGGTGTACAAATATTGAAACATCTAATTCACGAGTTAAGTTTAGGACTGGTTCCATCCATCCATCGTTCAAAAATCTTGGGTATGAAACAGCGTAATAAACTCTGGTTACCACTCCGCTAATATTGATACTTCTTGGAGTAACACTTATCGCTGAAGGAGCGATAACATCAGTCAAAGTCATTAGTTGGTCCCGCGGATTTGTTATCCCAGAGTCAGTTTTTTTTGGTTGTATGAAATCGAAAAGAGCCATAGATTATACGTTATCAACTATAGGTGCTGAACCCGTTTGGTCACCCGGATTATAAATATGATAAAAAAGTTCTACCAGTTCGTCGTTGCCTAAAGTAATCGTACGTACCCCAACCCTAGCTAATCCTTCAGTAACTACCCCTACTCTTTGTTCGAGTTGAACACGATGTTCTTCAAATTGCATGTCATTTGGTAGGGCTGCATTTTTTTGGCCAGGAGTGAAAAGATTAGTTATACCCTTTGTGATGTTAATTTTTGAGGGTGTATACGGGACGACAACAAAAAAGTTTTTACTCATCACGTCTACATTCGTGGTAAAAGTTTTAATGAACTCAACGTATTCACGAAGCTGAATCTGCATTAGTTCGTTGTCTTGTTTATCTTTGAGGCCAGACAAAAGCTCCAAGTATGGTTCGATGTTTAGTCTTCTAGATTGAACATAAATCTGCAAAGTAAAATCCAAAGTATTCAAAAAATTCTGAAACTGACTAAGTACCGCCCGCTGTTCATCGATTGATTTTAAAGCAAAGTTAATAGAAGAGGCCAAAAGCAACATTAACATCTGCCCATCCTTACCGATTACGACATTTTCTTTTATGTCTCTAATTGAGACAAAATCTTGAGTTGCTGCATTAGTGGTTGGCATATTTACTCTGATTTTTGTAAGGCTTGTAATTCTAACTTTCGAGCAAGACTGGAAATGTTTTGTTTTGGTTTAGAGCGGTTTAGATTTGCAGACATCGGTGTTGAGTACGGTGATGCGCGGTAGGAGTCGGTTTGAGTTGCAGGATTTCTTTTATAGACAACATCCGCGCTTTGTTTCCATAAATAAAGGCGTTGCCCTTTAGTGTAGTTAATTATTGCCTCAAGAAAAAAAGAAAAAGGTCGGTTGTTGACTGGATAAAAAGCCAGAGCGGCTGACAGTAGACCTAAAGGCAAACCTAGTATTAGAAAGAATATGAAAGGTAATGTAAAAAACATTACCACTGCCATTCCGACTCCCCCACCAACGTATAAGAATTGACGCCAAGTCAATGGGCCAAAAATTTTGTCTTCAACTTCAATAAACTGAGGAACTTCAAAACGCATACAACACCATTATACATGTTGCAACTTAAGAAAAGTAACAATTCTGCCAACAATCCCCAACGCTCACGCAATGTATTCTTCACACACTCCCCGCGACCACTCAGAATACATTGCGTGAGTATTGATCACTCTAAGTTAGGTTTGGTTACCCCAACGAGGTGTGTCGTCGTCGATTTTTGTTTCTTGCTTTCCTTTAAGCAAATCCTCTTGTGAAGTAGCTTTGATATCGCCCTGCATGGTGCGGATATTTGGGGTTGCTATGGAGGCGGTTACTTCTGGTACAGTTTTGTACGATTTTGCTTCATCAGTAACAAACATTTCGTTTGTTTGTTCGTATATACCACTCATTGGAGCAAACAACGATTGTTGTACGTAGGAGCTAATTTTTCCGGACGCCTCTGTATCTATACCTAAAGACTCTAATATTCTATTATCTAGATTGATGGTTGGGTAAAAGAATAGTAAGGTTAACAAAATTTCATCGGATAATCTGTTTGACTGTATATCTGTTAGTGAAAAATCAATTTGAATTGCTCGTACAATCTCATTGAGTTTGTCGCCACAGATTACTGACCTTACTTCTTTTGGAACAACAGAAAGTCTTTCTTCAAGCAATTGTTGGGTTTGTGTTTGTATGGGCATAATTAATTTTTATTCTTCATCCTTACTGTTTCCCCCTCCCTTGTCCTTGTCTTGAAGAAAATCCACTAGTTTTTGAACATCACTTTTTTCTTTCCTTATTGCACCGGCAGACCTAGTATTGGCCTGTTGATCAGTTAAGAACTTCCTCCAACCACCAAAATCTTCACCTCTCCTTTCTACTGTCTCTGCGTAAGTATTTAATCTCATCTTCTTATTGTTTTTTCGTACGTAGTTGAATTCTTTTGCATCTTGAGTCGAGGTATCTTTTTCAATGGTAGTTTTAGCAGCCTCTTGATCTCTTAGTTGTTGATACAAAGCTTGCCTTCTAGCTGGATTAGTCTCTTTAGAAAGGTCTGAGACAGTTTGATTGATATTCTTAATGATCTGATCGTATTGATTTTTAATTTGCTCAACTCCTTCACCAGCATCTTTGTAGAATTGATCATCTTCTTGAGTTGAGTACCGCTCAGACCTTTCCTTGTCCTTCTTCTCTTGCTCCTTTTGATCATTAGCATAACCACCCTTCTTACCTTCACCTAGTCCCGTTGCTTTTCCAAGACCTCCTACATTTCTGGCATCAAAGCTAGCTGTCCTACCGTAATGTGCCGTATTAGCAACAGCCCTACCTACAATACCAGCCATTCCTCCGCGTCTTGCAAGTCTTTGTATTGCTGCATTTTCAGCTATTCTATTGGCTGTGCCACCAATAAATTTACGACCTCCATAAGCAGCAACTCCTGCAGTTGCTCCTCCTGCAGTTCTGGTCACTCCACGACGAAGCTTGCCTGAGAGGTTTTTACCAGTACTAATTGCTGCGCCGGCTCCATTAGCGCCAAGCTTGTTGGCGATGACAATCGATGCTACCAAAAAGACTGCCGCCAAGATAAACGGTGTCATCGAAGAAGCGAAGGTTAAATCAACCCCGTCTCCCCCACTAGTAAGTAAAGCACTAAGTTGAGGGTCGTCATCTAAGCCGTTTCGATAACCATTTAGGATTGAGGCTGAAAGATAAAGAAGAAGTATGTAAAGAGGGGCAAAGAAAGCTCGGCCCAAAAAACCACTCCAATATTCGGAGGTGTAGCGTTGTAGTTGAGGGAACACCCAACCAATAAACATTAGTGGTGAAAGCACCATGTAGATACACAGAACCACAGCTCGAATGATGAGTAAAATACCTCCCGCCGCAAACACAAAAGCAGCCACTATCAAAAACATCATGGTGCCGAATATATAGCTCCAAGCACCCTTATCAGCAACTACATCTGTTATTTTTTGTGACTGACCGTTGACCGAAACTGTATCCCCATTACCAAAAAGTGAAACTAGACCAATTGCGTCAGCAAAGGTGTCAGACACCAAAACTTCCGAACGGTCTGTGACCTTTGGGTCAGTGTTGAATCCAGACAAAGCAACTTCTGTTGCAATGATGTTGCTCATGTCCACCACAAACTTAGTGAAGTAAAGGCTGAAGTTAACTAAGATAGCAGCCATAATCAGATTGATTAGCCAGCGCCTAGTATTTGAGTCGTCGCTGTTGAGAATCATTTTGAAACCAATGTAGACCAAACCGAAGATAAAAGTGATATTGAACATGTCACGTACACTAACCCAAGCTAGGTCGACGGCCGCCCCCACTCCACCGGTGGTGTACATAGTACCGAAGCCGATGACAAAGTCGTTTATTCCTAGGTTTAGTAGTTTTCCGGCCCAGCCAGCAATTGAACCAAATACTGTAGATACTACCCCCCACATGACTTGTTGAAAGCCGTCCATTGCAAAAGCAAAATCTGGTACCAACAAAAGAACAAACAATACACAAATAGATGGTAGGAATTTTGTTAAGTTGTTTGTAAGTGTTTTCATGGTTAATATTTTTTGACTATCTCAGTAGTCCGCCGTTATCAGCAAATATCTTGGTCGCTAGCGCGCCTCCTATTTCTACCACCGCCTCATTGAACTCATCGGCTGTGATGAGAGCTTGTCGTTCTCCGTCGATGTTAAAGGTAACAGCCTCCTGAAGAGTCTTGCCGGGAGAGATAATACTACAGAAGGTTTTTTCTACTCCTCCCTCTTCAACGGTCTCGCAGTCTTTCTGAGACAACCAGCTGTTACCGTAGTCGAGCTCCTTGGCTACTACTCCTCTGGCGTTTACAATTCTTGCCTGTGCTACTTGGTCAGCCGTGACAAGTGCTCCTACTGGAGTGTATGTCATTGGGTCGGCTGTAATATCAAACCAATCATTCCAGCCACCTTGAGCAAAGCTTCCTCTGGTACCACTTAAGAATCCATCGAGGTTATCGATAATGCCAGTCAAGGTACAAGTAACTGGTTGGTTTATTCTGTCTCTGGCATAGAGAGCCGTTAAAGCAATCTGAAAATCTAATTTGAACGGGTCACACAAAAACGAGCCAACACTACCGAGTTCTTGAATGTATTCACCAAAAGCACGGTCGGCACTTTCGCGCAAAAATCCCTCGATATCTTCAACAAACATTGGTCTGCCCTCAAAACCATTTCTGGCCCACGCTCTAATGCTGTCCAGCATACCAGCCACAACCATTTTGGTAGCTTTCCAAGCTATACCATCAAGGAACATTTCTTTATTTGCTATAGCCCAGTTCCAACCCTCTATGAGTTTCTGTTGTACATAATCCAACCCTTGCTTTATTGCATTGGAGGCATCAAATACTGCCCACTGAGCTTCAGCCTGATTTACATTGTTCGTGTGCGGTATTGGGACGTAAGTCGCCATTAGCCCAAAGGTCACAAACATTGTGGCAACCAAACTTTTTTTAATTAGTGTAAAAAATGCATCCATAAGCTAATAGTTACGTTTATAATCAGGACTAAAATTAACAAAAAGTACAGCTGGATCTTCTATGGTAAATAAGTCAGTGTATTCTTCTAGGGCTAGATAAATATTTTCTAAAGAAAGCATTAGACCTTCCAAGTCTGTCGGGTAATGTTTGATGTAAACAAAAGATAAAAGTGGGTCCTCAACTATTTCAATCATAGCAGAGACATCACTTTGTAGAGCTTGGTACGAGTTAATTAAATCTAAGTGTTGTTTGGCGAAGATTTGTGGTACGGGTATTTTTTGGGTATCTTCGGCAAGGTTTTTGTAGATTTGTACGTTCGCCTCTAGTTCAGGTACTCTGTTTGTATTATTTCTTAAGAGAATGTCATTTAGAACAAGTAGTTCGTTCTCAACATTTTCATCGTTGTGTCGGATTATGGTGGCAGCAACGGTGTTGGCGTAGTTGACTATATCTTGGTCGTCCCACTCTTCCATTATGTCTAGATCTGTTATTTCAAGAATCTTAAAATCAAGAACTTCATCCAAGGAGTCAACAGTATTCGTCACGACCTCCTCTTGAGTCTTGGAAAAAGGAGCGTACAGGCGAGAATTAATCATCCCTTCCATGAATTTGATTCCGGTTTTTCCGGTGACAGTAGTTGGCGGGGTGTATGGTTCGTCAGTTTTTGGGGCAGAAAACGTGCCTGTATCAACAAAAACATCACGCCAATCCTCGATACCATTTTGGTCACTATCAGTGACCTCGATAACCGGTCTTTGTTGTGGAGTTGTGGCCTGGATGTTGGCTGGTTGGGGTTCAGGGAAAGTTGATTCACCAAAATTGCTGATGGTATATGCACCAGCTACCAACGCAAAACCAATTACAGTTGCGCCGACAATCTTGGAGTTAATTTGACCCTCCATATAAAGCTAAGTATAGCAGTCCAATTGCGTCACTTGTGTCTTAGTTACACACATCTGTGCACTAGCTTGGGTACAACCTGTTGATTGTCGGTGGATTATTTGCTCTTTAAGACTATAAATAAAGCTTTTCGGTTAATTTAATCCAATTTTCTAGCGGAATATCCTCAGCTCTTATATCTAAAGGAAGAGACAACTCTTGAAAGATTAGCTCCAGATTAGGGCGGGGAAATTCACCGCTTAAGTTACCAAGCAATTGTTTTCTTTTCTGAGCGAAACCAAGATGAATAATATTAAAAAATTGTTCACTGGTAATTGAAGAAAGTTTTTGTCTACCAACCTCATTTACAGCTACGATTGCTGAGTCAATTTTGGGTGGTGGAGTGAAGTGTCCCCTCTTCACTGTACATATATATGTAGGATTACCGAAGATTTTTACAGAGAGCGAAAGTAAAGATTCTTTTTTATCTCGAGCAATACGCTCCGCTACTTCTTTTTGAATAAGAAAAACCAACGTGTTTGGTTGGCACTCAGTATCAAGCAGACTACGAAAGAGTAGGCCAGAAAGATAATATGGAATATTAGATACAACTTTATAGCCTTGTTTTTCAAGGTTAAACTGTGAAGGGTTGAGCTTACGGGCGTCGTGGTGGTGAATGGTGAGTTGGTGGCGGGCGATTTCTTCAGGAAATGTTTCTTCGAGAGAAGAAATCGCCCGTGCATCAGCTTCTACTGCCACCACCTCTGCCCCGCGCTCCAAAAGCTCCCGAGTTAGAATCCCGGTCCCTGGTCCAATCTCCAGCACGATGTCGCCTTTCTGAATATTGCCAGCGTCACACATTTTCTTCGGTACATAGTCGCTGTTGAGAAAATGCTGCCCGAGACTTTTTTTGTGTTCAAATTTTTCAGTCATGTGAAACTTAGACTACTTGAGTTTTAGTTAAGACACAAGAAAAATTAGGCCAAGTTTTTTTCTAGGGAAAGAATAAGATTATCTAGATCAAGTTGATACTGCTGCATCTGTTCGGAATCTGCCGCTCGTCCGGAATCATGGATGCGCCAATATAAAAATAGCGCAGCTCCCATTTTGTCGTGATTCATCCAAAATGTGATACGGTCTTCATCGATAATTCCCCCACCGGCAATATACCCCTCAAATAAAGCCTGTTTCTCTTCAGGTCTAATCTGGATACGCCACTTTCCTTGATTGAATTCCATGTCCTCATAGTAAATTGTAGAGAATTCCGACATCGCATCTCTATAGCTTGTTAGTTCCCAGTCAATGAGAGCGGTGTCGTCACCTTGAACCAATACATTGCTTGGGGTTGCGTCACCATGAACCAGAACAGAAGGTACGTCTGCAAATTTAGGTTGCCAGTCATTACAATACGCCCTCATTTTATGAACTAAAGTTTTTAACTTTAGACTAGGGTGATTAAGGTGAAACTCCTCATCACCAAAAGTCTTACAGTTTGATAGTAGTGTCTCCCAGAGATTGTTGTCTGTACCACGAGACTCTGTCTCGTGCACTACAGCTAGTAGCTCACCCAAGCTCTCAAACTGTTTTTTGTTTAATCGCTTTACGGCTTCGCCTGCAATATAATCTTCAACTATCCATTGTCGGTCAAGAATGGTTTTCTCAGTATCGAAAAATATTAGTTTTGGTATTCGGTTGTGGTTAATTTTAGAAAGGACACGGGCTTCACGATACAAGGAATTTTGGTCTTTGTGTTTAGATATCCGTAGAATTACTGAACGGTCTTCCAGTTCAAGTTTGAAGGTGTCATTAATTTCACCACCTCCCAACTCTTTGTACTTTCCTGTGTAACCAGATAGTCCACTTATTATAACTGCTTGCTCAATTTCCTTGTCACCAATGTTGCTCATATATGTTTGAGTATACACGAGCCCTATCAGTCGTTTGGCCGGTTTTTATAATATCTAGTCCAAATAAATTGTAGTTTCGTAGCCACTCTTTCCTCCACCCTCCTCAGGCTCTGCATTTTCAACGTGTTCTCGACTAATATCATTTAAAAACGATGATGGCATGTTGACACGTTGGCTTCCGAAGATAGTGCGCATATGGGCGTAAGTGAGAAATACTTTTTTTTCTGCACGAGTTAAAGCAACATAAAAAAGTCTCCGCTCTTCTTCTTGGTCAGTGCGCCCATCATCAAGTCGTTCGTGCGGAAAAAGTCCTTCTTCAAGACCAGTAATAAACACGTAAGAAAATTCCAGACCCTTAGCAGCGTGAATTGTCATTAGTCGTACAGCGTTTTGCTCTTCTTTTTCTTTGAGTTCATCTTGATCACTTTGTAGAGCAGCTGTTTCTAAAAGTTGCTCAACAGCTTCACTTGGTTCAACCTCATTGAAGCGACTAGCTAGGGTAACTAACTCACGCAAGTTTTCGATTCTCTCCAAGGCTTCTTCTGTTCCCTCTTCTTTCAAGCTGTCTTCTAACCCAGTTCGCTTCATGATGAATTTTATAGTGTCAGACAGAGGTTTTTCGACAGCACATTTAGCTATGTCGGTCATTATGTCATCAAACACCTTCACTTTGGCAGCTGCGCCAGCGTTTAGGTCTGCTCGCTTACCTTCGACCACCTTGAGCATGGTCACCTTCCCAATACCTCTAGCTGGCGTATTGATAACTCTTGTTAAATCAGCGTTACTGCCAGGGTTAAGTGCAAGACGTAAATATGACAAAACATCCTTGACTTCTTTTCGTTCAAAGAATTTGGTACCAAGAAGTTGATAAGGTACTTCGAAATTCAAAAAAGCTTCTTCTAGTGAACGTGACTGGAAGTTGGTCCGGTAAAGCACTGCTATAGAAGACGGATCAGCTCCGTCAGCAATCAATGATTGGGCTTTCATGGCTACGTACTCAGCTTCGTCATAGCCTGTCATGCCAGCGTATAAAGTGATTTTTTCACCCTCATGATTATTTGTGAAAACGTTTTTTTCCACTCGGTTTTGGTTTTTCTTAATGATATCGTTGCTGGCAGCAATGATGGTTTGGGTAGATCGGTAATTTTCTTCAAGTAATATCGTGGTGGCTCGAGGGAAGTGTTTTTCAAACTGTAGAACATTCTTAATGTCTGCTCCACGCCAAGAATAAATATTTTGGTCTATGTCCCCCACTACACAAATGTTTTGCGATTCGCCAACCAAAAGTTCCATGATTTCAAACTGAACACGGTTGGTATCTTGGAACTCATCTACATGAATAAACTTAAAACGATTTTGCAAAGTCTCTCGGACCGGCCCATAGGTTTTTAGTAAAAATAATGTTTTGGCTAAAAGGTCATCAAAGTCTAAGGCATGTTCTGCTTTCAATGTGTCTTCATACTTTTCCCAGACTTCAGCTGTGACCTGTTCAGGAAAGGAGCTGGCAGCGTCTTTGTATTCAAGCGGAGTCATAGCGTCACCTTTAGCACGCGAAATCATTCCAAGTATTTTTCTTGGCTCAAACTCCTTTGGGTTGTAGCCCGCATCTTCTATCGCTTTTTTTACAGCTTTTTGGCTATCGCTCCTGTCATATATAGTGAAGTGTCTACGTAGGCCAAGCGTATCGTGAAACTCGCGTAAGATACGGACACCAAGCGAGTGGAAGGTTGTAACTAAAGGAGAGCTGTCTATAACCGCTCGGTCAGAAGGAAAATATTTTTTGGTTAAGTCAGTTACTCGTTCACGCATTTCCTTGGCTGCTTTGTTGGTGAAGGTTACGGCCAAAATATTATGAGGCGCTGTACCTTCGTGAATGATGTGAACTATTCGATGAGTAATGACACGAGTTTTGCCCGAGCCAGCGCCAGCCAAAATCATTAAAGGTCCATCGGTATGTAAAACAGATTGTTTTTGTGGTTCATTTAAACCGACAAGATAAGGTGCTTCAGACATGTGACTGACACTATAGCATAATAAGATTTCACTAACTTCAACACCATAAATTTCTTTGTCAACAGCTGAAACACGGCCTATTTAAAAGCCTGTTTGGAGAATGAATTAGTTAACGAGAAAAGTGGATTTCGTCAATTGCTATGTGGATGAGCTTTAGTAGAATGGTGGGCGTACCAAGTTGTTGGTGCGAATGGGAGCATTCAGTGCTCTTTTTCATTTCTAAGTACGGAAGTAATGACTGACTGGCGGCGAGACCTAAACAACAGCATATAAAACCCAACTCTAAAGACACTGATGACAATTCTGGGATATCCAGTCATCAGCAAAAATACTCAATGACAAAGATCACTACTCGAACAAGGGTGGTGAGTGAACTTATTCTATTAGGTATCGTAATTATGGTACCTGTTTCTGTTCATGCAGGTTTCTTCTCCAAACTATTTTTAGCGGAAGAAACAATTGCTTCTACTGAAGCTCCAACTGTTACACAAAGTGGAATTGATATTCCCCTATTGACTACCCTACAGAACCCAAATCCGATGGGTGCACGAGGAGGAGCAGAAATAATCGTAGATGAGAACGTTTTAGTTTCAACTGGTCCAGTTGGAGCTGATGTTATTGCTGAACAAAAAAGTGGATTAGGAGAGATTCGAGTTTATACAGTTCGTGAAGGAGATTCACTATCTCAAGTGGCAGAAATGTTTGATGTAACCACCAATACTATTATGTGGGCAAATGATCTAACCAAAGCCACTCAAATTCAACCGGGTGATACTCTGGTTATTCTTCCAATTGCAGGAGTGCGACATGTTGTTAAAAAAGGCGACACAATTAGTACTATTGCAAAAAAATACGAGGGAGAAGCTGAAGAAATTCTTTCTTATAACCAACTAGCTTCAGCTGATGAACTAACGGTTGGAGATACAATAATTATTCCTGGTGGAGCAATGCAGTCTGCGCCAGTTAGAGTGTCTACACAGGCACGTCCGGTAAGTGTCTCAGGAGGTACAACTGCTTCAGCTGCTGGTTTTGTCCACCCTGCTCCTGGATCTGTACGAAGTCAGGGTGTACATGGATACAATGGTGTTGACTTGGCTGGAGCATTTGGGTCTACAATTAGGGCGGCAGCAGGTGGTGAGGTGATTATCTCAAAGAGCTCTGGATGGAACGGAGGATACGGACAGTATATTGTAGTCAAGCATCCAAACGGTACACAAACACTTTATGCTCACTTGTCACAAAACTACGTAGGAGTAGGAGCTTATGTTTCAGCAGGAGAAGCTATTGGAGCAATGGGAAGTACAGGTAAGTCAACCGGAACGCACCTTCACTTTGAGGTCCGAGGAGCAAGGAATCCATTTTAATAAAATATTTATAAAAGGCCGGCGCGAAGCGCCGGCCTTTTATTTTTATATCGAAACCCGGTATTGCAAAGCTTCGAGTAAGTGTGAGGTCTCGATGTTTTTACTATTGTCTAAATCTGCAATGGTACGCGCAACCTTAATCAGTCTATGATAACTACGAGGTGATAAGTTTAATCGTTCACTTGATATTTTCAGCAAATCTTTAACCTCATCCTTTAATACGATATGTTGTTCGATATCACGGGCTGACATCCCAGAGTTTGTGTTGGTTTTTGTTTTAGAAAATCTACTAGCTTGAAGCTGTCTAGCGGCGAGTATTTGTTCTCTAGCGGAGGTGGTTTCATCTACTTTACTAGGAAGAGCAGTAAGGGTGTCGTAAGGAACATGCGGAACCTCTAACCATAAATCTATACGGTCAATAATTGGGCCTGACACTTTATTTTTGTATGTTTCCTGCATAGCGCGAGCCAAATCAGTTGTACCATCTTCTGTTCCTCGGTAAGGATTTAGGGCGGCCACTAAAATAAAATCAGCTGGAAATTCGGCCGTGCTTTGAATTCTAGAAATTGAGACAACACGATCTTCAAGTGGTTGACGCAGAGCATCAAGCGAGCGTCTTTCAAACTCTGGAAACTCATCCATGAAGAGAACACCATGATGTGCAAGAGTAACCTCTCCTGGTTTAGGGTGTGTTCCGCCGCCAACCAAAGAAGTGTGAGAAGCTGTGTGATGCGGACTTCTAAAGGGTGGTCTAGTGCTAATTGAGAAGTCATTGCTTGCAACCGAGTGGATAGCTGTTACTTCCAATGATTCTTCTCTGGTGAGCGGTGGCAAAAGTGATCTTAGTGCTCGAGCAAGCATGGTCTTGCCGGTTCCGGGTGGGCCAACCAACATCACGTTGTGTCTACCGGCGGCAGCAATAATAAGTCCTCGTTTTGCACTTTCCTGCCCTTTTATATCCTCAAGGTTTACAGCACTTTCATACCAATCGTCACTAACGGTTGTTAAGGGTTGTTGAATAAGCTTTGAGACGTTATCATCTGCTGGTTTTATGTGGTTGATTACCTGTAGCAAAGTATCAGCTGGATAGATAGAAATCCCGTCTATAAGTGCAGACTCCTCAGCGTTTTCGGTAGGGACAATTATTTCTGTGTAGCCTGCTTCCTTAGCAGCTCGCACGGCGTTCAAGGAACCTTTAACTGGACGAAGTGTTCCGTCTAAACTAAGTTCACCAATATAAATTCTTTTTACATCATCACTCTCAATTTCTCCGGAAGCTATCAGGTAGGCAATAGCAATCGGTAAATCAAAAAGAGGCCCCTCCTTTTTCAGGTCAGCGGGAGAAAGGGAGATTACAATTTTCTGATTCTTTGTCTTGGGTGATGCGTATCCAGAATGCTTTATCGCACTCCCTACCCTATCTTTTGATTCATCGACAGCCTTGCCGGCCAAACCAACAACAGAAAAAGAGTGTAACCCACGAGATATATCCGCTTCAATGTTGACCACATCTCCCTTGAGAATATCGGGTTGAACAGTGTGTACACGTGCAATAGCCATGTCTTACAGTGGAAGTTCAGATTCCCTATCCATGTTTGCGAGGTTTGTGCGAGCTGCGGGATTTGCTTGGAGTCTCTCAATTTCAATCGGAGTACCACTTATTTCACAGATTCCGTATTTGCCCGAATCAAACTTGTCGATAGCACGTTTAATATTTCTGTAACGTATTTCAAGCTGAACCAGAAGAGCCCTTCTTTGATTCCACTCCTCAACAGCGTCTGCTTCTGAGTTTGGGTCTGCTGTTACTAAGTCTTCTGCTACTGGTAAGGCAACCCAGTCATCAGAATCAGGAGTCTTAACTGCTATGGTCTTTAGTTCGTTAGTTATCTTCTCTAATTCATTTTCAAGAATAACTTTTAGATCATCGTGGCTCGACATGGTTGCTTGCTTATTATTTATTAAATTCTAATTCAATTATTCTGGCCAACTCAGCTTCGTTGCTAGCTATAATTGCTGAGTTTTCGTTAATTATTGAATACACCAGAATAGTCTTTTCGTCGTGTTTTAGTGTTCTCACATCGTGTCCAGATATTTTTTTATCTTGAAACTCATCTTCTAGATTGTTTGAAATACCATAAATCTCTGCAAAGTCATTTGCTAGTGTTTTTTCCCAAGACAGCAGGCCTCCTCTTACACTAGTTTCATCAACGAATTTAAGCAGCAACATCTCGTTAGAGTTATCGATGCTTATGAATCTTGAGCTGGTCAAGGCTTGCTTCAGTGCCAGATTTGCTTGGAAGCCCAACAATTCGAATAAGTATGTAGGACTAACTTCGTCGCCTGCAGGAGAGACAATCGCGACCTCCACCAAACCTTCAGTTATTTGTTCTAGTGCATTATCAACCAAGCTAGGAACTAACGATAGATTGTCTGCATTGATTTCTATCGTCTCTATGCTCGAGTCGTTTAGAATCGTCTCGATGGTATTTACGGAAACTGCCTCAGAGGTGATTTGATTTGTAATGAACTGAAACAACAGTCTCGAAACAATAATCACAATTACGATACCAATTATTGTAATAAGAGTTATCACTGTAAGCGTGTTAGTGTCTGTTTTTTCAAATACAGAATCAGAGTCGTCACTTTCTACTTGAGGTAGGTTATCGTTATCTTCTTCTACAGGCACAGTATCTTCAACGGGTTCTGTCTCAATCTCTTTTGGTGTAGGTTCAACAACAGGAACCGCTTCCGTTTGTTGGGACGCTGATTTTTTGTCTAGCTCTTCCCTAGCCTTTAGTAATTCAGTCGCACCATCATCAAAGCTTTCTTCGACTTTTGGTATAGGTGGAG
This sequence comes from Candidatus Nomurabacteria bacterium, assembly GCA_020632015.1. GTDB lineage: Bacteria > Patescibacteriota > Minisyncoccia > Phycocordibacterales > UBA918 > OLB19. The sequence continues at coordinate 76,748 of JACKGI010000001.1, read as the reverse complement.
GTGGTATGACTGGTCGCGCTTCTGTCGGTGGTTTGACTTGCTTCTTGAATTCAAGTTTCACATTCTGTGTTGTATCTGGCGCATTGAGTAGGTTGTAGCCGCTGTCTGTATATGGTGACCAAATAGTTTCTGCCTCATCATCATGCGTTCCGTCTTTTTCTTGTTGTTGGCGCAACCGAATTTGTTCTCTCAGAGTTTCACTGTCGGCAGTAAAAATAGAACCTGTTTTAGTAGTGGCCTTTTGGATAACACCCTTTCTTCGACTAGCTTCAGGCACAGTATATTTGGGTGCTTTCTTTTTCTTTGGCTTAGTAATTTCTTTGAACCAAAGACCAATAGAAGAAATCACCGATGATATCAAACTGGTTTTATTTTTCTTTGTGTCAGTAATTATTGTGGCATCATAACCAATATTTGGCCTATTCTCATTAGAAGACTTTTTTTCATGGTGCTTCTTAAATTTTGTTTTTTTGAATTTCTTCTTCTCTGGTTTAGCCTGTATATGGTTAACACTTTTTTGTAGCTCGTGAAAAGCCGGAATCTTTTTTGGTTTTTCAACATGAGTTTTTTCAGCAACAATAATAGGCTCTTCACGTACTGGTTTTGGTACTGGAGTTGGTTTTGGTTCGATAGGTTTAGCAGGAGCTCGTTCAGTTTTTATATTCGAGTCTGTAGTCTCAGAGCCAGTTTTATTTTCTGGATTTTCTGTTCGGTTTTTCCTGTGCTCTTCCAAATCTCCAGCAAACGTACGGATTCTGGGAGTGATTTTTTTGGAGATGTCGGTCATTACTTCTAGTATCGCATGATTTTAAGGTTTTGTTAGGAGGTTTTTTCCCTGACTGTGGGCTTCTTATCCTTTGTTTGGAGCTTCAAAACCTTTATTTTTAGCAAAATCAGGGTCTACTTGTTTAATAGAGAGTCCAATTTTGCCATCTTCTACCTTTGACACTACTACTGGCACAATATCCCCTTCTTTTAGGAGGCCGTCTAGGGATTCAATTCTAAATGGAGCTATCTCAGAAATATGAATTAAGCCCTCATTGAAGGCATCTAGTTTAGCGAAAGCGCCAAAAGTAGCTATCTTAACAATAGTTACATCCACCTTTTCTCCCACCACATAAACCTTTGTTAGTGCTTTGATTTTATCTGCTGCTAACTCAGCCGAACCAGCTTTCCCAGAAATAAAGATGGTCCCATCTTCCTCGATGGTAATTTCTTCTACGCCAGTAGTATCTTTAATACCGTTGATTGTCTTGCCTCCTCCCCCGATAACAAGACCGATTTGGTCTGGCAATATTTTAAGGGTGATGATTTGTGGAGCTCTAGGTGAGATTTCCTTTCTGGGTTCAGAAATTTCTTTGTTCATAATTTCAAGTATATGCAGACGTGCTAAACGTGCTTTTTCTAGAGCCTCGACAAGTACTTGAAGAGGTACACCGTCAACTTTCACATCCATTTGTACTGCTGTAACTCCCTCGGTTGTTCCGGCTACTTTAAAATCCATGTCACCAAATTCATCTTCAGGACCTTGTATGTCAGTTAGTAGTGCGTATTTGTTTTCACCCATCATTACTCCAGAAGCTATTCCTGCTACTGGTCTTTTGATTGGAACTCCTCCGTCCATAAGAGCAAGAGTAGAGCCACAAACTGATCCCATTGAACTAGAGCCATTACTTGAAAGAGTTTCAGACACTAAACGAATAGTGTAAGGAAAATCAGCCTGAGAAGGAATTACCGGAAGTAGTGCTTTTTCTGCAAGTGCACCATGACCAATCATGCGCCGGTTAAATCCGCCAACACGTCCAGTTTCACCAACTGAAAATGGTGGAAAGTTGTAGTGGTGTAAGAATCGTTTTTTGTAATCTTGTGATTCAATCGTGTCTATCATTTGGGCTGAATCTGGGCCACCAAGGGTGAGGGCAGAAAATATGTGAGTACCGCCTCTATAGAAAATTCCTGAACCATGAAGTACTGGAGAAACACCACCTGCTTTTGCATAAATTTCACGCACCTCATCCATCCCACGACCATCTGCTCGCTTGTTATCTTCCAAAGCTCCGCGATGTAGTTCTGCGTCAATCATATCTTCGAAGTAGTCACTAGCAGCTTTTTCATCTAATTCTGCCTCAGAGACGGCAGAAAGAAATTCAGATTTTAGCTCATATATATGAGACTTACCGGCACGATTGCTAAAAAGGACTTTGCTTAATTTTGCTTTAAAATTATTTTCAAAAAATTCTTTTAGCTCAGCTGAAATTTCTTGGACTGGTTGAGGTTGTTTTTCTTTACCAAGTTTGGCAACAATTTCTTTTTGCCATTCTTCTAGTTGTTGGTGTAGTTTGGTTGAAGCTTCTAAGATTGAAGCAAGGTCACCTTCGCTAACTTCATGTGCAGCTGTTTCTATCATGTTGATAGTGTTGTCTTTACCGCAGGCCAATACTTCAAAATCCAGAAGACCCTCAGCTCTTTCGAGGTAAGTTGGGTTTATAACCACTTCCCCAGTTTCTTTCTTTCGGCCGATACGTACAGCCCCAACTGGACCCGCCCAAGGAATATCAGAAACAGAGAGAGCTAGTGAGGCACCAATGACACCAAGTACATCAGGATCATCTTCTCCCATAGCAAGTACTGTAATTACAACTTGAACATCGCGTCGTATGTGGTGATTAAAAAGTGGACGAATCGTACGATCAACAATTCTTGCAGAAAGAATCGCTTCATCACTAGGTCTACCTTCTCGTCGCATAAATCTACTACCTAGAATTGCTCCGGCCGCATAAAATTTTTCTTCGAACTCAACTGAGAGAGGAAAATAATTCATGCCAGAATTTTCGCGATCACCCATAACTGCGGTAACCAGAATCGCTGTTTCACCAAACTTTAAAAGTACTGAGCCATTAGCTTGTGATGTTAAATCGTTAAACTCTGCGGTCAAAGTTTTGCCGGCAAGGTCTAAAGAAAAAGATTGTGATTTCATAAAAATAATTTATGAGATGTGAGCGATGAGACATTTGAAATTTTCTCAAATATCCTGTCGCGCACAACTCAGTTTGTAATAAATTGAGAATAACAAAATATTAGGGAAACCTCCAGAGACAAAAACAGCCGGACCTTTTAGTCCGGCTGTTTATTAATTTAATCTAAGAGACCATCTGTGTCTGAGCCAACAACTTTTGTTGTGCTAGACTGCGAAGTTTTTTTGGCAGAAGATTTCTTAGTTTTTGCTCCAGCTCTTTTTTTTGATGGACGGTAACCAATCAGAAACTTCTTTGGGTCTTCCCCTAGATCTATAAAATCATCGACAGCTGATTTTAGTCCACTCGATGCAGAGCGACCAAAAGTAATTGCTTCAACTTGGCAGCCGAGACTTTGGATGTATTCTACAGCCGGAATGAAATCTCCATCACCGGTAGCGAAAACAATAGCGTCTACCTTGTGAGCAATTTTAATTGCGTCGACCGCCATCCCGACATCCCAGTCGGCCTTCTTTTCTCCTCCGTAGAAGATTTGCAGATCTTTAGTTTTTATTTCAATTCCTACTTTCTCAAGCGCTTCGAAGAATGCTGACTCTTCACCTCCTTCGGTGTTTACCACATATGAAACAGCTCTAATTAATTTTCTACCTTGAACAGCTGCGTCCACCACTGCGGCGAAGTTAACTTTTGATTTGTATAAATTTTTTGCACTATGATACAAGTTTTGTGTATCTATGATTACCGCGACTCTTTGGTCAGGGTGTCGGATTACTCCCATATAATATGTATATTAATTATTTAAAATTTGTTCTGGTCTTTTGTAAAACATCTAAACCCTCGCATGGCTTTTGTTGTAAGTAGAAGCCGGTCTTTTCAATTGGCACTCAGCGAGTAGCGAATATGCACGGGTGGGTTTGGCTGGGGCGTGCAAGGTGCGTACGAGTCGAGGGTCGATTGAGAGGATGGGCGCCTTTCTGTTAAAAGTACCTTAGTTACACTATACCGTGAAACGCACAATCGCTCCACATATGTGAAGCGATTGTATTAAAACTTATCTTTTGAGACCTAGTTTCTTGATGAGAGCATCGTATGCTTTTTCATCTTTCTTTTGAAGATACTTTAGGTGCTTTCGTCTGTCAGCAACCATTTGTAGAAGACCGCGTCTAGAGTGGAAGTCTTTTTTGTGCTTCCGAAGATGCGTAGACAACTCTTCAATTTGTCGGGTCAATAGAGCAACTTGTGCTTCTGGAGAACCGGTGTCATTGTCGTGACGACGAGTGTTCTTTAGAGTATTTTCTTTTATTCGCTTTGATAACATAGTATGTATTTGTTTACGCGACTAGCAGTGTAGATGCCCACTCATATAACAATGTTATCGGTGGCACCGCTTGGTGCGGAATAATAACCTGCGAAGGTTCCGGCAATAATAGCACAAATTATTAAAAAATCAAGCTTATTTTGTTACACGCCTACGTGTAACAGGTTTTTACAATTGGTATACTGAAAGCATTATGCAACTTGCAGAACTGAAACGTCAATTTTTAGAGTACCTAGAAATCGAGAGGGGGAGGAGTGTGAAGACTGTAGAAAACTATGACAGATATCTAGAGAGGTTCTTTGATTTTGCTAAAGTTAAACTCCCAAAGGATTTAACTGAGGAACAGATTAGAGAATTTCGTTTGTACTTAAACCGACAACCTGGGACGAAAGTTGGTGGTCGGATGGAGCCCATGAAACGTCGTACTCAGAATTATTACTTGATTGCTCTTCGAGCGTTTCTCAAGTTTTTGCGTAAGCGTGGAATCGAGTCACTGAATCCAGAAAGAATTGAGCTAGCCAAAGTTCCCGAACGTTCACTCGACCTCATCTCCCCCACAGAGCTTAGGCGTCTAATGAATGCACCAGACAAAAAATCACTTGAGGGCAAAAGAGACAGAGCAATTTTGGAACTTTTGTTTTCGACGGGACTTCGTATTTCTGAATTGTGCGGACTTTCAATTGATGATGTTGATTTAACTCGAGATGAATTTTCTGTACGTGGAAAAGGAGATAAGGTACGAGTTGTTTTTCTTTCTGATACTGCAAGAGCATCACTTCAAGATTATCTAAAAAATCGAAAAGATATGGACGATGCGATGTTCGTTCGTTACGGAAGAAAAGTTAATGATGGGGGTGACTTACGACTCTCGCCAAGAGCAGTACAGAGACTTCTTAAAAAATACGCAACAGAAGCTGGCATTACTCGCAAGGTAACACCTCACGTGATTCGACACAGTTTTGCTACAGACCTTCTAAGTAACGGTGCAGATTTGCGTTCAGTCCAAGCTCTTCTGGGTCATGCTAATATCGGAACAACTCAAGTTTACACACACGTAACTGACAAGCATCTTCGAGATGTTCATAAAAAATTCCATGGAAAATAATCAAGAAATGTTAGTACTTAAAAAGTCTTGGATAATGAGCGTTTTTTTAATTGTGCCACTAGTTGCCTTTTTTGGTTTTTGGGACTGGAATTATAATGACCAAGCCCTTCTTCCGGTTTTGGGTATCGACACTCTGTATCTCCCCCTCTACCTTTTAATTTTTGGTTTGCCACATATATTGGCCAGCTTATTTAGTTTTTTTGATAAAGAATATTTTTCACACTATAAAAAACATTTAATAATTTTTTTTCCAATATTATTTTTACTCCTCCAGTTTATTATTAGTTTTAATTACAACTTGGCCGTTTCCCTTTTTCTGATTGCAACGGTGTATCACGTTATAAGACAGCAGACCGGAATATCTCTTATGTATGGTGTTCCGAAAAATAACTGGTTCATTTGGTGGAACTGGTCTTTGATAATTGCCGTATCGATTATGTATTTGACTACGGTTCAGGTGGGAGCGCTCGATTCTGTTATTAAGTCTGCACAATATCTTTTCAATGTCACCTTTGCCTTAGCTGGCTTAGTGAGTTATTTGCTTATACAAAAAACCAAAGAGTTACAAGGAAAGATTTTTGTTTTTTTAACCTACCTAATGGTTGTAACTAGTTTTACTCTAACTAATTTTGGTTATGTTTTTTTGGCCATTCTTGTAATTAGATTTTTGCATGATGTTCCAGCATTTATGTTTTATATTTCTCACGAAGTTAACAGAAATAAATTTAAAATAAATAATCTGATATATAAAGCAGTTCCCCTAGTTCCAATGTCACTTATTATTTTTGTACCTGCTTTTGCCGTATTCATGGGTGTATTTTTCCGAGAGACGGTGACTGATCCGAAAATTTATTTTTCTATTCTGGCTACTGTTTCAGTGTTTCATTATTATATTGAAAGTATAATTTGGAAACGTAACTCCCTGCATAGAAAGTATGTGAGTGTTAAATAAAAAAGCGCCGGACTTTGTCCGGCGCTTTTTTATTATTTAGTCCACAAGAATTTTATAAGTTTCCAGATAGCTCTCATAACAATCAGTAAGACAATTCCATAGATGGTTAATCGAAATACCCAAAGTAGGAAAATTCCAAAGAAAGCAGTAAGACCAATTAATGTGTCTGTAAAAGTTTCATTTAGTTCACCCCAAGCTCGTTCCCATTTATTAGAATTCTTGTTTGGATAAATAGGATTTGATCGATTTATGTTTACAGAAAATTCTACAACTCCCATCCTAGCTTCCAAGTCAGCAGATTGCTGGAAGAGGCTGTCTAGTTGACGATTAATATTTATTTTTCTTTGTGTCAGTTGGTCTATTAATTGTAGGCTCTCGTTTACTCTTTTTGATAATGTTCCAACGTCTTCACTTGTTAAGTAGAAATTTGTCAGGTTGTTTAATTGTGTTTCTGCTGTGTAGAGTGATTTTTGAACGTTACCTAGTTGTTGTTGCAGTATATCTGTTTGGCTTTGAAGTTGTTGTTTGTATCGAGTAACCGAAGAAGTTCTCCTCAGGTATTCAACTCCTTTGTAGGAATTTATAAGACTAAGTATTTCTTCCGATTTGTTTTCTTCAACAAAAAAGACAGAAGAACACGAGTTTGTTGACTCATTTAAATTTTTGAAATGTATCTCATCATCATTTTTCAAATTTTTAATTACTGCACAAACTTCATCAAATTGTCTTGTTTTTCCAGTTATGTTGTAAGTAGTAGTTTCAAAGTTTTCTAAGTCAGCTGTGTAGTTGCCTGTGTTTGGTTGGGGTGGGTAATACGATAGTCCGTCTGTTGCCATTTCGGTATTGGCCCGATAGGCGTTCATCTCCACTGGAGGCGAAAAGCTTGGAGAAAGAGTGTTATAAGGAAGGGAGTCCCCACTCATTCCTATGGTGCTACGGGCAGAGTTTAGTGAAGCTAGAACTACGAACACTACAAAGATTCCAACTAGAATTAATATTCCCGTTCCAGCAAAACGTATATATTTATTATGTAAAAATGATGGCATAAAATGTACTTAACTTATTTATAAATATTGTATCACTAATAAAATCAGCGTGGCCGAAAGGCCACGCTGATTCATTTATTTTTGGTTTGTTATTTTCCAAACTGATTCAATAGTGCATTTACACCAGCTAAGTTTCTTGTCCACTCGATACTGGTGCGTGTTTCCAACTCTACAGTTATTGCTGGAATTCCAATCGAAGCTAACCATCCTTCAGCGTCACCAGTGATAGGGTACGCGTCAAAAACTGGAACAGCTCCGTAACTACCAGCACTAGAGTAAGCGTTCATGATGGCTAGTGTTTCTGGAAGTACACCGTTTTCACATTCTGAGGCATAGACATTATTGGCTTGACTGTGCCAGAAGACAACAGCTTTTGGTGATATTGTTGCGACATAATCTCTTAGTGCAATTGCCTCAGGCTCAGAAAAGACTTCTGTTCCAGCACTTACTACTTTGCCACGCCAAGTACTTTCTGGTGCCCACTTACAATCAAAGTTTCGATTTAAATCTACATCATTTGCATTGAAGCGACCTTCTCCAGAAGCGTGCATGGCATTTGAAGTAATGCTTTCAGCGGAGAATTTACCCTCTAGCCCAGTTGCTAAGAAGAGTCCGTCGGGATTTAGGTTAGGAATTATGTGAACAGTTATGTTTTCAGGAATTACGTCAATATTGTTTTTGAAGTAATCAATCATCTCGTAGGCTAGTAAAATACTATTCCACTCATATCCACCATGAATACCTCCGACAAAAAGTAGATCGTCTTCCCCAGTTCCAATTGAGTAGGCTTCTATCTCCCTACCTTCAACAGAGTTTCCAACAACAACACGAGATTCAACTGGCGCGCTGATTGTTTCAATCACTTCCTCCTCTACAACAATTGGTACTTCCTCCACAGCAGGCTCTGCCCCGTCATGAAGAAACAGAAATCCGCCTACAAGTAGCCCAACGATTACTAACGCAAGAGCTATGTGAGTTTTGTTTGGCATTATTCAACGTAGGTGTTTAGCACTGCCTCTATACCTGCCTTATTTTTACTCCACTCTGTGCTTTTGTGATCTGAAAGGAGTACGCTGATAGAAGGAATTCCTTGTTTTGCCATCCAGTTGACCATGTCTCCAGTAATTGCGTAAGCATTAAACTCAGCTGCTGCTGGATACCCTGCTGCTGTTGCGTAAGTTGCGGCTAGCTTAACAGAAGCATTGCTTGGGGTTCCATCACAAGCTGAAGGGTAAACCTTTCCTTCAGCACTGAATAGAACAATCGCTGCTTTAGGATCGTATGTTTCTACATAGTCACGTAGTGCTTTGGCTTCAGGTTCTGAGAAAACTTCTCTACCGCCACTAACTTTTTGGTCTCGCCACACGCCTTCAGCTGACCATTCACAATCAAAGTTTCTGTTTAGGTCAACATTGTTTGAGTTGAATCTACCTTGGGTTCCTGTCATCGCTAGACCGTCTGGGTTTAGGTTAGGAATAATTGTTAGCATAACTCCCCCTGGAACCATGTCAGGATTATCTGTGTAATATTTTATCGCCTCATCAGCTAGGGCTGAGGTATTTGGTGAATAGCTACCATGAACACCTCCAATTAGAAGAACTTCATTATCTCCGTTCCCAATGTGATAAGCCACAATCTCGTCCCCTTCTACAGATGTACCAATAACACTTTCGTCTCCACGCTCCATCATGTCCACTTCTTCAATTGGTTCAGCACCGTCACCAATTCCTCCGTCTGGTTCGACTGGTGATATTTCTTCAGCTTCTGGTCGTTCCACGACCACTACTGTGTCACCTCCCTTATTTAGTAATAAATATGACACTGCGCCGATTAGCACCAGTACCAAAACTACAACAACAATATTTTTTGAATTCATATACATATATTGTATTCCAGTCTAAGCAAGTTGGCTAATATGGCTAAAATAAAGCTCTGATTAGATTATAAAAGGAGCCGAAGCGGTAGCTTCGGCTCCTTTATGATTAACTAGAGCAAATTAATTTAATTAAGTGCCCTGAATCTCAAATTCTTCGTTGGTGAAATCCTCTAGGCCAAGACGAATTACGTCACCTTTTTTTACTGACCCAGAAATAATTTTTTGAGCCACCTTTTCCTCAATAACATCTTGAAGGACACGACGCATTGGTCTGGCCCCAAACTCAGGATGATAACTTTTTTCGGCTAAAATCTCTAATACATCATTACTTACATCTAGTTCATACCCTTTGTCTTCGACTCGTTTATATAAATCTTTTATCATCAAGCTGGCCACTTCTGTTTGTTGCTCTACTGTCAGAGGTTCAAATATAATCGTACTGTCAAAACGGTTTATTAGTTCTGGTCGATAAACCCCCTCGCGAACAATGCTGTCAATTATTTCCTGCGCTAGATGTGACAACTCTTTCCTTAACTGAACCGTTTTGAGAATAAGATTACTACCGGCGTTTGAAGTTGCGATGATAATAGTGTTACGAGCATTAATCTTTATACCTCTTGCATCAGTAAAAACTCCTTCATCTAAAACTTGCAGGAAAACATCATGTACAGCTTGAGATGCTTTTTCAAGTTCGTCCAGAAGAAGAACGCAATATGGGTGTTCACGAAGCAGGGTTGGCAAGGTGCCAACATCTTCCCCGGTTCCCAATAATCTTTCCAAAGCATCAGAGCCACTATATTCGGACATGTCTAATCTTTGCATTTTTCCTTCTCCCCCAAAGAATATATTTGCCAGAGCTTTGGCTGTTTCAGTTTTACCTACTCCTGTTGGACCAAGGAATAAGAAAGACCCGATTGGTTTTTCTGATGATTGAATACCCGCTCTGGCTCTACGCATTGCTCTTGCGATTGCGCTGAGTGCGCTGTTTTGTCCAATCACCTGTTGATGGAGTCGGTCCTCTAGGTGTAGTAGTAGGTCACGTTCTGTGTCTTGAATTGGTCCAGCCGGTACGCCGGTTTTATTCCCCACGACTTCATAGACGAAGTCTTCTGTGATTACTTGAGTTTTCGTTTCGTTTGCTTTGGTGGCGATATCAACTAGGAGTTCCACTGCCTTATCTGGCATAACACCTTCTACTATATATCTATCAGCAGAAGTGGTGATAGCCTTTAGGGAACCATAGGTAAAAAATATTTTGTATCTAAATTCATTCTCTACAGCAATATTCTGTAAAATTCGGGTAGTGGCCGATAAATCTGGACTATCTATTAGTACTTCTGCGAAACGACGGGCAAAAGAACCAAGAGTTTCAAGGTGGGTATGATATTCACTTGGTGTTTCAGTGGCAACAATTTGAATTTGAGGCAAAGCCAAATATTGGTCGAGGAGTTCAGGAATAAATACCCCCATTGATTCTGCTTCACGAATAAACTTACTTATATTTTCTATGACCACTATTATGTTTCCTGCCATTGTGGCTTCGTCAAACATGTTGATTAGAGTAAGTTCTAAAGACTGCTTATCTTTATTGAGGGCAAATAGTCTCGTTGTGTCGAGAACGATTATTTGTTTTCCAGATATCGCATCCAAGGATTTGCCCAGTCTCATCCGACGAGAAACTTCCATGACCAAGTCTATTTTTCCAACACCAGCTTCTCCAATAATTAAAACATTTGATGATTGGGTTCGGGCTAAGGCTGATTCTATTTCAGATATTTTTTCTTTACCAAAACTACTGTCTAAGGTTAGGGTTGAAAAGACCGCACTGGTTCGAATGTCTCTAGAGAATTTTTCAAGCAAAAAGGCTGTCCCGTAGGTCCACTCCCTACCAATACCAGTTGTGCGCGAAAGATTATCTTTGCTCCACCATCTGGCTCGTCTTTTTTCTTGGTGATAAGAACCAATTACCCAACGCAAAGAGCCAATAAAAACATCTTCTGATACTCCTGCTGATTTTACTAAATCATTAAAACCAATGTCATGCATTAGTAGGTATTTTCCTAAACCAATTAAACTGAAAATTTCATCTTCAGGCAGAGTTACAGTATTGGCCGGAATTTTTTTTCGTGGCGAACTAAGGTAGGAATCAATTGATTCTGGAGATAGACCACTTCTCATCAGGGCGTTTGAGCCAAGTAAGGAAGAACAAAAAGCTAGTGTCGTATCTTCCGGATGTTTGATTAATGTCTCAGCTATATCATAAGTGGCTCCTTCGATAGATTCTTCTTCTAACCCAATTAGAGAATTAAGTCCGCGGAAATAGTAACTATTGTGAAAGGAGTAAACCAACATTTGTTCAAGCCAAACCGCTCCAAAGATTAGGGATGTCCCGAGTAGAGTTGTGGCGTAACCTAAGTCTAGGTAATAATAATCAATCAATGCCCCAAAACTACTAATAGAAAGACCGGTAAAAGAAAATTTTCTGATAAAAGATAATACTTTCCGGCTGGTCATTGACGCTAGCTTGATTGCTGGTTCATATTCCTTAATACTTTTTTCAAGTGTATTCATATATATGTAATAACTAAGAAATTACTAAGGTTATTCCAAAGACAAGCATGGCGATGATGATTAGCGGTGCAAAAATCCAGAAAACAAAAGTTCCAAGACCGATTAAGACAACTACTGAAAGTGAGACTAGACCGACAACTATAACTGAAGTGCGTAGAATAAAACCAATTATCCTAGAAATAAAACCAATGATAATAAAACCAGCTAGGTCTTCGAAGCTCCATTTATTTCCTCGACTTTCAGTAATTCTTTTCCATGGAGAAAGCCAAGAACGCATTAGTTGTGGGATTGAAAAAAAATGTAGTGTAAACCAAATGAAGTTTAGCCAAACATGAAAAATTTCTTTAAAGGCACGGGAATAATGCCAAAGTAAATAGTTTTGCACTATTGAAAGAAAGAGCATAGTAAAGACATTATATCAGAGTAGTTTCTAGACTTGGCTATTTAATTAAACAAAATAAAAGAGGTGCGAGCTAAAGCTCGCACCTCTTTTATATAACTGACGTAAATTAATTACGCAGCAGCTTCGTCTTCAGTTGCAGTGTCGTCAGCTGCTGGAGCTGAGGCGTCATCTGAAGCTCGTTGTACGTTTCCTGCAGCAGGACCTTTTGGACCTTCTTCAATGTCAAAAGTAACCATGTCACCTTCGTTTAGAGAATCGAAATCGATATCTACTAGTGCAGAAGCGTGGAAGAATACATCTTTATCTCCATCAACTGGCTTGATAAATCCATAACCTTCGTCTCGCTTTCGTACGATTGAACCTTTCATATTATTTTGCTTTATTTTTTTAACTACAAAACTTCACTGCGCCTTTCTCGTCTTCTCAAACTTCAAGAGGAGCTTCGTTTCGTACTTGCATTAAAGCACACACAGTAATAAACACAAGCTACAAAGAGAAGAATTGGTGGCTGTTCACTAGTATTACTCCAACATTACAGGTATCTCCAGTGCGTCATCATGCTCTGGTAAACCAGATGGATTATCTTTTTTGAAAATAATAGCCCCCCTTTTATAAGGCGTATCGGCTGACAGGTCGTATTCAATGGTTCCGGTAAAGGAAACGAAATCCTCAGTCATCCAATCATTTTCTGCTGTAGCAAAGCCTTCACCGATTATTCGCCCATCCCAATCAACAACATTAATTGGAAATGATCCTTCAAAAAACCAATAACCCCGAGCCTCACCAGCCACTATTATTGGACTACTTACCGTGCTCCCTATTTCAGGGGTAGTAACTTGTATTAAGTCAGCCTTTTCTGGAGCGTTAGTAGCGGCTTCTCCCTCAAAATCTTGCACCACTTCCCCAAAGCTGTTGCTTTCAACGTCGTACTTCAACCACATACTTTTTCCTACCGAAGGCGGAGTAGTCATTGGTTCGGCCGGTAGTCGCTCGGCATAATTTACAATCACTTCTCCGTTATCGGCTGTTTCAGTAGTTTGGGGTGCAATTCGGTCGCCCAAAAACATAGCGTTTGTTCCGGAGTAGTGTTCGTCATCATTAATTGCTCCAACCGCATAAAAGAAAGTCCCGCTTCCACCAGTATTTTCAGTTATTAGAAAAACTTTATCCAAATCACCATCGTTATCAATATCTTGTTCGACTTCGTTACCAAAATAGCGCACAACTCTTGTGCTTTCTGAGTCGTCAGCAATGTCCATTTCTGATACCCCGTTTTGCAGGGTGATTGGCTCACCACTGATTAGGAGGGTAATATTCTTTGTGTCTGAAGACAATATTTGTTCTGTCTCTACGTCTGAGTTTGGAGGTGTAGTTTTATCATTGTTATTTATAGTCAGCGCTTCAAACACAAACAGAAAGACAATAATACTCAATAATATTAATAAACTGCCCAAAAGAATTTTTTTCGTATACATATATATAGTATATCAACACTTAAATATATTGATAAATAATAAAATCCGCCAACACATATAATAGTGCTGACGGATGGAAGATGGGTGAGGTCAACTGTTAAGGCAAAAGTCTGGCGCTGTCTCCAGTAAACACAATCCTTTTTGTGTCCTCTGAGTCGAACTGACAAATCACAGTAGCTGCATCTGGAGTTGACTGATCGTATCCATTTGCTGGAACGTCCAATGTCTGTTCCGGCTCGTCTTTGAGTGACCTAATGGCACTTGCGAGTTGTCGACCGAAGTGAGGATCTTCTTCAATTTTTGGAAGATGTTCGTTACGGATGATGACGGTTGTAAAATTACGCATTTTGGTTTCCCTTTGTAAAAAAGTGCGGAAGAACGTTCTTTTGAAAAATACATTTTATCCTGAGTCGTGTCAATTATATTTTAAACAAATAGATTTACTGTATGTATCTATATTTCATATACTCTGTCGCCTTCAATTCGGATTTTCATCGGATGTGAAAGTTTGCCAATAAATTTACCTTCCTCATCATGATTTAACCACCCGATGCCGATGAAGTCGTTGTCTACTATATGAAGAACCCTGATATCGTAAATTTCGTCACCGTTACTAGAAACTACCCCGTTTCCATTAACTGGTTTATAACCACCAAACAAATTTTCAGAGTAGTAACAATGCAAACCTTCATGGGCGCCGTGTTTTTGGGCAAAGTCTGGTTTGTAATTACCTGCATGGGTAGTAAAAAACAAATAATACAGACCGGAATGAAATATTACTCGGGAGACTTCGATTTCGTCATATACACCAGGACTAAATATTGGTGGCAACACTTTCCAATTAGTCATGTTGTCAGACTCAGCCAGGGCAACACAAGCATTGTATTCCCTACTTTCGCCTTTAACTCGAGCCGAAATAGTCATGTATCTTTTTTCTGAATTAGGGTCCTTAAATACAAACGGGTCACGCCAAGCTCCGATTTTTCCGATAGCATTTCTTTCATTATCTAGTTGGTAATACCGAGAATCGACTTCCAGTATGGGGTTTTGAGGATGCTTGACCCATGTATGTAAGTCTTTTGAGGTAGCCAAACCAATCTTTTGAATATTTTCCATCTTCGGCGCGCTGTTCGTTCCGCCATAGTATAGGTAGTAAACACCATCTTTCTCAGCCACACTCCCAGACCACAAATCTTTATCGTCCCATTCCCCTCTTTCCCCTCGGATTAGTGCCGTTGGTTGTTCTTGCCAATTCATATAGTCTTTCGAGATAGCGTGTCCAATCGATGCGCCACGCGTGTGCCTCTCTATGGGATTTATCTTTGATCTTGATTGTAGATGAAAAACATGACATTCATCTTTTCTGTTTATAAACCAAGAGTCCCATAGCAATCTTCCAGTTGGAGAATAATTATCCGAGTATTTATCCATACAAGAGATTGTATCATTTTACCCATGTGTCCTTTTATCTAGCAGCTGGGACGAAGTTGGACTTTTTTGAATATGAATAAATAAAAACCCTTCCGTTTTACGGGAAGGGGGACAAGGTTTTTGAACAGTATGCAGTCTCAACGAAAGTAATATGTTCACTCATAGTGGGTGGTGTTTCAGGGTTGACTCCATAATCTCCGGAAAGATTACTTCACTGTCTCCCACCTGGGAATACCAAGGGAATATTCTAGTCCTGTTACCAGACAAACTCGGCGTTACCTTTATGATCTACGCAAAATGAGCTATTTCAAAAACCGGATCAAGGGATTCGAACCCAAGCGACTGCACAAATTTCTTTGTTGCGTGTCGAGCACGCCAGCAGCTTCATCCAATCTCCGTTTCTCGTCCAAATCAAATACTACTAAAACTATCTTGAAAAGCAAGTAAAAGTTTTACATCCTAGCCGGGTACCGACTTTGTACGTTTAAAAATAAGCTTTAAATATATTACTAGCCCTCTTGGGCTCGAACTATTTTGGGAATCAGGTAGACTATAAAGCATGAAAATATACTCATGGAATGTTAATGGTATTCGAGCGGTACAGAAAAAGGGTTTATTAGAGCCATTTATGTCCAAACACAAGCCGGATGTGCTGTGTATTCAGGAAACTAAGGCTCAGCCAGAGCAGGTAGCTGAGGAAATGGAAGCATTATTTCCAGAATATGAGCAATATTGGCATTCTGCTGAGAAAAAAGGCTACTCTAGCACGGCTATTTTCACCAAACACTCTCCAATTGATGTAGTCAATGGTCTTCCAGAGGACATCAAGGCTAAATATAAGCTTTCTGACAGCTACGGAGACACGACAAAGGAGGGTCGTGTAATAACAGCAGAGTTTGAGCCATTTTATATAAGTACAGTATATACACCAAATGCCAAAGATGATTTGTCTAGAATCCCTATGCGCCAACAATGGGATCCTGCATATCTTGAGTACATGGACAGGCTCCAAAAAGAAAAACCCGTTATATTTTGTGGTGACTTTAATGTCGCCCATAATGAAATTGACTTGGCTCGACCAAAACCAAATGTTGGCAAAAAGGGATTCACTAGTGAAGAGCGGGCAGGAATCGATGCAATGATTAAAAAAGGGTTCGTGGATTCGCTCCGCCACCTACACCCTAGTACTCCAGAACTTTATACATGGTGGAGTCACTTTGGCGGAGCGCGAGAAAGAAATGTGGGCTGGCGGATTGATTACGTCATGATTTCCGAATCGCTCACTTCAGTTTTAAAGAGTGCGAAAATACATTCTAGTGTAATGGGCTCAGACCATTGCCCCGTCTCAGTTGAGCTCAGCCTAAAGCTGTAAAATAAATAAAACACTTTTCAAAAATGTAAAGCCTCACAAAATACTACGTGAGGCTTTTTGTAATCTGTAGAAATAATGTTATTTTAGGCCGTGTAATAGATAATATATTGTGCATGGTAATAACACGAAAGTCGATATTGTCAAACATAATTTATAAAAGACACTTATCCCCAGTTATTCACATGTGTGTCCTTTACCATGTCCTTGAGAAGGAGTATATTATTGGTAGGCCCAGAAAGGGCGAGCAGTCACTCTCAGAGTTTTGTTCAGAAAAGTTTCCTAATAAAACCCTGAGAGTAACCCTTAAAGAGATCTTCCAAAACACAATTGAGTATTACCTCCAAGGATAGCAATATCCTTACACTCAAAACGTTCATAACATCCCACCCTAATAGAGATTCAGACATTGCAATCAACTAGATAGCGAAGTCACAAAAAGTAATCTCTTACAACGTAGAGCTTCGGAACTGGTTAGCTTCATTAATAAGCGCCATCTAGGATTACCATAATCCTCCAAAGTAAAAGCTCACACCATAAGGCCTGAAGGCACCGGCAGCTGATCAATCCACCACAAGATTGGCTCCCGATTCCTTCAGGCCTTTTTTTGTTTGAGCAAATGCCTTTAGGGGCATATTGCGAAAATAGTCAGACGCTTCATCAGATTCGACCCCCTCCAAGGGGAGAATATGATGGTAGCGGGCTGCATTAGGCTCCCCTAGACCCAATATTGTGGTCAGAGAATACCCCACACACCTTCCTCGCATTTTCTCGATTCTCTCGAACTTCACTCAAGAAAATAAAAAGGGCTATCATGGTAATAGATACTGTATCTACGCTACCCTACTACCCTAAACAAAGTAGAATACTTGTCCTTTATCCTACTTTATGCTCTCTTTCTATGTCCTTTATAGCTTTGGCTTCTTCTTCAGCCTGCTTCCTCTTACCTGCTTCTGCTAGTATCTGAAGCTCATTTTCGGGTAATTTAAGTAGTTCTAGAGCCCTACTTTCCATATAATCAACAGTATTTTTGGTTGGTTCTTCCAAAGCTTCCTCTAAAAGAGCGTGTAGAACATAGCCTAATTTACGACCTGGTTTCTCGTTTGAGATTTCCATAATTGTGTCGCCATTTATTTTCAACATTTTGACTGAAATTGGGTCGCGTAAAGCCTCATCAACCATTGCTTTGTACTTTCGGAACCTAAAAGGCTGTTCTTTTGGTCTACCCATGCCAATTCGGTCGCAAACACGAAGGTTTAGTAGGTCGTCGATATGATCTTCCCCTATTCTTACTATTGTCCGACGAACAGCTGAAAGAGTGATTTCGTCAGGGTCGGCAAAAAACATATGCCACCTCACAAGTGACACAACTTCATCTATAAGTTCACGTGGAAGCTTCAGTCTAGCTAGGATTTCCTTAGTCATTCTTGCTCCCACTACTTCGTGACCAAAGAAGGTATATTGTTTATTTTTGCCACCAGTTCGGCGTGTTTGAGGCTTAGCGATATCATGAAACAAGCCCGCTAGACGTAAAGCCAGTGAGTACTCTTTGTCTGCCGCCGCCTGCATTACTCGCAAATTGTGTTCGTATACGTCATATTGGTGTATTCCACCTTGTTCTACCCCAATACCAATTATTAATTCAGGAAGAAATTGCTCCAAAAGGCCAAGTTTTTCCATAAACACAATTCCTTGCATTGGAGTTTGCGAATTTACGGTTCTGATGAATTCGTGAGATACTCTTTCTATAGAAATACGGCTTAATTGCTTGTTATTATTGATTATCGCAGCCATCGTTTCACTCTCAATAACAAAATCTAACTCAGCAGCAAGCCGAACAGCTCTCATCATACGTAAAGCATCTTCAGCAAAGCGGTCGTTGGCATTACCAACAGCCTTTAATCGTTTTGCCTTCAAATCCCCAGTGCCGTTGAAAAGATCGACCAATGTATCATTAGAGATTCTATAAGCCAAAGCGTTAACAGTAAAATCCCTTCGCTGTAAGTCTTCTTCTAGAGATACTCCGAAAGTGACCTCATCTGGCCGTCTGGCGTCACTGTACCCACTCTCTGAACGATATGGAGTTACTTCAATTATTTTAAGTTTTTCGTCTTCAGATTCAGTTTTGACACCAATGGTACCAAAGTCGTTATTTGCATAATGTTCTGGAAATAATTCTTGAATTTGTTCGGGATGAGCGTTTGTGGTTAGGTCCCAGTCCTTTGGGGTTTTGTTTAAAAATAAATCTCTAGTACAGCCACCCACTATATATGCTTCAAAACCCTTATTTTCAAGGGTTTCTGCTACATTCTTTACTTCTTTTGGTATGTCAGATGATTTAATCTGCATGTCTGGTTATTTTATCAGAGTTATCACTAGGTGCATAAGGTGTGGTCACAAGTTACTAACTATAATCATTCGCTTTGCTCTGATTCTAGTAAGTACTTTCGACCCCGATTCGACTGTTTTCTCCCTAGGTAGGAGAGAAAACATGTCTCCGCCTTGCACCAAGGTCGAAAGCAAAGCAGTTTGCTTCCTAAAAATAAACAGCCGGTATATACCGGCTGTTTATTTTTTCCTTGGTGCACCCACCAGGACTCGAACCCAGAATAACTGATCCGAAGTCAGTTGTGATATCCATTTCACTATAGGTGCATCTTCTTCGGTGCGCAACATCATACGTCGAAAAGTCAGTTTTTGCAATAGTTATACTGTGATTGTATTATAGTCTTAATACCCATGGAACTATCTGAACGATATATACAAAAATTTGAAGACGAAGGTTTTGTTAGTGTGTATGAGCATCAGGATCCAGCTGGAACAGTATATCCTAAACACTCACACCACGGAAAAGTATCACTATTTGTAACCGACGGTTCAATCGCCTTCGATTTTGAGGGTGAGAAGAAAGAGATTATTGCTCCAAGACGCTTTGATATACCACCAAACACCCCACATTCTGCTGTAGTTGGTCCCCTGGGTTGGATTGTGATTGTAGGTGAGGAGGTTTCAGGAGATTCCTAAATATCCTTGTAAAATAATACTTTCTTATCAGGAGTAACACTAGAGCTCATTACCAGCTCGGTGTTAGATAAATCGTTTTGAGCATAGAAATTCATCGCTTCGTCAGTTGTCCTACCCCCGACGATGTGACGGCGAATTACATTTTCCCGCATATCCTCAATCGAGCCTTGCACATATAGGTTAAAAGAAGATAGCTCACGTACCTTGCTCCAATCATCACTGTCACGAAGTAACCACTGGCCTTCCAAAAGTAATAACACATTAGACTTAGTTACTTGGAGAGTGTCTTCAATAGGATTATGTATTTCACGGGAGTAGTATGGAAATAAAACGGGTTGACCTGCCTTGAAGGTCAACATTTTGTCAAAAAGCTTTACCGTGTCGTAAGTATCAAACCTCCCTTTTGCATCCAGAAGCTTCTTATCTGCCAGATAAGCATTTTCAAAGTGAAACGCATCTAATCCAATGTTTACAAAAATAAAAGAAGCCTCGAGGGAATAAAGGTGATTTAGTATTGCTGAAACTACTGATTTACCTGAACCCGCTGGACCACTTAGGGTAAAAACTTGTCTGCCTTTGCCAATTTCATTGTATTTATCCTCCAATTCCCTTGCTAAGTGCTTGTAGTAATTCGTCTGCTTCTTTGTTAGCGACGAAATATCAACCATTTGCTCAGTTACATTTACTTCATCAGGAAGACTCATACCAATAGTCTATCAGAGTTGTGAATAATTGTAATCGAACAATTGTATTTAGTATATAATATACATACAATATGGTTCGAGATGAGGAAAAATATCAACAAGCCATTGGTTTGCGCAAGCGAGGCTTTACCTTAGAAGAGATTGCTAAATATTGTGATATTTCAAAATCAACGGCCTCAGTATGGTTGAAAAATAAAGCTTTTTCGGCACAGGTAACAAAGCAAAATACAAAACGAGCAGGTCAAGAAAATGCAAAAAGGCTTGCGTTAATCGCAAAAACTCGCACTCATGAGCGCGAGAAGCGCTACGCAGACGCTGAGCGGTCCGCCAAGGTTGAATTCAACCACTACAAAGATGATCAGCTGTTTATGACTGGACTCGTTGCTTACCTGACTTCTGGAGACCAACAGGATGATAGATTGGTTAGGTTTAGCCACAAAACACCAGATTTACACCGTCTCTTCGTTAGGTTTTGTGTTGATTATCTAGGGGCTGAAAAACAATCAATTCATATTTGGCTACAACTATATCCTGATTCAGAAGAAGAAAAAGCAATGAGAAAATGGTCTAAAGTAAGCACTCTTCCCTTGCACCAGTTCTATAAGTGTCAGTTTGTGAATAAAGGCAGTCAGAAAAGATTGCATGATGGCGTTGGAAATACTATAATCGGCAGCACATATCATAAACAAAAGCTAAAAGCGTGGCTACGCATGGCTAAAAAATTATGGTAGGAATTAAATAATGCGGCTTTGGTTAAGTGGTATAATGAGTCCTTGCCAAGGATTAGTCGGGAGTTCGATTCTCCCAAGCCGCACAAATCTACTACCTATGTTTAAAACACCTGCTTTGCAGGTGTTTTAGTTTGTATAAATTATGGGGATAACTAAGTGGATAGGTGGATAAAGGACAATCCACAGATATCAAAACCAAATGTCTTTTATATTATAGTGTTATAATAAAGACTATATTTCACATGAAACAAAATTATGTTTCACGTGGAACAATTAGCTTAGTTACACATGAAACAAACTGATAAAAAAGGTTTAAAAAATAAAATTGGTGCATTTGGCGAACAGATTGCAGTAAATTATTTAAAAAATAAGGGTTTTTCAATACTTGATACAAATTATCTTAAAAAATGGGGTGAAATAGATATTGTTACACATGAAACAAAGGAATCTGGTCAAATTGTGAGGTTTATTGAGGTAAAAGCTGTTTCATATGAAACAAAACATGATTTAGAGTTTGCTATTTCACGTGGAACTTGGAGACCAGAAGAAAATGTTCATTATTCTAAGATCAGTAGGTTGAATAGAGCGATTGAGAGCTGGATTATAGAAAATAATTATGACGGAGAGTGGGAAATTGATGTCGTTGCGGTTAGGATGGTTCCACGTGAAAGGTTTGCCAGTGTTAAATATATACCGAATGTTATTTTTGACTAAGCTTTAAGCTTATGGAGCACGTTCCATGTGTAACAATATAGAAGTGTGCCACGTGAAACACTAATCTGTCAAAAGATTCTGCGTTCGTCATATCTAGAGTGTATAGAAGTTGGATATGTAAAATAAAAAGACCTGACTAGCTATCAGATCTTTTTATTATTGTCGGGGAGCCGGGAATCGAACCCGGACCACTCGGTCCCAAACCGAACACACTACCACTATGCTACACCCCGAATGAAGAACAAATAAAAAAGTTTACTTTTCCGTTTTGGTTCTGAATGAGAGTTGAAAGCTTATGCTTACAACCTCGTAACTTGAAATTCCACCTTGCGTTAACTAACTTACATTTGATTACTCAAACGCAATCAAAGTCCGCAAAATATACCATCTTAAGTAAAAAAATGCGAGTACTTATATTGTAGATGTTATACTAGCAACAATAATTATTGAGCATGATTACCTATTATTTTAGAACAGTTAAGGATACAGAACTTAAAAAAATCTCTGATATCAGAAATGGAGTCTGGATTCATGTCGAGTCTCCGACAGAAGAGGAGCTAACATCTTTGACTAACAGATTATTACTAGATAGTAATATTCTTGAAGATGCGCAAGACTTTTTTGAGGTCCCTCGTCTGGAGAGAGCAGGGGGCATGACTTACTTCTTTACTAGATATCCATTTAATGAACAAGAAGAAGATATAGATACTGCTCCTTTGCTGATAGTGATGGGGGAGGCGTTTGTGATGACAATTGCTCAACGACCAGTGCCACAATTTGAGTCATTTATTAACGGTAAAATTATTGCCTACACGACTCAAAAGACAAAGTTGTTTATCCAGATGATGGAAATGATTACCGAATCATTTGAACGCCAGTTGATTTCTTTGCGACGTGCAGTACAGAGAGACAGAGTCAAACTGAGGAAAATAAGTAACCAAGAGATTGTTAGATTTGTAAACCACGAGCACAAACTAAACGACATGGTGGCGGCTGTATTGCCGACAAACGTTGCTTTGCAACAAATAATGTCTGGTCATCATATGCAGATTTTTGATGATGATAGGGAATTAATTGATGACTTGAGGATTGATAATGATCAGGTAGTAGATTCAGCCAGAATTCTTCTGAAGACAATCCAAAACGTACGAAGTGCATCGGAAGCAATTTTGGCAAACAACCTAAACAATCGTATTAAAACCCTTACTGTTCTTACTATCTTGCTCACCATTCCGATGGTTATTTCTTCATTGTATGGAATGAACGTACCTTTGCCATTTGCTGGAAGCGTTTATGCTTTTGAGATAGTGGTTGGGGTCGTGATAGTGGCTGTTGGTTTAATGGTTTGGTACTTTAAGCGAAATGAGTGGTTCTAGTATGGAAAAACAACAAGTATTCTATATTCATGGGGGAGAGTCTTTTGAGAATCATGATGATTTTTTAGAAAGACTAAGAACCGCTTCGTTGTGGCATCTGCCCACAGGATCAGATAATTTAAATAAAAAATGGACAAGTTCATTAGGAGAAGACCTTGGCGAAGGCTATGAAGTAGTGATGCCCCCAATGCCAAACAAGCAAAATGCCAAGTTTGAAGAGTGGAAGATATGGTTTGAGCGACATTTTGAGTATTTAGAGGAAGGAGCAATATTGATTGGTTGTTCACTGGGAGCAATGTTTTTGGCTAAATATTTGAGTAATTATAATTTACCTTTTAAGCCCAAAGCAGTGATTTTGATGGCTGGAGCTTACGGTTTACCCGACTTTCCAGATAAGGATTGTAAGGATTTTTTAATTACACCAGAAGAAGTACGCGTTGCGCAAGAAAAGGGTTTTAGAATAATAATTATTCATTCGGAAGATGACCCAGTTGTGCCATATGAGCATGGCGTGGCTTTAAGTAAGGCTTTGTCAGAGGCAGAATTCGTTACTTTTGAGGATAAAAACCACTTTTTAATTGAAGAATTCCCAGAACTATTGAAAATAATCAAGGAATTATAGATTTGACCATAATATCCTGTGAAAGAATGTGCTGTTTCGTTCGTCTACGTATATAATGGTTCTTACATGGCGGGAAAGGAAACGACTGACAACGTAAGTGACCACGAAACGCGTTTTTTGAAAGCTTTCGAGGAATATAACGATGCCTTGTTTAGGCACGCGTTAATTCGTGTGAGTAACCGTGAAAAGGCCATCGATTTGGTGCATGACGCCTTTACCAAGGTTTGGTCATATATCAGAGAAGGGTATGAAATAGATTCTTTTCGTCCATTTTTATACAAAGTTCTCAATAATCTTATTATTGATGAATATCGTAAACGGAAGGAAACTTCATTGGATGCCCTGATGGAAAAAGAAGGAGTAGACGAAGGTTCGTTCGATGACCTAACAGAAAGCACAGCCGAGGTCTTGGCAGCCACAATTGATGGTAAAAAAGCCTTTGACCTGCTTCAGGAACTGCCAGACCAGTACCGAGAGGTGATTATCCTTCGGTTCGTTGATCAGTTGGGGCCAAAAGAAATCAGTGACCTGATAGAGGAAAGCGAAAATATAGTCTCAGTTAGGATACATCGCGGACTAAAGTTACTTAGACAAAAGATTGAAGCCCAAGATGAATATGCAGAGGTAAAAAGGAAAGCCAACGCAAAGAACCAAACAAAAACATGAAAAAATTTAGCGAACAACTAAATACACGAGCTCAGTCTGTAAAACTACGGGCAGAGGAAAAGCGTGAACTGCGAGAGCGGGTTGTTTCGTATATGGAGTATCATCCTTTGCCGGCTTCAATGAAAGAAACTAATAATTCAGTCAATAAAGTACCAGTACAAACAGCCGAACCTTTTGCTACTTTCAAGATTCCGTTTACTGCAATATTTAAATATTCAGCTGTTACAGCAGCACTATTTTTAGTGGTTATTCCTTTTGTGGCTGAGCGAGCGGTGCCAGGAGATGCACTTTATGCGGTAAAGGTTCAGTTTAACGAAGAATTAAGAAGTACCCTTACTTTTGATACTTACCAAAAAGTTGAGTGGGAAACAGAACGCTTGAATCGCCGAATCGCCGAAGCTCGTCTTTTGGCTAGCGAAGGACGTCTAACTGAAGAGGCGGAGGCAGACGTAGCTGAAGCGGTCAGAGTTCACTCTGCTAATGCACAAAGAGAAATTGCTGAACTTCGAAATGAGGATGAAGATGCGGCCACTATTGCGGCGATTGCACTCGATACTACACTTGAGTTACAGTCATCATCTCTAAAGGGGGAAGATGATGTAGCTTTGTTACTTTCTAGCGAATCAATCGACAATGACAATCGTCCGATAAATCTTATTGCTAGTGCAATAGATGAGTCTAGAACTAAGCCAGAG
The DNA here is from genome assembly GCA_020632015.1 of Candidatus Nomurabacteria bacterium. Classification (GTDB taxonomy): domain Bacteria; phylum Patescibacteriota; class Minisyncoccia; order Phycocordibacterales; family UBA918; genus OLB19. Next base: position 51,695 of record JACKGI010000001.1, on the reverse strand, counting down.
GAATCTGTTTCTTCTTCAACTCCACCAGCCTACGCAAAACTGATGGCTCGGGTTGAGGAGAACACTACTAGAATTTATGAACTTTTGTCTGCACTTGAAAAAGTTGCTCCAGCTGAAGAACTGGTTGATGTTAAACGAAGGGCAGAGGATATAAACCGTGCAATTCAAGAAGCAACAGAAACAGTTTCGTCTGATGAATTAGTGGCTAGACATCAATTGGTTTCCGTTATTCAGAGGACTCAACGTCTTATTGTGTACATGACTGAATTAGAAGTTATTAAGACGATAGACATTGAAACACTTATTCCGGTTGTTTTGACTCCCGAAGAAAAAGAATCACAAAGAAAAGATTTGACTACTGAATTAACAAATAAACTAAAGATGATTGATGATTTGTCTGTACAAGTTACTAATTCAGAAATAAAAGCAAAAGTTAATTTTGCGCAAGACCAAATCAGTGAAACATTAGAAAAAATGAGCACAGTCGATAGTTTTGAGGAATTTAAGATTATGACTAATGAAGCAACTGCTCTTGCTGAAGATGTATTTAAAATCCTAAACCTTGAACAAATTACTTTACCTTCAGCAGTTTCCACGTCTACCAGTACTACTACAGAAGAAGTAAAAACAGAAAACGAAACAGCATCTTCAACAGTTACATCAGAGGAAGAAGGTGAGGTTTCTACAACAACATCTGAATCAGTAGGGTCTACAACTACAGTCAGTCTAGGAGCAGAGGATATTGTTGACAGCTTATAAGATTGGCATATACTGAATTTATGCAAGTAGCAAAAACCATAGCCGTAAAAGTCAATTTAGCAATCTACTATTGGTTTGCATGGTTTACTTTTACATTTTTCGCTTTTAGCGGATTGGTTGGGGTTTAAGTTATGTAGAACACCAAACCGGCCCGCAAAAGCGGGCCGGTTTTTTGTTTGCAAACTTGGGTGGCCGGCGGAGGAATTGAGTCTCCAATTCCTCCGCCGGCCATCTAAGCCGATCAGGACCCAGCTTGGGATGGCCTGACATGTTCATTAAAACCATAGGAGTATCATGATGGATATAGTAATGGGGCACGAAGCTCTAACACGTGGTTTGGAATGTTTCGAATCATCGTGTGTTGTCGATAGTGAAATCATTTCAACTTTCGAGAACAAGATAGAGCTGAAGAAAACGTGGGGTAGGTTTTGTAATATACCGCAATCAATCATTGTTAAGAATTCATCACTTTCAACCATTGTTCCAGAATACATTTGGCCAGTACTTGGCAACAAACCGTGTTGGCTAAAGACCGGAGATGGAGACTCGGTATTGACCAAATCTTTTACAGAACTTAAGGAGACCATGCTTTCCAGTTCATGGAAGAACTTGGATGAGTATCTGGTTCAGGCTACGGTCGGTTGTTTAGATGGAGGCGCAATCTACTGTACTGATGAAATGAACGCTTATCTCTTGGGCGGGTATGAGCTTGATGGCGAAGAGGTAAACCTCTTCACTGAACATCAGCTCGTACATTGTCGCCGGTCATCAGATGGCCTGGTTAGAAAAATTCAACAATCTGGTTTTAGAGGAATCTTTGAAATCAGTTTAAGGATTGATTTAGCCTTAGAGAAGTCATGGGTCATTGGCTGTAGTTTTGGAGTCAATGATGCCGTGTCCACGTGGTTCGATGTACTGAGAGATTCATGTAAAAGCGACCAAATCCTACTTAGTGCGTGATAATCTTTTCTGTGAGGCGTATATCGTCAACCAGATACTTCTGGCTCGTAAGAGTCCTTGGCAGACTCCGTGTCTGCCTTTAGTTCTCAGATTGGAATACTTTCTTATTTGAGCGCTGAATAAAATGTAGTGTATAAATCATGAGACCAAAAATCCTTTGTATTCAATTTCGTAATAATAAAAATTCTGTTGAACAAGAACAGGCAAGTATAGAGCGGGAAGCAGGGGTCTACACAGATGTAGACTTTATAAGTGCAACAGACCTGACCATAAACTGGAACGCTCCTGCTGAACTTATGTCTGAATACAGTGGACTAATACTTGGTGGGTCAGGAGAATTTGATTTTGATGGCAATAGAGAGGCAGACGATCCTGCAAAGATGACAACCTTTGAGTTTGTCGATAGGTTGGACGCCCTTTTTTGTTACTTGTTCGAGGAAGACGTCCCTACTCTAGGTATATGCTATGGTCACCAGCTTCTTGGTTACTTCAAAGGCGCTCAAGTTAAATATGATGTAGTACAAAAGAAGACATGTTCGCACGAAGTAAAGCTTGTGGTAGACAAAGAAGACCATTTTCTATTCTCAAACTTACCTGATTCATTTCAAGCTCATTATGGCCACAAAGACGCTTTGGACCGAGTGCCTGAGGGAGCGAAGTTGATAATGTGCGGTGGAGATAAATGTAAGGTTTCTGCACTACGATATAAAAATAATATTTTCACCACTCAGTTTCATCCAGAAATGAATTTTGAGGACATGGTAATCCGTATTAAAAATTCACCGGGTTATCTGCCAGAAGGTTCTGTTTTTGAAGAGATTTTTAAAGATGACATACATTCAAATACAATTTTGCAAAATTTTAGTAAATTTGTTGCAATGAAAGCAGATACTCAGGTCAGTGTTGATTAATCTAGATAGAGAAAAGCCGCATGGTCCCACCCATGCGGCTTTCTCCAAATAATTGGGAATTAACGTTAATTCAAAAGAACATTCCACTCGAAAGCATTACAATGCAATCGAGGAATGAACATAATACTGGTGAGTCCTGGTTTTGAGAAGCCGATGGGTGTGAACATTGAGCCAAGTGGGTAAATTTGTTAGGGTAACAACGTATTAGATAACTATTACCTATGTTTGACTATTTTTCTGCCACGGCAATTACTGATTTATTACCAGCAATGACTTATACTTTACCGTTTTTGGGAGAAGTAAATTTACTGAAACCAGCAGCAGCTCTGGTAGTGTTTCTGTCACTAACTTTTTTGTTTTGGCTATTGAGAATTGTTATTTTGCATAGAATCAAGTCACTAGCTAGCAAAACAAAAGGGGATTTTGATGATGTGTTGGTTGGAGCGGTAGAGAATGTAAGAGCGTGGGTGTATACGCTGGTTGCCTTGTATGCCTCACTACAATTTTTTACATTTTCTGACCTTGTCGACAAGGTATTCACTTTTGTCTTCTTGTTTTCAATAGTGTGGCAAACAATTGAAATAATCACTGGTTTAGTAAATTACTTTGCCACTAACTTTCTTGAAAAAGATGAGGATGGTGATGGAAAAATAGACCCAAATTCGGCCAATGCTTCAAATTTAGTTTCGTTGATTTCTCGAATACTTCTCTGGTCATTAGGTATTCTATTTGTTTTATCCAATCTAGGTATCGAAGTAACCTCACTCTTGGCTGGCTTAGGTATTGGAGGTATCGCTATCGCTTTTGCTCTACAAGGGGTTCTTAGTGATTTGTTTGCGTCTTTCTCAATTTATTTTGACAAACCGTTTAGGATTGGTGATTTTATTGTGATTGGAACAGACTCAGGAACAGTTGAAAGAATCGGTATTAAAACAACCCGAATTAGAACTTTACAGGGAGAAGAATTGGTAATTTCTAATGCAGAACTTACAACTGCTCGAGTACAAAATTTCAAAAAAATGCGTGAACGTAGAATTGTGACAAAGTTTGGTATTACCTATGAGACTCCTCAGGATTTGGTACACAATGTACCGGGTATTGTCACTCGTATTTTTGAATCACTAGAAGGCGGGAGATTGGATAGAGTTCACTTCACTAGTTTTGGTGACTCTGCTCTAATCTTTGAAATAGTTTACTTTGTAGAATCGTCTGAATATGCTCAGTATCTAAATATTCAACAATCCTTCAACTTTGATTTGATGAAACAGTTTGCTGAGCTAGGTATTGAATTTGCATACCCAACCCAAACGATTTATACCAAAAGCTCTAATTAGCTTGTTGCAAGATAGTAAGTAGGAAAGGGGTCATGGTTTCTGCAAAAATTTGCGAACGAAAAGCTAAGTTTCCTCCTAAGTTTCGTTCTAAATCAAACCTGGTTTCCTGAAGAATGGTTTCTTGAATATGGGAAAGAGTAATTGCTCTTAGGCTACCTTGTCCGTCTGAAGCATCGTCGCCACGGGTCACGATAATACCAATAACATCGCCTTGGCTGTTGAGTACAGGACCGCCAGAAGAGCCTTCTGTGCCAACCTCACTCCCACGAATAGAGAAAACGTCTGCATGATTTGAGCCAAATGTATAAAGTTCGGAAACTGTAGTTGTTGCTTTGCGAGGTATTAGGTCTGCACTTGGTCCGTTTTCAAGTAGTGGTTTTGCGGGGTAGCCGGCCGCTAGGACTTGGTCGTTCCGAGTTGATAGTGGAAGTAACGATGTGTCGAAGCCAAGGGCGGGGAAGGTGGCCGGGAGAGGACTACCGTCAATTTGTTCACTTACATACAAAAGAGCATAATCTCGCTCACCAGTACCCATAGGAACAGTGGCGCTCATTACTCCTGCGTTTTCTTGTATCCAAGCAGGGGATATATATAGTAATTCAGCCTTATATTTTGGCGAAGCTGGATTGCCGTCACGAATTGTACATTCGGCTTCGCCAAATGTATCGGTCTCTTCTAGAAGTAGAAATTGTGCTACGTGAGCATTGGTCATGATGACTCCATCTGGGTCAATGAAAAAACCAGAACCGGTAGTAGTTCTAATGGAATCTTTTGTTTTAAGAGTGCAGAAAACATTAACAATGGCATCAAAAGGATCCTTTGTGGTGGCGCCAGTTAGTCCTGCACTGCTAGATATGGCCGCAGATTGGTACTTTGTACTTCGTAGAAGAACGTCAGGTATCGCATGTTCTCTCTTACTTGGTAAAGAGGATATGACGTTTTCTATCTCTAGAGAAGCTTCGTTAATTACTATTTCAGATTCGATTTCACTACTGAGTAGATCTTCTATATTATCTGCTAAGAAATTAGTAAAGGCCAAATAACTCGCTAGAATACTTACTAATATATCGGTTAGTAGTTGCATGTTTGCCTAGTATAACATTGAGAATATCTCAAATTAAAAAACCCAGCATAAAAATGCTGGGTAGACAGGAGAACCTAAGTTACTCCGGAAGGGTTGGGGTGAAAGTCATCACGCCTTCTTTCTTGTAACGGTTTACAGCCTGCTTGAAACCTTCGGTGCCGATGTTGCCGTTGACGAAATTTTTCAACGCCTTGTTCCGGCTTTGCTTTTCTGCATCCAAACGGTTTTTCTCACGTTGGTTGTATTCAGCAACTCTTCGTTCGACAGCCTCCAGGTCTTGTTTTGCTCGTGTGTGGCCCACAGTGGTTCTTCTTGGTCCGTAAGACATGAATAATCTCCTTTTAGATTACGGTTTTTGGATTGTGATCTACCAAATATTGGCTACAACAAAATACTATATTTGAAATAAATATTTTGTAAAGTTTAGTGTTAGAATTTGAAAATGTTTGATTCATTAATTAGTTGGCTGATTGAAGATTGGACAGGTGTCTTGGTTCAGTTGTTTTTTGCTTACACCATAATCTTAATGATTTTTGATAAACAAAAACCGCCAGTTCAAGCCAGTGTACTTACTGGACTGGCCTTGATAGTTTTGGGTGTTGGTGGTTCATTTCTCTCTTCTGCTACTGCATTTGTAAGTGTCGCAAATGGCCTCTTGTGGCTAATGGTTGGTTATCAGAGATGGAATCAAGGGAAGTAACGTTTATCTTGACATCTATTCGCACTGCCGTATTCTTTTCTTGGAAAAGAAAATTATTTGGGAGTATTATTTGTGTCAAAAAAACGCGATAGACAAGTTACCTGCAAATGTTCTGCTTACAAATTTCCTCATCGGATAGGTGGTGGAAGATGTGACGGAAGTGACTGGGCATACAGCTACATGACTTTGGTTGGTACAGATTGTATAAGTTGTAACTGTTTGAGGGCTCCGGGAGAATGTGATGTTGTTAATGGAACAGAATCAATCGAATATTGTGATGGTGCTGAAAGACACTTGCTTAGACAAGAAAAATATCACTTGCCTATGTCAGAAGAAGAGTTTTTTATACTAAAAACCTAACTCCAAACCCTCCGTAACGGAGGGTTTAGCTATTTCTGGGTATTCAGTATGATGTTTTGACCGAATTATCGTAAATGCATTTCAGGATTAAACATCTCTGCTAATTTTTGAATAGTAGGGAAGACTTCCATGCCTTGGACGTCTTCTTTATTTACGAATCTGATATTCACACATTCATCTGATGGCGTGAAGTTTAAATGTTCAACTTTGGTCTCGTACAAGACATTGACTGCCCAATCTCCTTTACTCATTTGTCCAGTTAGGAAATAAGCTGGATGCTCAGCAACTTCCAATACTTTCAAGCCCATCTCTTCTGATATTTCTCTAGGTATACCTTGTTGTGGAATTTCACCCCAGTCAAGACCTCCGCCAGGGAGCTCCCATTTGCCACTGTCTTCTTCACAGATTAAAAATTTATCCTTAGCTTCGTTAAGGATTAGAGCCTTTACGCTGACACGATAAAAACATTCTGGTATTTCTTTCATACTATAAAATTACGTTTTTAAGGGTGCCAAGACGCGTTGTCTCCGGCTCTGAATTGTGCGGGTGAGAAGAATCGAACTCCCGACTACTGCTTGGAAGGCAGTCGTTTTACCACTAAACTACACCCGCAAGCGAGTAAGATTATGCCGAGCTTGCTCGAGCATGAGCCTTACGAGCGCAGCGGATGTATCGTTAGGATACAACCGCAATGAAGATTGAGTGCTTGCTTTCAGTCTTCTGCGCACTCCAGAAATCTGAAGTCACAACATCCTATCATAAACAAACGATATTTCAATCAGATAAACGAAAGTCCCCAGGCTAGGGGACTTCCGAATGTGGTGGGAGATACAAGGATTGCTCCTTATATTTCCGCGTAACGATTATTACCTCCGTTACTCCTAAATTATATCATAGTTAAATTTTGTGAGAAATAGAAAACGTTGAACTATTTACCTAGCAACATATTTTTCACACGCTCCGATGTGTTCGTCTGAATAGTAAGCGATTAGTCCCCGCGGACGCTCAAAATATGTTGCTAGAGAAACCGGTATATAGAGATTAGGTAAGAGAAAGGCCGGGGAAGACAAACGTCTTCACCGGCCTTTCATGGAGAATAGTAGTTGCCTACTTTACTGCATCCTTTAGAGCCTTAGCTGCTCGGAACTTTGGTACTCGCATTGCTGGTACTTGTACAGTTTCACCAGTTCGTGGGTTACGTGCTTCTCGAGCTGCTCGCATTTTAGCTTCGAAGATTCCGAAACCTGCTACTGATACTTGTGTACCATCTTTCATTGCTGATTCGATGCTACCAAATACTGCGTCAACTGCTCGTTCTGCGTCAGCTTTTGTAGTGTCTAGTACTTCATGCACTTTGCTGATGATGTCTGCTTTATTCATAGATCTGAGATTAATATTCTAAGAGCGATTAAAAAATTGTGGTGAGCGATAACTCAAGCACGATGCCGTTATGGCTTACAAAACATTATATAGCAACGTATATGTACTGCAACGACTACACAAGAGCTTTTTGTATGGTGTAATGTTTTTTGGTCAAATTTTAAAAGGCGAGGGTCACACAGTGGCCCTCGCCTTTTTTGTGGTTTTTTATCTATCTAGCGTAACTAATTACTCTCGTTTCACGAATTACATGTACCTTAATTTCCCCTGGGTATCGAAGCTGAGCCTCAATATTTGTAGCAATAATTCTAGCAAGATTATTAGATTCTAAGTCGTTGAGTGCAGCAGGATTTACAATCACTCGTATTTCTCTTCCGGCCGCGATAGCAAAAGCTTTTTCAACACCTGAAATCTTTGTTGCAATGTTTTCTAGGTCTGACAGACGTTTAATATAATTCTCCATCGAATCACGCCGTGCTCCTGGACGACCTCCTGAAATGGAGTCGGCCACTTGCACGATAATAGACTCGGGTGTTTCGTATGGATATTCTTCATGGTGAGCACGCATGGCCAAAATAACGTCTTGGCTTACACCATATTTTTCAAGAATCCTAATTCCGATTTCAACGTGAGTACCGGCCACTTCATGGCTTACTGTCTTACCAATATCGTGTAGTAGGGCACCAGCTCTAGCTACCGAAACATCAGCTCCCACTTCTTCTGCAATGATTCCGGCTATGTTCGCCATTTCAACTGAGTGCCACAAAACGTTTTGGCCATAGCTTGTTCGGAAGTGTAGGCGACCGAGAATAGTTAGAAGGTCAGGGTGCAAGTTAGGTACGTTTGCGTCATAAGCGGCCTTCTCTCCCATCTTACGAACAATCTTTGCAACTTCTCCTCGTGCTTTTTCAACTTCTTCTTCAATCTTTGCTGGTTGGATTCTCCCGTCTTTTAATAGTGATTCTAATGCCACACGTGCAATTTCTCGTCGAATAGGATCGAATGAAGATAGTACGATGTATCCAGGAGACTCGTCTATCAAAACATCTACCCCAGTAGCTCTTTCAAAAGCTCTTACGTTTCTTCCTTCCTTACCAATCACTTTTCCTTTCAGATCATCACTTGGTATTTCAACATGAGCAGTCATAAGACTCGGCGCAAGGGTATTGCCGACACGATGAATAGCAGCCAGAAGTAGATTCTGAGCTTTCTCTTCATATTGTTCTTCCCCCGCTCTCTCTATTTTTTGTAACCTAGAGTAGATGTCTTCTGATCTTTCTGATTCTACTTTGGCAATGATTTTTTCAAAAGCCTCTTCCTTAGACAGACCCGCTACTTCAGCTAGTTTTTGGTCAGCCTCTTCCTTCCTGCTATCCAACTGAGCTTTTATAGACTTAATTTGTTCTACTTTTCCTCGTAAGTCCTCTTTTTGTGACTCGATATCGATTTGTCTTTCGTCTAGAATTTCTTCTTTTTTTCCAAGCCTTTCTTCCTTTTGTTCCAGTTTTTCCTCTAAGTGTTTTTGTGCAGCTTTTGCCTCTTTCTCGATACGTTCAGCTTTCGCTTCTGCCTCTTCAATAATAGTTAACGCTTTCTTTTCTGCTTTTATTTCACGCTCCTTCAGTAACAACTCAATTGAGTTTTTCTTTGATTGCGCGTGTAGATAGCGTACAAAATATCCTGCTCCAATACCGAGAAATAGAGCCAAGCCTAACGCAACCGTAAATGCTAATGGTGGCATGACAATACTTCTTTATTAAATAATCCTCCGTAACTGTGTATCAGCACTGTACTAGAGAAATGGTGGTTTGTAAACGAGTGATAGAAATCACAAAACCCCTACTTTGATAAGACACGAATCAAGTTCTCTGCTCAACAGTTTAGGAGACTGTTTCCGCAAGGCCTTATCAAAGTTGGGGTTTTTCTCTAGAGAGAAGGTCTACTTATACACCTTATCAACGATGCCGTATTTCTTAGCTTCTTCGGCATCCATGAAGAAGTCTCGGTCAACATCTTGGTTGATTTTCTCAATCTTTTGACCAGTAGCTTTGGCTAACATCTTGTTCAACCTTTCTCGGGTTTTCAGGATGTGCTTGGCAGTAATGTCTATATCAGAAGCTTGTCCGTAAGCTCCGCCTGAAGGCTGGTGAATCATTACCTCGGCATTTGGAAGAATGAATCTCTTACCTTTTTCTCCTTGTGAGAGGATAAGTGAACCCATAGAAGCCGCTAGACCAACACACACAGTCGCTATCTCTGGCTTGATGTGGTGCATTGTGTCGATAATAGAAAGGCCAGCGGTCACGCTACCACCAGGGGAGTTTACATATAAGAATATATCTTTCTTTGGGTCGTCTGCTTCCAAGAAAAGTAATTGGGCGACAATAAGATTTGCCATATGATCCTCAATTGGACCAGTCACGAAAATAATTCGTTCCTTAAGAAGGCGAGAGTAAATATCAAAAGCTCTTTCCCCACCTTGTACTTTTTCGATTACAGTCGGCACTAGGTAGTTGCTTTCGTGTTTTGTTTGTTCAGATTTCATAATATAAATTCAAGTTTAATTCTGCTGGTCGTAAAGGTATTAAGCAGAACCCAATCGTACACAAAAAATGCTGGATAAGCAAAAATATTTACAAACAAAACATATGTGGTACTATTCTGTCGTCATTTTGTCCTTCAAAGGAGATAGTAATGCCAAAGTTCTTTACCATATGTTACGGAGAAACTTACACAGAGTCAGGAAAGCGTAAGATGACCGATAGTGCGCGTTATGAAACCGCAGAAACTGCAGTCAAGATAAGAAAAATTATCGAGGGCTCACCAGTATTAGTCATTACTTCTGGCATCGGTGTTTCACAAGAATGTGCAGACGTGGTTTGTAATAACATTCTGCATGCACATCAATTTAAAAATAAGGTATTAGCAAAACCTGGTGACCGAAATGGACCTATCATTGCCTTTCTTCGTAGTCTTGAAAAGAAAGCTAAACGCACCGGAGTGTTCATAGTGATTACGAGCCCCGATAATCACGGTACCATTGAAACACTTATTCAATCAGGTTTAAAAACTGCTCAACTAATTGATGTTGATGATGAGTACGATGAAAGCTCCGAATACTACTCAACAGAAGATGAGTTTGATCTTATGTGGTGAGTAGTGTCAAAAAACCGGTGTGGTCCCTTGGGACCACACCGCCTTTATTTTTATGGTTATTTTGATAATTATTAAATTTTAATTTTCTTTGGCTTATTAAACTCTCCTTCAGTCTTTGACCACAATAACTCGAAGATTTCTTTCATGGCATGCGCGAATTTTTCACTTTCCATAATTAGGGCTTGTTTTGAGTCCATAATAACGATACGAACTCCCCAATCGAAGATTTCGAAGGAAGTATCGGCAGTGTAAAGGCTTTCGGGCAAGAAACGAGCCAGAATTTTGCCGTCTCCGTCAGATGTGCTGAAGTATTGCTCATATACCTGCAGACTGGCGTCATCTGTTGTAAAGCCACGGACGTTAATGTTGTGTTCTTTCTTGTAATCATTCCAAGGTAAAAACACATTTTCAGTCAGGTCGTCTGAGATTTCGGTACCTCGAGCAAAAAAACCAACAATTTCTTTGTTGTGAAATTCCTTAAGTCTATAATCATAGGCCTGCTTAATACCGTCAGTGCCTTCGAAGTATAGAATCGTTGGTTTTTCACTAGTTTTCTTTTGTAAAGCAAGCAATTCTGGGAGTATTTTCTTAGCGTTTGAGAGTCTTTCCTCGGCGTCTTCAAAATAGGCCTCGGGGGAACGGGCTATATAAAGCTTATTTTTTTCTCCTGTCACTTGGATAATCAAACCTTTTTCAACCAATTCTTCTGCTATCACATAAGCGGTAGGGCGCTTAAGTCTAGAACGCTTGGCGATTTTGTATGGAGTAGAAGGCCCTAGCTCAAGTAGGGTAAGGTACACCCGGGCCTCTTTGTCAGTCAGGTTCAGATTCTTTAGTTGCTTGATTATGTCATCCATGTGCTTATTGTTTCATACTCTAATAAAATAGTCAATAATTTTGACAAATTCAAAACAGTTTTATCATAAATCCATATAAATAAGGCTAAATTGGCAATAATAACAGCATATAACGTCATAAAGATAGACAGTAATATTGACAAAGTGTAAAGTCTCGTGTATTATCTTGCACAGTTCATTCAGTACATCGAAACAAACACCGCGAATATTTCGCAACCGCGCCTCGGGTTTCTGTGGGTAGGAGAATGACATGAAATATGCAGTTGCGTACAGAGGGTTCGGCACTGGTACAGATATCATAGCTTTAGAAGACGATCTGTCTCGTGCAGAAAGTCTCGCAGAAGAGCTTGATATGAGATTCTCGCTGACTAATCCTTGCCCATATGTTCACGCAATGTGGTTTGAGGTAATAGAAGTGGGTGTTGTCAAAAGTTTTGCTCACGAAGGTCTCAAGGATTTCCTTCTAAAAAGAGGAATTCCTTGTAAGGGACCATAGGCAGTACTTTTTGGACGAGTTGAGTGTTTACTACTCCTCGTCCTATCTTTTGAGGATTTGAAACAGTAAACATGGTTCGAATCTTCAACATGATAGTTTGTTCTTTAAAAATAAATCACCCGCACAAATATGTGTGTTTATACAAATGCTTATGTTTGTGCGGGTGATTTGAGAGATTACCTGTAAGCCGATGATGAAGGGCACTTCATCCAAAAGCACATATCAACAATGGTTAGGCTCATTGTTGACCTCGACGGAGGCGTGCCCAAATGTATTGAATGGATCCACCTTTCAGGGTGCATATCTATTTGATCATTAAAGTCACTGCAGTGACATCTCTCTTTTACACAAAGTCCTCATATCCTTCGGGATGAGGCCGAGCCGGAGACCTCGCAAAACTCTCCTTTGTAGGCAAGTGTGTACTTGTCCTGATGAGCTCAAAAGAGCGAAACAAAAGTTCTTTACAAAGTCCATGACTGTATTCAGGAAAGAGTGTGTCGAATTGATACTTTCTTTCCTGAATACAGGAGCACCACTTGATCGACTCATAAGAGTAACGAAAGTAAGGTGTGGGAGATTACCATGGACAATATCAAAAAGAGTTTTGAGTACAACACGTATACTCCCACAGATGCCGCTGGCAAAGTCTATGGACATACGGAGTTGGCTGCTTGGTCAAATGTACTGGACATGGTTCATGTCCCGTACAACGACACCACATACGTCATGACCCGAGAAAGCAATTATGGCTCTACGGGTGGATTGGCGAAAAGTGTGGTCCTCTACGCTGTGACAAGTGGAGGTAAGCGGCAGGAGATTGATAGACGAGTGATCACTGACCAGTTTGATCGACGTAATGACCAGTTGAAAAACTGGGAATTGACTAAGATCATGGTTAGCATTAGTCGAGTTTGGGAAGACCGCAACATGAGCTCAGGCTCAGGTGGTGTCTATCGCAGGGAAGTCCTTAACCAATACTATGCTGTATATTTGGTTACTGACAAGGATCCTAGCGGTTGTTTCTTAGATGTCTCATATTATCGTAAGCGTTTTGATTCTGTTAATAGTAGGTCAGGTTACTATGGACACGATGCTTATATATATGAGGAGGAAAAGAAACTGGAACTCCAAGTCGAGCCCTCTCTCTTTACATCTGAGAGAATTACGGCCTTCTTCAAGGAGTTTGAGATGAGTCTCCCGGACATCAATCCCACGCAGACCTTGGTCTGACTGCGTGTAATAAATTAACAAGGATATCTGGTGACGGTGAGCGGTCATGCTTTGCGAAAGCATGACGACAGCGATAAACGACATACAGGTGAGATGGGAGGTATAAAAGACTGAAACCCTCATCAAAGCTCATGAATAGATATGCTTAGACTATTCCGCCGTAAACCGGGCGTGGTACGTGGTTACCTGGGCGAGTTGAGTGTTTACTCCTCCTCGCCCTATCTTTTGAGGATTTGAATCTAGGATCGAATCTTCAAAGAGATGGAAAGTGAAATCATAAACATAAAAATAGCGCAATCCCAAAAGGGATAGCGCTAATTTTGTTTTTAGGTTTGTTTAGTACTTATTCCAATCCTTCTAACGACTTCATCACTTCTTCATTCAGTAGTACAGAAGCGACATAAAGTCTTACTCGGTGTTCGTCGGCATCTTTGAAGCGCTCAAGTAGCTCCTTTGTTTGCTCTTCTACTTTCGTAGCATCTGGTACGATTTCTTCTTTTTTAGCAATTTCGTTTAAGACAAGTTGAAGCTTTGCTCTCTTTTCGGCTGCAGGAGTCCATTCAGTTTTTAGTTCTTCCTTAGTCTTCTTGATGTGAGACAAGTAGTCATCCATCTTTAGGTTTGCTCGGTCCAAATCTTCCTGCATTTGGGCAAACATTTGGTTGATTTCAGAATCTATTAGGATTTGTGGGAGGTTGATTGTTGTTTTGTCGATGATTCCGTCAGTTATGTCAGCTCTATGCTTAGCAACATTTTCTTGTTTCTTTTCAATTTCTAAGTGTTCACGAAGCTTGGCTTTAAAGTCATCTACAGTTTCGAATTGGCCAGGCTGACCGAGAGTTTTTACGTACTCATCAGTTAGTTCTGGAAGTGGCTTTTCTTCAGCTTCTTCTGGAGTGGGTAAGTCTGGTGTGTTTCCATCTTCAGAGTTCTCAGCATTTTTCTGTGACAACTCTTGCATACGCTCGTATGCTTGCTTTGACTTCTGAATTTCCTTTATCTTTTCTGCTAGTTCCTCATCAGTCACCTCGTCACTTGGACGATTCTTGTTTGCTTCCTTTGCAATATCTTTGTAGTCAGGAAGTTCGAAGGTTGGTACAACAGCTACAGTAATACTAAAAGCTAGAGGGTTGTCAGGAGCAATCTTCTTAACTTCAATCTGTGGGTGACCAATAACTTCAAGTTTGTGCTCTTCTACTATATGAGGGTAAGCATGTGAAATGGCTCTTTCGGCCATTTCTGCCAAGATGTTCATCTCTCCAAGGTGTTTTTCTAGTACCGGGGTTGGAACATGACCTTTTCGAAAGCCATCTAGCTCAACGTTTTTCCCGAGAGCTACAAGAGCGGCAGTACGTTCGCTTTGTAATTCAGCGTATGGTAATTCGCCAGAAATTTTTACTTGTGAATCTGGCAACTCCTCTACTGTAAAAGCGCTTTTAAAATCTACAGAATGTGAATGTGACATAGTGCCCGCCAGTGTACGAAACTCTGAGGAAATTGCAACCGCTACGTTCACTTTAGTAGACATTTGTCGTACATGTGGTAAATTCTGAACACTTCACCACTAATAGAGGAAAAAGAAGATGTTTATTAAAACACTGTGTGTTTTAAAGAAAGGTCGTCTGCCTAAAATAAGAATTGTTGCTTTTGGCGATAATATACCTACGCACATCGTTGTGCTAATGGCCGATTACCTTAAAAAGGATTTTCCAGATTTAGATTTAAAAAAAGTCGAAGTAGTGATTGCTTCCAACTTTAAGGAGCTGTCGTTCTTTTACGGAGGAGACATACCAAAGGAATATGAAAAAATAACAATTGAAGAACTGAAGTATGCCCCGTCAGTATAAACACAGGGGCTTTTTTGTATTTAAAATAAAAAGGCGCATAGTGCGCCTTTTTTGGTCTTGGTCTACAAGTCTATTCGACAGCAGCTTCTAGCTCTGCGTCAATTGCGTCAAGTTCAGCATCTAAGCTCTCAAGGTTTGTAGCTTCAATGTCTGCTTCGATGGCACTAATCTCATCTGAAGTGCTAGTGGTAAGCATGGTATCTGTTTGTGCTTCGGCAGTCGTGCTTTCCGGTTCGTTATTTTCTTCAGCAGAAGGACGCTCGCTAGTAACGGTAGGAGCTGGGGTAGTATCAAGTGAGTTAAACCAAAAATACATACCACCAAGGATGACAATCAGTAGAATCGCTAATGAGAACAATAGGGGACCATTTATAACACTTGAGCTTTCTTCGGTAGCAATTTGGGCGTCAGTATTTTCAGGCATTTTCATTTCTTCTCCTTCAAAATTTGGCACCTTTACCTCGTTTGTTTCTTCGTTCATATTAAATAAAGTAATTGATTAATAATTATTCAGACGTTGCAGCTTCTAGTTCTGCTTCGGCGGCTACATAATCCTCTTGGAATTCAGTAACTGCTTTTTTCAATTCTGATACACAAACGCGTAGGTTGGCGTGAGCGTCTTTTAGTAAATCTCGTATAGTTCCAAAGCTAGTCTTAACAGTTGACCAAGTGGATCGAACGTCTTCCGAGCTTAGTGCAAGGGCAACCTCTGCATCGATGTTTGCGACGGATAATTTTGCTGCATCAACTGATATTTGTGCTTCGGCTAGAGCACTGGCTGCAGCAGAGGTGTCAACTCCTCTTTCTTCTAATTTATCTATTCTTGTTTCAATTCTATCTATAATGTTCTGCATTCTAACAATTGCTGCGTCGATACGATTGCTAATATTTGCAGCGAGGTTTGTGATTCTTGCTTGTGCCTCTGCTTGAAGAACTACTCTTCTTTCATCACGTATAATTTGTCTTTCTTCAGCTAAGGACTCACGAGTCTCCACTCTTTCTTCTTGATTTGCCTCGCGTTCCGCTTGCCTCTCTTCGCTGATTGCTTCTCGCTCTTGTATTTTTTCTCTGACAGCTTCTGTTCCTGCGGGTCGTTCCTCTGGAGTAGTTTCAATCGTTGCTTCAGCACTTATAGTAGCTTCTGCTTCAACGGCTGTGTCTTCTTCTGCAAAGGCATAAGTAGCAAGTCCAAACAATGAAAGGAAAAACAGATGACTGATAAGTATATTGGAAAGGGTTTTCATAAAATAGATAAAATATTAATTAACTTTATTAGGTGTACAAAGTATAACGCCGTTCTAGGTTAACCTAGAACGGCGTTATACACAGTGAAAAATAAGTATGTCCTACTTGTTTTTATCTGACTTGTACATCTCGCAACTTTTTTCAAAAGCTTCCTTGGCTTTGTCGGCTCCGTGCCACTCACCGATAGAAACTTCTTTATTTTGAACCTTCTTGTAAGTCTCAAAAAAGTGAGACATTTCCTTCTTAAAGTGTGAGTATAGATCAGAGATATCCTTCACATCATCAAAACGGGGATCTTCTACTGGGACAGCTACTACTTTGTCATCGCGCTCTCCTCCGTCTACCATCTCCATAATTCCGATTGGACGAGCTTTAACTAGAATGCCTGGGGCGAGTGGATAGGTGGTAACCAACACCACGTCTAATGCGTCACCATCATCGAAAAGAGTTTGTGGCACAAAACCATAGTCAAAAGGGTAATCCTGAGCTGTGTGCATTACTCTATCTAGGGCAATGATTCCTGTCTCCTTGTCGACTTCGTATTTATTCTTAGAGAATTTTGGAATTTCAATAATAACGTTCATTTCGTCGGCTGTTCCAGCTGGGATATCGTGAAGTAAGTTCATAACAATTTAAATATATAAATAAGATAGTTTGTATTCTACCCGTTTTTGGGAAAAGAAAAAGGCCGGCGCCCTTGGGCGCCGGCCTTTTCTAAACTAAATTACTTAGTTTCTTCTTCCTCCAATTCTTTTGCGACTTCTTCGTCGATAGCTGGAGCAAGTTCGTCTTCAGCTTCTTCTGGCGTGTCTATTTCGTCTTCTCCTTCTGCTTCCGCACCCTCAGTCATGTCTCGGTCTTTTGTGTCATCTTCTTCTTCAAGCACTTCTTCCAAATCCGGCTCGGTTGTAGTTGCGTCTTCGCTTTCAAGAACTTCATCATCCTTGCCAGCATCTGTATCAGACGGAGCTTCTAACTCAACGTTTCCTTCAGCGTCTGCCTCGGCCAATTCTTCACCTGTTTTTGCAGAAACGATATCAATCTTCCAACCAGTTAGCTTGGCTGCTAGACGAACGTTTTGTCCTCCTCGTCCGATAGCCAAAGATTGTTGGTCACCAGCTACTTCAGCAATTGCGTGACCCCTTTCCCCTTCTTCTTCATTTGGTTCTGTTTCAATTCGTATTTCCATCACTTGGGCTGGAGATAGAGCGTCCTCGATGAATTCGTTAATGACAGGAGACCATTCAATAATATCAATTTTTTCTCCTCCTAATTCACTCATAACAGTAGAAACTCGTACACCTCTTTGTCCAACTAGTGAACCAACTGGATCGATGTGTTCGTCAACTGCATGAACTGCGATTTTTGATCGGGCACCAGCTTCTCGAGCCACAGCTTTTACTTCTACTGCACCGGTTTGTAGCTCTGGCGCTTCGATAGCAAATAGGGCAGTTAAGAAATCAGGGTGTGAACGAGAAAGTTTCAAGAAAATTCCTCGAGGGGTTTCTTCTACAGCCAAAAGAATAGCTCGAATTCTTTCTCCTGGTTTGAATCTTTCCCCCGGAATTTGTTCTTCGTAAGGCATGATAGCGGTTACTCGTCCCAAATCTACGTATAGATTTCCTCGCTCAAATCGTTGTGCGTGACCAATGACGATGTCTCCAGCCTTCTGACCGAATTCTGCTAACGCAGATTCTTTTTCAGCTTCTCGGATTTTCTGCATGATGACCTGCTTAGCTGTTTGAGCAGCAATTCGACCGAAGTCGTCTTTTGGTTCTAGAGGGAAAACAAGTTCTTCACCAAGTTCTACATCCTTCTTGATCATCTTGGCAGTACTAATCATGATGTGTTTTTCTTCATCAAAACGCACTTTCTTGTTTTCTTCATCCTCTTCTTCAGGTTCTTCCTCTTCGATAGGATTTCCTTCTTCATCTAATTCAGGTTCTGGTTTCAGCATTGATTCATCAACAACAATCTTAATTTGGTTAAAGTTTGTTGTTCCAGTGTCCATATCGAAAGAACAAGTGATGATTTGTCCTCGTTTTCCAAATTCTTTTTTGTAGGCTGTTGCTAGTGATTGCTCAATAGCATCAAGCATTTTTTCACGAGGGATTCCTCGCTCCTCTTCCATCTCTGTTAATACAGAGTTAATTACTTTTAGATCAAACATGTTCAATTTTTATTACGCGAAACGGGGTCAATTATGACATCGGCCTCGCAGTTATTAAGTTGTACTCCTTAAAAGAAAGCTCGGCCAAGAGGCCGAGCAGTCATTCGTCAGATGAGAAAACTATACGCCCACTTACCCAAAAAGTCAAAATGTATTCAATTGACATTAATATGAGACTATCTATACTGCTCACTAAGTTAGCTGTTCTTTAACTGTTGTTTAAAATCCAAAAAATCTAATCAAAGCGGAGTTATTAAGATGGCCAAGGTGAAGGAAAGCAGGCTCCATATTACTGTCAGGAATACTCCTGGTTACAAACGAAACTCTCTCTACAAATGTGCCGTCAACAAACCATCTGTCAGTGCAGAGGTTTGCCGAGCGCTGAGCTCAAACCCAGACAATAATATTGTTTGTAAAAACACAAACTGCGCATCACTGTGGAGGGCATGCGATTTTTGTATAACAGGTGGCAATGTCTCTTCGCAGGAGACACAAATTAACAAAGACACAAATTTGTGTTTCATGCATGCTTCAGAACTTGAAAAGTTGGACAAGGCTACTCGAGGAAGGGGCAGAGGAAAGAATGGTGAGGCAAGTCCACCCGAAAAGAAAAAAATTGTTAAGTCTTTAAACGATGTACTTCAGCAAGTAATGTCGACGGCTGAGCCACCTTGCGATTTAATGGCAGATTCTATTCAGCGCTTTGCTGATCAACCCAGACTGTCTTTCAACAAATCGTCATTAATAGAGTTGGGAGAGTCACTAAAAGTTGTACAAATAATGCCTGTTTTTGTCCGCCGACTTACTAAGGAGGAAATTAGCGCGAACGGAGGAAAGTGTCAGTATGAGCTGGTCGACGGTGAGCGTAGATGGCGAGCGTGTAAGGTTGTTCACAAGACTGAAATCAGGGCAATCATTTTAGATATACCTAATAAAGCTACCCAGTTTGCGATTTCTGCAATCGCTAACTTTGGTCGCGAGGACCATACTCCTCTCGAGGAGGCGATGGCAATCAGGTTTATGCGAGAGGAGTTTAACCTTTCGGTTGCTGAGATTGCTTCCTCGTATGCCAAATCAGAAGTATGGGTGTATCAACGTCTCAAGCTGTTAGATCTTGTTCCAGAAGTGCAAAAAATGCTTATGGAAAGCGATGAATATAAAAAACCGCTTAAAATAGGCATAGCGATGTTGCTTGCAGACTTGATTAAGGACAATCCAGATTTGCAGAAGAAAGCAGCCAAGCATTTGGTGTCTCACCCTGACATGACAAGTAAGTCTGCAGACAGGTATATCCAGTCACTTTTAGAAGAGGAGGGAATTGAAGCTCCAGCTCGAAGGAAATATAAAATACAAGGCCCAGTTCACACTCGAAGTAGGTTGAACATGTTTGTAAATAAAACTTGGGACACCTTAGACTCATTGTTGAAGGTTCCTGATTTGACCTACGTTTCCTTACCGATTGATGATGAGACGCGTAGTTCAATAAGGAGCAACCTTCACGCCATGTCCCGCAAACTTGTAAATCTTGCAGAGAGGATTTGATTTGTGGATTTAACTTTTACCGGCACAAAATATGTGCCGGTTTTTTATTTTTAAAGTCGTGAACATCTTTTCGTTTCACTTTTTTATAATGATATAATGTAAGCAACAAGTACCGGAGGTAATGGTTTTGTTCATTTTATTGTGCGTATTCAAGACGAACAACTCAAGCGTTTTATCCTTGATGCAGGGCTTATAACTAAGTCCGACATTGCTGCGGCTGAAAAAATCGCTAAAGAAGAAAAGCGCACTTTAAGTGAAGCTCTGATTGCTCATGGTCACATGACCGAAGATGATATGCGTAGGGTTGAATCCTATGTTCTCGGGATTCCTTTTGTTTCACTAAAAGAACAAAAGATTGATTTTGATGTGTTGACCCTAATCCCTGAACCTGTCGCCAGAACTCACAATATTATCGCTTACAAGAAAACTGACGATACTCTTGAGGTGGCTATGCTAGATACAGCTGACTTACCAGCTATCGACTTTGTCAAAAAGAAAGTAGGACTCAAAATCCAACCACGCCTGACTGATACAGACTCTATGCGTGGGGCATTGCGTCAGTACCAAAAAACACTAAAAGATGAGTTTGGCGACCTTATCATGAAGGATGCTTCACAGCTCAAGGTGTTGCAAGAAGAAGGTGGGGAGCAAATGAGTGAAAGTGATTTGAAGAAGGCGGCAGAAGATTTGCCTGTAGTTCGTATTGTAGACACTCTACTGAGACACGCCATTATTCAAGGAGCTTCAGATATTCATATAGAACCAATGGAAGAAGAGGTGCTCGTGCGTTATCGTATCGATGGTATTTTGAACGATGCGATGAAGCTTCCGAAAATCGCTGCTGGTAGTATCGTGGCTAGACTAAAGGTTCTTTCTAACCTAAAACTCGACCAAAAGCGTCTACCACAAGACGGTCGATTCAAAATGGAGATGGACGGTCAGAAAGTAGCCTTCCGTGTTTCTATGCTTCCAGTCTTCTTTGGCGAGAAGGTCGTGATGCGTCTTTTGCGAGAAAACCGAAGTGGATTTTCACTAGAAGGGATAGGTTTTCACGGCAGTACTTTAGACCGAATTCATCGAGCCACTCGAGCCACTACTGGAATTATCTTAGTGACAGGTCCAACTGGTTCTGGTAAATCAACTACACTTTATACAATCTTGGACCTTTTAAATACTCCTGAGGTAAATATTTCTACCATTGAAGATCCAATCGAGTACCAAATGGCTCGAGTTAATCAATCTCAAGTAAAACCAGACATTGGTTTTACGTTTGCCGCTGGTCTTCGGTCGCTTATGCGTCAGGATCCGGACGTAATCATGGTGGGAGAAATTCGTGATCAGGAGACAGCGAGTTTGGCCATCAACGCTGCTCTTACTGGTCACTTAGTGTTGGCGACGATTCACACCAACTCAGCGTCAGGCACAATTGCTCGTTTGGTTGATATGGGAGCGGAATCATTTTTGCTTGTTTCTACTCTACGAGTTGCTATTGGTCAGCGTCTGGTTCGTAAGTTGTCTGACGATAAATTACCGTACATTCTAACTAAAGCCGAAAGAGATGATTTGGCTGAGAAGGTAAACCTCGATTTGGTACTAAAGACACTGCAGGAAGAAGGAATCGTTAAAAAAGATGCAACTTGGAACGATATTCCTTTCTATCATCCAAAAGAAAAGGGTGAAACTGAAGATGGCTACAAGGGCAGAATGGGTATTCACGAAGTTCTTGAAATTTCTCCGACTCTAAAAGAAATGGTGATGTCTGACAAAACCGGCGATGAGATTCAGGCTCAGGCTCAAAAGGAGGGAATGCTCACAATGATAGAGGACGGTATTTTTAAAGCTGCTCAAGGTCTGACAAGTATCGAAGAAGTATTACGAGTTATTAACGAATAATATATGCCAACTTTTACATACACTGGTGAGGATAGTGAAGGGAAGCCAGTAAAAAATACGGTAACTGCCGATGATCGTTTTGGTGTATATGCGGTAGCTCGAGACCAAGGTCACACCGTCGCTTCGATTGAAGAATCTTCAAAGTACGACATAAAACGACTTCTAAATGTAGAGAAAATAAACTTCTTCCTAAGTCGAGTAAAGACGGATGAGTTGGTGATGGTGACCAGAAACCTTGGTTCGATGCTTACTGCTGGTCTTACTGTTACCCGAGCCCTTTCGGTTATTGAAAGACAGAGCACAAACCCAAAAATGAAAGGGGTTACTAAGAGGATGGTAGAGAAAATCAACCAAGGTGACCCTTTCTATGAATCGCTAAAAGAATTTCCTGATGTATTTGATGATTTATATGTAGCGATGATTAAGGCAGGAGAAGAAAGTGGTAACTTAGCTGAAGCACTCCAAACATTGGCTATTCAAATGGAGCGTTCAAATAATTTGATTAAAAAAGTTAAGGGAGCCATGATTTATCCCACTATTGTAATCACTGTGATGGTGGTGATTGCAGTACTTATGATGATTTATGTAATGCCTCAAATTACTGGAGTGTTTAAAGGGATGGATAAGGAGCTTCCTATCACAACCAGATTTTTAATTGGAGCCAGTGATTTTATGGTGGCACATACATTTCTGGTTATTGGTGGAATGATAGCTTCAATTTCAGGTTTTATTTATGCCCTAAAAACAAAATGGGGGAGGATCGCTAGCGCTTGGGTGATTGTACGATTGCCAGTGATTGGTACCTTGGCCAAAGAAACTAATTCTGCCAGAACAGCTAGAACACTTTCTTCACTTCTGAACTCTGGAGTAGATGTAATTCAATCAATTGAGATTACCGAAGAAGTTTTGCAAAATACTTTTTACAAAGAAATTCTCCGTGAAGCAGCTAAGCGAGTAGAAAAGGGAACTGCTCTATCTGAAGTTTTTATTGAGCGAAAAGATTTGTACCCAGTTTTGGTAGGAGAAATGATTTTGGTAGGAGAAGAAACTGGGCAGATTGCCGGTATGCTTGGTGAGTTGGCTATATTTTATGAAACAGAAGTAGAGAGAAAGACTAAAGACCTCTCAACTATTATTGAACCGCTACTTATGGTTGTGATTGGTGGAGGTGTTGGTTTTTTCGCTCTCGCCTTGATTGCTCCGATTTACTCGATCTCAGATGGAATGAGTTAAAAATATGAAACTCCACAAAGTACAACCAAAAGGTCTGTCGCTGGTTGAAGTAATTATAGTAGCTGCTCTAACTACTTTGGTATTTGGTACTTTGATGTATTCCTTTAAATTTTCTTTAGAACTGATTAATCACTCAAGAGCAAAGCTTAGTGCATTGTCGGTGGCAAATGACAGAATGGAATACTTCCGTTCGCTTCCTTATGATGATGTTGGTGTAGTGGCCGGATATCCAGCTGGGACCATTCCGCAAAATAGCACAACGACACTAAACGGAATTGAGTTCATCGAAAGAGTCAGAGTGGATTACGTTGACGATGATGCTGACGGTACTGCAGGAGCAGACTCAAATGGAATTATTCTTGATTATAAAAAAGTCAGGCTGGAGTACACTTGGGAAATCAACGGAGCAACGAGTAGTATTCAGCTGGTTACTAATATCGTTCCTCGTTCAATAGAAACAACTGCAGGAGGTGGAACAGCTAGGATTAACGTTCTAGATTCTGACTCTTCATTATTGCCAGGTGCAAGCGTAAGACTTTTTAGTTCTAGTTCTACTTTTGCTTATGATGTAACCACGTTTACAGACGCTAGTGGAGCGTCGCTATTTAACATCCCAGCAGACAGTGGATATCAGGTTGAAGTCACTGCAAATATTTCTGGTCAAGATTACTCAACTGCACAAACCTATGTTGCAACTACATCGAATCCAAATCCAATCGTTGCGCCATTTTCAGTTGTTGAATCTGATGTCTCAACACTAACTTTTCAAATTGGAGAACTAAGTGATTTGAACATAAGAACATTCTCAGCAGTTGATGATCAGATTTTCACTGAAGATTTTACTGACTTACTTTCTGTCGCTTCAAGTTCTGATGTGTCGGTGACTAGTGGCAATTTAGTCTTGGAGAATAATTTAGGTGTTTATGATAGTACTGGCTACGTGTATTTAGGACCTATTACACCAACTTCATTAGTCGATTGGAATAGTCTCCGTATAGCAACAGATATTCCGACAAATACTTCACACAGTGTTCAGTTTTACACTAGTTCGGCTCCAGATATATACGATTTAATTCCCGAAGTTGATTTGCCGGGAAACAATATAGGTTTTACTGGAAACATTGTTGATCTTTCTATCTTGGAGCCACTTGCTTACCCAACCATTTACATTGGAATTACGTTAAATACTACTGACACTAGTGTGACCCCAGAAATAGATGAAGTAAATGTATTCTATCGTCAGAGTGAAACCTTTTTACCAAATATGTCTTTTGATGTTCATGGTAGTAAGACAATTGGTACCGATGCTTCTGCTCAACCAATTTATAAATACTTAGACTCACTTTCGACAAATGGTTCTGGGGTTTTGACAATCAGTGATTTAGAGTTCGATGATTACACCTTTGATTTTCTGGGTGGTTATGATATTGCCAGCGCTTGTCCGGCAAATCCTTATACGCAAATTGCTGGGGAAGACGGTGAACTAGATTTTGTTTTAACGGCAGATTCTACAGATACACTTAGGGTCACTGTGGTAGATGCGTCTGGGCAAACGCTACCTGGAGTTTCGGTCAACCTTACTCGCTCTGGTTATGATGTGACACATATTACGGATGGTTGTGGCCAAGTGTTCTTCTCTGCCGGAGTGAGTGCAAACACTGATTACACAATTGATGTTAGTGCAACTGGTTATACAGACGAGACAGTCACGCTCTTTGAGGTGAATGCTGATACGGCTACCACAATAACCCTTACTGAATAATATGTACTTATCACCAAGACAATCTAAAGCCGGTATGACTCTAGTTGAGTTGGTGGTAATTATTGGTATCTATACAGTTCTACTGTTAGTCATTACTGGCTCTATTGCAGAGTTGTATAGACTCAATGCATACACCATTGCGCAAGCTGGTGAAATTGATAATGCCAGAAGAGGTATGACTGAGTGGAACAGAGACGCAAAAGAAATGACAACAGCCGAAGACGGAAATTATCCGGTGAAAGTAATAGACGAGCACCGTTTTGGTTACTATAGTGACACAGACCAGGATGATGCTGTTGAGTATGTTGAGTATGTGTTAGCTACGACCACTCTAACTAAGTACACATATAATCCAAGCGGTTCACCGGCCGTATATGACCTGACTTCTCCAGACACTGAAAAAATCCTTTCTTTGTATGTGCAAAATATTAATCAAGGAACCTCAACTTTTTTTTACTTTGATAACGCAGGTACACAACTAAGCTCAACTTCTCCAATTATTGATGTAAAGTATATAAAGGCACAACTCATTGTGAACATTGACCCAGTTCGTTCACCGGGGGAGTTTATGCTCAGGTCTAGTCTTGCCCCAAGAAATCTGAAGGATAATCTATAAGTACATGCAACAACTATCACACATTAATAAAAAAGTATCAGGTTATCTGCTGGTTTTAGTTTTAGTTTTTGGAAGTATTTTCTTGGTAATCGTTAGTTCGTTTGTAGGGTACATAATCTCACAGGATCAAGTCGTGAACTTTAGACACGAACAACAAAGAGCTACCGAAATCGCAGAAGCGGGTCTTAATTACTATCGTTGGTATCTTGCCCATTTTCCTGATGACGTAACAGACGGAACTGGTTTGCCAGGACCATATGTTCATGTTTATAACGATCCAGAAGATGGTCCGATTGGAGAGTTTTCTTTAGATATTGCCAGCAGTACATATTGTGGAAGTGTATCCTCAGTAGAGGTAACTTCAACTGGACATACTTATGTTAATCCTGAAGCAGTTAGCGTTATTAATGCCAGATATGCTCGACCGACTGTAGCTGAATATTCTTTTATTACTAATGGGGCAGTTTGGTATGGTGATGACCGAGTGATTACTGGTCCAGTTCATTCAAATCAAGGAATCAGAATGGATGGGTCACACAACTCTTTTGTTGGAAGCGGTCAAGCTAGTTGGACCTGTACTAGTTCATTTGGTTGTTCCGGTAATCCAACAGTTAACGGAGTTTTTACAACAACTGCCAATGCTAATCCAGGATTATTTTCCTTCCCAATTTCTCCAGTTGATTTTGCAGGACTCACTATTGATTTAAGTGAAATGAAAACGCGGGCTCAAGACCCAACTTATGGCGGTATATACTATGGCCCTTCTGGTGCTTCAGGATATCGAGTTATATTTAATGGAGATGGTACGGTGACTGTGCGAAGAGTTAATTCAACAACCTCATATTGGGCGTATTCATCAGAAGAGGGCTGGCACAACACTGAACGAAACGTGATTAATTCAACCTCCTTTTTGGCTAATGAAACCATAAATAGTGATTGCCCGCTTCTGTATTTTGAAGACAAAGTTTGGTTGGAAGGAGAGGTCTCTCAAAAAGTTACCCTAGCGGCCGCCAACTTAAGCTCTGGTTCTCAAACAAATATAGTTATTAATGATGACATAACCTATGCATCTGGAGTTGATGCTGGGCTTTTGGCTATTGCTGAGGATGATGTAGACGTTGGACTAGTTGTTCCAAACAATATGACCGCTAACGGAATCTTTGTTGCTCAAAATGGTAGATTTGGCCGTAACCACTATTGTACTTCTTGTACTTCTGGTGGTTGGTGGGGGACTAACTACGGACTACCTGGTTCACTCGATCCATATGTTCTAAGGGGAACTCTTACTAGGTACGGCAGTGTTATCTCAAATGGAAGAGTGGGTACACAATGGACAAGTAGTGGAGTTACAGTATCTGGTTTTCAAAATCGTATTACCTCTTTCGACAGTAATCAGGTAGATAGTCCACCACCGATGACTCCAGAAACCTCAGATGTTTATATATTTGATTCGTGGCAACAAGAGGGATAAAAAGCAAACAGCTTTGCTTTTTATCTGGTCCGAAAGAAAGTGAGGAATTTCCGCTGTCCTAGAACAAGGTAATAAGTATGATTTAACTCTAAACTTTTGGCACGTCTGTCGAGGATTTTGATTTGCTTTTAAAATCATTTCGCTATTTTTAACCATGATACAATTTCAAAATATGAAAAAAACCATACCTTTAATTGTCGGAAACTGGAAGTTAAATCCAGTTACTTTGGATGATGCAGTAAAATTGGCTATACAAGTAGCGAGTAAACAAAAAAAAGCTGAAGTTCCATACGTTTCTGTTGCTCCACCTTTTGTTTATTTATCTGAAGTCGGAAAGAAAACTAAGAAGAGTAGCGTGTCACTAGCTGCTCAAGATGTTTATTTCAAAAATATCGGTGCTCATACTGGTGAAATTTCCATTCTTCAATTAAAGGATTTGGGAGTTGAATTTGTCATTATTGGCCATTCAGAGCGAAGAGCGATGGGTGAAACTGACGAAGATGTTCAACAAAAAGTTTTAATGACTATAAAACATCGTTTAATTCCAATTGTTTGTATTGGTGAAAGAGAACGTGATGAACAAGGGCACTTCTTTTCCTTCGTCGAAAAACAAATTCGCTGTTTGGCCAAAGTTCTATCTTCTGCCCAAATGAAGAAGATAGTTATTGCCTATGAACCAATTTGGGCGATTGGTACTGGCAATACTGCTACAGCAGATGATGTAAGAGAAATGCAGTTATTTATTGAAAGTGTTTTGACAAAAGTCTACGACAGGTCAACTGCGAAAAATACTAGATTGCTTTATGGTGGTTCGGTAAAACCAAATAACGCAAAAGAACTTCATGAGGAAGGCAATATGAATGGATTTTTGGTTGGTGGTGCAAGTCTGAAAGCAGATGATTTTACTGCAATTATAAAAGCTGTAAGTTAATCTATGAGAAAAATCACAGAAGCCGGAAATTTAAAAGGCAAATATGTATTACTACGTTCGTCTTTGAATATACCCTTAAAAGATGGAAAGGTTAGGAATAAATTTAGGCTCGAACGTGCCCTCCCAACTTTACGTTATTTGCATGAACAGGGAGCAAGGACGATTGTGATTGCTCATATTGGCCGGAAGCCAGAAGAAACTCTGAAACCTGTATTTGAAGAGTTAGAAAAATATTTACCAATTCATTGGGGAGGTTCAGTAGATAGCGAAGGTTTTCGCCAAAGGAAAGAGCTTATGGGTGATGGAGATATTCTTATGGCCGAGAATCTTAGGCAAAATACCGGAGAGGAAGAAAATGAAGAGAAGTTTGTCACTCTGTTAGCTGGCTTGGGAGAAGTTTACGTAAACGACGCTTTTGCAGCTGCTCACCGCAATCACGCATCTACTTATGGAGTAGCACAAAAATTACCCGCCTATGCTGGCCTTACTTTGGCTGAAGAAGTGTCCGAACTAACAAAAGCTATGAGCCCAGAACATCCCTCTTTGTTTCTTCTTGGTGGGGCAAAATTTGAAACAAAGATGCCATTAGTGGAAAAGTATTTAGAAGAATACGACACAGTCTTTATCGGTGGTGCACTAACCAACGATATTCTAAAAGCTAAAGGCTATGAGATTGGTCAGTCGATGGTGTCGGATGTTTCTCTAGCGGATGCTCCATTTTTAAATAACAAGAAACTACTTATACCAATTGATGTGATTGTAGATGGTCCAAATGGCCGTCAGGCAAAAGCTGTTGAAGCTGTCTCGCCAGATGAAAAAATTCTTGACTGTGGACCAATGACTATTGAGATGTTGGCTACATACATTGAAAAGGCAAAAACTATTCTTTGGAATGGTCCTTTCGGGGCTTACGAAATGGGCTATACACAAAGTACAGAAATCACCGCAAGGCACATCGCAGCCTCAGATGCTTTTACTGTTATTGGTGGAGGAGATACTGTAGCTGCTGTTGAGAAGCTAGAGATTAATAACCTGTTTGGTTTTGTGTCAATTGGTGGAGGCTCAATGCTTACTCTATTAGAGAACGGCAGTACTCCAGTAATTGATTTACTTAAGTAAGTTTCTCTCGTATTTTTTGAGCCATCGTTTCGAGTTCCTCATCTGGTTTTTCTGAAACATTATCTAAAATGGCATGTAAATTTCTGTCAGTGTGACCCATTGGGTATAGCTTGATGTGCACATGCGGAACCTCAAAACCCTCGACAATTAAACAAGTGCGTGAGGTGGCAAAAGCTTCGTCGGAAGCTTTTGCCACCTTTTTTGCAATATTAAAAATATGCTTGTAAATATCTTCTGATAAATCAAAAATATAATCTACTTCTTGTCTAGGAATTATTAATGTTTGTCCTGAAATAGCTGGAAATTTGTCCATTATCACAATACAAACTTCGTCTTCATAAACAAACTGCGCTGGTATTTCTCGGTTAATAATTTTTGTGAAAATAGTGGTCATACGCTAAGAATGTTAACATACAAGATACTATATGGCTGACTACAAATTCCCAGAAACCCTAGAAGCAATGATAGATGATACTTTGTCGCCAATTTTAAACAGACTTTTGTCTACTCGTGGCATTACTGAAGCAACTGAAGTTTCAGACTTTTTAAACCCAAATTATGAAACCCAGCTTCACGCACCTGAGCTTTTGCATGATATTGAGAAAGCCTGCGAAAGAATTGAGTTAGCAATGAAGAACAATGAACGAATTGCTATATTTAGTGATTACGATTGTGATGGTATTCCAGGTGCAGTTGTACTGCACGATTTTTTTACAACCATCAGCTATGAAAATTTTCAAAACTATATTCCGCATCGACATTTTGAAGGATTCGGCCTAAGCACTAAAGCAATTGACCAACTAAAGGATGATGGGGTAGCTCTGGTTATTACTATAGATTGTGGCACCACAAATGTTGAGGAAATTAAATACGCAAAAGAAAACGAGATTGATGTGATTGTAACTGATCACCATGAGCCGGGTGAAGTTTTACCGGAAGCAGTTGCCGTCGTTAATCCAAAGTTAGGAGACTATCCTTTTAGCGAGTTGTGTGGAGCAGCAACAGTATTTAAGTTAGTCCAAGCGCTTTTAAACAGAAACGATTATGGGGTAGGAAAGGGCCAAGAAAAATGGTGGCTAGACATGGTCGGTGTAGCGACTATAGCCGACATGGTGCCCCTTAAAGGAGAGAACAGAGTTTTGGCCCACTTTGGTTTGCAGGTTTTGCGTAAGTCACGTCGTCCGGGTCTTCAGCAACTGTTGAGGAAGGCGCGAATCGACCAGAGGTACTTAACCGAAGAAGATATTGGCTTTACTATCGGTCCCCGTATCAACGCCGCCTCAAGAATGGATAATCCTGAGGATGCTTTCTTTATGCTGTCTGAAAAAGACGAAGGGAAGGCCGGCGAAAGAGTACTTCATCTTGAAAAGCTAAATCAGGAACGCAAAACCCAGGTGGCACTCATGACGAAGGATTTGCACAAAAGACTAAAGGCCCTTGAAGAGATTCCACCAGTTCTAGTAATGGGTAGTCCAGAATGGCGACCGTCTTTGGTCGGTTTGGCAGCCGGCAAATTGGCTGAGGAATATGCTCGACCAGCTTTTATTTGGGGAACGGATGGTAACGGAGTTTACAAAGGGTCTTGTCGTTCTGGGGGAGGTGCTAGTGTTGTTAAGTTAATGAACTCTGTATCAGAAGTTTTTTTAGAACATGGAGGACACCATGTGGCAGGAGGATTTTCCGTTAAAGACGAACACATATTTAGTTTTGGAGAAAACCTAGTGTCAGCCATGGTCTCTCTTGGAGAAGAAGCTTTAGTGAAAGAAGACATTGTAATTGATGCAGAGATAAATTTGGAAGATATCAATCAATTCTTAATTCAAGAATTAGACAAACTAGCTCCATTCGGCGCCGGAAACCACAAGCCACTTTTTGTAATTAAGAACGTAATTCCTGACAGTGTTGAACTATTTGGTAAAACAAAAGAACACACAAAATTAATTTTCAAGACCGAAAACGGAAAACTTGAAGCCATTTCTTTCTTCCAGAAACCCGAGCATTTTAAACAAATGCCAGTAGTGGAAGTGCCGTGTACGCTAATTGCCCATGTTGAAAAATCATATTTTATGGGAAGACATCAGATAAGAGTAATGATTGTGGATGTGATTTCTGTCTAGTGAACAATTAACTATAAACTATGATAACCTGTCATTAATAAATTATGGAAACTATAAAAATCTTTACAGACGGCGCGGCCAAAGGTAATCCTGGTCCGGGTGGTTATGGCGCTGTTTTGTTGCTTGGAAATAAAGTGGTCGAAATCGGTGAAGGCAAAGATCTGACCACAAATAATGAAATGGAACTTAAGGCTGTAGTTGAAGCTCTAAAAAAAATTCCAGAAAAAAGTGACTCGGTGGAAATATATACTGACTCTAAATATGTAGTTGAAGGGGCTACTGGTTGGATTTTTGGTTGGATGAAAAATGGTTGGAAAACTAAAGCAGGTGGAGATGTTTTGCATAAAGAAATTTGGCAAGAATTAATTGACCTACTTAAAAAAGTAAAAGTTGATTGGCATAAAATTCCTGGGCACTCGGGTTTGATTGGGAATGAGCGTGCAGACACTATTGCTTCTGACTTGGGAGAAAAGAAGGAGGTGGTTTTGTATAGCGGTCCAAGAGAAGGATATAAATTTGAAATAGAAAATGTTGAGTATGACAAAGAGAAAGCGTCCGAAAGAAGTGAGGCTCGAAAACGACAAGCCCTTAAAGCTTATTCTTATGTAAGTAAAGTTGACGGTGTAATAAAAACACACAGCACATGGAAAGAATGTGAGGATAGAGTAAAAGGGCAGAAAGGAGTTCGGTTTAAGAAAGCTACTTCAGCCGAAGAAGAAAAAGAAATTATAGAGGATTTTAGCTAGGCCTCGTGGGGCTTTAGGAGATGAGCCATTCTATGGTAGGGTTCATTATATGGAAAAGGTAACTATTTTTACTCGAGGAATATCAAGGGGGAATCCCGGACCTGCCGCTATTGGCGTCTTGTTTGTAGACAGTAAAGGAAAAGTTTTAGGAAAAGTTTCTGAATCGATTGGTAATTCAACAAATGAATACGCAGAATTTTTTGCGGTTGTTCGAGGAATGCATGCTGTTGTAGAATTTTTGGGAGACAAAACCAAGGAAATGGAGTTTGAGTTAAAGTTAAGCAATGAAGTTTTGAAAAAACAGCTAAATGCAGAACATCAGATAAAAGATGTTGGATTGATCGGTAGTTTTATTGAAGTTTACAATGTGAGAGTTGAGAGCTTGCCAAATCTTGTTCCTGTTTATATTGAACCAGAGCAAAACATAGAAGCAGAAAAGTTGGCTATAAAAGCTCTTGACGCTTAAGGCCTTCTTACGTAGTATTCGCTACTAGTGCACATAAGACTTATGTGTTTTTGTTCCATACCAGAAGAAGGAAATATAATG
Organism: Candidatus Nomurabacteria bacterium; assembly: GCA_020632015.1. Taxonomy (GTDB): domain Bacteria; phylum Patescibacteriota; class Minisyncoccia; order Phycocordibacterales; family UBA918; genus OLB19. The sequence goes on along the minus strand of JACKGI010000001.1, from coordinate 19,229 downwards.
TCCTCAAAATATTTTGAAAACAGGTTAGTGACTTTGGAAGATGAGCTGTTGTGTATCAGAGCACAGATTAGCTCTTATCGAGACCAGCAATGTGAAGGGGTTAGGCCTCTTCGAATCAGAAAAGCTGCTCTGAAAAGAGAGATTAACGCACTCCGTTACCATCTGGCTAATTTTGATACACTGACTCAGCGGACTGAGGGCGACGAATCACCCAAACCACCTGCTTTGAAAGAAATCAAGGAAGAGTCAGGTGGACGTAACTACGACCCTGACTTTGCTGTCAATAAAGATGGTGTAACTCGCGAAGACTTCAATACCGTCAAAAAAAATACACCTAGTCAGGCAATGGTCGCCTGATACTATGTGTACTATCCCAACAAACCAGCGCATGCGCTGGTTTTTTCATTTTCATACTTGTTACACTAGAGCATGCAGTTTGCTTTTGTAGCTGGTGCGTTTGCGCTTGGAGTTGGATTGAAAACCATTTTTGAAATACCTGCCGTTACACCTATTTGGCTGATGGTAATTGCGTTTGGTTTTGCTTTGTTGTGGCGCAGAAAAAGCGAAGCTTTTTCTGCGCCAGTTTTGTTATTCTCAAGCCTTTGCGTCGTATCGTTAGCCTTAGGTATATTTCGTACGGAAGTAGCTTCATGGCGATTTGGTGTTTCTTCCCTTGAAGTAAAATTGGGAGAATCTGTTGAACTTTTGGGAACCATTATTGCAGAGCCAGACTACAAAGAAAGTACCGTTCATTTATATTTAGAAACAGAAGAAGATAAAATTCTTGTCACGACCGATCGCCTAAACCAAATCAAATATGGAGACAGGATTATTGCAAAGGGAAAGTTAGAAAAACCTGAATCGTTTGTTACTGACCTAGGTCGTACTTTTAACTATCCAAAATATTTACAAGCCAAAGGAGTCGAATACAAAATATCCTTTGCTGAAGTGGAAGTTGTAGATTCTGGTTTTGGTAACCCAATAGTTTCATTATTACTTGCAACTAAGAGAGGGTTTATCAAATCTGTGGAACAGGTTATTCCAACCCCTGCTGTCGGTCTTGGCGAGGGTCTTCTCTTGGGAGTGAAGTCTTCGTTGGGGGATAATATCGAGGAAGATTTTCGGAAGACAGGAATAATACATATCGTTGTTTTGTCTGGCTACAATGTGATGTTGGTTGTGGCTTTTATCATGTTTTGCTTTTCTTTCTTTTTATCACTAAGAGGTAGGGTGGTGGCTGGAGTTGCGTCTATAGTCTGTTTTGCTTTGATTGTTGGCCTCTCTGCTACCGTAGTGCGCGCTAGTATTATGGCGGTTTTGGTGTTACTCGCTCAGTTTATGGGAAGACAATATGATGTTATACGAGCGTTGTTTCTAGCTGGGGTGATTATGTTAATGATTAATCCGTTTCTGCTTGTATATGACATAGGCTTTCAGCTTTCATTCATGGCAACCTTAGGATTGCTTCTAATCGTTCCTCAGTTTGAAAGTCGTCTAGCAGAAGGGAAAGGCATTTTTGGGGCTAAAGAATTTTTCTTGGCTACCTGTGCCACTCAGATTGCTGTGTTACCACTTCTTCTCTATCATATCGGCCAAGTCTCGTTGATTGCGGTGGTGGTTAATGTGCTGGTCTTGCCGATTGTTCCACTAGCGATGTTACTAACATTTATTACTGGTGTTATTGGATTTTTCTCAATTAGTCTGGCCGGTGTTGTGGGTTACATAAGTATGTTATCTCTAAATTATATTTTGTCGGTAGCCCACTTTTTTGCTTCGCTCCCTTTTGCTTCAGTAACTGTTCCAGAATTCTCTGCTATTGGGGTTTTTATACTGTATGCAATGATGATTATTTTATATCTATACATCAGTCGAAAAAATAATGACGCAAATATTTTAAAGGACTGGACCGTTGTTGAAGAAAAAGAAAAGGTCGGTTCTCAAGGCGAACCGACCCAGAATGATGACTTGCCAGTTTTCTTTCGTTAAGCTAATCGTCCAGAAACAACTTCCCAGTTTAAGTTGGCAAAAAAAGCATCGACGTACTTTCCTTTGTCAGGAGCACGGTAGTCTCTCATGTATGAGTGTTCCCACATATCGAGAGCTAGAATTAAGTCTAGGTCTGGGAGTTGTCCTAGGTGTTGCTCATCAACCCATGTCTGTACCAACTGGTCTGTGTGCGGGTCGTGATACATCATGGCCCAACCTACTCCTCGAGTAAGAGCAATGGTGTGAAAAGTTTTGTACCAATGATCAACCGAACCCCATTGTTGTTCTATCTTGTCTTTGAGTGCTCCGTCGGGAAGATCCTTCGTACCACCTTCTAATTGAGAAAAGTAGTATTCGTGATTACGCATACCACCAAACTCAAATCCAAGTCGGCGTTGCATTTCGGAGATAGCATAACCATTATTTTCAGGGTCATTACTAAAAGCATAAATCTTGTCACGAATAAGATTGACGTGTTTCACATAACCCTTATATAGACCGATATGATCTTGAATTGTTTCGGTCGAGATTCCGTCTAATTCTGGAATATCAAATGAAAGAGGTTCGTAAGTCATGATGTTGTAAAAGATTAATGCTAACTACTATTGATACGCATTGTATCATGTAGAAATGTCAGACCGTGTCATTGGTTTAAGATTAATAGTTTTAGTAACACTATTTTTCTTTTCGTTAGCAGTATGGTTTCCAGTTATCACTTTTTCTTCTGAAGAGGAAGAATTTTTGACTGTTCGGTTTTTGGATGTTGGACAAGGTGATTCAATCCAAATTGTTACACCAGATGGATTTGAGATGTTAATTGATGGTGGAGCGACCTCTGGTGTACTTCGCGAATTGGAGAAAAATAGAAGATTTTTTGATAGAAAAATTGATGTAATTATGGCCACCCATCCCGACACAGATCATATCGGGGGGCTGGTAGATGTGCTTGATAGGTATCAAGTGAACATGGTTATGCAAAGCCAAGTTGAGCACGAAGCCTCGGCAGCGCGGGCCTTCGCCCGCACTGCCGAGGCTGAAAGTGCAGAAATAGTTTCAGCTATTGGCGGACAGATTATTCAGCTCGGTGCTTCAACGACAATACATATTCTTTCTCCTAATGGAGATACAACAAACTGGGAAAGTAATAATGCTTCGGTAGTCGTTCAGGTTGTTTATGGAGACATCGAGTTTATGTTGACTGGAGATGCACCAAGTTCTATTGAAGACTATCTGGTCGGCGCCTACGGCGCCGACCTTGAAAGCGAAGTCTTAAAGCTTGGACATCATGGCTCCAAGACATCCACTAGTGAAAAGTTTTTGGATACAGTAAGTCCAGAGTACGCAGTTGTGTCGGCAGGATTAGATAACCGCTATGGTCATCCGCACACATCAGTAATGTCGAGAGTTTTTGAAAGAGATATTCAAACTTTTAGCACTGCCACAGAGGGGACAATTACATTTAAAAGTGATGGTACTGATGTGTGGCTGGACAAAGATTAGGTTAGGGAGTACAAAATATAAACGTTCTTGGAGGGGACAGCCATGTTCATATTGTTCTTTTTTCTGACCAGCATCATTCCTTGTCTGCTAATGCTGTACATAAAGCCCGACTTAGAAGGCCTTTTCTTTTATCCGATTCCAGTGATAATTATTTATTCTTATGTTTTTGGAGTTAGAATATATGGAAGAACTTCACAAGTAAGTATCCTCTCGTCCGAGAGAGGTTATGTCATGGGTGTAGCAGCAGGATTGTCGACATGGTCAGGCACGTTATTTTCGTATTCTGCAACAGACATTGTGGCCCTTGTGTCATTTGTTTTATCGGTTACCTTGGCCTTCTTTACCTTATTTAATGAACCCCTGTTCACTGGATTTGGGGAGGACTAAGTAATAGAAAAAGAGCGCGACTTTCGTCGCGCTCTTATTTATTGTTCCTTAGATAAGATTAGCTTTCTTGAGAGTTGCGTAAGCCCCGTTCTTTGCAATAGTCCTTAGAGCTGCAGTAGAAACTTTAACATTTACTGTTTTGTTTAGCTCAGGAACGAAAATTCGTTTCTTTTGCAGGTTCGGTTGACGAGTAGTTTTCCCGCAAGGGTTAAACTGCGTCGCACGAGTACGGTTACTATAACGGCCCCCAATCTGGGTTTTCTTGCCTGTGATGTCGCATTGCTTTGCCATATAAAGATAAGGTTTAGTGGCGCCATACTACCATATTAGTTTGAGAATGCAACCAATTACGTTACTATTGAGCAAAATCAAGAGGAGCAAAGCGACGACTATATTTTGCTTACACAGACACTTAGTCACGATTCAGGTCCTTCCAAGACCTGAATCTGGCTGTAGTGGGCTGTGAAGTTCAGTATTTGATCTATGTTGTTTCTTTCGTTTAAATTACAATTACGATAATATAGATTTATGGAACCAATACAAATAGCAATTATTGTTGCTCTAATTATTTCTGTCATTATTCACGAGATGGCCCATGGCTATGCTGCTAATTGGTTGGGTGACCCAACAGCTCGTTTAGCGGGTCGTTTGTCTGCTAATCCGCTTGTTCATATAGATCCATTGATGTCGGTAATACTCCCAGGGCTTTTGGTAGCAACTGGTTCGCCACTGCTGTTTGGAGCTGCTAAGCCAGTACCTTATAACCCTTATAACCTGACCAATCAAAAGTGGGGTGAAGCAATTGTCGCTTTCGCTGGTCCAGCTGCCAATATAGTAATCGCCGTTGTCTTTGCTATGTTGTATCGAAACGCTGATGTTTTGGGACTCAACGCCACGTTTGAACAACTTTCTTTCTCAATCATAATGCTCAATATATTTTTGGCCTTTTTCAATCTTGTGCCGATTCCGCCTTTAGATGGTTCAAAAATTTTCCCTAAGTTTTTGCCGTACTCATTGTCAATCAGATATGAGAGTTTTAGACAAACTCTCGAACAAAACGTAGGATTGGCTTTTGGTTTAGTGATTATTCTTTTTGTTTTTGTTTTGGCTAATCCTTTATACCAGCTTACTTTCTGGCTCGCCAAACTATTGATTGGTGCTTAAGAGTGTGATATTGTCGAAATCCCTGTTCGACCGAGGCTGTTGTATGCGTGAGGGGAGCCTCGGTATCCCCTGAATGTACCCTTACGCACTAGTCCCCAAGGCTCCAAAGTTGCCCCACGGCGGAGCCCATTTGCGCCACTACCTTTTACCCCCTCTCCTGGGACCCGAGGTAGCTGGCGCTTTTTTTTTGTTTGAGCAAAGGAGGCTAAAGACCGACTATTGCGAAAATATACAGGCGCTTAGCATATTTCGACCTCCTAGGGAGAAATAGGCTGTAGCGAGCTGTACAAATATAATGATTAAATCTAATTGTCCCTCTCAGTCTTATGCAGAAACAGATTAAAGAGCTGCATGTATTATTACCCATATAGATATAGATACAAATAGACTATAGCGAGCTGTAAAGAAGCTCGACACGCCTTGCAAAAATCCCTTAATGTAGTACATTACGTGGGCTAAATTATGGCAACAATTCAACAATTAACCCGTAAGAAGCGAACCGACAAAGCGCGAAAGAGTAAACGTGCGGCTCTTGAATCTGGATTTAACAAAATCGAGAACAAGCCAAACTACTACTTCTCTCCGTTTAAGCGAGGTGTATGTACTCGTGTAACTACTAAGACTCCACGTAAGCCGAACTCAGCGATTCGAAAGATTGCTCGTGTACGACTTTCAAACGGTCAAGAAATTACTGCATACATCCCAGGTATGAAGCACACTCTTCAGGAACACTCAGTGGTTCTAGTACGAGGAGGTCGTGTGAAGGATATTGGAGTTAACTACACTATTGTACGTGGAAAGTACGATGCAACTGGTGTAGATGAACGACGTCGAGGACGCTCACGATACGGAGCTAAGAAACCAAAGGGAGAATAACTCTTTGCAGGTTAGCAAAAACGTAGAGACGCGAATCTCTACAAATTACAAATAGTTTATATTCGCTACAGATTATAGGATGCGATTCAAGTCAGAAATATTACTTGGCTTCGGAATCAAACTATGCGAAGAATGAGAAGAATGTTTTCATAAACACTCCTCGTTCTCAGTTAATAAAAATATTATGAGACGACCAATCAAAAAACGACCAGTAGTGTCTCCGGACATTATTCACGGTTCAGTTGATGTCGAACGACTTATCAACTACATCATGCTTAACGGTCAAAAAGAGACCGCTCGCAAGATTGTCTACGGTGCGTTCGAAATCATCAAAAACGACAAAGAAGGTGGAGATCCGCTAGAAGTGTTCAACACAGCAGTTCGAAACGCTGGACCACTGATGGAAGTACGTTCACGTCGAGTTGGTGGTGCAAACTACCAAGTTCCACGAGAAGTGCGACCAGAACGCCGAATGGCGCTAGCGCTTCGATGGCTTATCGCAGCAGCTAGAAAGCAAAAAGGAACTCCAATGCATAAGAATCTTGCAAAAGAACTTATGCTTGCAGCAAAGGAAGAAGGAGATGCAGTGAAGAAGAAGGAGGATACGCATAAGATGGCTGAGGCTAACCGAGCGTTTGCCCACTTCGCCTGGTAAATCCCATTTTCAACGAACTACTTCGTTGAGTACACAAAAAGCTGCACTTCGTACATCAGTACGAAGTGCGGCTTTTTTGGTAGCTTGACTAAGTTTTTTCTAGGTATATTTATTAGTCGCTGAGACAAGTGATTGATTTGCTATACTCACCTTATGAAAAAGCCTGTCATTGACCCTAAGAGTTTGAAAGAGATTAAGGTTGTGGAGTTGCTCACTGAGTCTCACCTTGAAGATATTTTTGTTGATGGGGGAGATATTAGTGAGAGCGAGTTGGAGGACATTTCTTTTGAGAAGGTTCTTCTCGATAGCGTCACTTTGAATCAGGTGAAGATTGATGAGTTGAATATTCTTGATTCTGTATTTTCAAAATGTAACTTGGCCGGAGTGGAGATTGAGCGGTCTCATTTTACTAGGCTTAAAGTAAAAAGTTCTAGGCTTCAAGGTATCCAGTTAACTCAGATGAGAGCAATTGATACTTCTTTTATTTCTTCAAAACTCAATGATTCAAACTTTCGTTACTCCAAACTAAAAAATGTTATTTTTGATTCTTGCGACTTGAGCAGTGTTGATTTCATCGGAGCTGAGTTTAAGAACGTGACATTCAAAGATTGTAATCTTAGTGAATCAAATTTTTCACAAACTAAGTTAGACAATGTCACATTGGCTGGCTCAAAAATAACAGACCTAGTAATAAGTACCGAAACGATAAAGGAGGTTTTTGTTGATACAGGACAAGCGATATACCTGTCTTCCATATTTGGTCTTAAAATAAGAGATTAGTTAAACTATTAAAAACCGATGCGCGCACGCATCGGTTTATCGTTTAGTGACCAGGAATTATGATTAATCCCAAGGAATGCCGTTAAGGCAGAGGTCGAAGTTTGACCAGTGATGTAGACCCGTAATCTCTTTGCCCAGCCATGCTGGAGGCTCAAATGCCTTTGCTTCATTCACCGTCTCAAATTCAATTTCACAGATTACAAGCTTAGTATCTTCACAGCGTATTTTCTGAAATTGGTCTACTTCGATGAATACACCTTTCCAACACAAGACATGTCTTAACTTAGTTAACATTCTTTTATCGCAGTTAAGAAAATACTCCCTTGCCTCAGATTCGGAGATGGCGATCTCGTCTTCTGAACAAGACAAGCCATCAGAGGGGCCTTTTATACATAGTTCATAAGATGTTCCGTTTTCGTCAACTGTCTCACGAATTCGGACAAACTTATCTTTCTCTTGCAGTGTTGTTGGGTAGCATTGGAAAATCAATTTTGATTTGACCCATTCAGCTTCCTTTTTCCAGTCCAGTGTTGTCGGCAAAAAGCGCCGTTCTATTTCCACGTTTGTATCGTTCATTACAAAGTACTCCTTTATAGGTTGCTAACAGCAATATACCCAAATCTCCACAAAAGACAATGTAAAACCGATGCTTGCGCACCGGTTTGCTCCTTTTTATTGGCTAACTTTCAGTCAAGAGTTTCCAAATTTGGAAACTAGACCACTCTTCTGGATTGATACTCTCTCCCAAATCAAACTTGGGAGAAAAATTCAGCGCTTCCAGCTGAGTCTCAAATAACATCTTTAGAATTGTGAGATACCGCTTGTTTGGTCCTTCATACCTGAATCTCGCGCACTTTATTTCTCCGGGGTAACGATAATAAACTTGGTTTATGTAGTGTTCAACTACTTGAGATTTTTCAGCTAAGATTCTTTTAACTCGATTAATTTTTGCAGGAGTAGATAATTTAGTTTCTTTGCCGTTTTCGGCAAAGTAGTACGATACTTCTCCTTGATTATCTTCCTCCATTCTGACCGCGTGTCTAAGATTTTTCTTTAGATAACAATCTAAATATCGGAACTCCCCCGAAGAGTAATTATTGAGACTGGTGATTATGCCAAGAGAACCGTGTATGTTTTCTGACACAAACCATCTCTGCAAATTCATGTCCATTAATGATTTCTCCCTTCAGATACTTACTGCTTGCAATACTACCTAAACTTTTTTAAATGGCAACAAATGTCCGAAGGTGGGCCATAGTTACTCATAAAAATTAGCATGATATAATAAATATTATTTTCTAAGTAGGTGTTGATATATGGAAAAAATTCCCGTAGCCAAGAACAGCGAAGTCATTACAGACATCGAATCTGCAGAACTGAGAGAGAAAATTGAGCGAGCGAGAGAGTTACGTGCGGAGCTGGAAATGTTCAATGGAAAAGATGTGGTTGGAAAGGAAGAACTCGATAAGGTAGAGACAATCGCTCATGCCCTAAGTCTCGAGCTTCAAGATATATCAGCAGAGATGTGTCTTAAAGAAGGTTTGCCATATCACCCAACTGATTTAAAAACTGCCTAGAGCCTTTTTACCAATTGTTCCTTTGTTCTTATGACCTTTGATTTTGATACAGAAATAAAACAACACTTAGATGTTGTGCGTGGACTAGAGCGAAGGCCGGGTGTTTTTACAGCTTCTCTAGATGACACTTTTTATAACAAAGCATGGCTTCGTGATATTTATTTTATTACACTTGGTTTTTTTGAAACTGGAGATATAGAAACAACCAAGAATTCTGCCAAGGCCCTTTTGACTGTTTTTGTAAAACATAAAGACAAGATTAATTGGGCTATCGAGAATAAGCCTAGAGAAGCTTGGCAGTATATCCATGCTCGTTTCCACCCTGAAACATTTGAGGAATATTGGGAAGAATGGGGCAATAGTCAGAATGATGCTGTGGGAGAAGTTTTGAATCTTATTGTGACTCTCGAGCAAATGGGCGAGAGCGTCGTAGAGACAAAAGACGAGAGAGAAATGGTACAAAAAATCATTGATTATTTGTTGGCTATTGAGTATTGGGACGACGACGATAACGGCATCTGGGAAGAAAATCTTGAAGTACACGCTTCTTCGATTGGTTCATGTGTTGCTGCTCTTAAGAAAGCCAATGAAGTTGAATGGCTCGACGTGCCAGATGTTGCAATTGAAAGAGGAGAGCAAGCCCTCAGAGCTCTTTTGCCAAGAGAGTCTGTTACTAAGTTTTGTGACCTTGCTCTTTTGACACTCATTTACCCCTTTGCCGTAACAACCGAAGAAGAGACAAAGGAAATTCTCAAGAATGTCGAATATCATCTGGTAAAGGAAAGAGGAGTTATTCGGTATAAACTTGATCGATATTACAACAACAACATCGACGGCTTCAGTGAAGAAGCTGAATGGTGCTTTGGTCTGGCGTGGTTAGCTATCATCTACGCTGAACGAGGAGACAAAGAAAAAGCCTACTACTACCTTCGACGCACGAGGAAAGCCGTGACTCCAGACGGAAAGGTTCCGGAGCTATATTTCTCTAACACCGACAAGCCAAACGAAAACACCCCACTTGGCTGGGCCGAGAGTATGTACGTAGTCGCTCTACAGAAGGTAAAAGAACTAGAAAACAAATAATTAAAATAAAAAGCCGGCTAAAGAAGTCGGCTTTTGTGTTAGCATTTAAGTATGAAAAACAGATTCGCAAGTTATCTAAAAATTTTATTTTGCACTGTTTGTTTTATTCCCACAATAGTTTTATTTTTGATGTTGCTGGTTTGGTTGTTCTACAAATGCTTTGCGACACTAGAATATTTAAATATTTATTTTTTTATTTCAATAATTATCTCGCTATTAATTTCTTTGCGAGTACAAGGTAGTCCTGGCATACTAAAAAAATTAATAGCGTTATTATTTATATCTTTATTTATTTCAGTCCTTTTTGTTGGCGGTTTTAGTGAAACAAGAATTGTCACTCCCGATGCTGTGATTAAGCAGAATACGAGTAATATGAGGTCAGCAGCTGAGTTTTACTATACAAAAAATGATTTTTCATATGCAGGCGCTTGTGAAGATGAAATGGTTAAAATTTTTTCAAGGAGAATAGTTGATGTTGTAGGCGAAGGTAAGACTAGATGTCATGGTCCTATATTAAAATTATTCATAGAACCAGACTTTAGACACTCTTATTTTTCTTGTAATGATTCTAATGATAATTTTATTGTAGAATCATACATACCAAGTGACGACAGTTTTTTCTGTGTTGATTCGATAGGTTTTACTGGAAGTATAAATAGTTCTATTGGTGATAATTTAAAGTGCCAGTAAGTTATTTTTGTTTGGAAGAAATTGGTGTGTAGTGTATGGTATACGCCTATGTCACGAAACGACGGAATTATTGTTTTCAAAGATGCATCATATGAACACGATGCTACTAAGCCAATTCTAAAAGAGGCCGATTTTGTTGTGCGTCGAGGAGCAAAGCTCACTTTGATGGGTCAAAACGGAGCAGGAAAGTCTACTCTCTTTTCACTCATCACTGGCAAGTTAAAGCTAGATGAAGGTGATATCAATATTCAACCACGTACTTCGATAGCGATTTCACGACAAATTATTCCTAGAGATGAACTGAAGCTGACCGTCCTAGAATTTTTTGAACAGTGCTTTGATGAAAAGGTCTACAACATCGAACCAAAAATTGATGAGGTTTTGGAAGTGGTAAATCTTGCTCCTTCAGAAAAGATGAAGGACGAGTTTAAGCAAAGAGTAGTTGGAAGTTTTTCTGGCGGACAACAAGCTAGACTTCTGCTTGCGTCAGCTTTAATTCAAAATCCTGATGTTCTGCTACTCGATGAACCAACAAACAATCTAGACAAAGCAGGTATAGAACATCTTACTGATTTTCTAAAAGAGTATCGTAAAACAGTTATTGTGATTTCCCACGATGCAGATTTCTTGAATTCGTTTACACAGGGAGTCTTGTACTTAAACACACAGAATAGGCAGGTTGAACAGTATAACGGAAACTATCATACTGTAGTTCGAGAAATTTCTGCACGAGTAGAAAAGGAGCGTCGAGCCAATGCCAAACTAGCAAAAGAAACTCAAGCTAATAAAGATAAGATTAACTACTTTGCAGCTAAGGGTGGAAAGATGCGATTGGTTGCTAAGAAAATGAGAGCTGAGATTGAAGAAGCAGAGGAGAATAAAATAGATGTTCGAAAAGAAGATAAAACTATACGACCGTTTACTATAGAGCCACATAAAGACATTCCTCTGGAGGTACTTAAACTAACATCAGTTAAGGTGATAAAAGATCACGAGCCTAAGCAGGCAGATTGTGACGTTGTATTGAAGAGAGGTGAACACCTACAAATTGTTGGTCCAAATGGAATTGGGAAAACGACACTACTCGAAAGTCTAGCCGGTGGTCATGCGACAGGAGAAGAAGTCGCGGATGGAGTGAAGATTGGTTATTACCGACAGGACTTTTCAAACTTAGATTTTGATAAAACAGTTTTTCAAACTTTGATGGACTCAATGAAAAGGAAGCTCGAAGAAGAAATGCGTTCCGTTGCTGCCGGTTTTTTGCTTTTTGGGGATGTGATGCGCTCACGAGTAGGAGATCTTTCTGAAGGGCAAAAGGGCTTAGTGGCATTTGCTAAGCTTAAAATGGAAGAGCCGGGACTACTTATTCTCGACGAGCCAACCAACCACATAAACTTCCGACATATCCCAGTTATTGCTGAGGCTCTAAATGAATACAAAGGAGCGATGATTCTTGTCTCTCACGTGCCGGACTTTGTCGAAAAAATCCGCATTGACGAAGTGTTGGATTTGAGCAAGTTGAAAACAGGGAAGAAATAAACTTTACAGCAAGTACCTATAGGTCCATACTATTTATATGAAATGTTGGGACGAATATATTGCATATTTAAAAGATAATCCAGAAGGGTATTGGTTTAAAAGTAAGTTGTATGGTTATGGCTGGACACCAGCCAAACCAGCTGGTTGGTTGACGACTATTTTGTACGTACTTTTTTTACTTGGTTTTGCTTTGTATTCCGAGTACACATCTTTGGTTGAAGAATCACCGTTACGCTTCATTACAGTAGTTTTTGCCGGAACAGCTCTACTGATTGTAATTTGTTGGAAAACAGGCGAACCTCTAAAGTGGCGATGGGGTAAAGAAGAAAGGGAACAATAATGAGTCATTACGTGTACATACTTGAGTGTGCAGATGGTACGTATTACACGGGATACGCGACGGATTTAGAAAAGCGCATGTCAGAACACAATGGTGAAGGTGACACCAAAACAGCTAAGTCAGCAGGAGCTAAGTATACTCGTGGGCGTCGTCCGGTTTGCTTGGTTTATAAAGAAGTATTCAAAACTCGAAGCGAGGCGTTGAAGCGTGAATACGCCATTAAACAACTAAAGAAAACAGAAAAGAAATTACTTCTTGAAAGTAAATAACAATACAGTCTATTATTTTTTAAATATAGATTTATACTTAATAGTGTAAACAACAAAATTATGTCAAAAGGTCACGATAGAAAAAAAGAAGTAAAGAAGCCAAAAAAAGATAAACCAAAGAAGTAATTAAAGGCCGGCGCTTCGCGCCGGCCTTTTATTTTTCTGATACACTTATATATATGGATCCAAAAATACAACAACAATTAGACGAACAAGAAGTAAAGATAAATGAAATTTTCAATTCAGTTAAAAAAATTGAAAAATATATGAAAATCACTTTTTGGGTAACTGTGGTTGTTATTGTATTGCCTCTTATAATTATGATGTTTGCCCTCCCTTCAATAATCAGTTCTTACACAACAGCTTTGTCAGGATTAGAAGGAATAATTTAAATTTTATGCAAAAGTATTTTGAACTTGTTGGAGCAGTATTGATTCTTTTTTTCATGGGGTTAGTTTTGTGGCAGAGTACAGACAGAGTAGAAGCGCCGATAGATGCTAAGCAGATGGAAGAAGAGATTATAGAGGAGCAAGATAGTCTTACAAATGAGTCTGATGAGTATGAGTCACCAGATAGTGAGTTCGCTATTCCGGAAGAGTCACAATTTGCTTGTACTATGGATGCCAAAATGTGTCCGGATGGTTCGTATGTTGGAAGAACTGGCCCTGACTGTGAGTTTGAAGCATGTCCTGTAGCAGAAGATAGAGAGACTTCAAAATCAATTACTTGTTCTCCAGAATCAAAGATAAACCAAGCCTGCACCAGAGAATATAGACCAGTATGCGGTATAACTCAGATTCAATGTGTGACGACTCCATGCGATCCGATTGAGGAAACCTACAGTAACGCTTGCGAAGCATGTGCACAGGGGAATGTAGATTCTTACGTAGAAGGCTCATGTGAACCAGAGGCCATCTATGCCAACTAAGAGTAGTAAGTATACGATGACTGAAACAATGTTTCTTTATCCTGGAGAAACAGCCAATTGGCATTTTTTACCTATTACGAAACAAATTGGTATAGAGATAAAAAATAAACACGGCAAAAGAGCCAGAGGCTTTGGCTCCCTACCAGTAGAGGTCACTATTGGTAAAACAGTTTGGAATACATCAATTTTTCCAGATAGACATTCTGGGTCGTACATACTCCCAGTAAAAGCTAAGGTTAGAAAAATAGAAGATATTGAACAGGGAGAAAGAGTAAGGTTTTCAATTAAATTAGTTAGGTAGCTAATTTAAAATATTTGCTACCAAAGATTTAGCCACACTCCAAAGTAGTGCACTACTACATAAAGAAAAAATATGTAGCCCAAAACTCCAGCAATTAAAGTCAGGGCTACGTAATTGAGGATTTCATTTCTGCGACGCTTCGCTTCATCAATTGTGCAGATTCCTTTTTTTCTAGTTAAGTAAAAATAAAGAGCGCCCGCTAGAGTAAGTAAGCCAAAGCCCCGGAAAATCCATTTGTAGTCTCCGTATAAAGTGTCCGCCAATGATGAAGCGAAGCTAACTGTTGAGACTCCAACCAGTACAAGTATCACAGGAGATAAACAACATAGTGATGCTAGTACAACAGGAATACTACTAATTTTTAAAACTTCTTTTATTTTATTTTGCATATTTCTAATATTACATTTTGTTAACTGCGTACCAGTGAGCGATAAATTTTGAAATAATCATAACCACAAGAATGACTACAATTTCAGTCGACACACTCTCACTTCTGAAGGTTTGACAACCTATTACTAAAACTAGTAAAGACATTCCAATCAGACTAGAGACTCTATCTGCAAAAGCTCTGATAATGACCTCCCGTTCATCATTTGCATTTTCAGTGAGAATAAAAAAAGCGTAAACAGAAGTAGCTAAAAAAAGTCCTCCCAACAAAATCCAAGTTGCATTGCTCGGCATCCAATACATAAATGGATCTATAAATGCGAGAGCAAGTAGCGAAACAATAATAGGGAGCAAGGTGTGTTTGGACATATTGTAATTAATTAGTAAGTATAAATAATTCTTCGACTTCAGTATTAAGAGCTTTAGCAATCTTGAGAGCTAAAGCAACTGAAGGAACGTAGTTTCCTTTTTCAATAGATATTATTGTTTGTCTCGTTACACTAACTATATCCGCCAACTCAGCTTGTGTGAGTTGGTGTTTTTTACGAGATTCTTGAACAGTGTTTGATAGTAAATGTTTCATTTTGGTCAGTTTTACTTTATGTAAAACATACTTTACATACGGTAGCAGGTAAATTTTATTTCAAAAGTAGGCAAATAAAAAGGCGGAGCTCTCTCTGAGAGTCCGCCTATGGGGTTGATGAACAGAATATTATTTCTGAGTATACGGACGGCAGTCAGTCAGACCCTGGTGTTCCCTAAACTCATTACCGCAGATAACAACTGCACGAACTCTACCCTTAAGTCCATACCTCACTTTGTTGTGTAGTGAATAACCTTGTCGTGAAATAAAGTTGGCCAACAAACCATGATACTCAGTGGTGAGGAGTTCGGCCAAAGTAGCAAAGCCGGTTAGTGGTATATCCTTGCCCCACATGATGTCTTCCAGTTTCTTGGTACCTGTTTTGGCTCGGATTCCTCCTTTTATATTTGTACTAACGCGGTAGTCGCCAGATGAACTAACAGAAACGTCAACTGTTGTCATTTTTTGTTCCTCAAGAATTAAATTGGTTGTGATTTGTACTCCCACCAATAATGTTGCAACATTGTTATTCGTATGTCAAATTTCAGATTATGCAAAATAATGCATTGTTGTTATTCTAGAGTTATCTTTTATGACGGCGTTTAGCTCACAACAAGTCTTGGCTTTGCTAGTAGGGATTCTTAGCCTTGGCTTTTTGAGTCCGATTCTAATATTAGTTGCTTATATCGTCTTAGGCCACGCACATTTTTTACTAGCTTATTACTACAAATTCAAAGCGGGCAAGATTAATAAAAAACACCTATTGCCGTATTTGTTGTTGGCTGTATTTGTGTTTAGTCTTCCTACTTTTTTGAGTATGGAATCAATCCTTTTGATTATCGCCATACTATTTGGAACACACTTCTTTTTTGATGAGGCAAGGTTGCTTGAGGGGGAGGTTGAAAAAGTATCTTTGTCATTGTCTGTTCCAGCCATAATTACTTTTGTTGGGTTGGTGGCTTATACAGAGACGTCGTATGATTTTATGTTACCGGCTATTTTGGTATCTGTAGCAATAATTGTTTGGTCGTTAGCTTCGACTGGTATAAAAAATTTATTCTTGCCACATGTTTTATATTTGAATCTTTTCACCCTTCTTTTTTCACTTATCTATATTTTTGGCATAGAAATAAGCGGGGAGGCAGTCTTTGGATCAATCATCCTAATGCACATAACAACTTGGTATGTGTTCTATTACAAGAAGTTAAAGAGTGCTCCGAAGCGTCTCGTTCAATTTATTGTCGATTGTGTAGTAATTAACGCACTTTTTATAATTTTATATTTTGTGTTCATGTCGCAAGGTGAGGGTTCTATTGGTCAATATGTATTCAGTCCAATTTATTATTATTGTTGGGCCATTTTACATATAATCACCTCTTCAGGAGAATTGTTCGCACTCGTGAAGGAGCGTTCATTGCGTCTTTTTTAGAAGGTGGATACTATTTGTGGGTTTTGGTCTTGATTAAACGGTTGCTGTTTTCAAGCCTTTGGCGTATAGTATCGCCACTTAGCCGTCAGGCTATTTTCTATTACGTCTTAATTCTGCGGACGCATATAGGAAGGTTGCAAAGAATACAGAACGACAGTGACGCGAGATTGTGCACAGCACAATTGTATCGCTAATTGTTTCTACAATATTTTTTGTATGCAGAGTGAATTATTAAATTTTATTCATTATATATATGGCACGAGCATTTCCACTCGAAAAACTACGTAACTTCGGTATCGTTGCTCACGTAGATGCGGGTAAGACTACTACTTCAGAAAGAATTCTTTTCTACACTGGAATGAGTCACAAAATTGGTGAAGTACACGATGGTGCTACTGTAACCGACTGGATGGAGCAAGAGCGAGAACGCGGTATTACAATTACTGCGGCTGCGATTTCTTGTAACTGGGCAAAGACTTTAGAGACAGACCGAAAGAACAAAGCAAATCAGTTTACTTTTAACATTATCGATACACCAGGACACATCGACTTTACTGCAGAGGTGAAGCGTTCTATGCGTGTACTCGACGGAGCGGTTGTGGTGTTCGACGGTGCAGCTGGAGTAGAGCCACAAACTGAAACAAACTGGGGTTATGCTGATGAGGCTGCTGTCCCACGTATTTGTTTTGTTAACAAGATGGATAAACTTGGAGCTGACTTTGACGCTTCAGTAAAATCTATCGAAGACCGACTTTCTAAGAAAGCTTGTCGTATCCAAATCCCAATGGGAGCTGAAAATGACATGAAGGGAGTAGTAGACCTTATTACTATGAAGGCCTACAAGTTTGAGGGAGAAATGGGAATGGATGTAACTGAATATGAAATCCCTGAAGAATTCCTTGCTGAAGCGCAAAAGCGTCGAGCAGAACTTATTGAACGAGTAGTAGAGCATGATGACGCATTGATGGAAGCTTTCCTAGAAGGGAACGAACCTTCAAATGAAGACCTAAAGAAGACACTTCGAAAGGCAGTTCTTGCCAACGAAATCTTCCCAATCATGACAGGTACTGCTTTGCAAAACATCGGTGTACAGCTTGTTCTAGATGCAGTGGTAGATTACCTTCCTTCGCCACTAGATCTTCCAGACACAGTTGGACATGATGTAAATGATGAAGATGTAGAAGTAACTCGAAAGGCTTCAGACGAAGAACCGATGGCTTCACTTGTATTCAAATTGCAGGATGACAAGTTCGTTGGACAGCTAGCTTTCTTCCGAGTTTACTCTGGAACAGTTAAGTCTGGAACTTATATCCTAAACGCATCAACTGGAAACAAAGAAAGAATCGGACGAATCGTTCGACTGATGGCTGATAAGCGAGAAGAAGTTGATGAAGTATATGCCGGAGAAATTGCTGCAGCGGTAGGTATTAAAGAAGTTAAAACTTCTCACACACTTTGTGATTTAGACAAGCCAATTCTTCTTGAAACAATTACTTTCCCAGCACCAGTGGTAGCAGTGCGAGTAGAACCAAAAACAAAGAACGACCAAGAAAAAATGGGAGTTGCCCTAAAGCGTCTTTCTGATGAAGACCCAACTTTCGTTGTTTCAACTGACGAAGAGACAATGGAAACTATCATCGCAGGTATGGGTGAGCTTCACCTAGACATCTTGGTAGACCGAATGAAACGAGAGTTCGGAGTAGAAGCAAACATCGGTCAACCACAAGTAGCTTACCGAGAAACTATTCAGCGAGAAGCTGAAGGAGAAGAGAAGTATGTTAAGCAGTCTGGAGGACGTGGACAATATGGTCACGTTAAAATCCGAATTAAGCCTCTTGAACCTTTGGCAGATCCAGATGAGAAGATTGCGAAGAACGTAACTCGAGAAGATCACTTTGAATTCATCAACAACATTAAGGGGGGTGTTATTCCACAAGAATATATTCCTGCTGTAATGAAGGGATGTAAGGAAGCAATGAGTCGAGGTATGGTGGCTGGATACAAAATGGAAGACGTATCAGTTGAACTATATGACGGTTCATACCACGATGTGGACTCTAGTGAAATCGCTTTCAAACTAGCTGGTATCCAAGCTTTCAAAAAGGCTGCTAAGTCTGCTAACGCAGTTATCCTAGAGCCAATTATGAAAGTTGAAGTACGTACGCCAGAAGAATACATGGGAGACATCAACGGTAATATTTCTTCTAAGCGTGGTCAGATTGAAAGTTCAGAAGAGTTGGGAGGAAAAACTATCGTTCACGCGAAGGTTCCACTTTCAGAAATGTTTGGTTACACCAACACTCTTCGTTCTATGACCCAAGGACGAGCTTCAATGACAATGGAATTCGACCACTACGAAGTAGTACCACCAAATGTGTCTGCTGACATCAAGAAGGCACGTGGCATCTCAGACGATTAATCGCTGAGTTAGAATACTTAAAGATACAAAAGGCCGGCCCCGAAGGGGCCGGCCTTTTGTTTAATTGTCGTACACCAGTAACTTTCATCTATATTTTATTTAGATACGCTTGTTATAATAATCTCATGTCAATTATCGAAACTGAAGACGTCAAGCCTCCTGATTTCAAACTTCTATTTTTGAAATTGTTATCGGTAATTTTTGTAGTTTGTAACTGGGTATTTATAGTTATGATTGGTCTCTGTCATAAAGGTTGTGGAACTAGTGAATGGTCACAGTGGTTAGCATTTGTAAATGTTCTGTTCCCAGTTATTTTTGGTACATTAACAATGGTGC